>NZ_JBIBIJ010000006.1:380988-479902 GCF_042957465.1 Kitasatospora sp. NPDC008050
GGTCCAGCTGGTGGGGGTGATGGTGAGCTGGGGGCCGGTGTGGTCTTTGGAGTCGCGGATGTGGATGGTGCTGGGGGTGGCGGCGATTTCGATGCACTCGCCGCCCTCGTTACCGCTGTAGCTGCTCTTGAACCAGGAGAGTTCGGTGCTGGTCAATGTCGCTCCAGGGCTCGCGGGTCAGAGGGTGGTGGCGAGGGTGAGGAAGGCGGTCCAGCTGGTGGGGGTGATGGTGAGCTGGGGGCCGGTGTGGTCTTTGGAGTCGCGGATGTGGATGGTGCTGGGGGTGGCGGCGATTTCGATGCATTCGCCGCCCTGGCCGCCGCTGTAGCTGCTCTTGAACCAAGCGAGTTGGGGCGCTTCGACGTTCATAGTTCTCCCAGCATCTTCTCGATCAGGGCCATTGACTCCCGTGGTGTGAGAGCCTGCGCTCGGATCGTCCCATAGATCGCGGCGAGGATGCGGACCTCTTCGTAGTCCGTGATCAGGCGCCCGACCTGCTGGGCCTCCGTATAGGCAACTTGCGGACCGCCCTTGGGGGTCACGAGGGTGAAAGGGCCATCGAGTCCGGTGTGATCCTCGCAGTTCATTGGCACGATCTGGAGCTCACCATTGCGAAGTCGACTGAACGTCAGCAGGCTTTCGAGTTGTTTCTTCTGAACTGCCCGGCCGCCGATCGGTCGTTGGAGAACCGCCTCCTCGATGAGGCAGGTCACCATGGGCGGTGGCCACTTCTTGGTCAGGATCTCCTGGCGGGCCAGCCGTGCTGCCAGCCGTTGCTCGACCGTCTCTTCGCTCAGCAGCGGTCTGACGGCGGAGAATACGTGGCGGGCGTACTCAGGGGTCTGGAGCAAGCCGGGGATGGCCATGGTGCTGTAGTAGTTCAGCTCTACGGCATCGCGCTCTACCCGTCGGTAGTCCCGGAAGAAGATCGGGTGCCGCGCCCGCGATTTCCCCCTGGTGTTCTTCACGTCCTCGACGCCGGCCTTCAGTAGGCCGCCCGCATCCAGCAGGTCGTCAGCCGCGATAAGTAGATCATCCTGCGCATTGCGTCGGCCGCGTTCGATCGAGGAGATCAAGTCCTCGCTGTAGCCCAGCTGGACGGCCAGTTCGCGCTGGGTCAGGCCCTTCTTCTCGCGCAGGATCTTCAGTTGTTTGCCCAGGGTGGTGAAGAACGTGGTTACCTCGTCGGGCCCTTCGTCCTCGTCCAACTCGATTGGCTGCTCCGGGAGCTGCTCCTCAGGAACGGTCACTGTGACCACCGCCTCGCCCGCGTACGTCTGTTTGCTGGTGAGCGTACGCGCGGCGGTCCGAGGCGGAAGGGGAACTGCGGAACTGAACTCGTTTGGAGTAGTCAGTGGTCAGTGATCGCGGTGGCGGACGGTCAGGACGGGGAGCAGCACCGCGACCAGTGGCCAGAGCAGGAAGACCACGACCGAGCCCGTCAGCGTCGGGTGGTACCCGGGGTCGCCCAGCATGTCCGGGCCGAGGACGAAGACCAGCCGTTGCCAGGCGGCGACGGGCGTGGCGTTGTGGAGGTCGATGACCCACTGGTGGAGGTTGCTGTTGAGGAGGGTCGGCAGCAGCAGGAGCACCACGGTGACCATCACCATGGTGGTCGCGCTGTGCCGGATCAGGGCGCCTAGGCCGAGCCCGATCAGCGCGCAGACCGCCGGGAAGACCGCGTCCGCGAGGATGCAGCGCAGGGCGTTGGGTTGGCCGATCGAGATGCCGATGTGCTGGCTGGACAGGATGGCCTGGGAGATCCAGAACGAGCCGAAGGCCATCACCAGGCCCGCTGCCAGCATCAGCGCCGTGAGTACGACCACCTTGGCGCCCAGCACGGCCCGGCGGGCCGGGACGGCCGCGAAGGTGGTGCGGATCATGCCGCTGCTGTACTCGCCGACGATCGCGATGGCGCCGATGCTGCCGGCGGCCAGGGCCAGGATGAACGAGGAGTTGTTGGGAAACGCGTCGCCCATCGACCAGAGCGGGACGAAGTGGTCTTTGGTATCCGCAGGGTAGTTGGGCCAGTTGCTGACGTCGGAGCGGGCCGCGTTGGCGCTCATGGCGAGGATCGCGAGCACGGTGGTCAACAGCGCCCAGCGGATCGAGCGCAGGGACCAGAGTTTGGTCCACTCGGAGGCGAGCAGGTCGCGGAACCGGGCGCGCGGCTCGTCGACGACCTGCGGGGAGGCCGGAGTCGAGATCGAGGCGGAGGCGTAGCGGGTGGTCATCGGGGATCTCCGGCGAGGTATTCGACGCTGTCGGCGGTCAGTTCCATGAACGCCTGCTCCAACGAGGCGTTGTGGGTAGCCAGTTCGTTCAGCCGCAGCTGGTGCTCGAAGGCGAGGTCGCCGATCCGGTCCG
Source organism: Kitasatospora sp. NPDC008050 (assembly GCF_042957465.1). Classification (NCBI taxonomy): domain Bacteria; kingdom Bacillati; phylum Actinomycetota; class Actinomycetes; order Kitasatosporales; family Streptomycetaceae; genus Kitasatospora; species Kitasatospora sp. NPDC008050. The sequence continues at coordinate 383,356 of NZ_JBIBIJ010000006.1, forward strand.
CGTCCAGGCCGGTCACGGTGAGCTGGTCGGGCCCGGCCTGGCGGACCGAGGCGCCGTGACCGTGCAGCAGATCGGTGAGCGCGGCGGCCTGCGGGGTGCGGACGGTCACGCTCGCCCCCGTGGCGCGGGCCGCGAACTCCGCGATGGTGGCGTCCGCGAGCAGTTCGCCCCGGCCGATCACGATCAGCTGCTCGGCCGTGCTCTCCATCTCGCTCATCAGATGGCTGGAGACGAAGACGGTCCGGCCCTCGGCGGCCAGCCGCCGGAAGAGCCCGCGTACCCAGAGCACGCCCTCGGGGTCGAGGCCGTTGAACGGCTCGTCGAAGAGCAGCACCGGCGGGTCGCCGAGCAACGCGGTGGCGATGCCCAGGCGTTGGCGCATGCCGAGGGAGAAGTCGCCGATCCGGCGTCCGGCCGCGCCGGCCAGGCCGACCTCACGCAGCACCGCCTCGACCCGGGCGCGCGGGATCCGGTTGCTCCGGGCCAGCGCCGTCAGGTGGGCCCGGGCACTGCGGCCGCCGTGCACGTCACTCGCGTCGAGCAGCGCGCCGACGTGGCGCAGGCCGCGCGGATGGTGCCGGAACGGGTGCCCGTCGATGGTGGCGGTGCCGCTGGTGGGGGAGTTGAGCCCGAGCAGCAGGCGCAGGGTGGTGCTCTTGCCGGCGCCGTTGGGTCCGAGGAACCCGGTGACGTGCCCTGGGCGCACCGTGAAGCTCAGCTGGTTGACGGCGGTGGTACGGCCGTAACGCTTCGTCAGTTCGTTGACTTCGATCACGGGATCCACCGTGCCGCCCGGCGGTGCCGCCGCGCATCGGGCCGTGGGCCGCATCGGCGGGGGCGGGGTGGCCCGGGGGTGTACGCCCGTGGGCCCATGCCTGGTCAGCGGGCCGACGGCTACCATCGCGGGGTGAAAGCGCCCTTGCTCAAGCGGATACCTCCCACGGTGTGGACCGGCCTCGTCTGGGGCGTGGTGCCGGCTTCGCCCGTCGCGCTGCTGTTGACCGTGCGCCCCGGGGTGCAGGCGGGTCCGCAGGCGGTGCTGCCCGTGCTCGCCACGCTGCTGCCGCTGGTGCTGCTACGCCGCCGCCCGCTGCTCGGGCTGGCGTTGATGCTGGGTGCCGCGTACCTCGGGGTCGTGACGTTCTGGTGGTGGTGGTTCGGGGCGGTCGAGTGCCTGGTCGCGGACCTCGCGCTGGTGTACATCGCCCTCAGCAGGCCGCGCCGGGAGTCGCTCTGGGGTGCGGCGCTGATCTGCGTCGCGATGGCGGGCGCGGTGCCCAACTGGCTCGGTGTGAACGGCTTCGGCGCCCGGGTGGTCGACGTCTCGCTGGGGGTGCCGTTGGCGCTCCTCTACCTGCTGGCGACCTGCCTCGCCTGGCTCGTCGGCCGATACCTGCACCAGCACCGCGCGTACACCGAGTCGCTGCGCAGCCGGCACGCCGCTCAGGCGGCCACGGCCGAACGGCTGCAGATCGCCCGGGAGTTGCACGACATGGTCGCGCACAGCATCGGCATCATCGCGATCCAGGCCGGGGTGGGCAGCCGGGTAATGGACACCCAACCCGAGGAGGCCCGCAACGCGCTGCGGGCGATCGAGGCGACCAGCCGGGAGACCCTGGCCGGGCTGCGGCGCACCCTCGGCGCGCTGCGGCGGCCGGTGGCGGGTCAGACAGCGCAGGCTTCGCCCCGGGAGCCGGCGCCCGGGCTCGGCGACGTCGAGCGGCTGGCCGAGACGACCGGGAAGGCAGGGGTGCGGGTGGCGGTGCGATGGGTCGGCGAACGGCGTGCGCTGGCACCGGAAGTCGACCTGTCCGGCTTCCGGATCATCCAGGAGGCGCTGACGAATGTGGTGCGGCATGCCGGGGTCACGTGGTGTCAGGTGCTGATCGACTGTCGGGAGGAGGAGTTGGTCATCGAGATCACGGATCGGGGGAGCGGTGCGGTGGGTGGCGGTGGTGCTGGTGGTGGTGACGGATCTGGTGGGGCCGGGTTCGGGTTGATCGGGATGCGTGAGCGGGTGGCGCTGCTGCACGGCGAGTTCAGCGCCGGGCCACGGGCCGAGGGCGGGTTCCGGGTGGCGGCGCGGCTGCCGCTGGGTGCGGGGATGGGCGCGGGGACGGGGGTGGCGGGCCGATGACGGTGCGGGTGGTGCTGGCCGATGACCAGCCGCTGGTGCGGGCCGGGCTGCGGGTGCTCGCGGCGGACACGGAGGACCTGGTGATCGTCGGCGAGGCGGGGACCGGCACCGAGGCAGTGCGCCTCGCCCGGGAGGAGCAGCCGGATGTGGTGGTGATGGACATCCGGATGCCCGGCATGGACGGGATCGAGGCGACCCGGGCGATCACCGCCGCCGGTGATCCGGTGCGGGTGCTGATGCTGACCACCTTCGACGAGGACGACTACGTCTACGCCGCGCTGCGGGCCGGGGCGAGCGGGTTCCTGGTCAAGGACATGGCGCTGGAGGACATCCTCGGCGGCATCCGGGTGGTCGCCGCCGGGGACGCGCTGATCGCCCCGGCCGTCACACGCCGGCTGATCGAGGAGTTCGTCAGCCGGCCCGAGCAGCCGAGGGGCGCGCTCGGGCCGCCGGTGGTCGAGGGGATCACCGGGCGCGAGCGCGAGGTGCTGACCCTGGTGGGGCGGGGACTCTCCAACAGCGAGATCGCGGCCGAGCTGTTCATCAGCGTGGCGACGGCGAAGGCCCATGTGGCGCGGCTGTTCAGCAAGTTGGCGGCGCGTGACCGGGTGCAGCTGGTGATCACGGCGTACGAGCTGGGGCTGGTGCGGGTGGGGGAGCGGGGGTGAGGGGTGTGGAAGGGGTGAGAGGACTCGGCGGTCTTCTCGACCTGGGCCAAGAACGCCGGTGGCGCCCCTGCGGTGACGAATTCCTCACTCGGGTGATATTCCCAGGCCCAGGTCACGAGGCCACTGCTTGATGAGCGGCTCGAACGATGTCTCCGGCGATCTTGACGTACTGACCGGCTTCGTCGGGGGTGGTCGAGATTTGAGCGAGGTACTCGGCTCGGCGCAGTTCTCGGGCGGTCTCAGGGAAGCGTTCGATCTCGACTGTGGCCGCCCAGTGCCGGACGAAGAGCAGCAGAGGCTTGAGGCTGTTCTTCTCGATCGCCGCCGTCATGGCCCTGGTCTGCTCCGCCGCCATGCTGGCCAGCAGCTGAGGTGCGATGACGGCGAGTGCGGCTCTGAGGGCGTCCGGGGTCTGCTCGGGGCGCGGAACCAGAGGTAGGCCCGGACACCACGTTACCGGGTGCTGGTGACCGGCCGGCTGAAGTCGGTCAGGCGGCGCCGAGGTCGAGTTGGAAGTGGGACGGGTGGGGCGGGCGGACCCGGGCGTCGGGGGCGGTGGCGTCGCGGCGGGCGAGCCAGGCGCGCAGGCGCTCGGGGGAGGGGGGGGGGCCGGCGGTCTCGTGGAGGAGGACGCGGGTCGGGCGGTTGATGGAGAGGTCGGCCGGTTCGACGTCCAGTACCTCGAAGCTCGTGCCCGGGGCGAAGACCACGGTGGGCTGCTCGCCGGGCTCGCCGAAGGCCGAGGTGCGGCGGCCGGTGGCGGACCAGACGGCGAACTCGACCTCGACGCCCTCGCCGAGGTCGGCTGCCACGGCGCTGACTCCGCTGATCGGCGCGGACTCGGTGAGCACCGCGCCCGGGGTGTAGCGGTCCAGCTCGAACGGGCCCGGCGGGGCGGCGACCAGCACCGCGCCGTGGTGGCTGGGCAGTCGGCGCAGGCCGGCGGTGAGGCAGCGCAGGTAGGGCAGCAGCGTGCCGGGGTTGCCGGAGCGGGCGGCGGTGGCCAGCCCCGCGCGGGAGGCAGGGAGCTCGGCGTCGGTGTGGTGGAGCAGCACGGCGACCAGCTCGGGGCGGAGGTCCTCGCCGGCGGCCGGGCGCAGGCCGGGGAGGCGGGTGGCGACCTGGTCGGCGCGGCTGGCCCAGCGGATGTAGGGCTGGCCGAGGAGGGCGACCAGGGCCTCGCGGTCCTCGTAGGCGGTCGTGGGGGCGGGAGGGGTGAGGGGAGCGGGAGGGGTGGGGGTGGTCGGTGGGGCCGGCGGGGTGGGGGCAGGCTCGGGAGTGGGGATGGGTTCCGGGGCCGGGTCGGGCTCCGGAAGGGGGGCGGGGGTCGGCTGGGGCTCGGGTTCGGGTTCGGGCTCGGGCTCCGGGGCAGGCGTCGGCTCGGGCTCGGGGGCCGGTTCGGGCTCGGGCGTGGGCTCCGGGATGGGGTCGGGTTCGGGCGCAGAGGCGGGCGTCGGCTCGGGTTCGAGCGCAGGCGTCGGCTCGGGTTCGGGTGTCGGCTCGGGCTCCGGGGCCGCTTCGGGCTCGGGCGCAGGGGCGGGCGTCGGCTCGGGCTCGGGCGCAGGCGTCGGCTCGGGCTCGGGGGCCGGGGTGCGGACCGGGGCCATCGAGAGGGTGGGGACGTCGTCCGGGTTGGCGGTGCTCAGCATCATGGTGGGGCGGTCCGCCGCCGTGGGGATGGGAATGGCGAGGCCCGCCATCTCCGAGGCGGTCGGAATGGGAATGGCCGCGGGCTCGGAGGCCGTGGGGATCGGGCTGGGGAGGTCGGGGAGCTCCGGCTCGGTCGCGACGGGCGCCGCCGCCTGGACCGGCGTCGGAGCCGAAACCGGGGCCGAAACCGGGATCGGAGCTGGGGTCGGAGCTGGGGTCGGAGCCGCAAGGGCCGCAGGCGCCGCCCTCCGCGCCCCGCCCTCCGGGCCCAGCCAGGTGAGCTTGTGGATCCGCGCGCTGAACCGCCCCACCGTCTCCGACTCGGCGTCCATCGACCCCGCCACCGTGACCGCCAGCCCCAGCGGCCCGGTCGGCCCGGCGCCGATCGGCGGGAAGCTCGGCAGCAGCGTGCCCAGGTGCTCCCAGACCTCCTGGGTGACCGGGAACCCGGCCGCGCCGATCACCAGCACCGGCTGCGCCGGGTCGGGCCGGCGCAGCCGCGGTGCGCGGTCGACGGTGCCGATCGCCGGGCGCAGCCAGAGGCCGGCCGATATCGCCTCCAACTCCCAGCCGGGGAAGGCGTGGTAGCGCGCGGGCCCGGCGGGCGCCCAGGCGGGGTGGCCGCGCCAGGCGACGGCGGTGACGCTGCGCCGGACGGGGCAGGCGGTCAGCTCGGTCAGGTAGGGCTCCCAGCCGGGCGTGCCGTCGGGGGCGAGGTGCACGCTGGAGTAGCCGCTCGCGGTGAGCAGCGGCAGGCCGATGGCGGCGTGCACCTCGCGGTTGAGCGAGGCGGCCAGGAGCGCGGAGAGTTCGACCAGCGCGATGGGGTCGGCCCAGGGGGCGCTGAGCAGCAGCCGCAGCTCCCCGGCGGTGGCGAGCAACGAGGCGGCCACCGAGGCGAGCTGCACGCCGGTGGGCAGTTGGGCGCTGGGCTCGCCGAGCACCAGGAGCAGGGTGCCGGGCGGGGCCGACGCGAAGTCAAGGATGGTCGGGGCGAAGGCGGGTGCCGTGTGGGTGACCCAGACGCCGCCGCTGCGCAGCGGGTTGACCGCCGCGTCGCCCGGCCAGCGCTCGCCCAGTGCCTCCGGCTCGCTCGCCGGCCGGCAGCGCCACCAGGAGCCGCCCGCCACCAGCAGCGTTCCGTCGGCCTCGATGGAGACCAGGGCGTCCGGCGCCACCACCGTCAACCCGGTGCGCTGGGCGAGCAGTTCGGCGGGGCGTCGGCCGTCGGGGCCGCTCGCGCCGAGCCCGGAGGCGGCCAGCACCAGGGTGTCGGCCCCCCGGGCGCCCGCGTTGCGGGTCAGCTCGCCCAGCGACTCGCGCAGCACCGGGGCGGCGTCCGGTGCGGCGGCGAGCAGCACCAGGGCCCGGGGGTCGGCGCGCACCGGGGCCAGGGCCGCCGCCAGGCCGACCTGCTCGGCGCCCGGCGGCGCGATCACGAAGTGCGGACCCACCGCGCGCAACGTGGACCGTTCGGTGACCTGGGATGATGCCGAGTCCATGGCCTGGCCTCCGTTCTGCTGAGTGAGCCCCAGCCGGGACTACGGACCCGCTACCCCCGCCGGTTCACCCGTCCTTGTCCAGGTGGCCGGTCTGTACCTGCACGGTGCGCCGGCGGGTGATGTAGAGGCCGCGGCCGGTGGTGAGCTGCTTCGGCTTGATGTTGCCGAACAGGTAGCCCTCCGAGGGCGGGCAGGACATCAGCAGGGAGGGCGAGTTGACCTCCTGCAGCTTGCGCAGCAGCGGGTCGCTCATCGCCCGGCCGATGCCGTTGGCGCCGCGCGCCACGATCAGGTGCAGGCCGATCTCCGCACCCTGGGCCAGGTTGTCGAGCACCGCGGCGAAGGGGTGGCTGCCGGAGCCCGCGCCCACCAGGTCGTAGTCGTCGACCAGGATGAACAGCTCCGGGCCCTCCCACCAGTCGCGCAGCTTGAGCCGGGCCGGGCTGATGTCGTCGGCGGGGATCCGGTTCTTCATCGCGCGTGCCGCGCCGTCGACGATCTGGCGCAGCATGTCGACCGAGACCGCGTAGCCGAGCTGGTACTCCTTGGGTACCACGTCGTACAGGCCGCGCCGGTAGTCGACCACCATGATCCGGGCCTCGGCGGGCGTGTAGGCACGGGTGATGGACTGGGCCATCAGCTTCAGCAGGTTGGTCTTGCCGGACTCGGTGTCGCCGATCACCAGCAGGTGCGGGTTCTCCTCGAAGTCGTGCCAGAGCGGCGCGACCTCGGCGTCCTCCAGGCCGATCGGCACCCGCAGGCGCCCCTCGGGCGCGGGCAGGTCGGCGGCGTCCAGGGTGAGCGGCAGCATCCGCACCTCGGGGGCGCGCGGCCCGGTCCAGTGCGCGGCGATGGCGTCCACCAGGTCGGCGATGCCCTCGCCGAGGTCGTCGGTGGTGCCGGTGCCGTCGATCCGGGGCAGTGCGGCGAGGAAGTGCAGCTGCTCCTCGGTCAGGCCGCGACCGGGGCTCTTGGGCACCTTGGCCGCCGCGCGCATGTTGATCACGGAGTCGACCGAGTCGCCCAGCCGCAGCTCGAACCGGGTCTGCAGCAGGTCGCGCAGGCCGGCGGTGACCTCGCCCCAGCGGGTGGTGGCGACCATCAGGTGGACGCCGTAGTTGATGCCGCGCTGGGCGATCAGGGTGAGCACCTGGGCCAGGTCGTTGAACTCCTGGCGCAGCGTGTTCCAGCCGTCGATCACCAGGAAGACGTCACCGTGCGGGTCCTCGGCCAGCTGGCCGGCGGCCTTGCGGCGGCGGAAGTTGCTGATCGAGTCGATGCCCAGCTCGGCGAAGTACTTCTCGCGGCGGGTGATGACCCCGTTCACCTCGGCGACGGTGCGCAGCACCCGCTCGCCGTCGTGCCGGCCCGTCACCCCGCCCAGGTGCGGCAGGCCGCGCAGGGTGGAGAGCGTGCCACCGCCGAAGTCCAGGCAGTAGAACTGGACTTCGCGCGGGGTGTGGGTGAGCGCGAGGCCGGTGATCAGGGTCCGCAGCAGGGTGCTCTTGCCGCTCTGCGGGGCGCCGGCGATGCCGACGTGGCCGCCGGCCCCGGACAGGTCGGCGGTCATCAGGTCGCGCAGCTGGTGGAACGGGCGGTCGATCACGCCGACCGGAACGCTGAGCGCGCCGTGCGTCTGGGCCGCCTCGGTGGTCAGGCCGCGCTCGGGGTGCGCGGTGAGCGGCGGCAGCAGCTCGTCCAGGGTGGGCGGCACGTCCAGCGGCGGCAGCCAGACCCGGTAGGCGGGCGGGCCGACGTCGTAGAGCTTGGCGGCCGCGATCTCCAGCAGCGAGCCCGCCGCCTCTTCCTCGACCGGCTCCTCGGCCACCACGGGCAGCTGTTGGGGCGCCACGTAGTTGGTGCCGTACGCGACCACCTGGCCTTCGAGCACCGCCTGCTGGGCCGCCCGGCGCTTGGGCTTGTAGGGGCCCGAGACGTAGGCCGCCTTGAAGCGGGTCAGGGTGGAGATGTCGCTGCGCAGGAAGCCGTTGCCGGGTGCCGAGGGCAGCTGGTAGGCGTCCGGCACGCCGAGCACGCCGCGGCTCTCCATCGCGGAGAAGGTGCGCAGACCGATCCGGTAGGACAGGTGGGACTCCAGTGCGTTCATCCGGCCCTCGTCCAGGCGCTGCGAGGCCAGCAGCAGGTGCACGCCGAGCGAGCGGCCGAGCCGGCCGATCATGATGAACAGCTCCATGAAGTCGCGGTGCGCGGCGAGCAGTTCGCTGAACTCGTCGACCACCACGAAGAGCACGGGCATCGGCTGCAGCGGGGTGCCGTTGGCCCGGGCGGTCTCGTACTCCAGCAGCGAGGCGTAGTTGCCGGCGGCCCGCAGCCACTCCTGGCGGCGGACCATCTCGCCGTGCAGCGCGTCGCGCATCCGGTCCACCAGCGAGGCCTCGTCGGCCAGGTTGGTGATCACGGCGGAGGTGTGCGGCAGCGCGTCCAGGCCGAGGAAGGTCGCGCCACCCTTGAAGTCGACCAGGACGAAGTTGAGCACCTCGGAGGAGTGCGTCACGGCCAGCGCCAGCACCAGGGTGCGCAGCAGCTCGGACTTGCCGGAGCCGGTGGCGCCGATCAGCATGCCGTGCGGGCCCATGCCGCCCTGCGCGGACTCCTTGAGGTCCAGGTCCACCGGGCGGCCGTCCGGGCCCAGGCCCAGCGGCACCCGCAGTCGCTGCGGGATGCCGCGCTGGGCCCAGAGCGCCTCGACGTCCAGCTTGTGCAGGTCCGCGATGCCGAGCAGCGCGGTCAGGTCGAAGTCGGTGGCCAGCGGCTCGGCGGCCTCCACCGTGTCGCCGATCCGGTAGCGGGCCAGCCGGGTGGCCAGGTGGGTCGCCTGGCGGACCGTCAGCAGATCCGGGCGGCCGAGCTCGGTGACGGTGTCCTTGCGGTTGCGGTCCGCGCCGACCATCGCGAGCTTGCCGTCGGCGATCCGCAGCCGCAGCGTGGTGCGGGCCGGCTTCCACTCCAGGCTGTCGGTGAGGTCGAGCAGCACGGTGTTGCGGTAGCCGGTCAGCACGGCCCGGCTGCTCGCGTGCGCCCCCGCGCCGTCCAGCACCAGGACGGTGAACGGCTCGTCGCGGCTGGGCGCGGCGTCCGGCTCGTAGCCCGGGCGGCCGGTGAACTCCTCGCCGAGCAGCTGCTCGGCCTCGCCCAGACTGGCCGCCACCAGGCGCAGCGGCCCGGCGCCGTCGCTCTCGCTCGGGTGCAGCGCGTGCGGCAGCCACTTGGCCCACTCCCACTGCGCGCGGTTCTCCGGGGCCGCCACGATGGCGATCCGCAGCTCGTCCGGGCCGTGCACCACGGTGAGCTGGGCCAGGATCGCGCGCACCATCGCCCGGGCGGTGGACGGATCGTCGGCGCGCAGCAGCACCTGGGCGAAGCCGCGCAGGTGGATCGCGATCGGCTGGTCCTCCAGCGTGCCGTAGGCGTGGATGAAGCGGCGCAGCGCGTGCGCGCAGAGCGGCTCCAGGTCCTCCACCGGCTTGGTGGAGAGCGGGGCGAGCGGGGTGGCCAGGCGCTGCGGCCCGGTACCGATCCGCACGTCGCTGAAGTCCGGGTGGGCGGCGCGCCGCTCCCACAGCCGGGAGGTGTCCACCAGCGAGGAGAGCTCGCGCGGCTCCGGATGCCGCCAGGCCAGCGCCTGCTGCTGCGCGGTGATCGACTTGCGCACCTGGCGGCGGATCTGCGAGAGGTAACGCAGGTAGTCGCGGCGCTCGCCGCGCAGTTGCTGCTTGCGGTCGCTGGAGCCGCGGATCAGCTGGGTGACCAGCATGCCGATGGCGGAGAGCGCCATCATGCCCATCCCCAGGTAGCTCATGGCGCCGCCGCCCTCACCGCCCGGGCGCAGGAACATGAAGACCATGGAGAGCGAGCCGAGCGCCATCGGCGCCATGCTGATGATGCTGGACATGCCGCTCTGCTTCTCCGGCAGCACCGGCGGCTCCTGCAGCTGGATCTCGCCGTCCGGCATCTCGGGCCCCGGACGCCGAGGCGTTCGGTTGACCAGGACCACACTCACCTAAGGGCTCCCTCACTCGCGCAACCGTCCTCAGGGGGGACGGGCGGTGGGGCGGGGCGGGTTCACCACGTTTGAACTTGGCTGAACGCGTCGCGGCATCCGGCCCGTACAGCTGGGAGGAGTGGGCCTTTCGTGGAGTGGGAGAGTGGCGTGAACAGCAGTGCCGTCGCCGGGCTGTGCCGGTTGAGGTTCCACGCACCGGGGACGGCCTTCGAACTCGCCGTCCCCGCTGACGTGCCGTTGGCCGACCTGCTGCCGGCCGTGCTCGGCCACGCAGGACCGGAGCTGGCCGAGGCCGGCCTGGACCACGGCGGCTGGGTGCTCCAGCGCCTCGGCGAGGAGCCGTTGGACGAGGAGCAGAGCGCCGAGGCGCTCAAGCTGCACGACGGCGACGCGCTCTACCTGCGCCCGCGTCGCGAGGCGCTGCCGCCGGTGCACTTCGACGACCTCGTCGACGGCGTCGCCACCGGCATGAACGAGCGCGGCGACAGCTGGCGGCCCGCGCTGACCCACCGGCTGGCGCTCGCGGTGACCATGCTGGCGCTGGCCGGCGGCTGGCTGCTGCTCGCGCTGCCGGGCGCCAGCGGGCCGCGCGAGGCGGTGGCCGCCGCCACGGCGGTACTGCTCCTGCTCGGCGCCACCAGCGCCGCGCGGGCGATGGCCGACCCGGGCGCGGGCACCGCGCTGGGCGCCGCCGCCGTCCCCTACCTGACGCTGGCCGCACTGCTGCTGCCCAGCGGGCCCACCGGCGACGTGCTGCTGGGCGCCCGGGTGCTGGCGGCCGCCTCGGGCGCGGCCGGCGCCTCGGTGCTCGCGCTGGCGGCGGTCGGCGGCTCCGCACCGCTCTTCCTGGGGCTGGTGCTGGTGGCACTGCTCGGCGTGGTGGCCGGCGCACTGGTGCTGGCCGGGATGACGCTCGACCAGCTGATGTCGGTCGTCGCGGTGGTCGCCGTGCTGGTCGGCTCGTTCGTCCCGTCGATCTCCTTCCGGCTCTCCGGCCTGCGGCTGCCGATGCTGCCGCGCAACGCCGAGGAGCTGCAGGAGAACATCGAGCCGTTCCCGGCCCCCGCGGTGCTGAGCCGCAGCCTGATCGCCGACGACTACCTGATGGCGCTGTACACGGCGATCGGCGTGGTCTGCGCGGTCAGCCTGACGCTGCTCGCTTTCACCAGCGGTTGGGCGGGCCCGGCCCAGGCCGGCGCGCTGAGCGTGCTGCTCCTGCTGCACGGCCGGGCGATCGGCAGCATCCGGCAGCGGCTGAGCGTGCTGCTGCCGGGCGTGTACGGCGTGGTGGTGCTGGGCGTCAAGCTGGCGATGAGTCAGCCGGCGAGTGGGCGGCTGATGCTGCTGGGCGGTCTGCTGGCGCTGAGCGCCGCGCTGCTGGTGGTGGCGTGGACGGTGCCGGGGCGGCGACTGCTGCCGTACTGGGGGCGGCTGGCGGACATTCTGCACACGCTGAGCGCGGTGGCACTGCTGCCGCTGGCGCTGCTGGCCTGCGGGGTCTACCACACGCTGCGGGCGATGAACGGCTGAGCCGTACCGGCTGGTTGTACCGGCCGGTCGTACCGGCTGGTTGTACCGGTCGGTCGTACCGGCCGAGTGGGCGTTGAGCAGGTCCGAACCCGAGGAGAAGCAGGATGCAGTCCCGACGCGACCAGGTGCAGGCTCACCTGTTCGTGATGAGCAGGCTCGCCTCCGGCATGCTGCGGGCCGAGCCCGACACACCGGACACCCCCACCGGACGCACCACCCGCGGCGCCGTCACCGGCCTCGCGCTGGGCATCGTGATCGCGCTGGTGGTGACCGTCTACGGGGTGATGAAGCCCGGTGGCAGCACCACCTGGCAGAAGCCCGGCACGCTGGTGATGGTCGAGGAGACCGGCGCGCGCTACCTCTACCTGGGCGGGGTGCTGCACCCGGTGCTCAACCAGGCCAGCGCCAAGCTGCTGGCGGGTGACCAGATGGCGCTCCAGCAGGTGAGCGAGGGCTCGCTGAGCGGCGTCCAGCGCGGCGCCCCGGTGGGCCTGGTCGGTGCGCCGGACGCGCTGCCGACGGCGGCCGAGCTGAAGCCGGGCGCCTGGCTGGCCTGCGGGCTCCAGCAGCCCGCGGCCAACCCCGCGAGCGGCCCCGCGGGCGCGAGCAAGCCGCAGCTGGTGCTCAGCGTCGCCCCGGCGCAGCAGGGCACCGCCCTGACGCCCGGCCAGGGGGCGCTGGTCAGCGCCCCGGACGGCAGCACCTACCTGCTCTGGCAGGGCCGCCGGCTGCGGGTCGACAAGCAGAACAGCGCGCTGCAGGCACTCGGCTACCCGACCGCGACGACGTTCCCGGTCACCGCCGCGATGCTCGGCACGCTGCCGACCGGCCCCGACCTGACCTCGCCCGACGTCCCCGGACGCGGCACGGCGGGCCCGGCGCTGGCGGGCCGGCCCACCAAGGTCGGCCAGCTCTTCGCCGACCCGACCGGCGGCCACTACGTGCTGACCCAGGCCGGCCTGGTGCCGCTCACCGTGCTCCAGTACGACCTGCTGCTCGGCGACCCGCGCACCCAGCAGCAGGCCTACGGCGGCACGCCCGGCACCCCCGCGCCGATCGGCCCCGCGGACCTGGCGGCGCACACGGCCGCCGGCGCCGGCCTGCCGACCGGGTTGCCCGCCGAGCCGCCCACCCTGGTCAACCCGGGGCAGAACCAGGCGCTCTGCGCCGACCTGCACCCGAGCACCGACGGCAACCCGGTCACCTCCCTCGCCGTGCTGGACGCGGGCACCCTCGGCGGCCAGGCGCCGGACAGCGAGCCCGGCGTGGCGCCCGGCTGCGCGGCCGCCGACAGGATCGCGGTGCGGCCCGGCGCGGGCGCGCTGGTCCGCGCTCTGTCGGGGTCGGGGGCCGGGACGAGCCAGTACCTGGTGGCGGACAACGGCGTGAAGTACCCGCTGCCCTCGGCCGCCGCGGCCAAGCAGCTGGGGTACTCGGCGGCGTCGACCCAGGCGGTACCGCAGGCGCTGCTGGCGCTGCTGCCCAGCGGGCCGAGCCTGGACCCGAGCGTGCTGTCGGGGGGTCAGATCGTCTCCCCGGCGGCCGGTGGTAACGGCTGTTCCGGCTGAACCGCCCTGCGCGGCAAGGCCGTTCTCATCACTGACAGATTCCCCGACAGAGGAGACCCGCGATGACCACGCCCGGTGGCAGCATGTTGAAGACGAGCGACCAGTCCATCCAGAACGCGCTGATGAGCCTGGAGGGTCAGCTCTCCGCGATGATCAGCTCCGGCCAGACGGTCGAGCGGATCAACGAGGAGATCGCCGCCCACTACGTCTCCGGCGCGAGCACCCTCTTCCAGGGCAAGATCAACGACTGGGTCACGCGCTACAAGAAGATCATGCAGGCCTTCCAGCAGCTCTCCGACAGCACCCAGGGCGCGAGCAAGACGCTCACCAAGGCCGAGGAGGACGCCCACGTGATCGGCGGCAACTGGGGCGCCTCGGACGGCGTCTACAGCGCGCTGAACGGCTGACCGCTGCTCCGGCAGCCGACCACCCCCCTCTCCCTTCCAGTGACAGCGAGGACCAATTCCCATGGCTGACATCCAGCTTCAGCACGAGTCGATCGACCAGGCCTACACAGATCTGCTCCAGGCGGCCCACACCATGGAGAGCAACCTCAACGAGCTGGTCCAGCGGCTCACCCCGCTCCGCGAGGAGTTCCAGGGTGCCGCCGGTACCGCGTTCGAGGAGTTCTTCAAGGTGGTGCAGGGGAACGAGGGCCAGATGCACGAGGACATCCACCAGGGCGCCCAGATCCTGGACCAGATGAACCACACCATGAAGTACGCGGACCAGGCCGCCGCACAGGGCTTCTGAGGAGGCCGGCATGGGTGACACGCTCACGGTCACGGATGACATCCTGGCGAAGTACGCGAACGTCAATGTCGCGGAGCTGTTCAACCGGTTCAGCGGGAACAGCGCCAACGACCCGGACGGGAAGGAGCTGTTCCTGCTCCTCACCGACTTCGCGAACGGCGACGCGCACGGGAAGGACAGCGTGGGCAACTACACCCTGCTGATGGGCGGAACCTCCGTCGAGGCGAAGGCCATGCAGGACAAGTTCAAGGCCCTCGCCGCGAGCATCCTTGCCCAGTTCACGACGCTCAAGAATGACATGAGCCAGCTCGAGATCTCCCTCAACAAGGCGAAGACGACCCTCAACAACGCCGAGGGGGACGCCATCACCGCTGCCCAGATGTTCGAGATCCTCGGCGGCTCGACCCTGACGCAGCCGCCCCCGAAGCCCTGAGTCACGCTCCCCGTCGCGTGGTCCCGGCTCCTGGCGACCTGTCCGGAGCCGGAACCACGCGACGGACCCTGCCCCTGTCCAACCCTTCACCGCTCTGGAGTCGAACGCACCATGACATGGGAAGACACCATGGTCAGCCTCGCCGACACCAACACCGCCGGCGCCAGCGTCCTCCGGAAGGACGTGGCCGGCGGCCCCGCCGGCGACTGGGTGACGGGTTACGGAGTCTCCATCGTTGACGCCGACACGTGGGACCCGAAACACCCCCCGTGGGACGTCTGCTGGCACTCCGATGCCTTCCAGGTCACGACCCATACCGGGGCCAGCGGCAATCCGCACCGGGACGACTACGTCCCGCCCGGCTCCTCCACCGGGGTCTACTACGTGGTGGCTCACTGCAGCGCCAACTGGAACGACAACGGCATGAGCAACAACAGCAAGTGGGCGAAGTACGTCGACTATTCGCAGCTGGTCCTGCCCCAGCTGATCAGCAGCCCGTGGGCGAACAAGGACACCGTGGACGCGTCGAGCTTCGACGCGGCCGCCGGCATCTTCGCGAAGCTGTCGAAGTGGATCGGGGACCAGCAGACGTACGTCGGGAACTGGGCCAAGGACGTGGACAGCGAGGACAGCGACTTCCAGGGCAGTGCGGCCGGGGAGCTCAGGTCCTACCTCGACAGCCTCGTCCAGATCCTCGGGGACCTCGAGCACCAGATCGGCTGGCCCAGCGATCCGGTCGCGGCGATCACGAACGCCAAGGCCGTGTTCTGGGGGAGCAGCACGGACGCAACGGTCAACGCGACCTCCAAGGGCGTTTCCGCCCTGCAGGACGCGTGGAACACGTGGTACCCCATCGCCAGCCCGATCTACCACCTGACCAACGCGCTTCGGGACGCCATCTGCGGAACGGGGGCGGGCCATGCGCCGACAGTCAAGTTGACCAGCCTGACCAGTTACTCGATCACGTCGTTCGACGGCAAGGACGTCAACAGCCAGGACTTCTTCACCGCGGTCGAGGCGTCCGGCAAGACCTACTGGACCACTTCGGTGGTGGACGGCCTGGACAAGGCGGC
The DNA here is from genome assembly GCF_042957465.1 of Kitasatospora sp. NPDC008050. Classification (NCBI taxonomy): domain Bacteria; kingdom Bacillati; phylum Actinomycetota; class Actinomycetes; order Kitasatosporales; family Streptomycetaceae; genus Kitasatospora; species Kitasatospora sp. NPDC008050. Next base: position 398,694 of record NZ_JBIBIJ010000006.1, read on the forward strand.
GACGGCGTTCGAGAGCGTCGTCGCCCCGGCGTTCAACGCCGTCAAGAGCGCGGTCGACAAGCCGCTCTCGGTGGGGGCCCCGCAGGGCACCGCGATCACGCCGCCCACGGGTGGCGACGGCGGCGCGGGTGGCGGCGGTGGTGGAGCCGGTGGCGGTGACGGCGGCGGCGGTGCGCCGCCGCCCCCCAACGTCAAGAACCTCGGGCCCGGGGCGGGCGGTGGCGGTGGGAACAACCCGAACCTGCACATGCCGCCGCCACCACCCACGGTCACCGACCTCGGCCCCGGCCCCGGCGGCGGGCAGCGGCAGCAGTTGCTCGGCCCGAACGGCCAGCCGCTGCCGGGCATGACGGCGCCGCCCGGCTCGCACATCGACGCCAACGGCCATGTGATCGGCCCGGACGGCAAGCCGGTGCTGGGTCCGGACGGCAAGCCGGAGATCGTGCCGAAGGGCAGCACCATCGGTCCGCCGATCGCCTCGTCCTTCGGCGGCGGCCCGTACATGGTGCCGGCCGGGTCGCACGTCGACGACAACGGGATGGTGATCGGCCCGGACGGCAAGCCGGTGCTGGACCGCAACGGCAACCGCGTGTACGCCGGCAAGGGCGCCAAGATCGACAAGGACGGCAAGATCCTCGACCCCAACGGCAACCCGGTCGACGACCAGAGCCAGCTGGTGGCCGACGAGGAACACGCGATGGGTGACTCCATCTCGCCGCTGAACCCGAACCTCGGCGGCGGCGGCGGCTTCGGTTACCTGCCGCCCCCGCACGAGATCTTCAGCAGCTTGCCGCCCAGCTCGGGCCTCGGCGGATTCTCGGGGGACTCGTACGCGCCGAGCATCAGCGGGCTCGGTGGTGGACTCGGCGGCGAGTTCGGTGCCGGACTCGCCGGTACTTCGTCGCGGCCGCTGCCGGCCGGCAGCATCAGCAACGGCGAGGGCTTCATGGCCCTGAGCCCCAGGGCGCTGGCCACCGGCGCGACGCTCTCGCCCAAGGACATCGCGGCGCAGGAGGCCGCCCAGCAGGCGCAGGCCGAGCGGGCCGCGGCCAGTGAGCAGGCCGAGGAGGCCCAGATGATGGGCCGCTCCGTCGCCACCACCGGCGGCTCCGGAATGCCGCCGATGATGCCGCCGGGCGGGGCGGGCGCGGGGGCGGGAGCCGGCCAGAACGACAAGGAACGGCAGCGGACCACCTGGCTGGCCGAGGAGGAAGAGGTCTGGGGTACCGACAGCGGGACGATCGGCGGTGTGATCGGGCGCTGAACGGCATCAGGCGCCACAGCCGTAGCGAGCTGAACGGTACCCGGCGCCACAGCCGTAGGTACCAGATGACGAGCTGTGCGCCGACGCGCATCGGCCCCCGGGGAAAACCGGGGGCCGATGCGCGTCGCCGAATCGAGAGGTGCGAGATGGCGGTTTCCCCGTTCACGGAGCAGATCGAGCAGACCATGGCCAACCTGCGCGAGCAGCAGGCCAAGATCGCCGAGGCCACCAAGGAGTTGCAGACGAGCACTGCCTCGATCACCTCCAAGGACCGGATGGTCACCGCCGTGGTGGGCGCGCAGGGCCAGGTCGTCTCGCTCACCTTCCACACCACCGCCTACCGCTCGATGGCCCCGGCCGAGCTGTCGAAGGTCCTCACCGACGTGCTCAACGAGGCCCGCGCCGACATGGGCGCGAAGGTCACCGAGTCGATGCGCTCCTTCCAGGGCCTCGGCGAGATGCTGCGGAACTCGATGACCGGCGGGACCGAGCTGGACGAGCTGCTCGCCCCGCTCCAGGCGATGCGCCCCAGCGTGGCGAGGGGCCAGGCGGAGCGTCAGCACGGACGGCAGGAGGAGTTCCGTGGCTAACAAGCTCTCCGTCCTCTCGGACCTGCAGGAATTCGGCAAGTTCGGCGACGCCTCGGACATCCTCAAGCGGATGCAGAAGAAGGTCGACGAGATCAACAAGTACAACAAGGACTCGGCCGGCAACGACGACATCGGCAAGCAGTACCACCAGACGGTCGACCAGCCGACCTCGGACCTCACCGACCTGCTCGGCCAGGTCAGTGACGCGCTCGAGAAGGTCCGCCAGAGCGGCAAGTCGACCTCCGACCTCTTCAACAACTCCGATCAGGACCTGGCGGACAACGTCAAGGGGTCCTGACCCGCCGTCGTCCGCCACCACCGACGCGACTGCCGTCACCGCCGTCACCGCCGCCTGCCGCCACACCAGGAGTGCCACCCGCATGTCGATTGAGATCTCGGACGGGCTCGCCAAGCTCTTTTCGGGCCTGACCGGCATGCAGTGGCCGCAGGCGGACGAGGACAAGCTGCGCACCGTGGGCGACGACTACAACGACGTCTCTCAGGACATGCCCCAACTGAGGGACGACATAGCCCAGTTGGTGTACTACTGCACCACCCAGATCGAGGGCCAGGCGGCCGACGCGTTCGTCTCGACCATGGGCCAGCTGATCGGCAACGGCGGTGGCGACGACTACCTCAGCGCGGCCGGCAAGCAGGCCGCCGACCTGGCGAAGACCGCGCACGACACCGCCAACCAGGTCGAGTACGCGAAGTGGATGACGATCGCCCAGCTGATCCAGCTGCTGGCCGAGATCGCCTGGGCGATCGCCTGGGCGCCGTTCACCGGCGGCGCCTCCCTGGGCGAGATCGTGGCCGAGAGGCTGATCGCGGAAGGGATCATCCGCAAGATCTTCGCCTGGCTACTCGACAAGATCGCCATGCACACCTTCCTGAGCATCGTGGGCGGCGTGGGCCTGGACGCGATCATCCAGATGGTGCAGATCGCCGAGGGGCACAAGAGCTGGAGCGACTGGGACACCAAGTCCACCCTCCAGGCACTGGAGTTCGGCGCACTCAACGGCCTCATCGGCGGACCGCTCGACCTGCTCGGCGGCGCGCTGGGCAAGCTCTTCAAGAACACGATCGGCAAGAGCCTGGGCAAGGACGCGCTCGAAACCGCGTTCAAGGACCTGTCGAACGGACTCGCCAAGGACGGGCTCAAGACGCTCTCCTCGGACGCGCTCAAGACCATCGAGAACGACCTGCTCAAGACCGCCGAGAAGGACGGCATCAGGACCGTCTCCAACGATGCCGCCAAGACCGCCGAGGAGGACGCCGCCAAGGCGGCCGAGAGCAGCGCGGCCAAGGAGGCCCAGCAGACGGCGGCGCGGGAGGCCAAGCAGTCCGCGGAGAAGACCGCAGAGGCTACGGCGGAGAAGACCGCGGAGGCTACGGCGGAGAAGACCGCCGCGGCGGAGAAGGCCGCCATCGCCGAGGCGCAGAAGACCGCTGCGTCGGTGGAGCACGTGATAGCCGAAGGTCTGTCGCGGGCGACCAAGGACGGCGAGGCCTGGCTGGAGAAGGAGGCCGCCCAGAAGTTCGGCCGTGAGCTGGGCCAGACGATCGGCCGCTTCTCCCACGAGTTCGGCAACCACTTCATGGCCGCCGCCGAGAAGCTGGACAAGGAGGCCCTCGCCAAGTTCGAGGGCGAGATGGGCAAGGTGTTCCAGGAGCACCTCGGCGCCCTGCTGGGCAAGGAGGAGGCCCAGCAGCTCGGCAAGGACTTCGGCAAGGTGCTGGCCACGGCCAGGGACGCCGAGGCCAAGGGGCTCGGCACCCTGGACGGCGGGATGCGGGATGTCCTCAAGAGCGCGGGGATGCACGGCGGTGCGATCGACACGCTGGTCAAGCAGGTGCCCGGCCTGCTCGACAAGGTCGGCGGCGACACCCTGCTCTACAAGCTGGGCAGCACCCTCGGCGACTACCTGAAGAGCGGGGTGCACAACAGCCTGACCGAGGGCTTCTACAACCTCACCTTCGGCGACGACCACACCTTCTCGCTCACCTGGCAGACCTTCGTGTCCGGCATCGGCATGGGCGCCCTCGGGCACGGGGCGCACGTGGTGGCCGATCACACGTTCGGCAAGAAGTACGTGGCGTGGGCGAAGGCCTATCTGGAGAAGGAGAACGAGGGTTCCACGGACAAGTTCTACGGACCGCTGCACCCGCTCACCCTGATCTCGCTGCTGGGCAACCTGACCGGGCACTCGGCGCCGTTCCCGGTGCCGCGGCCCAGGAGGACCCAGGAGGGCGACGGCGAGACGTCGCCGAACAAGTCGGCGTCGACGCCCGACCGGCCGAGGACGGTGTCCGCGGGCTCCGAGGAGGAGCTGCCGGCGTACTCCCCCGAGCGGCCGCCGGCGTACACCCCCGTCGAGGCGCCGCCGACGTACTCCGAGGGCCCGACGCAGTCGTCCGGTTCGACGCACTCCTCCGGCGAGGGGCCGGTGGAGGCGCCGCAGAAGCGCTCGACGGTCTCGCCGGGCGGCGGGCAGGAGCAGCAGCACGAGCAGACCGAGACGCCGCCGGCCAACGAGCCGAAGACGGCCACCGCCGGGAGCGAGATCCCCGCCCCGGCGCGGCCGCGGATGACCTCGTCCGAGTCGCCCGCGCCGGTGCCCGCGCCCGCGCCGCCGCACTCGACCACCCGCCGCGAGCCGGCGCCGGAGCCCAAGGCGTCGGAGCAGCCGAAGGCCGCCGAGCCGCCCACGGTGCCGGCGCCGCCCAAGGCGTCCGAGCGGCCGCAGACCTCGGCGGACCACGAGCAGCAGCCGAACTCGGCCGAGCTGCCCACGCCGCCTCGCGGGCCCCACCGCAGCGACCCGCCCATCGTGCCGTCCGGGCCCCGCGAGACGGTGGTGACCGAGCAGATCGGCCAGCCCCGCCAGCCCCAGCAGACGTATCAGACCCACGAGCCCGACCAGCCCCGACAGCCCCGGCAGCCCGAACAGACCCACCAGCCCGACCAGCCGGACCAGCCCCATCAACCCGACCGGTCCGGGCACACGGATCCGCAGCAGCAGCACCAGGGCCCGGTGCCGCCGGTGCCCGGTGACCACGACCCGCAGGGCTCGCACGACCCGCAGAGCCAGCAGTCCGGGCCCACCCGCCCGTACCACTACACCCCCGCGCCCGAGTACACCAAGAGCGTGCGGGAGGACGAGCCCAAGGAGTTCGCGGAGCTCAAGGAGCGCACCGAGCAGTGGCAGCAGGCCCAGCGCGACCTGCAGGACGCGTACGACGCCAAGCTCCGCGAGGCGCTCAAGAACCCGTCGCCGAGCCCCGAGGAGGGCGAGCTCCCGGCAGCCCCGGTGGCCCCGGCGGACGCGGAGGCCGAGGCGAAGCTGCGCGAGTCCGTCGACGGCAGCCTGCCCGAGGGCGTCGACCCGCAGCTCTCCGAGGCGGTCTGGCAACGGGCCAGGGGCCTGATGTACGAGCAGCTGAAGGCTCGTCCGGAGGAGCGCGAGGAGGTCCTCGCCGAACTGGACGGGCTGACCCGGCTCGCCGGCGTGCGCGAGGCGGCGCTGCGGGTGGCGATGGAGCGCTTCGACCACGCGGTGACGCTGTGGCACACCCCGTCACGCCGCCTGGGCAACGGTGGCGAGGAGGAGGCGCCGGCCGGCAGGGGCCGTGGGGACATCCCGCGGGAGACCCTGGCCAAGATCCGCCGCGACATGTCCAGCCGGTTCCGCGGCAAGGCCGAGGACACCGTCACCGAGCTGTACGCCAAGCCGGAGGACGTCACCGGGGCGGGCAACGCCCGGGCCCAGCGGGAGCTGGCGGGGATGCTCACCCAGCTGAGCCACGACCTCGACCTGCGGGCCGACTACGAGACGGCGCTGGGCCAGGTCGAGCGCCTGACGACGCAGACCGCCGGGTCCTGGCGTTCCCGCGTCGACGAGACGGACAGCGAAATGCTGGCCTCCGTCGAGCTGCCGGAGAAGGCCGGGCTCTCCGACGAGAGCCTGGAGCTGATCAAGGAGTCGCTGCGCGACAAGCTCTCCGCCGACTTCGAGGAGGTCGCCGGCTCGACCCGCCCGGTCGCCGGCCACTTCGCACGGTCGCTGGCCGTCCACGCCGACGGGCTGCCGCACGAGTTCGCCGTCCAGGCGACGCGGGAGGCGGCGATCCGACGGGCCGTCGACGCCACCGAGAAGGCTGCCTCGACCTGGGCCAAGGACGGCGGCCAGGACCGCCTCGTCCCGGAGCTGGCCAAGAAGCTCGGACTGACCGAGCAGCAGATCGAGCAGGCGCGCGGCACGGTCACCCGCGAGCTGGCGAAGGAGCTGGACGAGCAGGTCACCGTCCACCTGAGCCTGCTCAGGGGCGACCGGAAGACAGTGTCCGTCGAGCCTGACGAGGAGGTCGTCGAACTCGACGTCCGCGACCGGAGCACGGCTTCCGCCGAGCCCGACGAGGCCACCGCCGAGCCCGGCAGCGAAGGCAGGGCCCGCGCCTCCGCCGAGGCCGATCTCGCCAAGAAGATCGCCGAACTCACCGACCCCCAGCGCCTGTACGACCGGCTGAACCTCCAGGCGGCCCGTCAGGCCATCGCGAGGAGCGCGGAGGTCACCGCCAAGGTGGCCGCCGCGCGCGGCGGGCTCTCCGACGAGAGCCGTGAGCGGGTCGAGCAGGACCACGTCCGCCGGGTCACCGAGTCCTTCGAGAAGATGTTCCGGCGGCCGGAAGACCTCAGCAAGGGCCGCGTTCGCCGGGTCGTCGACGCCTACGAGGAGTTGACCCGGCAGTCGGGCGACTCCAGCGCCCCCGAGGGCAAGAACGGCTGGAACGCCGAACAGGAGCGCCTCGACGCGCGGTTGGAGTCGCACGTCCTCTTCGAGACCGAGGTCCTGCCCGCGCTGAAGGACGCGGCCGAGGGCTTCGAGGACCTCGCCGCGGAGCACAGCAGGAGCGAGGAGGCGAAGGCCGCCGGCCACAGCGCCACCGAGGCGGCGATCGCCGACCTCAAGCGCGCGTACGGCGCGGACTTCTTCGACAAGTACCACGAGCTGTGGGGCCCGGGAGACCTGGACACCGCCCGCTGGCGCGCGCACGAGAGCGCGAACGAGGACACCTTCGAGCACAAGGAGCGGCCGGTCGAGCCGGAGCCCGAGGAGCACACCGAGGAGCACGCCGAGGCCCCGGAGGGCGAGCGGCACGGCGCCACGATCGAGGACGTGCTGAACGGCGGCGCGCTCACGCGCCAGGAGACGCCGGAGCGCCAGCAGACGCCGGAGCGGACCAGCCAGCTCCCCGACCTCGCCTACATCGACCCCGACAACCGGCGGATGGAGGAGGCGCTCTACGACTTCCCGGTCGACGACGAGCACTTCGTCATCGCCATGGAGGTCGGCAAGGACGGCCCCCTGGCCTCCGTCGACCAGGTGGTCGAGGACCTCCACCAGGCGTACCTCGACGACCGCTGGGACAACAACATCCCGGTGCGCTTCGTGGCCTGTGGGATGGCCCACGACCACGAGGCGTACATGCATGCCGTGGTCGACACCATGCACACGAAGTACAACCTGGGCATGGACGCGAAGGCGGCGGACGGGCCGGTCCTGTTCGTTCCCAAGCGCACCGGCGGCGCGGGCGATCTGGTGGTGGCGGCGAAGGTCGGCTACGACGCCGACGGGCTCCCGGTGGTGTTCGGGGCCGGCACGTTCAAGACGTACAGCTCCGGCCTGACCAAGGCTCACGAGGAGAGCTCCGGGCTGCCGGAGGGCTTCCGGGAGGTGGCCACCAAGGACGAGATCGACACGCTGTTCGAGGGTGTTGTCGCGTTCGGTGCGAACCGCGACCTCTACAAGGACCCGGCGTACGTCACCAAGACCAAGGAGTTCGAGACCCGGCTGGGCGGCTACGCCTACGGCCGTCCCGAAACGGTGAAGGCGGCGCGCGGGGTCGTCACCCGGCTCTTCGAGGTGCTGAAGGCCGCCCACGACGACCCGACCGGGGAGGCGGTCTACAAGGTCTTCCTCAGCGATGGGCCGAACTCGGCCGGCCAGGTCGGCACGCATCTGACGGTCGATCAGTTCACCACGATGCTTGTCGAAGGCAATCCGCGTGAGCTGATGACGGCCTTCTACAACGCGGCCTACGTCAACGACTCCAAGCTCAACCTCAAGAACCTGCTCATCCAGGTCGCGGGCCCCCGCGACCTGGAGAGGGGCAGCCAACTCGGCCTGAATACGACCGAGTTGAAGGCCCACAGCGACTTCCTGAACAGCAACATCCGCTCGCTGCTGGACGCTTCCGTCAACAAGTTCACCAGCAAGCGTGAGTACACCTTCGCGAAGGACCCGTTCGCCACGGGTGCCTCGATGGCCCGCTCGGGCAAGGCCGTGGAGTACCTCACGAGCAACTCGGCGCGGAAGCCGATCCCCTTCGAGCAGCGGACCCTCAATCACCTGCCGTCGGACTACGACCTGCTCGGCGCCTCGCTCAGCCCGCGCGAGACCGAGTTCCAGAACCGGCAGCCGGACCCGCAGGGCCCGCAAGGGCCGCAGCGCGCGCTCACCTGGCACGCGGGCCGCGATGCGCTGGCGCTCAAGGACAACTCCTGGACCAAGCAGACCGCCGACAAGGGCCTGGCGACCATCGCCGGCCTCTCGGCGACCGCCGCCAAGATGATGAGCGCCTACAAGGTGCTGGGCGTCGAGGATGTCGCGCCGAAGGACATGACGCTGGCGCTCTTCGGGTGGATGCTCACGCCGGGGGACCACTCGGTGTACGAGATCCTCAAGGGCATCGAGCTGTCGGGTGAGAAGCTCGACCTGCCGTCGGGCTCGCTGGAGGACGCGGCCACGATGCTGCAGCACCTGCCCGGCATCACGCTGGAGCAGTTGCGGGCCCACGTGGGTGAGAACGGCATGCTCCCGCATGAGGTCGTGTACCACGACAAGGTCAATCTGCGGGAGCGCCGGAGCGCTCTTGAGGCGGGGATCGAGGCGATCGAGACTGATGCGTCCTCCGCTCAGGATGAGGGCCGGCAGGCGGAGCTGCGACAGCTGAAGCAGGAGTTGGCGGGGTTGCCGCCGGCGGAGTCCGGTTTCGGTGAGCCGGGTTCGGTCGGTTTGGCGAAGGTGCGTGCCCGTCAGGCGGCGTTCCAGGCGATCGCGGAGGGCAACCGGGTCGGTCATGACCGGGAGACGCAGGAGCTGATCGATCGGCTGGACGGGTGGCTGGCGGACAACGGGATGACCGCGGCCGAGGTGTTGCGGACGATGACTCCGGCGCACTTCGAGGCTCTGGCGGTGTACACCGGTCCGGCCTTCAAGCTGATCAACCCGTTGATGAGGTTCCCGGACCAGCTGAGCCGGACGGTGTTGGGCAAGGCGGTCCACGACGTGCTCAGGATGCTCCCCAAGGACATCCCGGCGGTGCTGAAGGAGCATCCGGAGCTTCGGGATCTGGTGCGGCAGAAGCTGCACACGCTGACGGACCAGCAGAAGGCCGAGCGTCTGGCCAGGATGGACGAGATCGCCGACCGGCTGGTGCCCGCCATCGAGAAGGAGATGCGCGAGCACATCGAGCTGGTGAAGGAGGCGCTGAAGCAGCTGCCGCCTGCCAAGGGCACGGTGTACCGCGGGGGCACCGCCGTCGGCTCGATGGCGCGGTCGCTGGACAACAGCGACCTGATGAGCACCAGCCGTGACGAGAAGGTCGGCAAGAACTTCACGCAAACCGCGAAGCCGCACGTCGCCGCGCACCGGGTGCTGCTGGAGGTGGAGTTGAGCGGTGCCGGGGCCGGGCGTGACATCTCGGCGTTCTCGATGATGCCTCCGGAGAAGGAGGTGCTGGTCGAGCCCGGTAGCTCGTTCGAGGTGACCGGGCGCCGGGCCGGTGAGACGGACGAGGCGTTCAACCCCAAGCCCTACGAGGTGATCAGCGCCAAGGAGCAGACCCCCGAGTTCCCGGCCGAGGACGGCCCCAATCCGGCGGTGAACCGGGCGGACGCGCACGAGCTGACCTCCGCGCTGGCGGGCCTGGCGGGCGTGTCGCGGGTGGAGCGCCGCGAGGACCTGTGGCCGCTGGCCGAGAAGATCGGGGCCGGGCACGGGATTTCGGGCACCGGGAAGGTCACGCACCTGCTGCTGCCGGAGTCGGCGCGTCGTGACGCGGGTCTGCGGACCTGGTGGACAGCGCGGCTGGCGGCCGATCTGCACGGCGGTGTGGACCTCCTGACCGTCGACCGGTTGACGGCGGTGCGACGGGTGGCGGACGTGGTCCGCGCGGACCTCGGCCTCAAGCACGACGCCCAGGTCGGTACGGATCATCTGGACAGCTACATCCGGAAGTTGAACGGTTCCGCCGACGATGTCCGGGTCAGCCCGGCGGACCGGCAGCGGCTGGTGGAGACGGTGGCCGGGCTCAAGCAGCCGGGACGCCGGGTCACGAGCCAGGAGGTGGCGGCCGCCTGGGGCGGCGGGAGCACGGTTCACTCGGCGCACGACGCCGCCGCAGGGCCGGGGCCGCGCCCGCAGGTGGCGTGGATCGGGGACGCACACCCCGAGCAGCTGCGGCTGGTGGAGGAGGTGTTCACCCGGTTCCCGGCGGACGACCGGTTCCAGCCGGTGGCGATGCACACCACGGACGGCGTCCCGACCCGCGACGGCGTGCGGATCCCGCCGGTCGAGCTGGCGAACGAGCTGATGGACCTGCCTGGTTGGGACCACGCCAAGCCGTTGCAGTTCATCGCGTGCGACCTGGGAAAGGTCGACTCGACCTATGCGGCCGAGGTGATGGCCGAGCTGTGGAAGCGCGGCGCCACCGCCGACGCCTACGTGGGCGACGGCCCGGTCTGGTTCGCGCCCAAGGTCTCGACCGCGGGTGCGGCCGAGGACGGCGGTCAGGGGCACCTGGTCGTCACCGCCAACCTCGGTTTCAATCCGGACGGACGCCCGGCGGCGGTGCCCGGCGGTCACTGGATCAAGCTCAGCCGGCCCAAGGACGGTTCGACCGGGGTGGTCACCGAGACGTTGGGTGCCCACCTGCCGCTGGAGGGCGGCTCACGCCCGCGCCCGGACAACTTCGTGCCCGCGAAGGACCACGAGACGCTCACCTCGATCCCGCACGCGGTCAAGTTCGGCCACGACCAGGGCGACGAGGACAGTGTCCAACGGGTCAGCGAGATCGCGCACGCGCTGACGCAGGCCCATGAGGTGTCCGGAGTCCACTCGTTCGTCGACCCGGCCAGTGACGTGAAGGAGCGCCAGGAGGTGGAAGCGGCCATCGCCCGCTTCCCGAACGACCCCCGGTTCTTCACGATGGTGTTCCACTCGGCGCGCCCGGACGGCGCGCCCAGCTGGCACGGCAAGCCGGTGAGCCCCAAGGACATGGCGTCCGTCCTGGCCACCCTGCACCGGCAGCGCGTGTGGGCCGACGAGAAGCCGCTGCAGTTCGCGGTCTGTGACTTCGGCACCGGGCACGAGGACTCGTATGCCGCCGAGGTGATGCGCGAGCTGCGCCGCCAGCTGCCGAAGGTGCCGTTGGAGGCGTACGCCCCGGACGGGATGCTCTGGTTCGGGCCGAAGCCGAAGGGCCCGTTCGTCGCCGAGCCGTCCGGCCCGGGTCACCTCGTGGTGAGTGAGAGCCTGGGCTACGACGGCAGTGGTGTCCCGACCATCGTCCCGGGTGGCCACTGGCTGAAGCTGTCGATGGCACCGCACGAGACCGAGCCGCACCTGGAGCTGCTCGACGCCCACCTGCCCGTCGGTGGGGACAACAGCCTGACCCCGCACTCCCAGCAGTTGCCCGAGGGCTACAACGCGCTGTCCGTACCGGGCCCCGGGCCGACCGACGAGGCGGCCATCGACGGAGCCGCGCACCTCGGTGCGGAGGCGGTCGAGCACGCCCTCTACACCAGCGACCAGTACTTCGAGCACGCCCGCGAGTTCGAGAAGCGGCTCGGCGTGATGGCGTTCACGTCCGACGCGCGGGACACGGTGGCCTACGGTGCCGTGAACGGCCTGTGGGACCTGCTGAGGAAGGCCCACCCGGACGCCACGAACGAACAGTTGGCCGCGTTGTTCGGCGGTGAGGACCGCAGCCTCCCCGGCCAGATCGGTCAGATCACCTCGCGGGACGACCTGGACCACCTGATCGAGCACGGAAACGTCCGCGAGCTGATGGCGGCGTTCCACAACGCCAGTTACGGCGATTCGCCGCTCGCCCTGTCCAAGCTGGTCGACTCCATCGTCGAGAGCAAGGACTGGGAGCGGGCCCGGAAGCTCGGCATGAACGTCGAGGCGCTGAAGGAGGAGGCCCAGCTCAGCCGCAAGGAGTTCGACGAGCGGCTGAACCGGGCGCTGGACAAGGGCGCGTCCGGCAAGTCGCGACCGGACCTGGCCGCCGGCCACGACCTCGTCTCCCCGAACGATCCCGGCTGGGAACGGCACGTCACCGAGTACGCCAAGAGCCTGCGCACCCGTCAGCCCCGGTCGCAGGACCCGTACACCAAGCAGCACCTGGAAGACCTCGGTGTGCCGCTCAGCGCGCGCGAGGAGCTCTTCCAGGCCAACGGCCTGATGAAGCCGGACAGCCCGCTGAGCTGGCACACGCATCCGGAGAGCTCGGAGGTCGACCCGAACTCGCGTTGGGCCAAGGACCTGGCGGCCCGTGGGGTGCCGACCGCCGGCGGGATCTCGGCCGTCGCGGCGAAGACGATGCGGGCCTTCCGGCTGATGGACGGCACCATGCCCGAGAAGTTCGTCGAGGGCGTCTACGGCTGGCTGCTGCCCACGCGGGAGCACACGCTGTACGAACTCGCCACCTCCGTACGGATGTCCGGCGTGTTCCCGGCGCAGCCCGACCGCCACTACGCCGAGGGCAGCGAGCTGTACCGGCACATCCCCGGCATCGCCCTGGCCAAGCTGCGGACCACCGGCGGTCTGCTGCTGACCCCGCACGAGAAGACCTACCAGGCCCGCCTCTTCGAGCCGCAGGACAACGGCGGCCTCGCCGACGCGGACACCCAAGCGCAGCAGTGGGGCCTGGCGCGGCGCGGCGACTTCCAGTTGGCCAAGAACGGCGATCTGACCGGACAGACGAAGCACGTCCGCGAGTGGCTCGCGGAGGGCGGGGTCACCGCCGATGAGGTCCTGGACCGGTTGAGCTGGACGCATTTCGTGGCGCTGGCCGTCTACTCCGGCCCGGCGTACCCGCTGATCAACTCCCTGATGGAGTACGGCGCGGTGGGCGGCCGGATCAAGCTGCGGCTCCAGGCCAGGAGGCTGCTCGGCACCCACTTCACCCTCAAGCCCAAGGTGCTGCCCACCTCGCTCAAGGACGCGCCGGAGATCGAGGCGGTCCTCACGCGCCTCCCCGAGGCGAAGCCCGGCAGCGCGGAGGCGAAGGCCCGTATATCGGAGATCCACATCGCGCTGGAGCGGCTGCTGCCGGACCTGGAGCGCGAGATGACGGCGCACGGCCACTTGATCCTCGACGCCCTGCGGCAGTTGCCGCCCGCGCTCGGACCGGTCTTCCGCGGCGACCGGTCGATCGGTGGCGACCTTGAGTCCGCACTCACCCGGCGCGTGTCGACGAGGTACGGCGGCGACCAGGAGGTCTACGGCAAGTTCGCCAGCTTCAGCCGGGCCGAGTCCGAGACCGAGGTCTTCTGGAAGCCCCACCACCCGGGGACGAGCTGGAGCCACCCCGTGCGGGTGGACGCGATCGCCACCGGGAACAGGGGCCGGGACATCTCGGTCTTCTCGATGGTCCCGTCGGAGCGGGAAGTGCTCTTCCTCCCCGGAGCCCGGTTCACCATCACCGAACGGAAGCCCCATTCGGAGGGCTTCACCCAGGTGATCGCGCACGAGGCGCTGCCGGAGCTGCCGCGCTTCGAGCAGGGGACCAGCGCGGAGACCCAGCAACGGCACCAGGAGCTGCGTGCGAGCCTGGCCCGGTTGAGCGGCAGCGACCACATCGACGAACCGCAGGACCTGGCCGCGCTGGCCAAGCGCATCGGCGTGCAAACCCGGGAGACCGTGTCGGGCAAGCTCAGCCGCTGGTTCAGCTCCGACTCGTCCACCGAGGCCGCCGCCCGGCGCGACGGCCTGCGGCTCTGGCACCTGGCCGACCTGGCCAGGGACATCCACCCCACCGACCCTGCGCTGACCATCGCGCGCCTCACGGCGGTGCGGGCCACCGCCGACCTGGTCCGCGAGCATCTCGGCCTCACTCCCGGCACGGAGGTGACACTCGTCCACCTGGACCGGACGATCCAGGCGCTGTCCGGCAAGCTCGACCCGACCGACATGCGGGCCGACCTGGTCCGGCAGGTCGGCGAGTTGGAGCGGGCCGGAAAGCCGGTGACGATGGCCGCCCTGCGCGGGGACGCCGTCCCGCTCCTGACACCGATCCAGGGCGCCGTGGCGTTCGGCTCGCGCCACCCGCTCTACACCGACAGCGGCTACCACGACCGGGCCCGGGATTTCGAGACCCGGCTCGGCGCGTACAGCCACGCCCTCCCGCAGGCCACGAGCGCGGCACGCGGGAGCGTGTCCCGGCTCTTCCAGGTGCTGTCGGACGCCCACCCCGACGTGGCCCCCGAGGAGATCGCGAAGCTCTTCCTCAAGGACGATCCGGAGTCGGCCGGCCAGGTCGGCGAGGAACTGCCGCTGGACGAGTTCCTGCACATGCTCGACGAGGGCAACACCCGCGAGTTGATGACGGCCTTCTTCAACGCCGCCTACTTCAAGCGCTCGGACCTCAACCTCAAGTCGGTCATCAACGACATCATCCGCTCCAAGGACGAGGCCAGGGCCACGGAGCTGGGCCTGGACGTGGCGTCGCTGCGCGCGCAGGCGGAGTTCCTGAACGGCAGCCTGCGCCAGATGCTCCACGGGGCACTGCTCAAGGTCGCGCCGGGCAGGGCGACCATGTTCGAGAACGACGTCTTCGGAACCGGCAACATCCTGGCGCAGTCCGAGAAGTGGTTCAAGGACGGGGCCTCCTACCTGTCGAGCCTCAGCGCCCGGAAGCCGCGCCCGCTGGACGAGCAGCTCTCGGGCCCGATCGCCCGGACCCCGGCCGAGTACGCCCGGCTGGGGGCTTCGCTCAGTCCGCGCGAACTGGCCTTCCTGACGGAGAACCATGTCGCCCGCGAGGTGCTCGGTTTCGATGTCGAGCATCTCCCGCTGGACAGCGTCCCGCTGGATGCCGAGGGCCGGCCGGACCTGGCGGCGCTGCGGGCGCAGCCCGGTGTCCTGGAGGTCCACCTCGGCACCGACGAGCAGGGCGCCGAGGTCGTCGTCAAGGTGTTCGAGAGCCAGAAGGAGATCAGCACCAGCCGGCTCGGCGACCTGGTGGGCGACGAGCAGGGGCCGGAGCTACCGCTCAGCTGGCTGTCCGGCCGGGCCTTCCACCAGCTGAACGAGGAGTCGCCCTGGTTCCAGGAGACGCATGACGAGAAGGGCATGCCGGTCGTCGCCGGCGTCTCGGCGACCGCCGCCAAGATGATGAGTGCCTTCAAGGTGCTGGGCGTCGAGGGCGTCACGCCGAAGGACATGACGCTGGCGCTCTTCGGGTGGATGCTCACGCCGGGGGACCACTCGGTGTACGAGATCCTCAAGGGCCTCGAGTTGTCGAGTGCGGGGTTGGACCTGCCGTCGGGCTCGTTGGACGACGCGGTCACGATGCTGCAGCACCTGCCCGGTATCACGGTGGAGCAGTTGCGGGCCCATGTCGGGGTGGACGGCATGCTCCCGCATGAGGTCGTGTACCACGACAAGGTCAGTCGGGGGGCTCTTGAGGAGAGCATCAGGACCATCGAGCGCGACGCTTCCCTCGCTCATGACGAGGGTCGGCAGGCGGAGCTGCGGCGGCTGAAGGAGGAGTTGGCGGGGTTGCCGCCGGCGGAGTCCGGTTTCGGTGAGCCGGGTTCGGTTGCGTTGGCGAAGGTGCGTGCCCGTCGGGCGGCGTTCCAGGCGATCGCGGAGGGCAACCGGGTCGGTCATGACCGGGAGACGCAGGAGCTGATCGATCGGCTGGACGGGTGGCTGGCGGACAACGGGATGACCGCGGCCGAGGTGTTGCGGACGATGACTCCGGCGCACTTCGAGGCTCTGGCGGTGTACACCGGTCCGGCTTTCAAGCTGATCAACCCGT
Organism: Kitasatospora sp. NPDC008050; assembly: GCF_042957465.1. Taxonomy (NCBI): domain Bacteria; kingdom Bacillati; phylum Actinomycetota; class Actinomycetes; order Kitasatosporales; family Streptomycetaceae; genus Kitasatospora; species Kitasatospora sp. NPDC008050. The sequence continues at coordinate 414,660 of NZ_JBIBIJ010000006.1, forward strand.
TGATGAGGTTCCCGGACCAGCTGAGCCGGACGGTGTTGGGCAAGGCGGTCCACGACGTGCTCAGGATGCTCCCCAAGGACATCCCGGCGGTGCTGAAGGAGCATCCGGAGCTTCGGGATCTGGTGCGGCAGAAGCTGCACACGCTGACGGACCAGCAGAAGGCCGAGCGTCTGGCCAGGATGGACGAGATCGCCGGCCGGTTGGTGCCTGCCATCGAGAAGGAGATGCGCGAGCACATCGAGCTGGTGAAGGAGGCGCTGAAGCAGCTGCCGCCTGCCAAGGGCACGGTGTACCGCGGTGGTACGGCGGTGGGTTCGCTCGCCAGGACGCTGGAGAACAGCGACCTGATGAGCACCAGCCGCGAGGAGAGCGTCGGCAAGAACTTCACACAGCGTGCCAAGCCGCACGTCGCCGCGCACCGGGTGCTGCTGGAGGTGGAGTTGAGCGGCGCCGGGGCCGCGCGGGACATCTCGGCGTTCTCGGTGATGCCTCCGGAGAAGGAGGTGCTGGTCGAGCCCGGTAGCTCGTTCAAGGTGACCGGGCGCCGGGCCGGCGAGACGGACCAGGCGTTCAACCCCAAGCCCTACGAGGTGGTCAGCGCCAAGGAGCGCGACCCGGAGTTCCCGACCGGGACCAGCGGGAACCCCGCCGTGAACCGGGCGGACGCGCACGAGCTGACCTCCGCGCTGGCGGGCCTGGCGGGCGTGTCGCGGGTGGAGCGCCGCGAGGACCTGTGGCCGCTGGCCGAGAAGATCGGGGCCGGGCACGGGATTTCGGGCACCGGGAAGGTCACGCACCTGCTGCTGCCGGAGTCGGCGCGCCGTGACGCGGGTCTGCGGACCTGGTGGACCGGCCGGCTGGCGGCCGATCTGCACGGCGGTGTGGACCTCGTGACCGTCGACCGGTTGACGGCGGTGCGGCGGGTGGCGGACGTGGTCCGCGCGGACCTGGGCCTCAAGCACGACGCCCAGGTCGGTACGGATCATCTGGACAGCTACATCCGGAAGTTGAACGGTTCCGCCGACGATGTCCGGGTCAGCCCGGCGGACCGGCAGCGGCTGGTGGAGACGGTGGCCGGGCTCAAGCAGCCCGGTCGCCGGGTCACGAGCCAGGAGGTGGCGGCCGCCTGGCACCCGGATACGACGGTTGCCACGGGGCACAACGCCGCCGCCGACCCGCGGGCGAGCCGTTCCGACATCGCGTGGATCGGGGACGCGCACCCGGAGCAGCTGCGGCTGACGGAGGAGGTGTTCACCCGGTTCCCGGCGGACGACCGGTTCCAGCCGGTGGCGATGCACACCACGGACGGTGTGCCGACCCGCGACGGCGTGCGGATCCCGCCGGTCGAGCTGGCGAACGAGCTGATGGGCCTGCCTGGTTGGGACCACGCCAAGCCGTTGCAGTTCATCGCGTGCGACCTGGGAAAGGTCGACTCGGCCTATGCGGCCGAGGTGATGGCCGAGCTGTGGAAGCGCGGTGCCACCGCGGACGCCTACGTGGGCGACGGCCCGGTCTGGTTCGGCCCGAAGACGTCGGCCGGGGGTGCGACCGATCCCCTGGGGAACGGCGACCTGGTGGTCACGGCGAGGATCGGCCTCACCGCCGACGGTCGGCAGGTGCTGGTGCCGGGCGGTCACTGGATCAAGCTCAGCCGGCCGAAGGACGGGTCGTCCGAGGTGGTCACCGAGACGTTGGGTGCCCACCTGCCGCTGGAGGGCGGCTCGCGCCCGCGCCCGGACAACTACCTGCCCGCGGCCGAGGACAGGATCACCGGGAACCTGCCCGGCGCGGTCAAGTTCGGGACCGGCTCCGCGAAGAAGGAGACGGAGCCGGCGCGGCCGCTGACCGACCCGTCGGTGGAGGATCCGCTGACCCGGCCGGACGTGGAGCCCTGGCTCGAACCCGGACACGAGTCGGACGTCGAGTTCGAGTCGGAGCCGGAGTCCGAGCTGGTATTCGGGCCGGAGCCGGCACGGCCGCTCACGGACCTGTCGGTGGAGGATCCGCTGACCCGGCCGGACGTGGAGCCCTGGCTCGCGTCCGCGCACGAGTCGGAGCAGCAGCACGAGGAGGTGGGCGAGCAGCGGCAGGTCGTCGAGCACGAGGACGAGCAGGCCGTTCAGGAGCAGCAGGAGTCGGTCGCCGAGCTGCCGCACCAGGAGGTCGTCGAGGAGGTCCAGCAGCAGGTCGTCGAGCAGCAGCACGAGCAGGTTCAGGAGCAGGAGTCCGTCTCGACGCCGTTGCAGGAGCAGGCGTCCCCGCACGAGTCTCCTGTCCTCTCCGAGCACGACGAGCAGGTCTCCGAGCTCCAGCCCGAGCTCCAGCCCGAGCTCCAGCCCGAGCTCCAGCCCGAGCCTCTGGCCGAGCCGGAACCCGAGCCCGACCCGGCGCCCCCCGCGGTGCTCGACGGCCGGCACCGCCAGTACCTGGAGGGCATCAAGATCACGGACGCGCCCGGCCCGGCCGCGGTCCGCACGCGCATCGACGACCTCCTCGGCGGGAGCCACACCGAGCGCCAGGTCGTGCAGCGGCTGGACGGGCTCCTGGATCCCGCGAACTTCCGGGCGAAGCACGCCCTGATGGTGAACGGCGGCTGGCGCTTCACGGTCCGGGTCGACGGCAAGCCGCACGAGGTGGAGATCAAGGCGACGGCCGCTCCCTGGCAGCTGCACACCGCGGGTGACAGGAACGCGAGGAACACCGGGGAGGGCTTCGAGGTCTCGTCCGAGTCCAGTCACGCGTCCGATCCGCGCAAGGTCCAGCTCGCCACCAACCAGCAGGGCCTGGACCTGGCGCCGAGCTACACCCACCCGGTCAACAAGTTCCTGCAGTCGAGCCACACGGTGTCCGGCAGCCTCGGTGGGGCCTCCCACGGCGCGGAGACCTCGGTCAAGGTCACCGAGACGGCGGCGAACAAGGTCGCGCTGACCGGCCGGACCGACACCTACGCGTCGGAGTTCACCTACGAGATCCGGGTGGTCGACGACCAGGGTGTCGCGCGCCCGCTCCCGGACGACCGGGACGCCCAGATCACGGGCCAGGTGACGGCCGAGATCCCGCGCAGCGCGCGTGACGACGAACAGCAGACCAGCTGGCCCGGCTGGGAGCCGCAGGACGCGATCGGTCATGGTCCGGGCGGCGCCGTGCCGGTCACGGGCCACCCGCTCACGATCAGGGGCCTCCACACGGTCCGGGACGCGGTGTTCAGGGAGCTGCCGGACGAGGGACGTCCGGGCGGCGTGGCGCATCAGGCCATCGTCGACTTCCTCGCCCCGAAGAACGTGATCGACGGCTTCGAGCACGCGTCGACCTGGGGGCTGGATTCCCCCGTCATGACGTTCACGGACGGGGGTACCGGCTTCCTGCGCCTGAAGATCGAGCCCCGCGAGTCCGTCGTCCAGGACCTGGTGGAGAAGAAGAGCGTCCTCGGCAGCAAGTGGTCGACCGAGCAGGCCGGAAACCGGTCGGAGGGCAGCACCCGGAGCCTGGGCACCAACCACGGCCTCACCGGTCAGATCTGGCACTCGCCGGTCGACGAGGAGAGCAAGTGGCTGACGGGCAACCTCGGTTACGGCTACTCCCGCTCGACGACGCACGGTCTCAAGGGCAAGAGCACCTTCACCGTTGAGAAGAGTCACGAGAACACCGGCCGGGCCGACCTGGTGTCGACCGGTGTGTCGTTCAGCATTCAGCTGATCAAGAGTCACTTGTCGCCGCAGAGCGACGGGTTGATGCACAGCACCAGCAGTGAGATCCCCGTGACGCCGGACCCTGGCACCGCCGCCGAGGTCGTCCGCGTCCGTCCGCACCAGCGGGAGCAGGAGCCCACCCCGACCGAGAGCACCCCGACCGAGAGCACCACCCCCGCGCCGCCGGTCGCCACGGAGCTGACCGGTCCGCTGATGGGCGCCCGCACCGCCTACGTGCACGTCCCGGGCTCGCTCGACCTGGTGAACCACATCATCGGCCAACTCCACGAGATCCCGGGCCTGTTGCCGCCACGGGGGACGGACCAGGAGTCCTCGGTCACCCCGCTGGCGCACGAGAACCTGCGCAGCCTGCACGAGCAGCTCTCGCCCTCCGCACTGCGCGCCAACGCGGAGGCGTTGCTCAACGGCACCTTCCGGATCACGCTGAACGAGCCCCACCTGCCGGGGCTCCCCGACCGGACGTACGAGATCGTGGTCCGGGCCGAGCTCGCGCCCGGCGATCACCGGGGCGCCGGCGCGTCCACCGCCAAGGAGACGGTCACCCGCGCGACGGCGGTCGACAAGTCGGTGGGGCAGAGCAGCAAGCACGCCGGCACCGCCAGCGGTTCCATGCGCAGCGCGATGAACGAGCCCGGCACCCTCCGGGGCTTCGTGACGGTCAACGGCGAGCGGTCCTACGGGCAGTCGCACCAGCTCACCACCGGCGCCGAGACCGAGATCAAGCGGGAGTTCAGCCTTGAGACCCCGGACGACAGGTTCGCCTACCCGGTGACCTACCGGGCCCACATCGGCGTGCTGGACCCGGAGAACCCCACCCGACAGCTGGGCACGGACCAGGGGGCGCTCGTGGGGCGCACCACGGACGAGCACCTCACCGTCGACGTGCAGCGCTCCGAGCTCCCCGACAGCGTCCTCGGGGACCAGGCGCTGCCGCTGCAGCAGCTGCCCATGCTGCACGTCGTGCGTGACGTCAGCGCCGGGAACTTCCGTGAACAGGCCAAGGAGTCGCTGCGCGACGCCTTCGGCGCCAAGTCCGCCGAGGACACGGTGCCGGACTTCGAAGAGGCCCTGGACACCCTCACCAGCGCGCAGCAACTGCGCGGCGGTGTCTCCGCCTCGCACAACGCCTGGTCCAACACCAGTGACCTGCACGTCGGTTGGGGAATGGCGCGGGACACCGTGGGCCTGTCCCTGCGCACGAACCTGAGCAACTTCCGGTACCGGGAGACCCTTTCGGGCGAGGGGAAGCTGGCGCTGGAGGTCAAGTCCAGCACGTCGACCGCGGTGGCCGACAAGACGTCCAGCAGCACCAAGGGTGCCCTCGCCGGCGACTTCGGCAGGTTCCCCCAGACCCCCGAGGGCCTGAACACGTCGACCTACCAGATCCGCGGCGGCGTGAAGGGCAAGGGCTCCTACGGGGGTGACACCAGCGACTCCGTCAAGGAGAAGGTGTCCACCACCCGGAAGGTGGCCCAGAAGGGACGCTGGCACGTCTACGAGGCCGAGGCGACGATCACTGTCAAGGGCCGGGTCACCGACTCCAATGGCAAGGTCAGCTACGGGGCGACGCAGGAGAGCCAGGGGCACAGCGTGCTGGTCCTGCTCTCCGACGCCGATGTGAGGGCGCTCAGGGAGTCGGCTTTCACGGAGACGGCTTCCATCGAGACGGCCTCCACGGAGACCGCTCCGATCGAGACGGCCGCCCCGGTCGCGCCGCCGCAGCCCGAGCCTCGGCGGGCCAACCTGCTCGAAGCGGGGATCGCCGCCGGCGCCGTCGCCGAGTTCCACGACTCGGACCACATCCTGCGGGAGATCGACCGCCAGCTCCGGGGCACCGAGCGGGCGAACGAGGCGCCCACCGAGGCCCTGCCGTTCGCGGAGACCTTCTCCCCCCACAACCTGTCGGCGAACTTCGACGACCTGATCAACAAGGGCATCCTCGACTACCACGTGCAGGAGACCCCGACGACCCGGATCGTCACCAAGGTCCTGGTGCGCGGCATCCCGGAGGGCGGCTGGCACGACGAGCAGCAGCAGTCCGCGATGGAGATCACGCGCAAGACGGGAGCGGCGCAGACCGTCAAGGGCAACTCCGGCAAGAGCTGGACCGGCGGACTCGACGGCAACGTCAAGCCCTCCTACGGGGCGCCCCGGGCCGCCGAGCACTTCGGCACCGCGACCTTCGCCGCCACGGCGGGCGGCGAGCTCGGCGGCAGCACCGGCAGCGAGTCGGGGGTCACCACCAAGGTCGGCCACAAGACGTCGAAGTTCGGCACCAGCCGCGCCTTCACCTCCCGGATGCGGTTCGAGGTGACGGTCACCCGGGAGGAGCGCGGGCGGTACACGAAGCTGGCCGACCCGGTGGACGTCACACCGGCGTGGCAGGTCAAGGCCTGGGTCCCCGAGTCGATGACCGAGACGGCGGATCACGAGGCACCGACCGGGCAGCAGCAGGAGCAGATCACGCCGGCTCCGCCGACCGAGTCCGCGCACAACCCGGTCACCCCGGCAGCAGACGAGTACGAGCTGCAGGAGATCGTCGTCCACGACGGCACCGAGCAGCAGACGCAGCTCCCCGCCCCGAGCAGCGCCGAGCGGGAGCAGTGGGCGCAGTCGCTCGCCTCGGGGCACGACCTGGTCGGCTTCGACCAGATGAACGGCCTGCTGGACCACGCGGTGGCGTTGCTGAACTCCCCCCGCCCGTGGGGGGACGGCGTGTTCGGCAAGCTGGGCGCGGGTGCCTCCAAGGTCTTCGAGCCGCTCCACGGTCTGGTCAGCAGCACCGCGCGCAGCATCGTGGAGGCCACCATCCCGGCCTCGGTCCGGCGGATGGCCGAGGAGACCGTCGGTTCGTTCCTGGCCGACTCCCGGTTGAACAGCGACCCCGCGCTGCAGGCCGAGCACCAGCTCCCGCTCGGTTCGCAGATCGCGCTGCGCCAGGCCCTCTCGCCGCAGACGCTGCAGGCGGTCTTCCACCGTCTCAAGGTTCCGGAGACGAACGACCAGCTCTCGGAGACGAAGTACCAGACGGTGCCGCTCGGCCCGGACGGCAGGACCCTGCTGCACGTGGGCATGGAGCCCATGGGCGAGGCCACCGAGGTCGGGGTCCGCGAGAACGGCGAGGACGAGCTCACCGGCTCGACCGAGAGCGAGCTGGACACGTCGTCCAGCAGCACCCGGACCTGGAGCGTGGCGCCGCTGGACTTCACCGGCACCACGGGCGATCCGATCGTGACCGTCCCGGCCAACACCGTCCGGTTCGGTGGAACCCGGACGCTCGACAGCAAGTCCCCGGTCACCCGCGCCCCGGGGAGCCCCAGCCGGGAGATCCCGGTCGGCGTGGTTCCGCACGGCAAGACGGTCGACGAGCCGGGCAGGGTCAAGGTCGAGCCGGGCAAGGCCACGCTCACGGGCCCGCAGTCGCTGCTCCGCCAGCCGGTCAGGATCACCCTGCGCAGGGGCGACGAGAACGGCCAGTACGGCGAGACCAGCGAGACGGTCGGGCACGTGTACTACTGGGCGGCGAAGCCGGAGCCGGCGCCGGAGGCCGAGACGCACCTCGACCCGGAGCCGGGCACCGTCACGCAGACCGAGCACGTCCAGCCGGTGCAGACGCAGTCGTCGCACGAGGACAACGAGTCGTCCCACACCGACAACGAGTCGTCCCACACCGAGAACGAGCTGTCCCACGCGGACCACGAGATCACGCACGAGGACGGCACCCAGCACCTGGAGGCCCGTCCGACCCCGGCGTCGACGCATGTGACGGAGTCTCTGAACGGGCACCAGCAGCACGAGTCCGGTGGCTCGGCCGAGCCGGTGTACGCGGGGCACGCGTTGTCGGATGCCGGTGGCGAGGTGCACGGGTGGTGGATCCGCAGCTCCACCGGGTCGCGGGAGGCCGATGCGGCGGTGAGTCACGCGCTGGCGCATATGCCGGTGCGCAAGGGCGTGTTCACGGTCGCGGCGCACACCGACCCGAAGACGGGTTTCCCGGTGCACGACGGGCAGCCGATGGAGCCCGAGGCGTTCGCCAGGTTCCTGGTCAAGCTGCGGGACGACCGGGTGTGGAGCGGCAAGGGCGAGCTGGACCTGGTGGCGTGTGGTCTCGGTCTGGCCGATGCGCGGAAGTATGTGCCGCGCATGCGGGCGGTGTTGGCCGAGCACGGGATCAACGTCAAGGTGCGGGCGGCGAACAAGCCGGCCTGGTTCGCGCCGAAGGTGGACGAGGCGGGCAGGCCGCTGCTCGATGCCGAGGGGCATCTGGTGTCCGCCGGGCTGGTGGGCAAGGTCGGTTTCGGGCCGGACGGCAAGCCGGCGATCACCGCGGACGGGCACTGGCTGGAGTTCGACGGTGACCCGTCGAAGCCGCCGACCGAGGTCGCGCAGGAGCTGCCGGCGGGGTACCGGTACGCGACGGAGGAGGAGGCGCAGGAGCTGACCGACCTCCCGGGCCGGGCCAAGTTCATGTACGCGCCCGGCGCCGGACCGCACGGGCAGCCCGCGGTCCCCCCGCATCAGGTGGACACCTGGCACGACCAGGATCCGCTGGCATCTGTGTCATGGGACACCGCCCGTGTCGTGTTCGATCGGATCGCGGCCCGCAAGATCACCCTGGGCGAGACGATCCCGTTCGACCACCCCGAGGACGGCTGTTACAACCGGGCGAACCAGATGGCCGCGCACCTCCAGAACGAAGGGATCGAGAGCAAGAAGATCTGGGTCACGCATATCGCCGGCGGGCGTGCGGGTCTCGCAGTGCAGTCCGACAACGCCCGGGCGGCACTGCCGGGACGGCCCGGCGCGGTCGACTGGGGATACCACGTCGCGGTGGTCGTCCACGTGTGGGACCCAAGCGTGGCACGCACCACGGAGATGGTCTTCGACCCGTCGATGTTCCCCGGAGGCCCCGTACGCACGGACGAGTGGCTCGGGGCCATGGGCGTGGGTGCGAACGACTACGACCGGATCGGCGAGTCCTACGACCAGGCGATTCAGAATCTCCAGCTCCGCTACCGCTACCACCCGGATGGCATCACCAGCTTCGGGTACCCCCACAACAGGGCGGTGGTCTGCAGCACCGAGCTCGACGTCTACTTCAGGCCGACCCTCGATACTCACGGCCGGCCGAACCCACCGGTCAAGCTCCACGAGCCCAACGCCCAGCGTGACCGGGATCTCTACAACGAGGAGCTCGATCAGCAGACGGCCGAGGCCAGGACCCGAAGGAGGCTGCGATCCGCCATCGCCGTGCCGGGGCCGAACAGCCACCTCCCGCTCTTCGACCACCTGCACCGCCCTCTGCGGCCGTTCACCACCACGACCGCGCTGTACCAGCGCTACGACACCGATCCCAAGCGGCCGACCGACCCCAGCTGGCCGGCCGCCAGCGTGCTCGCGCTCTACGACCACGGTGCGCAACCGTTCCAGGGGCTGCACGACAGCAACGGGGCACCGCTGCCGGAAGCCGCCAGCGGCAGTAGTTCCAGCGTCCCCGGCCAGCAGGTGCCTTCCGCCATGTCCAGGCTCTGGCGTACCGACGGCCAGCCCTTCCACGCGACGACCCTCACCACCAGCACGCTCTTCGACCATCGCGGTCAGCGCCTGAGCACGCTCACCACGGCCTTGACGCTCTTCAACGACCGCGGCGAGCCGATCCGGCCGGCGGGCTTCGTCGGCACCCACGTGCACAAGTGGCCCGACGGCGCTCTGCCGTCGCACGCCACCGCGGACGTGCACCACCACGGCAGCCAGCCGGTCAAGCCGGTCGCCACCGCGGTGTACGAGGACGGTGGCCGACTCCGGCTGACAGCAACTGAGGAGGTGAACGCTCAGGCCGGGCGCAAGACCATGTGGCCGATCATCACCACCAGTAGCGACAGTGCGCGGACAAACGTGGGAGTCCTCACCTCCCGGCACCCCGTCCCGGTGGGTGGGACCCCGTACCGTCCCGTGCAGGCGCCCGACCACTCCGGGGACCTGATCGTTCCGGCCAAGTCGTCGGGCACGTTGCACGACCTCGTGGCGGCCTACCGGCCCACCGAGTGGGCGCATCCGGTGGAGCGTCCGGTCACCGTGGACCAGTGGCAGGCCAGGCGTGCCCTCGCGCCGGTTGTGGAGCGGCGGACCGAGCGTTTCGTGCCCGAGGCCAAGGAGTACAAGGCGTTTCCGCCGAACCGGCTGGAGGGTTGGACGGTCCACGTCCGCAATTCGGTGCGTCGGATCCAGGCGGATGACGGGCGCTGGGTGCGGGTGATCTCGTTCGATCTGCCGGTGCGGTACGGCACGGGTATGTCCCACGACCGGCTGCCGGGCTTCGAGCAGCGGACGCGTGACCTGCTCGATCGCCACCTGAACGTCGGGCATGTGCTGCCGCGTTCGCGTGACCAGGTCCACTTCGAGGTGAACTTCCGCCACGATCCCGCGGATCCGGAGGCGATCGAGCTGACCGACACGGAGGTGTCGGCGGGAGCCGGTCCGGCGCGTGCCGACCAGCTCCACCTGGACCTCAAGCACAACAACGCGGTGGTGCTGCACGAGCTCCTGCACTACGCGGGCCTGACCGACGAGAAGAAGAGCAGCGAGTCGCTGTTCCGCGACACGGCGGCGAAGTCGTGGAAGACCGGTCTGATGGCGGACGTCCTCAGTCCGGTCACCCGGGCCATCCCGCACCGCTACCTGCACGAGATCGAGTCGCTCAGCGAGGACGGCGCCCCGCTGCGCGACCACCCGCTGACGGTCAGCGAGGAGCAGCTGCTCCCGACCGTGCCGCTTCCCGAGCATGACGGTGTGCCGTTGTCGGATGTCGGCAGTGGTGCGCACGGTCGGTGGATCAGGAGCTCGACCGGGTCGGCCGTGGCGGATGCGGCGGTGCTTCGTGCGTTGGCGCATCTGCCGGTGCGGGAGGGTGTGTTCACGGTTGCGGTGCACACGGATCCGCGGACGGGGTTGCCGGTTCGGGATGGGCGGCCGATCAGTGCGGAGGACTTCGCGGGGCTGCTGAAGAAGTGGCGTGATTCCAAGGAGTGGAACGGGACTGACCGGATCGAGTTCGTCTCCTGTGGGCTTGGTCTGACCCAGGCGCGCAGTTACGTGCCGAAGGTGCTGGAGAAGCTCGCGGAGTACGGGATCCAGGCGAAGGCGCGGGCGGCGACCAAGTCGGTGTGGTTCGCGCCGAAGTTGGACGCGGAGGGGCGGCCGCTGCCGCACGCGGAGGGGCATCTGGTCTCGGCGGAGCGGATCGGGTTCGGTTCGGACGGCAGGCCGGCGATCACTGAGGGCGGTGACTGGCTGGAGTTCGACGGCCCGTCCCACGAGCCGCGGGTGGTCGCGCAGAAGCTGCCTGAGGGGTACGGGCATGCGACGGAGGAGAAGCTGACCAAGAGCCTGCCTGGCCAGGCCAAGTTCGCGAACGCGCCCGACCAGCCCGCAGCCGCCCCACACGAGCAGGCCCCGGCGGCCCCGCACCAGCTTCCGGCGGACACCTCGCACGACCAGCACCCGCTGGAGTCCGTGACGACGGAACGAGCCGGGGAGCTGTTCCGGCAGATCACGGATCGCAGGTTCACCGAGCTCACCAGGGCCAACATCGCCACCATCGACCGGTCGCAGTGGACGATCCCGTTCGAGTTCGTCGAGGACGGCTGTTACAACCGGGCCGACCAGATGGCTCAGCACCTGGACGGCCAGGGCGTCGCGAACAAGAAGATCTGGGTCACCCGCGTCGGCTACTTCGGGATGCCGCTCCTCAAGGTGGAGTCCGGCAACGCCCGTGGCGCACTTCCGGGGCAGCCTCGCGAGCTCGTATGGACGCACCACGTCGCGGTGGTCGTCCACGTGCAGGACCACGGCCAGGAGACCACCACGGAGATGGTCTTCGATCCGTCGATGCATCCCGAAGGTCCCGTGCCCACGGAAACCTGGTTGGACTCCATGGGCGTCAAGGTGGACTCCACGGGCGTCAAGACGTGGGACCGGATCGGCGAGTCGTACGACGAGGCGCTCCAGAATCTGCGCCACCGGTACGTGGAGCAGCTGGGGAACACCGTCAACGGGTATCCCATGGGGAAGGCGGTCGTCTGCACCACCGAGAGCCACGTCTACCAGAAGCCGGCGTTCGGCGATGATGACAAGCCGATCCCACTCGTCACACTCCGGGATGAGTGGAGGAAGTTCTATACGGAGACGCTGCAGCACGCGGAGGAGGCCCGGGTCAGGAGGACGCTGCTGGCGGCCACCGCCGTGCCGGGGGAGCACAGCACCCCCGTGCTCCTCGACCACCTGGGCCGCCCCCTGCGGTTGGTCAGCACCACGACCACGCTGTACGAGCGTGTCGGTGATCCGTACAGGCCGGCTGCCAGCGTGCTCTCGCTCTACAGCCATGCGGCAGAACCGTCCGAGCTGTCCAGCAGGAACGGCAGGACCGTGCAGGAGGCCCTCGCCGGGGTCACCATGCAGGATCCGCCTTACCTGGCCAAGCTCTGGACCACTCAGGGCGAGCCTTTCTACCCGACGGCTCAGACCACCTTCACGATCCTCGACCAGCACGGTGATCCCCTGCGCTCGGTCACCACGGCCCTGACGCTCTTCAACGAGCGCGGCGAGCTCCTGATACCGGAGAGCGTCGACATCGCCATCCACGGCCGGCCCGGCGAAGAGCTGCCGTCGCACGCCACCGCGAGGGTGACCCACTTCCGTTCCGGCGTTGATACTCTCGCCTCCGCGGTGTACGGGCCCGACAGTGCCCTCCAGGACACCGGGCCCACGCGGGAGGTCGCCAGAGCCCGCACCACCGGGTTGCCCTTCCTTCAGGTCACCGCCACCCCGGAGCCCGTCCAGGGCGAGCACCCGCCGGCGCAGGCGCCCGAGCACAGCGAGGGTCTGTACCTTCCGGAGAAGGTGTCGGGTACGTTGCACGACATCGTCGCGGCTCATCGGGGTTCCGAATGGGCGCATCCGGTGGAGAATCCGGTCACGGTGGATCAGTGGCGGGCGCGTCGTGATTCCGCGCCGTGGGTGGAGCGTCGTACGGAGCGTTTCGCGCCGGATGCCAAGGATCTCAAGGAGTTCGAGCCGCACCCTGTGCATGGTGGGAGGGTTCCTCCCGCCATGAAGGGTCGGATGGTGTATGTCCGTAACTCGGTGCGTCGGATCCAGGCGAATGACGGTCGTTGGGTGCGGGTGATCTCGTTCGATCTGCCGGTGAAGTACGGAACGGGCATGTCGCACGGGCAGTTGGAAGGTTTCCAGCAGCGGGCCACCGGCTTGCTCGACCGGTACCTGAATGTCGGGCATGTGCTGCCGCGTTCGAAGGACCAGCTGCACTTCGAGGTGAACTTCCGCCACGATCCGGCGGATCCGGAGGCGATCAAGCTGACCGACACTCCGGTGTCGAGGCGCACCGGTCTGGAGCGTGCCGATCAGTGGCAGCTGGATCTGCAGCACAAGAACGCGGTGGTGCTGCACGAGCTGCTGCACTACGCGGGTCTGACGGACGAGAAGGAGAACGAGGATTCGCTGTTCCGCAACACGGAGGCGAAGTCCCACAGGACCGGGCTGATGGCGGATGTCATCAACCCCGTCACCCAGGCCGTTCCGCACCGCTACCTGGCCGATATCGAAACGCTCAGCGAGGACGGCGCCCCGCTGCGCGACCACCCCCTGACGGCCGACCACTTTCTGACGGCGGACCTCCCGACCGCGCCGGTTCCCGCGCATGAGGGTGTGCCGTTGTCGGACTTCGGCGGTGGTGCGCACGGTCGGTGGATCAGGAGCTCGACCGGGTCGGACGCGGCGGATGCGGCGGTGCTGCATGCGTTGAAGCATCTGCCGGTGCGGGAGGGTGTGTTCACGGTTGCGGTGCACACGGATCCGCGGACGGGGTTGCCGGTTCGGGATGGGCGGCCGATCAGTGCGGAGGAATTCGCCGGGCTGCTGAAGAAGTGGCGGGATTCCAAGGAGTGGAACGGTACTGATCGGATCGAGTTCGTCTCCTGTGGTCTTGGTCTGACGCAGGCGCGGAGCTATGTCCCGAAGGTGTTGGAGAAGCTCGCGGAGTTGGGGATCGAGGCGAAGGCGCGGGCGGCGACCAAGTCGGTCTGGTTCGCGCCGAAGCTGGACGAGGAGGGGCGGCCGCTGCCGGATGCCGAGGGGCATCTGGTCTCGGCGGACCAGATCGGGTTCGGTCCGGACGGCAGGCCGGCGATCACTGAGGGTGGTGAGTGGCTGGAGTTCGACGGTCCGTCCCACGAGCCGCGGGTGGTCGCGCAGAAGCTGCCTGAGGGGTACGGGCATGCGAGTGAGGAGGAGCTGGCCAAGCGGCGGCTCGCCGACGGTTCGACGGAACTGCCCGAGGGTGCCGCCAAGTTCATGGACGAGGGGGCTCTGGCCGCGATCCGCCGCAGGCAGGCCTCGGACTCGGACGAGGGGGAGGACAGCGACAACTGGGACGATGAGGAGCCGGCCGAGAGCTCCACGCCTGCCCCGGCGCACAACACGCTGTCGGTGACCTCCACGCTTCAGACCTCGCTCTCCCTGCAGACCAGCCATGTCGCGCCGCAGCACGAGCAGGTGGTGCACCAGCAGGAGCAGCAGCACCAGCAGGAAGCGGAGCACGGGCACGAGCACGAGGAGGAGCCGCAGTCGCCGGTCGCGGAAGCACCGCCGGCGCTTGAGGTTCACGCCGAACCGCAGCCGGTGGCAGAGTGGCCGGTGGGCGCCTTCGAGGGCACGAACGGCGACCTCTCGGCCGACCAGCTCTGGCCGGACCGGGAGTCGAGCCTCTCCGAGTTCGGAATCTTCAACGACAACCTGTTCGCGGCAGAGGACGGCGGGCCGGGCGGCGAGAAGTTCTTCAGCAACGCCACACTGCTCGACTGGCGTTCGTCCGACATCATTCAGGGACGTCACCTGAACTCGGGCGATTCCGGTGTTGTGGACAGTCTCGGCGAGGCATTCAAAACGCGTGCCGAGCAGGCCGAGCGGCGGTTGGCCACCCTCGTCGAGCGCACCGAGACGTTCCTGCAGGAGCACCCTGGGGCAGCGGCGGCTCAGAAGCTGCTGGACACCCACAGGGCGCTGCACACCGACGGTTGGTCGCCCGCGTACATCGAGGAGTTCCTGCACCTGCAGATGCGCCTGGGCGCCAGCAACGTGCCGGAGAAGTTCCCACAGGAGCTGATCGCGCGTGAGGTGCCCAAGAGTGTGAGCTCTGAGGGGGGCAGCCGACTGGTGGACGACGAGACGCCCTGGACCCCGAGGCCGGAGGACCTTGTCCCGGCACCCGAGATCGAAGGCGGCTCGATGGTCGGGCCGGACGGTGCGTCGAGCCGGTTCTACCGGTGGCTGGAGGACCTGGGCGGAAGCCCTGACTTCATCGAAGCCTGGGGCGACTCCCAGGGAGCCGGTTCGTGGACGGGTACTCCGGTCCTGGCGAAGCTGTTCTACGCCCACTTCCGCCCCGGTGGGGAAGGGGCGATGAAGGAGTACGCCTGGCACAAGGGCGTTCCGGGAGAGGTTGCCGGAGGCTGGAAGTTCAATGAGGACGACACGCTCTCCTACACCCTCGTCCGCTACGACAGCCGGCTGATCCGCTCGCTCGTCGCTCAGCACGTGTTCACCTACGAGTTCCTGACCAGGACCAAGCTGCCGAACGTCGATCCCAAGAACGGGACGATCAGGCTGTTCCGCCTGGAGGACCAGCAGATCGTCAAGGATCACAAGGGCAACGAGGAGACGCGTTTCGAACTCACCGAACCGAGGCAGAACGTCACGATTCGGCGCGGTGCGGCCGAGTCCTTCAGCCTGCTCCGCCCCTTCCAGGACCCGGACCCGAAGGTGAAGGAAGAAGGGCGCCTGTACCAGCACTGGGTGACGGTCCAGGAGTTGCCCATCCAGCGGGTGTTCGGGACCTGGGTGCAGACCCGGTGGACGGAGGATCGCAGGACGATATTCCATGGCGAGGACGAACTCCTCGTCATGTCGGCGGGCCACGACATCGAGTTCTGGGAGAAGAAGGTTCCGCCGGTCCCGTCGGTGGACCCCGCGCGCGTGGCCCCGGTGGTGGCCGATGCCATGCAGTCCGTCCCGGGGAAGCAAGGTGTCCACCGGCTCACCGATCCTGCCTCGGACGACGCGAGCCGACTCGCTGTCGACACGGCGCTCGATGGCCTTGCCGAGGAGCCTGAGGCCTTCACCGTCGTCTACTCCAGCAGCTCGGCGATCAAGGGTGCTCCGACCTGGAACGGGCGGCCGTTGTCCGCGGCGGAGACGGCTACGGCGCTGCTTCGCCTGCATGGCAGTGACTACTGGGTGGGCCGCCCGCTGCGGTTCGTGGCCCGCGGGGTGAGGCCGCGCGAGGTCGACACGCAGCACTACACCCTCTTGGTGGAGAAGGAGCTCGCGGCGGCGGCCGAGTCGTCCGCGTCGCCCGCGGGCAAGGGGATGCCCGTGACCGCTCTGGGGGCTGTCTCCTTCGGTGTGCCGGAGCGGGAGGTGGCCGCGTCGGACCACGGTGGCAGCGGCGAGGTGTCGGATCTCCAGGGCTCGGGGCAGCAGCACGTCCCGGGTGGGATGGATGCGTCCGCGCATGAGGGTGTGCCGTTGTCGGACGTCGGCAGTGGTGCGCACGGTCGGTGGATCAGGAGCTCGACCGGGTCGGACGCGGCGGATGCGGCGGTGCTGCATGCGTTGAAGCATCTGCCGGTGCGGGAGGGTGTGTTCACGGTTGCGGTGCACACGGATCCGCGGACGGGGTTGCCGGTTCGGGATGGGCGGCCGATCAGTGCGGAGGAATTCGCCGGGCTGCTGAAGAAGTGGCGTGATTCCAAGGAGTGGAACGGTACTGATCGGATCGAGTTCGTCTCCTGTGGTCTTGGTCTGACGCAGGCGCGGAGCTATGTCCCGAAGGTGTTGGAGAAGCTCGCGGAGTTGGGAATCGAGGCGAAGGCGCGGGCGGCGACCAAGTCGGTGTGGTTCGCGCCGAAGCTGGACGAGGCGGGCAGGCCGCTGCCGGATGCCGAGGGGCATCTGGTCTCGGCGGACCAGATCGGGTTCGGTCCGGACGGCAGGCCGGCGATCACCCCGGGTGGTGACTGGCTGGAGTTCGACGGCCCGTCCCACGAGCCGCGGGTGGTCAAGCAGGAGCTGCCCGCCGGGTACGGCCACGCGGAGAAGGAGCAGCTGACGCAGCAGCGGCCGGGCCACGACGGAGCCGACCGTGCCGCCAAGTTCGCGACGCACGTGGACGACGAGGACGACTGGGATACCGGAGGGAACACGGCCGATCAGCAGAACACGCACGTAACGACCGTCACCCCGCCGCAGGGGGCGGGGCATGTGGACGCCGCCGAGGAGGAGCAGCCTCAGTCGCCGGTCGAGGAGACTCCGCCGCACGAGCTCGAGTTCGAGCACGAGGAAGCTCCGCTGCACGCGCTCGAAGCCCACGCGGACCCGCTGCCGGTCGCACCGTGGCGGGAGGACGCCTTCACGGCCGTGGAGGGTGACCTCTCCGCCGACAGGCTCTGGCCGGACAGCGCGTCAAGCCTTTCCGAGTTCGGAATCCTCTATGACGCCGCCAACCGCCACAACGACGCCCAGGCGATGGGAACCTGCACACTGCTCGACTGGCATGCGACCGACCGCACGCGGGGCGCGCACTTGAGCAATGACGACTACGGAGTGCTGGGCAGGCTCCGTGCGGACTACGACACGCGTGCCGAGCAGGCCGGTCAGCGACTGACCGAGCTCGTCGAACGCACCGAGGCGTTCCTGGTGGCGAACCCTGGGGCGAAGGCGGCCGAGAAGCTGCTGGACACCCACCGGGTGCTGAGCGAGGACAGGTGGTCGCCTGCGTACATCACGGAGTTCCTGCACCTGCAGATGCGCCTGCGGGCCAGCGATGTGCCGGAGAGCTTCCCGCGGAAGCTGGTCGCGCGTGAGACGCCCGTGGGCAAGAGCCACAAGTACGGCTACCTGCTGGAGGGCGATGAGACGCTCTGGGCGCCGAGGCAGCTTGACGGCGTTCCGGTGCCCGTGGATGTCGAGGGCGGCTCGATGGCCGGGCCGGAGGGTGCGTCGAGCCGTTTCTACAGGTGGCTGGCGGCACTGGACGGCAATCCCCAGGAGATCGAAACCTGGGGCGACGAGCAGGGAGGCGGTTCGTGGACCGAGTCCTCGGTCAGGGTGAAGCTGTTCTTCTCCCACGTCCGTTCCGGCGAGGAGGCGATGACGGAGTACTCCTGGTTCGGGTCCGGCAATCCGGTGGAGAAGGCCGGAAGCGCAAGGCTCGTGGATGACGATGGCCCTGTCGAATTCGACCTCATCAGCTACGACAGCTCGCTGATCCGCTCGCTGGTTGCTCAGCACGTGTTCACGTACGAGTTCCTGACGACGACCGAGCTGCCGAACGTCGATCCCGAGAACGGGACGATCAAGCTGCTGCGCCTGGAGAACCAGCACTTCATCACGGCCGAGAACGGGAACCGGGATCCTGTTGACGGGCAGCGCATCACGTTGCCGCGCGGTCCGGCGGAGTCGTTCAGTCTGCTGAACCCGTTCAAGGACCCGGCCCCGATCGTGGCCCACGAGCAGGCCGAGGCCAAGGCCGAGGCCAGGGCCGAGGCTCAGGCGGAGGCCAAGACTCAGGCCACGGTTGAGGCGAAGGCCGCGGCCGAGGCTCGGGCGCTGGCCAAGGCCAATGATCCGTTCAAGGACCCGGACACGGACCCGGACCCGGACCCGGACCCGGACCCGTTCAAGGACCCGGACCCGGACCCGGACTCGGATTCAGGCCCGGACTCCGACTCGGAGTCGGCCAACGCGCCGGCCAGGCCGAAGTCCAAGGCGCCGGAGGAGTCCCCGTACTGGGTGACAGTCCAGGAGATGCCCATCCAGCGGGTGTTCGGGACGCATCTGCAGACCCGGAAGTCGAACGACCGTGAGACGTTGTTCTACGGTGAGGACGAGTTCGTCGCCATGTCGGCGGGCAGCGACATCACGTTCCTGGAGAAGGTGACACCGCCGATCCCGTCGGCGGATCCCGCGCACTTCGCCCCGGAGCTGGTCCAGGCGATGCGGAGCAGCCACGAGCGGACCGGCGTCCACCTGCTCGCCGATCGTTCGATGGACGACGCGCGTCGGCTGGCGACCGAGGAGGTGCTGAAGCACCTTCCCGAGGACCCGGGTGCTTTCACCGTCGCCTACCACAGCAATTCGGCGGTCGAGGGCGCTCCGACCTGGAACGGGCGGCCGCTGTCCGCCGCCGAGATGGCCCAGACGTTGTTCATCCTTCGGCGCGACCACGTGTGGGACGGCGGCCCGCTGCGGTTCGTGGCCTGTGAGACGGGTCTGGGCAAGACCGACTCCTACGCTGCCGAGGTGTTGAAGGAGCTGCGCAAGCTGCTCGGTCCGGATGTGCTGCTTGAGGCCCATGCGCCCACCGGGCCGGTCTGGGTGGTCAAGTCGGCTGACCCGCTGGCAGGTGACCACCAGGGCCGCGTGGTGGTGAGTTCGAAGGTCGGCATCGACGCGTCCGGCAGGATGCGGGTCACAGCCGACGGTCACTGGCAGAAGATCGTGCTCCCCGCGCACAGCAACGACGTGCTGGTGACACCGCTCGCGCCCCACCCCGACCAGCCGATGCCGCTGGTGGCGACCAGGAATCACCCGATCACCGACAAGCACCCCGACGCGATGGTCTTCGGCGACAAGCGGGACCGCACCGCGCCGTACCAGGGCGGGCACGAACTGCTGAAGGACCTCGGCGACACCAGCACGGTGGCGGACCTCCGGGAGCTGGAGCAGCAGCCGGGGCCGTTCGGTGCCGACCTGTTCGGGATCCTGCAGCCGCGTCCGGCGCCGGAGTTCATGACCGACCCGGCCACCGGAAGGGCCTACGACTACCACGATCTGACGGCGGATCAGCTGTGGCACTTCATGGACGCGATGGACATGCGCCATGACGCCGACCCCACACTGATGGACCCGACGGCGCCGACGTGGGAGAAGCAGCCCGGGACCTTCAGCACCGTCCACGAGCGGGAGAACACCCAGTGGGCGCCGAGTACCGACGCGCCCGAGCTGGACTCCCCGCGGGTGCAGATCCCCTTGGTGGTGCACGCGATCTGGTTCGGCCCGTTCCGCGAGCAGGGGATCTCCGCCAACTTCTGGAACGGGTACGGGGAGTCGGCGAGGTACTTCAAGGACGAGGCCGCGTTCGTCCTGTGGACCGACGTGCCCCGTGAGCGGTTCGCCGCCGTCCGCGACCTGACCGAGGCGCCGCAGGACCCCCAGCTGGCCGACGCCTGGAAGATGCTCCAGTGGGCCGGCGAGCGCGGCATCCGTCTGGTCAACCCGTTCGAGGTGTTCCACAGCGAGCGGCCGATGAGCCTGCACAGTGAGGTGCTGACCGAGCTGGCCAAGCAGACCGGGCCGGGCAAGGCCGCGGCCAGCGACGCCTTCCGGGTGGTGATCGGCGAGGAGTTCGGCGGTCTCTACAGCGACGGCGACAACCAGATCCTCTCGCTGGACGACCTGTACGAGGTCGGGGGCACCGAGGCCGGTTTCGCTGTGCACGCCAAGGCCGGCGAGAGCGGCAAGGTGGGCACCTTCGGCAACTCCGCCTTCGTCGCGCCCAAGGGGCACCCGTACCTCCTGGGGCTGCGGGACGAGATCCGGGAGAACTACCGCAAGACGCAGGCCGAGCTGTACCACGAGGTGCCCGAGTTCCTGCACCGGAACTTCCACACGATCCCGGAGCTGAGGGTCCGGCGGAACTCGGTGATGCTGCGGACCGGCCCGGAGAGCGTGTCGCCGGTGGCCAAGAAGCTCGGCTACAAGAGCGCCTCCGACCTGCCGGCGCTGGACCAGACGAAGATCACCATGGAGTCCGACGGCAGCTGGCTGCACCCCGAGCACACCGAGGTGCCGCGGGAGTGGTCGGCCCAGGAGACGCTGGAGTTCACCCAGCGGGTGGTGCACACCCTGGTCCGCGACCTGTACAACCGCAACGGTGACCTGCACCTGACCCAGGTGCACGAGGTGATCGCGCAGCACCCGCAGCCGGAGCAGGTCTGGCATGCCGCGCTGCACCACCTGGCCGGGCGCGAGGACCTGCGCGCGCTGGTCACGGGCGTGACCCGGACCCGCCTGGAGAACGACGGAACCACCACCGTGGTCGAACTCCCGCCGAGCGTCGAGCACTTGCTCCAGCCGCACGACGAGGGGCCGGCCCCGATCGGCGACCACGAGGGCTGGTGGCTCTCCGAGCAGTCCGAGCCGGCCCACCTGGTGCCGCCGGTGCCGTGGATCGGCGACCGGCATCCGGATCCGGTCCAGCACGCGCTGACCCAGGCCGCGCTCGACCGGTTCCCGCGGGACGCCGCCTGGACGCCGGTGGCCATGCACACCGCGGCCGACGGCCGGCCGACCCGTGGGGGGAGGCCGATCGAGCCCGGTGACTTCGCCGACGACCTGATCGCACAGGTGCCGAGGAAAAACTGGGACGAGCAGAAGCCGCTGTGCTTCGTGGCCTGTGACCTGGGCCGCGTCTCGGTCGACTACGTCGACGCCGTGCTCGCGGAGCTGCGCAAGCGCGGTATCACCGTCGAGGCGTTCGTGGGTGACGGTCCGGTCTGGTTCGGCCCGTCGTACTCCGAGCACGGCGAGGCGGACACCCAGGGGCCCGGCCACCTGGTGGTGACGGCGGACATCGCCCTCACCGCGGACGGACGTCCCGTGATGGTCCCCGGCAACCACTGGCTGAAGGTCAGCCGCCCGGACGACGCCTCGCAGCCCCCGGTCGTCGAGAGGCTGGACGCCCATCTGCTGTCCGACGGAAGTACGAGGAAGCTGCCGGACCACTACGGCACCACGACGCCCGAGGAGGGGGCCCGGGCCCAGCACGGGCGCCCGGAGGGCGCCGTCAAGTTCGGCACGCAAGCGTATTCGGACTCGGAGGAGAGCTCCGAGGACGACTGGGACACGTACGTGGACCCGCCGGCGAGGCAGGTGCCCCTCCTGACACAGCCCACGCCGCCGGTGCTCGATACGCTGCAGACCTCGCTCACCCTGTCGGAGCAGCACCCCGCCCCGTCGCACGAGGCCCCGCAGCACCCCGCCGAGCAGTTGGAGGCGGAGGTCCTCCAGTCACCGGTGGCGGAGCCGCCCGTGCTGCACCTCCCGGCGGATCCGCCGGTGTTCGAGCCGTGGCCGCAGGACGCTTTCGCGGTGACGAACCGTGACCTCGGCGCCGATGCCCTCTGGCCGGAGAACCGGAGCCTCCTGTCCGAGTTCGGGCTCTTCAACGGCATCCTGGTCGACTGGCCCGGGGCGGATGAGCCGCGGCACGAAGGTCCCTGGGGTGACGCCGAGTTCGACGTCATGCTGACCCTCAACAGCCGCTTCGAGCAGCGCCTCGGGCACGCACAGGTGCGACTGGACGAACTCGTCGCCGGTGCCCGCGCGATGCTGGAGGCGAACCCCGGGGCGACGGCGGCCGCAACGCTGCTGCGCACCCACGCGGTGCTGAGCGGCGACCACTGGTCACCGATGTACATCGAGGAGTTCCTGCACCTGCAGATGCGCCTGCGCGGCACGACGGTGGGCGAGATGTTCCCCCGGGAGCTGACTGTCCGGCAGGTGCCCGCGGACGACGGCGGGAACGGCGCCGGCGCCCGGCTGGTGGAGGACGAGACACCCACGGAGACCAGGTCCGACGGTGTCGAGGTGCCCCAGTACGACGGCGGCACGCTGCGTGGACCCGACGGTGCGTCGAACCGGTTCTACCACTGGCTGGACACGCTGGGCGGTGACTCCGAATTCATCCGTGCCTGGGCCCAGGACCAGAGCTACGGCTCCTGGAAGCCGTTCTCAGCCATCGCGAAACTGTTCTACGCCCACTCACGCCCCCAGCCGGAAGGGGAGCACGAGTACTCCTGGCGGGCGGAGCTCAGCCTGCGGCTCAAGGACGCCCGGACCTGGACGAGCGTGGATGCCCGCGCGCACGACTACCACTTCGTCGGCTACACCAAGCAGAGGATCCGCAGCCTGGTCGCCCAACACGTCTTCACCTACGAGTTCCTGACGTCGAGCAGGCTGCCCAACGTCGACCACGAGAGTGGAACGCTCCGGCTGATGCGCCTGGAGAACCGGGAGTTCGTCCGGACGGAGACGAACACCCGCGAGCCGGCGTTCGCCGAGCCGATCACCCTGCCGCGCGGTCCGGCCGAGTCGTTCAGTCTGCTGACGCCCTTCAAGGAGCCGACGGACGAGGATGCCAATGGCGGCCCGTACTGGGTGACGGTCCAGGACGTCCCGATTCAGCGGGTGTTCGGGACGTTCCTGCAGAGCCGACTGCACGAGGACTTCGGGACGCTGTACTTCGGCGAGGACGAGTTCCTCACCATGTCGGCGGGGCACGAGATCGAGTTCCGCGGGACCGAGAGGCCGCCGGTCCCGGTGGCCGAGCCCGAGGGAACCGTCGCGGCGGTGACCGAGGCCCTGCGGACGGCCCAGGGCCCGACCGGGATCCACTGGCTGGAATCGCCCTCGATGTCCCGCCCCAGCTGGCACGCGACCGCGGAGGGGATCCGGCACATGCCCGACGACCCCAACGCCTTCACCGTCGCCTACCACAGCACGAGGCCTGACGGCGCGCCCACCTGGCGCGGCCGTCCGCTGACCGCGGCGGAGGTGGCGCAGTCGCTGGTGGGGCTCCACCCGGACGTGTGGGACGGTCGCCGGCTGCGGTTCGTGGCCTGCAACGCGGGCACGAACTCCGCGCGCTCCTTCGCCGCCGAGGTCCTGCGCGAGATCCGGAAGCTGCGTCCCGACCTGCCGCTTGAGGCCGACGTGCCCAAGGGGACGGTCTGGGTGCTCCACTCGCAGGACGCGGCGGCGGGCGACCACCAGGGCCGCCTGGTGGTGAGCGCGAACGTCGGCGTCGACCACAACGGCGTCGTGCGGGTCGTGCCCGGCGACGACGGGGGGTGGGAGCGGCTCACGATGGCCGCGGGCGAGCACGAGGTGCAGGCGGCGCCGCTCGCGCCCCACCCCGACGAGCCGCAGCTGCCGGCGCCGACCGAGGAGTTCCCGATCACCGGGCCGCACGAGCACGCGACCGCCTTCGGCAACAAGAAGCTGCTCTACGACAGCGCCACGCACGCCGACAAGGCCCAGGAGTTCGAGCAGCGGCTGGGCGTCTACGCCTACCACCACCCCAGGGCCCAGGCCGCGGCGCGGGCCACGGTGCGCAGGCTCTTCGAGGCGCTCAAGGCCGCACGCTCGGCCCGGACGCCGCAGGAGGTCCTCGAGGTCGCCAAGGCCTTCATGAAGGACGACCCGAGCTCCGCCGGACAGGTCGGCACCAACCTGACGCTGGCCCAGTTCGAGGAGATGATCAACACCGGCTCGACCCGTGAGCTGATGACCGCGCTGTTCAACGGGGCCTACTTCAGCGACTCGAACCTGAACCTGAAGCAGGTCCTGAAGAATCTCCTGGACGATGACGAGGCCCGGGCCGAGGAGAAGGCCCGCAGCATGGGGCTCAACCTGGCCGAACTGCGCCAGCAGGCCGACTTCCTGAACGGCACCCCGCGCCAGCTGCTGAAGGAGGTGCTCAACACGGTCGCGCCCGGGCAGGCCACCATGTTCGCCTACGACGTGTTCGGCACCGGCAACGTGATCAAGCAGTCCCCGGAGTGGCTCAAGCGCGGGGTCACGTATGTGAACAGCCTCCAGAGCCGCTCCCGGCTTCCCGAGGAGGACCGCGACCCCGCCCCGGCCACGAGGACCGTCCAGTACTACCACGGCCAGGGCATGCCGCTCTCCGTGCGGGAGATCGACTACCAGCGACAGCGGGGCGTCCAGGTCTCCGGCGCCGAGACCGTGGTCCACTGGCTCGGCGGCAAGGACTACTTCCGGCCCAACGAGAAGTCCGCCTGGTACCAGGCGGTGCACGACGAGAAGGGCATGCTGGTCGTCGCCGGCATCTCGGCCACCACGGCCAAGATGCTGAACGCGTTCCAGCTGCTGAAGGTCCCGGGCATCGAGCACGGCGACATGCTGCTCGCCCTGTTCGGCTGGATGCTGCCGCTCGGCGACCACTCGCTCTACGAGATCCTCAAGGGCGCGCAACTGCTGGACCTGCTGCCGCCGATGCCGAAGCAGGCGCTCAAGGACGCCGCGCTGATGTACCAGCACATCCCCGGCCTCACCCAGGAGTCGATCCGCGCCAACGCGGGCGAGAACGGCATGCTGCCGCACGAGGCGGCCTACCACGCCCTGATCCACGCCGACCGGGCGACCGGTGGCGGTCTCGGTGAGCCGGGCCCCAGCGGTCGGGCCGCGGCGCTGCATCTGCGCGAGGTCTTCCGCAACCCCGCGCTGGGGACCCTCGAAGAGCGGACACTGGCCGAGCGGTGGGTCATCGAGAACGGCGTGGACGCCGACGACATGCTGGAGCAGCTGACCATCGCGCACTCGGAGGCCCTGGCGGTGTACACCGGGCCGGCCTTCCCGTTGATCAACGCGGTGATCCGCGCCGAAGGAGGGGCCCAGAGCCTCGCGCTGAGGACTCAGATCATCTCGATGCTGATCGACTCCGGAGCCCTGCCGCCGATCCTGAGCCAGCACCCTGGGTACGCCATGCTGCTGAACTGGGACACGACCACCATGGGCCCGGCCGCGCTCCTTCGGCTGCGCGCCCAGCAGCTCCAGGCGGTGGAGTTGATCCTGCCCGGGATCCTGAAGGAGGTCCTGGTCCACCGCGACCTGATCGAGGAGGCCCTGGACAAGCTGCCCCCCGTCACCGCGGAGCTCTGGCGCGGCGAGCGGGCGCTGGGCCCGTTGAGCAAGGAGGTCACCCGGATCAACTCGGCGCTGGGCTCCCGGCGGAGCCGGGTGAACCAGTTCGCAAGCAGCAGCAGGGAGATGGACACGGCGTTGGGGTTCGCCGGTGCGGACAGCTCCTCCCTCCTCTCCCACCCGGTGCTGAAGAGGATCGAGCTGACGGGTGCCGGCGGCGGGCGGGACGTCGCACCGTTCTCGGTCTTCGGGGGTGAGAGGGAGGTCCTGCTCAAGCCGGGAACCAAGCTGAACGTGACCCGGCGCGGCATCGAGGAAAGGCCGTACGCCGGGCAACTCCACGACGTCGAGCAGATCGACCTGACGGAGCCCGCGTTCGTGCCGCCGTTCCCCCACAGCACCCCTGAGGAGCAGGGGCTCAACCGGGCCCTGGCCCGTCTTTCGAACATCAAGGAGCTGCGGACCAAGGACGACCTCTGGCCGCTGGCCCAGGTCATCGGCGCCGACCATGCCCGCCCGCTCTCCGAACACCTCGGCGCGGGCCTTGCGCCTGCCGTCCAGAACGCCTGGCAGGCGGCCAAGCTCGCCGCCGACCTGCACGGCGGCCCGCAGCACCTGACGCTGACCAACCTGAGCCGGATGCGGCGCGCCGTCGACGTGGTCCGGGCCGCGCTGAAGCTGCCGCACGAGCAGGAGGTGACCCGGGCCGACCTGGAGCGGTACGTCCGCGACCTGGACGGTCCGACCGCCCCGACCGTCACCGACCCGCAGCAACTGCACCGGCTGGTCCGGCTGGTCGACGAGCTCAAGGTGCACGGCCATCGGGTGACACCCGATCAGGTGGTCACGGCCTGGCGCCGGGTGTTCTGGATCGGCAGGCACCACACCGACCCGGTCGAGCACCTGAATGCCATGGCCGCGCTGGACCGCCTGCCGCACGCCGACGAGTACCAGACCCTGGCGATGCACACCCTGAACGGTCGGGTCACGCTGGGCGGCCCCTACCCGGTCTCGGCCAAGCGCCTGGCCGAGCGGATCCTGGAGCTGCGCCGGGACGATCTCTGGGACGGCGTCAAGCCGCTGCGCTTCGTCGCCTGCGACCTGCCGGCCGGCTACATCGAGGAGGTCATGACACACCTCTGGGCCGAGGGCGTGACCGCCGATGCCTATGTACCGGAGGGCGTGGTCTGGTTCGCCCCGAAGCAACCCGCGCTGGGCGTGAGCGCACCCTCGGGCGCCGGGCATCTGATCGTCTCCGCCACGGTCGGACTCACCGCGGACGGGAAGCCCGCGATCGTGTCGGGCGGGAAGTGGATCAAGCTCAGCCGCCCGGCCGAGGGCTCGACCGGGGGCCCGGTCAGGACGGAGCTGGGCGCTACGCTCGGGGCGGACACCCTGCCGGCACACTTCGAGCAGCCGCCGGCGGTCGCCGCGATCCGCGACCCCATGCCCGGGGCGGTCAAGTTCGGGGCGGGGAACGAGGTGGTGCAGCCGGCGATCTTCGGCAAGCCCGAATACCCGCGGCACACGAGCGATTTCGAGACCCAGCTCGGCACCTGGACGGCCGGTGACCCCCGGGTGATCGAGGAGAGCCGCGCGGCACTGCGCCGACTCGGTGAGGCCACGGGAGCCGAGGGGCTGACCGAGCTCGTCAACGGCGGGAGCCTGCACGAGGTGTTGGAGGCCTTCCACACCCTGGCCGCCGGCGACCCGGCGCACGCGCTCTCCGTCGACCTGCCGGAGCCCGACGCCGCCTGGCACGCGGACCTCGCCGGCCGCGGCATCAGGACGGTCGCCGGGGTGTCCCGCGCGGCGGCGCAGGCCGTGCACGCCTACACACGGCTCGGCCTGGACAACCACGACCAGTTCGCGAAGGCCCTGTACGGCTGGCTGCTGCCGGGCGGCGAGCACTCGCTGCACGAGGTGGTGGCGGGGATGCGGCTCGCCGGTGCGTTCCCCGAGGCGGACCACGGGTATGCCGACGGGGCCGAGCTGTACCGGAAGCTGCCGGGGATCCCGCTGTCGGAACTGCGTCCCCCGGCGGAGCTGTTGGAGGAGCCGGGAACAGTCGCGCAGCCGCCCGCGCACCCCGCGCCGGAGGCCCTGACCAGCGGCCTGCCGCACGAGCGTCTCTACCAGGAGTGGCTCAGCACCTCGCGGGAGGTCGACGAAGCGGTCATCACCGAGACGGAGAACCGCCGGGAGATGCTCGAGATGACCGAGCCGGCCCCCGCGCCGGGCGTCAAGGTCTACCAGGACTGGATGGCACGCAACGGCATCGGGAACGTGAAGGAGGTGACCGACCGCCTCAGCCAGGCGCACTTCGTGGCGCTGTACACCTACACGGGTCCGGCCTACTCGCTGATCAACGTGCTGCTGGAGCACCGCGGCGCCGTTCCCGCGGTGGCGCTCCGGGCGCAGATCCAAGGCCTGCTGGCCAGGCGCTACGCCGATCCGGAGTTCGCCCTGCCGCGGTCGATCGAGCAGGCCCCGGAGCTGTCCGGACTCCTGACCTCGCGCGCCAACCCGTGGCACATCGCCATCGCGCTGCCCGCCGATCGGTTGGCCGAGATCCAGAGCGAGATGGCGATGCACAGCCACATGCTGCTGGACGCGCTGCGGCAGTTGCCGCCGGTGACCGGACCGGTCTACCGCGGTGACTGGTCACTGGGGAACCCGCTGACCTCGGTCGGTCGGCGGATCGGGCGCACGTACGGCGGTTCCAGCCTGAAGTACGGGAAGTTCGCGAGCTTCAGCGCCAACCGGGACAAGGCGCTGACCTTCACGGAGAAGTACACCAGGAGCTTCCAGTACCCGCTCCTGCTGGAGGTGGACGCTACCGGCGCCATGGGGCGCGACATCTCGGTCTTCTCCTCACACCTGGAGGAGGAGGAGATCCTCTTCCTCCCCGGTACCCAGCTGGAGATCACCGAGGGCAAGCCGGAAAGGACGGCCGGCGACCTGCCGTTCGTGAAGCTCAAGGCACGGGAGATCGCTCCCGAGGAGACGGACAACACCGCGCCGACACCTCGGCATCCTGAGGCGCCGGCCAAGGACCCTGCCGGTCCGACCGATGGTGTGCACTTGCCGGACGGGCGGATCGTCGCCGACGAGCAGATCCACCTCCGGCCGATCACCGACGCCAACGGCGGGGCGAGTGGGCGGGCGGCGTTCCACGACGGCGACTGGGCGGTGCGGGAGAGCAGCTACCGCCGGTTGGGCGAGTTCGCGTCGTTCGCCCGCCGGGACGGTGAGGGCCGGCCGGCCGGGGAGTTCCGGCCGGTGCCGTGGGACCCGGGGCACGCCTACTTCTATGCCGGGCACGCCAATCGCCACGGGTTCGACCTCCCGCTGACCGACGGGAGCACCGTGCGGGCCGTCAGCGGCACCGCGTTCGGTGGCCTGCTGCGGCGCCGGCCCAGCGTCGACGCGCTGCGGACGGCTGCGGCGCAGGGCAAGCCGGCGTCGATCGTCCTGCTCAGCTGCGAGTCGGCCGAGCAGGCCGGAGCGGTGGCCAAGGAGACCGGCCTGCCGGTGCACGCCCCGACGGGTCCCGCCGGTGTCACCCGGGAGAGCGCCGACGGTTCGTCGGCCCCGACCCTGTACGTGAATCCGGCCCCGGGCGAAGCGGACGGCGCGTTCCGCACGTTCCACCCGGAGCACCAGGGCGTCGCGGTGGGCGAGGAACTGCCCGTCGACGCTTCGGCGGGCACCGATGGCACCGTCCCGCACCCCGCCGATCCGCAGCCCGGGACGCGCGCGCTGGACAACAGCGGATGGACCAGCGGCAGCGACGACGACAGTGACAGTGACAGCGACAGCGACCACAGCGTTGGCAGCGCCGGCAGCGGCGACGGCTCGGTCGAGGAGCAGGGGGAGCACGAGGAGCACGAGGGGTACGAGGGGTACGAGGAGCAGGGGGAGTACGAGGAGCAGCCCCCGGTCCAGTTGTTCCCAGCGGTCGCGGCGACGTTCGAAGCGCGGAACGTGAGGCTGGCCAGTACAGAGGACCTGCGGTGGGGTTTCGTGCCGGAGCCGGGCCTGGTCGATGTCCACGAGGACATGCCGCCGGACGGCACCGGTGCAGCAGTCGTCGCGGTCGACCGGGACAGGCTGCTGGAGTCCCAGCAGGAGAACCAGTTGATGTGGCGCCGTGACACAAGCCTGCTGTTCCGCTGGGAGCGGGCGCGGCCTTCCCAGGACTACTGGGAGGTCTTCGGGACCGGATTCGTTCCGCTGGCGGATCACCAGTACCCGGATCTGGAGGACTACAAGAACTCCAACTCGCCGTCGATCTTCGTGAGTACCACGCGCTCGGCCACCTACCAGAACGACGGATGGGGCAGGACGTACCGCTATCTGATCGATGCACCCGGCGGCATCGACGTCCGGGCGACCTTCGAGAACTCGCCCCTCGGTCAGGCGGAGGAGGAGGTCGCGTTCCCCGGTGGGATCGACGGGCGCTACATCGTGGGCGTCGAGTTGGTGCGCGAAACCACGCTGAACCCGGATACCGGCCGCTACGAGACCGAGGTCGACTTCATTCCGAACGTGGGCTACTGGCCCGAGCACCGGGGGACCCAGCTCCTGGACTGGGTGCACCAGGACCCCGAGCACCAGGAGGAGCCCACACACCAGGAGGGTCAGTACGACCAGGACGGTCAGTACTACCAGGAGGGGCAGCTCTACCAGCAGGACGGTCAGTACTACCAGGAGGGGCAGCTCTACCAGCAGGACGGTCAGTACTACCAGGAGGGTCAGCACTACCAGCAGGACGGTCAGTACTACCAGGAGAACCTGGAGTACCAGGACCATCAGCAGTACCAGGAGGGGCAGCACTACCAGCAGGACGGTCAGTACTACCAGGAGTACCTGGCACAGCAGGAGGAGTTGGCACACCAGGAGTACCAGGCACATCAGGCGTACCTGTCGTACCAGGAGTACCTGGCGCAGCAGGAGGAGCAGCTCACGCCCGCGTTCCAGCAGCTCACCGCCGACGACATCCTGAGCGCTCTGAACCCCAGTGCCGACACCGGCGCCGAGGAGCACCCGGGCTGGGAGACGGACAACAGTGCGACCCCGCCGCACCTGCTCGACCCGGCGAGCTGGCAGGGTATGGCGCCGCATCAGGCCGCCGAGGCGTTCTTCCAGCATGGATTCGAGTTGACGGAGCATCAGTTCAACTCGCTGCCGCACGAGTTCCGGATGCGCTACGCGGACCTGGAGCTGTTCGGGCCGGATCATCTGCGGGCGGCGCGTGACGAGGCCTGGCGGACGGGTCTGCACGAGATGAAGGGCACCGTCGCCGAGTTGGCGGAGCAGCGGGACTCCCTGGTGCTCTACACGGGTGCGAGCGAGTCGGGGGACGGTGAGGTGGCCGATCAGGTCTCGTACTTCGAGATCAAGGCCGCCCGTCGCATGCTCGCCCAGGACCCCGGCTTCGATCTCGGTCAGATGCCGAACGGGCAGCAGATCGCGGGGCACATCGAGCACATCGACGATGCCATCTCGCAGTGCTTCGTGACGGAGGACCTCCTGGTCAGCAGGGGTGCGCCGTACTTCGGGTTCGGGCGACACCCGCGGGACCTGCGGGTGGACGAGACCGTCGAGGAGCCCACCTATGTCTCGGTGTCGGTTCGCAGCCAGATGCACGGGGCCTTCGGCGGGCGGCTGATGCGGGTGCACCTGCTGGTGCCGGAAGGCACCCGGGCGGTGCTGCTGTCGGAGCTCTCCCAGAGCCCGGACGAGCTCGAACTGCTGCTCCCGAGTGGCGTGCGTTGGACGCCGACCAGGATCATCCCGCCGCGGATCCCGCTGGACCTGCCGCTGGACGAGGGCGAGGAGACGGTGCTGCCGCAGCACCAGTGGACCGTGTACGGCAGGGTGGAGCCGCCGGACCCGTACAGCGACGACGACTACGACGACGAGGACTACGAGTGATCCGGACCGGCCGACAAGGAGGACCGCTGTGACCGTGCCCGAGGAGCTCGACCCGGAGTCGGTGCCCGACCACATCCGGGCCGCCGCCCGACTGGCCCCCGGGCAGTGGATCGGGCTGGTCGACCCGACCTGGCAGGGCGAGGGGCTGCCGCCGTCCTGGGCTGTGGTCGGCCAGTGGCGCGCGGGTGCGGACGGTGGCATCGAGGAGTTCGCGCCGAACGAGGAGTACCGGTCCTCGCCCCTCGCCCACGAGTGGCCCGCGCCGGCAGACCCGGTCGACGCGGCCGTCCAGCTCTCCGCGACCGGGTACGGACCGCCCGAGGAGATCTACCGCGCGCTGGCCTCGGCGCGGGTCGCCGTGCTGCTGGACGAGTACGGCACTGTCGGGGGTTTCGAACTGCCGGACGGGGGAGCGGCGGTGATCGTGTTCTCCGCGCCGTCGCTGCTGGCGGACGCCGGCACCCCGGACCATGTGGTGCTCGGCGCCGGCGAAGTGATGGACCTGCTCCCCGCAGGCCATGGGATCATGGTCAATCCCGGGGCCCCGGCCGCCATCCGGCTGGAACCGGCAACCCTGTGGGACTTCTTGGACGAGCGGGCGCGGACGGGCGGGTCGGAGCACCCGCTCCGTCCGTTCGGCTGAATCAGCCGCCCGGCCCGGCCCGGCCCCGGTGGCCGGCCGGTGAACCCGGTCGGAGTCGCGGGCCGTCGGTCGAAGTGGCGGACAATCGAGCACGAAGGAGCGGTCAGCATGGCGGAGGCAGCGGAGGCGACGGTGGGCGGGTTCCAGCTCGCGGCGGTGTTCGACAAGGTGGACCCGGTCACCGGGCCCGCCTTCGACGAGGACCACCTGCGGCTCGCGGACGGGCCCGAGCGTGCGGCGGTGGCCGACTACCTGCGGTCGGGGCCGCACGTGCTGATGACCCCGATGCTGATGGACGACGTGCTGGACCCCGAGCGCCGCGGCGTGGTGCCGATGAGCTTCCGCACCGACGGCGAGTGGATCTGGACCGACACCATCGCCTACTACCTCGACGAGTACGGGCTGGCCCCCGAGCCCGGTCTGCTCGCGCACATCCGGGCGCAGGCGGACGTGCGGCGCGCCGAGCCGGCGCCCGAGGTGCTGGAGCAGGCCGTCGCGTTCATCCTCACCCCGCCCTCCGAGGAGAACGAGCCGGTCTGGAACGTGGGGCAGTAGACCGGGGGCGGTAAACATCGGGCAGCAGATGCGCTGAACCCCGCCCACCCCGCCGTCCGTCACATGGGCAGGAGTGTTGTCGAAGGCAGGGGACGACGGTGGGCGAGGAAAAGCGCGGCTCTGGGGAGCAGCCGGCGCGTGGGTACCAGCTTCCGGCGGTGAGCTGGGCTTTCGAGGAGGAGGCCGAGGCGGCGCCTCCCGCTGCGGCCCCGGAGCCGCAGAAGCAGAAGGCGCCGGCGGTGCCCGGGGCGGTCGAGGAGCCGCCCGTGTCCGCGGCGTCGGCCGTGATCGGCGCCGTGCCCGAGGTCGCGCCCGCCGCCACCGTGCCGCGGGTACCCGGCCCGGGCAGGATCGAGCCTGCAGCCGAGACCAAGGCGAGCGCTGATCCCAAGGCCGATCCCAAGGCCGATCCCAAGGCTGATCCCAAGGCCGCTGCCAAGCCGGACGCCGACGCGAAGAAGGCCTCGGCGAGCGCCGCACCGGCTGTGCCCGCCACCTCTGCCGCCGCGAAGGCCACCGCCGCCGCGAAGGCCGCCTCCGCCGTCGGTGCGTCCGGTGCGGCAGGGGCGGTCGCGGCCTCCGTCGCCGGCAAGGCCGTCCCCCAGGTCGAGGCCGCCGCTGACCTCGCCGCGGGTGCCGAACCGGCCGAGCCCGAGAACGAGCCCAAGCCGGGCCGGATCTCCAAGCCGATGATCGCCGCCGCCATCGCGGTGGGCCTGGTGCTGGTCGGTGTGCCGCTGGGGCTCACCCAGCTCGGCGGCAACAAGCCCCCGCACGGGCCGAACCAGGGCAGCGCCCCGATGGGGTACAGCCAGCAGGGCGGCAACGGGGGCGGCAACGGCTTCGTCCCGGGTTTCGACGCGAACGGTGCCACGGGCGGTGCCTCCGGCTCGTCCTCGCCCAGCCCGTCCGCCGCCGGCTCGCCCGCGTCCAACTCCCCCGACCCGGGCTCGTCCTCGCCCAGCCAGGGTGCCTCGAACGGCTCGAACGCTTCGAGCAGCCCGACCGGTTCGAACGGTTCGTCGGGCGGGGGTCACCCGGCCGGCCAGACCGGTGGTGGTTCGACCTCCGGCGGTGGTTCCGGTGGCGGTTCGGCCTCCGGCGGTGGCTCCGGTAGTGGTTCGGGCGGCTCCGGTGGTGGCACGGGCGGTGGCGGTGGCGGCACGAGTGGCGGTGGCGGCAGCTCCAGCGGTGGTGGCAGCGCCCCGCAGCAGCCCGCGCCCCAGCAGCCGGCCCCCCCGACCAGCACCCAGCCCAAGCCCCCGGTGGGCCCCGGCCCTGCCGTCCCGCCGCCCGCGCCCGCCCCGGTGGTCGACGTGATCGGCCCGAACTGCACCGGTGGCGGCACCATCGTCCAGCACGGCTGGAACAGCTCGGGGAACCAGGGCTGGAACAAGTACGCCGGCGGCTGGGGCGGCGACGGATGCGGAGTCCTCGGCGGCCAGTACTGGTCGATGCCGATGTCCGGCGACGCGAACAAGGACGACGGCGACAACTGGGTCAGCTGGACCTTCACCCCCTCGGGCTCCTTCAGCAGCTGCGATGTGGCCGTCTACATTCCGGCCAGCGGCAACGTGCAGCAGGTCGGCGGCAACCCGACCTACTACA
Organism: Kitasatospora sp. NPDC008050; assembly: GCF_042957465.1. Lineage (NCBI taxonomy): Bacteria > Bacillati > Actinomycetota > Actinomycetes > Kitasatosporales > Streptomycetaceae > Kitasatospora > Kitasatospora sp. NPDC008050. Next base: position 448,917 of record NZ_JBIBIJ010000006.1, read on the forward strand.
CGGTCAACAACAGCGGCGGTGGGGTCGGCTCGTTCTCGATCAGCCAGGTCAACAACCAGGGCCAGTGGGTGGACGAGGGCAAGTTCCCCTACAACGGCCAGATCTCGGTGACCATGCACAGCCGGGGCCAGGACTGGTCGGGCAGCACCAAGACCTACGCCCACCACGCCGCCAACGCGATCCGGGCCACCTGCACCTCCTGAGCAGTCCCCGCATGTCCTGAGCGGTGCCTGCCCCAGGGCACCGCTCACCACCAACGAAGGGAATCCCTGGCAATGTCGCGCCCGGTGCTGACGGTCTGCGCGGAGCAGCGGGAGTCCGGCTCCTACCGCACGATCGGCGAAGCCTTGCAGGCCGCCCGCAGCGGGGCGGTGATCTCGGTGCGCCCCGGCCGGTACGAGGAGAACCTGGTGATCACCAAGGTGGTGACCATCACCGCCGAGGACGTGCGCGGCAGCGTGCGGATCAGCCCCAAGCGCGGGGCGGTGCTCCAGGTGGTCGCCGAGGCGGTGCAGCTGACCGGCCTGGTGCTGCACGGACAGGACGACGACCTGCCCGCGGTGGACGTGCCGCGCGGCCAACTCGCGCTGCAGGACTGCGAGGTGATCGGCAACTCGTGGACGGCCGTGCTCACCCGCCAGGAGGGCTCGCTGGCGATGCGCGGCTGCCGGGTGGTCAACACCGCCGGCGCGGGCCTGGTGGAGACCTCCACCGGCACCAGCGTGATCGAGGACAGCGTGATCGAGCACCTGGGCACCTCCGCCCTGGTGATCGGCGAGCGGGCCAACCCCACCGTGCGGCGCTGCGTGCTGCGCGACGCGCGCGGCAACGGCATCTGCGCCAACGGCGAGTCCCGCGGGGTGATCGAGGACTGCGAGATCTCGGCCACCGACAAGCCGGCCGTGGCGCTGGAGGAGAACAGCACCACGCGCCTGCTGCGCACCGAGATCCGGGACAGCGCGCTGGGCGTCTACATCAGCTCCGCCGCCCAGGTGGTGCTGGAGGAGGTCACCGTGACCGGCGTGCGCGGCCACGGCATCGCGCTGGCCAACGGCACCGACCCGCTGCTGCGCCGCTGCCGCGCGGTGCGCACCCAGGGCCACGGCCTGCACATCGCCGGCCGCGCCCGGGGCACCTTCGAGGACTGCGAGGTGACCGCCCCCGCCCAGGTCGGCATCCACGTCGGCGAGTCGGCCGGCCCCTCGCTGGTGCGCGTCGTGGTGCGCGACAGCGGCGCCGACGGCGTCGAGCTGACCGGGGAGAGCAGCGCCGAGTGCGACCGCCTGGAGGTGCACGACGCCACGGGCAACGGGATCGTGGTGCGCGAGGGCGCCAACCCGCTGCTGCGCCGCATCGTGGTGAACGGCGCGAGCGGCCACGGCGTGGCCGTGCTGCGCGACGGGCGCGGCCGGCTGGAGGACGCCAGCGTGCTCGACGCGGGGCAGGCGGGCGTGTGGATCGCCGAGGGCGGCAACACCTACCTCGGCAGCAGCACCGTGCGCGGCAGCGGCGCCAGCGGCATCGCGATCGGCGACGACGGGATCGCCACCCTGCGCGACTGCGAGAGCGCGGACAACTCCTACGACGGCGTCAGCGTCGAGCGCGGCGGCGACCTGACGGCGACCAGGTGCCGGCTGCGGGCCAACCGCCGGCACGGCCTGCACCTGCAGTCCGGTTCCCGGGCCACCCTGACGGACTGCCGGCTGACCGACAACACGGTGGACGGCGCCCGGGTGGAGACCACCGAGGCGGTCCGGCTCACCGACTGCCTGGTCGCCGAGAACCAGGGCGCCGGGCTGCGCCAGAGCGAGCCGAGCGAGCGGCTCGCGGTGGAGAACCTGGACAGCCGCGACAACCGCTCGCCGGACGCGCACGGCACCGCCACGGCCGCCCCGGGCGCCGGCGGTGGCACGGGCGGGAGCGACGACCCCTCGGGGGAGCAGAGCCGGCAGGCCGCCACCGCCGAGGTGCGCGGACCGCAGGCCGTGCTGCAGACCCTGGTCGGCCTGGAGGGCGTCAAGGAGCAGGTCGCGACCCTGGTCAACCTCAACAAGCTGGCCAAGCGCCGCGAGCAGGCCGGCATGCCGGCCCTGCCGATGAGCCGCCACCTGGTCTTCGCCGGCCCGCCCGGTACCGGTAAGACCACGGTGGCCCGCCTCTACGGCGCGATCCTGGCCGAGCTGGGCGTGCTGCGCAGCGGCCACCTGGTCGAGGTGGCCCGCGCCGACCTGGTCGCCTCGATCATCGGTGGCACCGCGCTGAAGACCACCGAGGTGGTCAAGGAGGCGTTCGGCGGGGTGCTCTTCATCGACGAGGCGTACACCCTGTCGGCCGGCTCCAACGGCGGCACCGGCCCCGACTTCGGCCGGGAGGCGATCGACACCCTGGTCAAGCTGATGGAGGACCACCGCGACGACCTGGTGGTGATCGTGGCCGGCTACCAGGAGGAGATCCTGGAGTTCCTGGCCTCCAACCCGGGTCTGGCCTCCCGGTTCAGCCGCACCATCGAGTTCGAGAACTACAGCGTGGAGGAGCTGGCCACCATCGTGGAGATGGCGGCCACCAGCCACGGCTACGAACTGGCCGAGGGCACCCGCGAGGCGCTCGCCCTGCACTTCGAGGCGATCCCGCGCGGCGCCGACTTCGGCAACGGGCGTGCGGCCCGCAAGGTCTTCGAGGAGATGGTGGACCGCCAGGCCTCCCGGCTCGCCGTGATGGACAGCTTCGACAACGACGCCATGGCCCTGCTGCTCCCCGAGGACGTCGGCGAGCTGGCGGCCGCCGCGCTGGCCCGGGCCAACGGCGAGCAGCAGGAGCCCGAAGGCCCGGGCCTGCTCGACCAGTTGCGCGACATGGTCGGGCTCAGCGAGGCCAAGGAGCAGGTCGAGGACCTGGTCAACCTCACCCAGCAGACCCGCCGCCGGGTCGAGGCCGGGCTGCCCGCGCCGCAGATCAGCCACCATGTGGTCTTCTCCGGCCCGCCCGGCACCGGCAAGACCACGGTGGCCCGCCTCTACGGCGAGCTGCTGGCCGAGCTGGGCGTGCTGCCGACCGGCCAGCTGATCGAGACGGCCCGCGCCGACCTGGTCGGCCGCTACATCGGCCACACCGCCCAGCTGACCAAGGAGGTCTTCGACAAGGCCCGCGGCGGCGTGCTCTTCATCGACGAGGCCTACACGCTGACCCCGCGGTCGGGCGGCGGCGGCGACTTCGGCCAGGAGGCCGTGGACACCCTGATGAAGCTGATGGAGGACCACCGCGACGAGGTGGTGGTGATCGTGGCCGGCTACCAGGAGGAGATGCAGGGCTTCCTGGCCTCCAACCCCGGCCTGGCCTCCCGGTTCTCCCGGGAGATCACCTTCGCGCACTACTCGGACGAGGAACTGGTCACCATCGTGCGCCTGCAGGCCGAGAAGGCCGGCTACCACTGCGCACCGGAGACCATCACCGCGCTCCTGGCGATGTTCCAGTCCGTCGCGCGCGACCGCACCTTCGGCAACGGCCGGTTCGCCCGGCAGACCCTGGAGGCGATGATCACGCGGCAGGCCGGGCGTCTGGCCAAGCTGGACATCTCGGACCTGGCCGAGCTGAGCCTGCTGCTGCCGCAGGACATCCCGGCACAGCGGATCGGCAGCCTCGCGTGAAGCGTGGAGGCGCGAGCTCTGGCCGCATAACGCCTGGACGCGCAACGCCGGGCCGCGCAACGCCGGGCCGCGTGCGGCGCGGACGCCGGGCCGCGACGGTGGCCGTGCTGGTCGGCGGCCTGCTGCTGCCGGCCGGCTCGGCGCTGGCCACCGGGCCGGGGACCTCGCCCACCACCCCCGGCTCCGCACCCGCCACCCCGGGTGCTTCGCCGTCCGGGGCCGGGTCCGCGTCCGGGGGGTCCGGGTCCGGGTCCGGGTCCGCGCCCGCCGCTCCGGGCGACACCCTGCCCGTGGTCACCCAACTGCTCACCGCCCAGAACGGGCAGACGCCCCCCTGCCTGACCCCCTCGACCAAGAACACCCAGGCCACCCCCTGGCCGCAGACCTTCCTGCGACCCGACCAGGCCTGGCAGCTGAACCAGGGCGCCGGCGTCACCGTCGCGGTGCTCGGCTCCGGGGTGGCCGACGGCTCCGGGCTGCTGACCGGCCGGCTCGACGACGCCGCCACGCTCCCCGGCGGCGGCGACCCGACGCACGACTGTGTGGGCCACGGCAGCTTCCTGGCCGGCCTGATCGCCGCCGACCACCGCAGTGACACGGGCTTCGCGGGCCTGGCGCCGCGCGCCCGGATCCTCGCGGTCGGCGTCACCGACAACACCGGCGCCAGCACCGCCGACCTGCTCGCCAAGGGCATCAGGGCCGCCAGTGACAAGGGCGCCCGGGTGATCGACGTGGGCGTCACGCTGTCGGGCGGCAACGACGCGCTCGCGGCGGCCGTGCGCGACGCGGTGGGCAAGGGCGCGCTGATCGTGGCCCCGGCGGCGCCCGACACGGTGCCCCAGCCGTCGGACGGCTCCTCACCGCCGCCCCCGGCGTCGGTCTACCCGGCCGCCTACCCGGAGGTCCTCGCCGTCCGCGACCTCGGCCCGGGCGGCACGCTCGCGCAGGGCAGCACCTCGGTGGGCGGCCGGGTCGACCTGTCCGCACCGGGTGACGCCGTGATGAGCGTCGGCCCGGCCGGCGGTGGCTACTACACGGGCGCCGGCGCCAGCTTCGCGACGGCCTTCGTGGCGGGCTCCGCGGCCCTCGCGCTCGGCTACCGGCCCGACCTGACCGAGGCCCAGCTCGCCCACCGCCTGGAGGCCACCGCCTACCGCCTGGGCGGTGCGCTCCCGGACCCGCAGTTCGGCTACGGCTCGGTCGACCCGGTCGCCGCCGTCACCACCGTGCTGCCCCAGGAGCACCCCACCCCCTCCGGCGCGGCCGCCACCACCCCGGCCACCGAGCTCGCCATGCCCCCGGCCCGCCCGGCCTCCGCCGCCCCCAGCCAGGCGGTCACCGTGGCGCTGGCCACCCTCGGCGTGATCGCCCTGGTCGCGCTGGCCGCCGTCGTCGTCCCCCGCGGCCGCGCCCGCGGCTGGCGACCGGCCGAGCGCGGCGCGGAGCGCGAATTCGGGTAGCCTCCCAGGAAACTGCCAGGGTTGCTACGGCGTCCTAGCTCAAGGACGGCGCGCCACTCCATCCGGAGCGGGCGCGCCGTCCTGAGGTCGGGAGGAGCGCATTCCCGGTAGCCCGCCGCCGGTCCGCCGGAGCACTGCTCGCGACCTCCTCGGCGGCCCCACCCGGGGGCCATCGCCCGGATCCGTCCGACCGGGCGTGCTATCGATCGGAGAGTTCCACCGTGCAGCCGCAGCAGCCGCAGCCACAGTCGCCGTCGCAGCCCACCCGCACCCGTGCCGTCCTGGCCGGTATCACTGCGCTCGCACTGTCCGCCGCCCTGGCCGCCTGCAGTAGCGGCAGCAGCAAACCGGCCGCCGCCCCCAAGCCTGGCGACAACGCGGCGGCGGTCGCCCCGGCCGCCGCCCCGGCGAGCCCGGGTGCCCCGTCCGCCGCGACGAGCAGCGCGCCGCCGGCGGACGGCAAGGTCGTGATGCCGACCGGTCCGGCCGCCGACCTGAAGAAGGACCACGACACCAAGGCCGGTCCGATCATGGTGACCACCCTGGCGGGCAAGAAGTCCGGCGTCTCCGGCCAGGTCTGGGTCTGGCTGCCGCCGCAGTACAACGACCCGAAGTACGCCAAGTTCGGCTTCCCCGTGCTCACCCTCTACGCGGGCGGCCAGAGCAACGGCTACAACACCTGGACGGACGAGAAGCAGCTGCCGATCGAGGAGACCGATGCCCAACTCGCCCAGCAGCAGCAGGCGCACCCCTTCATCATGATCATGCCGGTGCAGAACCTGACGCGCGACGAGCACAAGTCCCTGGACTGCTCCGACATCCCGGGCCAGCCCAAGATGGGCACCTGGATGTCCCAGGACATCCCGGACTTCGTGCGCGCCAACTTCCGCACCCTCAAGGGCCCCGACAGCTGGGGCCTGATGGGCGCCTCCAGCGGCGCCGACTGCGGCGCCAAGCTGGCCATGCAGCACCCCGACCTCTTCAAGGCCGCCGTGGCGATCGACGGCGACTTCAAGGCGGACTCCACCCTCTGGAAGGGCCACGAGGCCGAACAGGCCGCCAACAGCCCCGACAAGCTGATCTCCACCAGCAAGGCCGACGTCAAGATGCTCGCCACCGCCGGCGGCGGCAGCGCCTACGAGGTCGGCGTGGTCAAGAAGTGGGTCGCCAGCGCCGCCGCCCCGACCACCGTCGAGTACTACGAGGAGCCGGGCGGCAAGCACCTCACCACGGACTTCGAGAAGCTGATCCCGATGTCCCTGCAGTGGCTCACCAAGAACCTCACCGGCCCGCAGAGCGACAGCTGAGCGGCCGAACACGTCGGAAGGCCCCGGCCCTGGGACTCGAATCCCAGGCCCGGGGCCTTCCCACTGCGGTCGTCAGGGCGTGAACCGCGGATCCCCCGACTCGATGGCGGCCACGACCGCGGCCCACTCGTCACGTCGGAAGGCGAGGTGCGGCCTGGTCAGGTGCCGCACCTGTGTTCAGCCGCTGCCGGAGACCCGGCGTTGACCGCCCTGGCGCTCCCGGTGGTGACGGCCTCCGCGCCGGGCGGCTCTGTCTGGCGGGGGAGTCGCTGGACTGGATGACGGGCGGCTCATCGGTGGTCGCCGCAGTGCCGCTTCGAACCCGGGTGAGCGCCTGGCGGCCACCCTCGGTGTCCCTGTGATCCTCGTCGACACCCGGCAGCGCCGCGCCACCAGGACGGTCCTCGCCTCCAAGCGCGACCGATTCCGGGCGCGCGAGCCGGACATGATCGCGTACTCCCGGGAGGCCCCTCGTCCGGTCGACGCACTGACCAGTGTGCTCACCGCCTCGGTGGTCGACTTCCGGGAGGTCGGACTCCTCGTCAGCGCCTACCACGGACTCCTGCGGGACAAGGTGCGCTGTTCCACCGAACTGATCGACATGTGCGCTCAACTGGTCGTGGCGGCAGGCGCATTCGGTGCCAAGCTCAGCGGCTCCGGGCATGGTGGCTGCCTGTTCGCCCTGGTGCCCGGCGACGCCGTGACGTCGGTCCTGCGGTCCCTGGCGGACCTGCCCGTCCACACCATCGTGCTGCCCGAAGGTGAGCCCAACGGGCTGACCGTCAACGGGCCGTCGGCCGAATGACCCCCCATCCTTCCCGAACTGTGGCGATCCGGCCACGGTCGGTAATCTCCTCCCAAGGTCTCGCAACCCAGGAAGGCACCTCATGCCCGACTACTCCCGCCTCGTGAAGGCGTACGACATCCGCGGCCAGGTCCCCGAGCAGCTGAACACCGACATCGCCACCAAGGCCGGTGCGCTGTTCGTCCGTCTCACCGGCGCGGACCGGATCGTCATGGCCCAGGACATGCGAGCCACCTCCCCGGCACTGGCCCAGGCGTTCGCGGCCGGGGCCAACAGCGCCGGTGCCGACGTCATCGACGCCGGACTCGGCTCGACCGACTACCTGTACTACTGCTCGGGCAGCCTGGACCTCCCCGGTGTGATGATCACCGCCAGTCACAATCCGGCCCGGGACAACGGCATCAAACTCTGCCGCAAGGGGGCCGCCCCGATCGGCGAGGACACCGGCCTGGCCCAGATCCGTACCTGGCTGGAGACCGACGACATCCCCTCCCCGGCGCCGACGCCCGGCACCACCACCCGGCGCGAGCTGCTCACCGAGTACGCGGCCCACCTGAACTCGCTGGTGGACCTGTCCGGCAGTCGCCGCCTGAAGGTCGTCGCCGACGCCGGGAACGGCATGGCCGGGCACACCGTCCCGGCGGTGTTCGCCGGTCTGCCGATCGACCTGGTGCCGCTCTACTTCGAACTCGACGGCAGTTTCCCCCACCACGAGGCCAATCCGCTGGAGCCGAAGAACCTCCTCGACCTCCAGGCCAAGGTCAAGGAGGTCGGCGCGGACATCGGTCTGGCCTTCGACGGCGATGCCGACCGGTGCTTCTTCATCGACGAGAAGGGCGAAGCCGTCCCGCCGTCGGCGATCGTCGGCCTGGTCGCGGTTCGCGAGCTTGCCAAGGACCCCGGCTCGGCCATCATCCACAACGTCATCACCAGCGCCGCCGCCGTGGAGATCATCCGTGAGCACGGTGGCGCCCCGGTCCGTTCCCGTGTCGGCCACTCCTTCATGAAGGCCCTGATGGCCGAGCACGACGCGGTCTTCGGTGGCGAGCACTCCGGGCACTACTACTTCCGCGACTTCTGGCGCGCCGACACCGGCATGCTCACCGCCCTGCACGTCCTGGCGGCGCTCGGTGAGCAGGACCGTCCCCTGTCGGAGCTGGTCGCCGACTACTCCCGCTACGTCGCCTCCGGGGAGATCAACTCCCAGGTCGCGGATGTGCCCGGCGCGCTCGACGAGGTCGAGGCTGCTTATCGGAAGCTCGACCAGGTCACGAGCGACCGCCTGGACGGCCTGACCGCCGACTTCGGCGACGGCCGCTGGTTCAACCTCCGCCCCTCCAACACCGAACCCCTGCTGCGGCTGAACGTCGAGGCATCGGACGAGCGGTCCATGGCGGCCCTGCGGGACGAGGTCCTCGCCCGCATCCGGTGATCCAGCCTCGCGCGCGCCTACCAGGGGCCGGTGTCCGCCGGGCGGTGCTGGGCCATGGACTCGCCGATCAGGGCCGCCAGTTCCAGACAGGCCTGACGGGTCTTGGGCTTGAGCTTGGCCGGGTCCAGCTCGCCGCCCGCCGCGAGGTGGGCGTCCGTCGGGATCATCACCACGCCGCCGCAGCGGGTGCGGAAGTGCGCGGCGAGCTCCTGGGCCGGCAGCGGCCGGCCCTGACCCATGTCGGTGACCGGGACGGTGGAGATCACCGTGACGCTGTTGCGGACCAGCTCCCCGTACCCCTGCGCGACGAGACCGTCCATGATGCCCGTCGCGCCGTCGGCGCCACTCACGGACGGGCTCACGCAGATCACCAGCTGGTCGGCGAGTTCGACCGCCGCCCGACGCACGCCCTCCGGCGCGGTGCCGGTGTCGCTGAGGATCACCGGGTACTGGCTGCTCAGCATCGACAGCACCTGCCGGTAGCCGTACTCGTCGAAGCCGGCCCCCGGCGCGTCCGGCAGCTCGGCCAGGACCTCCAGGCCGCAGTCCGCGCGCGAGGTGAAGGCGCGCAGCTGCTGATAGCTGTTCAGCGAGGGCAGCATCGCGAGCAGGTCGCCCAGGCTCCGCGCGGTCTCCCGGCGCACCCGGTCACCCAGCGCTTTCCTCGCGCCGCCCGCCGGCCCCGCGAGGTCGAGGGCGATCACCCGGTCCGGGCGGTTGGCGGCCAGCAGCGTGCCGAGGGTCAGGGTGACGGTGGTCTGCCCGGTGCCGGCCGGGTGGCCGAGCACCGCGATCCGGTGGCAGCCGTGCAGCGGGGTGCGGACACTCTCCAGCAGGCGCCTCTGCTCCTCCTGGCTGCCGCCCGCGAAGGGCCGCCGCAGGGCGCGCGGGCCACGGGCCGCGGCGCGCCGCAGCAGCCGTTCGGGGCTCAGCTCATGGGCGGCGGCGCGCCCGAGCGAGAGGTCCGGGCGCGGGATGACCCGGCCCGGGGGTTCGGCCGGCGCACCGAGCACCGGCGCACCGAGTGCAGGGGCACCGAGCGCAGGCGCACCGAAGGGCGGCGGCGCGGATGCGTGGACCGGCATGGGAGGGAGTACCGGAGCAGGCATCGGCAGCTGCAGCGGCGCGGCCCCCGGCTCCGCCCCCGGTGCGCGGGTCAGCACGGCCCGGTGGTTCGGCGGGATCAGCACCGTGCCCAGCGGGTCCAGCGGCGTCCGGGCGACCACGGCCACCGGCTCGGGCCAGCGGGCCGGGGTGTAGTCGGGCGCGTCCGGCCCGCCGCCGTCCGGCCCCAGCCGCAGGATCATGGCCGCCGGGCCCGCCCCGGCCGCACCGCCGATCCCGCCCGCGCTCCCGCCGGCCCCGGCCGCCCAGCCGGTCCCGCCGGCCAGGCCCGCCCCGCCGGCCAGGCCTGAGAAACCGTCCGAAAGAACCGTCACGTGTCCTCCCGTTGTCCCGGTTCGTCCCATGACCCCCATCCACTCAGTGAGAACGGCTTTTCCGGGCGCGCCGGTTCACCGCACCGCGCGTTATACGCCTGCTGAACCGGGCTACCACCCGGTACCGTCCCTCTTGGATGGCACTCGAGCCCGGGTGCCATGACAGGTCGACAGGTCGGGCCCGCACGCGGGTGTGAAGTCCCGCGGCGGGACAGGGGGAGGTGCTGATGTCCCGAGACGGGTCGTCATCGAGACCACGTCAGCTCATCGCGTCCTTGGTCTCCCGGCCACAGGAGAGCCGGCCGGGGCAGCCCGCGCTGCCGGTGCCCGAGGCCTCGGCGGCCGAGGTGATCGCCACCACGCAGCGGATCACCCAGCTCGGCCGGCCCGATGAGCGGACCTGCCCCACCCCGCAGCCCGACCTGCTGCGACTGGCGACGACGCTGGTGGTGGACGAGCACCCCTCCGCGCCCAACTGGTCGGCGGCCGACCGGGGCGCGCTGAGCTGCTGGGTCGCCGTGCTGATCGAACGACGCGGGGAGGACGGGGTCCAGCATCTGATCCGGGCGCTCAACCGGGTCTGAGCAGCCGGCCACCCCGAGGCCTTGCCCGAGGCCTTCCCCGAGCGGCCGCCCAGGCCGCTGCCGCCGCCAAACGCGACCGCCAACGTGACCGCCAAGGTGCGCCAATGTGACCGCCAAGGCGCGCCAATGTAACGGCCAAGGCCGCCGCGTCCCCGCATTGGCGCCGACGTTGGTGCCTCGTTGGTGCAATCTTGGCGCTCCCCGGCAACGTACTGCTGGCGAGGCCGGGGGACCCCCGCCCGGCCTCGCCCAGGCCGCCCGCCCGGCCTGCTTCGAGACCCCGCCGGACCCAAGAGGTAGTGCGTGTCCACTCAGCCCGTCGCCCCGCCCGTCGTGCCCGCCGCCCTGCCGCCCGCCGACTCGCCGGCCGTTCCGGCCGCGCCGGTCGCCGCGCGCCCCACCCTCGACCAGGAGACCCTCGCCGAGCTGTACCGCCTGCACGGCGGCTACCTGCTGCGCGCCCTGCTGCGAGTCACCAACGGTGACCGCGGCAAGGCCGAGGACATCCTGCAGGAGACCCTGCTGCGTGCCTGGCAGCACCCGGAGGCGATCTCCCGCGGACCCGAGCACAGCCGGCCCTGGCTGTTCACGGTGGCCCGCCGGATCGCCATCGACCACTTCCGGATGGCCGCCGCCCGCGCCCAGGAGGTGGCCGGCGAGATGCTGGAGGACCGCCCGCTCGCCGAGGACCCCTACGAACAGGTGCTGGCCTCCCGGGACATCGCGCAGGTGCTGGAGCGGCTGCAGCCGCACCACCGCGACGTGCTGATCGAGCTGCACCTGAAGGACCGCTCGGTGCTGGAGGCGGCCGAACGGCTCGGCGTGCCGCCGGGCACCGTCAAGTCCCGCAACTTCTACGCGATCCGGGCGCTGCGCCCGGTGCTGGCGGCGCAGAACGAGTACGCCCCGTCCGTGGTGCAGACGAGCCGGACCAAGCCCACCGCCAAGCCCACCGGCAAGGTCGTCGCCCGGCCGGGTGCCAAGGGCGCTGTGCGGCCCGGCGCCGCCGCCTGACGAACCTGACGCATCATCAGCACAGCGCCCAGAAGCAGTAGATCCATGGTGACCGGTCGGTCAGGAGGGTTCCAGTCGCTGTTCGGGCAGCGACTGGCTGCCCGCCCGGCAGATCAGCGTCTGCTCGATCGACGCGAGCAACTCGGTGACCGCGCCCGCCAGATGGCCGTGCAGTCGGTAGAGCCGGATGGCCGCGCGCAGGTGCTCGGCCGCCTCCCGCTCCCGGTCCAGCGCCAACAGGAAGGTGGCGTAGGACTGTTCGGAGATGGCGTGCAGGTGCAGGAAGCCGGCCTCCTGGCAGGTGGTCAGCAGTCGCGACCAGACCTGTTCGGAGTCCTCGGAGGCGCCCAGCGCCTGCAGCGCCTGCGCCTCGGTCAGCATCGCCCAGGCGTGGATGGTGGCGCCCGGGTGGCCGGTCAGCAGCAGCTGCGACTCGCGGGACTCGCGCAGCGCGGCCTCGGCGTCGCCGGTCATCAGGTTGATCGCGGCGGCGTAGCCGAGCACGAAGGAGAGCTGGGCGGGCGAGCAGACCGCCTTGGTCAGCTCGACCGCGGCGGCCGACAGCCGCACGGCCTCGGCCGGGTCGCCGAGGGCCGCGGTGATCAGCGCCAGGGTGACCTGCGAGCGGGTGTGCGCGATGCCGTCCGCCGGCGTCGTCCCGGACACCGCCTGCCGCGCCAACTCGGCTGCCTCCTGCGGTCGTTCGACGCCGATCAGAGCGTTGGCGATGGTGCTGCAGAGCAGTGCGGCGGCCGCCGTGGAGCCGCACCGCTCGGCGGCCCGCTGCCCTTCGCGCAGGCAGCTCAGCCAGTCGATCAGCCGGCTGGCGCCGTAGTAGAGCGGGCTCGCCGCCAGGCTCAGCCGCCAGGCCCGCTCGGGGTCCGCCGCACCGGCGGCGGCGACCAGGGCGCGGATCGTCGGCTCCTCGGCCCGGAACCAGTCGAGCGCGGTGCGGGCATCCGCCGGCCGCGGCAGCGCCGCGGGCGGATGGGAACGCTCCCCGAAGGGGCCAAGGCTCGGCTCCAGGTGGTCGCCGCAGTGCTGGGACGCCTCCACGTAGTAGTCCAGCAGCCGCTCGGAGCTGAGCCGTTGGACCTCGACGGGCTGCTCGGCGAAGAGTTCCATGCCGAACAGCCGGATCAGGTCGTGCCGGCTGTAGCGGCCCGGGGTGCTCTCGGTGAGCAGGTGGTAGGCGGCCAGTTCGCCGAGCGCGCCGCGCGCGGTGGCCGGGCTGGTGCCGAGCAGCGCGGCGCCGGCGAAGGTGTCCACCTCCCGGCCCGGGTGTGCGGCCAGCACGGTGAGCAACCTGGCTGCCTCGGCCGAGAGATGACGGTACGTCAGGGTCAGCGCGGTGCGGATACTGACCGCTCCCTGGGTGTCCAGGGTGAGCAACCGGGTACGCTCGTCGGCCAGTTCGGCCACCAGATCGGCAATCGTCCAGTCGGGCCGGGCGGCCAGCCGGGAGGCCGCGATCCGCAGGGCCAGCGGCAGGTGGTCGCAGAGCTCGATCAGCTGCTCGGCCGCGGCCACCTCGGTGTGCACCCGCCCGGGGGTCAGCCCGCGTTCGAGCAGCCGCAGCGCGTCGCCCCCGGGCAGCGCCTCCAGCCGCAGCAGGGCGGCGCCCTCGGTGACGACCAGGTCCTCCAGCGTGTTGCGGCTGGTGACCACGGCGGCGCAGTCGGGGCCGCTGGGCAGCAGGTCGGTCACGTGCTCGGCGCTGCGCGCGTTGTCCAGCACGACCAGCAGGGTGCAGGCGCCGGTGCGGGCGCGGTAGAGCGCGACGCGGCCGGGCAGGTCCTCGGGGATGGTGGACTCCGGGACGCCCAGGGCGAGCAGGAACTGGCCGAGCACCTCGGCCGGATCCGCCGGACCGGCCGGATCGAAGCCGCGCAGGTCGACGAAGAGCTGGCCGTCCGGGAAGTCCGCGGCGACCTGGTGCGCCCAGCGGATCACGGTGGCGCTCTTGCCCGCCCCGGCGGGGCCGACCACCAGCGCCAGGCCGTCACCGGTGCGCTCGGGGCCGCACTCCCGGTCCAGCCAGCGCGACTCCAGGCTGCGGCCGACGAAACCGGCCGGCTGGCGGGGGAGTTGGCGGGGTGCCGGGGGCTCGACGGAGTCGGGCTCTGGGTCGGCCTCCTCGGCCAAGGCCTCCAGCGCCGGGAGCAACGGCGTCAGCGGGCTCGGCGGGAGCAGCGGGCTCAGCGGGACCGTCGGGAGCGTGGGATCCGCCCACGCCGGCGCCCCGTACTCGGCCGCGCCCTGCTCGTCGTACCCGGCGTCGACAGGTCTGCCGTCCCCGGGGCCGTCCCAGGGTCCGTCCTCAGGCCCGTCCCCGTACGCGACGTCCCTGTATTCGGCGCCTGGGTACGCGACGTCCCCGTACTCGACGGCCCCGTACTCGGTGCTCGGGTACCCGGCCCCCGGGTACGCAGGGCGCCCATGGACGACGTCCCCGTACGTGACACCCCCGTGCCCGGCGCCCCCGTACCGTGCCTCCCCGAGCCCGGCCGACTCCTCGGCGACCACCTGGGCGAACGCCGCCTGCAGCTCCGCGCCCGGCAGCATGCCCAGCTCGCTGTCGAGCAGCTCCCGGGCGTGCTGGTAGGCCGTCAACGCGTCGGAGGGCCGCCCCGCCTGATGCAGACAGCGGATCAGCAGGGCCACCACCGACTCGCGCAGCCCGTCGGCCCGCACGCTCTGTTCCAGCGCCGGTACCGCCGCCGCCCCGGTGCCCCGGCGCAGCCGCAGCTCGGCCCAGTCGATCAGCACCCTGGTCCGCGCCTCGTCCAGCTGCCCCACCATGGCCCGGCGCAGCTCGGTGTCGGGCAGGTCGGCCAGCGCGGCCCCGGTCCACAGGCCCAGCGCCTGCTCCAGCAGCCCGATCGCCTCGGCGTCCGCGGCCCGGCCGCCGTCTCCCGGTCCGCCCGCCCCTGGCAGCCAGAGCCCTGACGGCCTGATCCCTGACGCCCCGCCGCCCAGTCGCCCGCTCGCCCCGCCACCCGGCCATCCGGCTGCCCCGGCGTCCCCGCCCGCCCCGGCGTCTCCGGCTGCCCCGGCGTCCCCGGGCTGCCCGGCACCCGCCGCACGCTCCCGGGCCCGGGCGGCCAGCGCCTCGAAGCGCAGCACGTCCACCAGCTCGGCCGGCCCGATGAGCAGGTAGCCGGGCGCGCGGGTGTGCAGCGTGAACGCGGAGTCGGCGAGCACCTTGCGCAGCGCGGCGATGTGCCCCTGCAGCGCGGCCCGGGCCCGGGCCGGCGGCTCCTCGCCCCAGAGCAGCTCGAAGAAGTGGTCCACCGCCACGACCCGCCCCAGGCGCAGCGCCAGCAGCGCGAGCACCGCGCGCCGCTGGGACCCGGACAGCGGCACGAGCACGCCGCCGCGGGTCTTCCGCAGCTCTACCGGACCGAGGAGCCGGATGCCCATGCGTCCCCCACAGTCGCCCACCCCGAAGCCGTCGGGCTCGAATCTTGGACTGCAGTCTATCCACGCTGTTCGCCTGCCCAGGACGACCGCCCGGGACCCCTGCCCGAGCCCGGAGCAGGGTGGATAGGATTGCCGCCCCCCTGCAACGGATCGGCGGTCCCGACACGTCTTATCCTCGGACGAATCGGGCCCCGCCGGCCCGGTGCACGGGGCGACGGGGCGGCAAGTCAGGCGTGAACTGCCAGGTGTGAATTCTCAGGCTTGAACGAGGGGCGTGGATGCGGATCGAACTGCTCGGCGCGGTCACCGTCCGGTACGACGACGGGGCCACGGCCACCCCCACGGCGCCCAAACGCCGTGCGCTGCTCGCCACGCTCGCCGTCCAGCTCGGCCGTCTGACGCCTACCGAGCAGCTGATCGAGCTGGTCTGGGACGGCAGCCCGCCGCCGACCGCCCGGGCCGCGCTGCAGGGCCACATCGCCGAACTGCGGCGGCTGCTGGACGGCCGCCTGGAGCTGGCCACCCGCGGCGCCGGCTACCTGCTGGCCGGTGACCCGGACCAGGTGGACGCGCTGCGTTTCGAGCGCCTCTGCGACGAGGCCGGACTGCTGCTCCCCGGCACCGCGGCCCCCGCCGCCTCCCGTGCGGCCGCCACCCGCATCACCGCCGCCCCGGTCGCCGCCGCGCCGCCGGTCGAGGGCGAGCCCGACGCCGCGCTGCCGCTGCTGCGCGCCGCCCTCGACCTGTGGCGCGGCCCGGCCCTGACCGACTGCGGCTCCACCCTGCTGCGTGAGCGGACCGCCCCCCGGCTGGCCGACCTGCGCCTGCGCGCCCTGGACCGGCTGGCCGACGGGCTGCGCCGGCTGGACCGCGGTGCCGAGCTCATCACCGAACTCACCGAGGCCGTGCTGGCCCACCCCACCCACGAGCAGCTCGCCGTGCACCTGCTGGCCTGCCTCGATCAGGCCGGGCGCCGGGCGGAGGCGCTGGACTGGTACGACCGGGTGGTGGCCGCGCTGTCCACCGCCCCGGGCCCCGCGCTCCGCGCCGCCCGCGACCGCCTCACCGGCGACCGCCTCACCGGCCCGCCGTCGGCTTCTGCCGGGCCCGCCCCCGGGCTCGCTCCCGGGCTCGCCACCAGCTTCGACGGCACCAACTCCGTCGGCACCAACTCCGTCGGCACCAGCCGACGGGAGGCGCCGGCGAGCGTCCCCTGCTCACGCCTGACGCCCGCCCAACTGCCTCGCCCCAACCGGCGCTTCGTCGGCCGGACCGGTGAGCTCGACCACCTCGACGGCGCGATCGCCGCCGGCCGCGAGAGGCGCCCGATCCTGGTCACCGGGCCGGCCGGGGTCGGCAAGACCAGCCTGGTCCAGCACTGGGCCCACCAGGTCGCGCACCGCTTCCCCGACGGCCAGCTCTATGCCGACCTGCGCGGCTTCGACGAGACCGAGCCGCGCGAGGCGGCCGAGGTGCTGGCCTCCTTCCTGACGGTGCTCGGGGTCGCCGAGAGCGCCATGCCCACCACGCTGGAGGACCGGTCCCGGCGCTACCGCGAACTCCTGTCGGGCCGTCGGCTGCTGATCGTGCTCGACAACGCGCGCTCCTACCAGCAGCTCTCCCCGCTGCTGCCCGACCCGCCCGCGGAAGGCGCCGAGCCCGACGGCGGGCCGGTCACCGTCATCACCAGCCGCAGCCGGCTCGGCGACCTGCTCGTCCAGGAGGGCGCCGCCCCGCTGTCGCTGGACGTGCTGACTCCCGCCGAGGCGCTGGAACTGCTGGCCCGGGTGCTGGAACCGGCCCGGGTCGCCGCCGAACCGCAGGCCGCCGCCGAGCTGGCCGAGCGCTGCGACCGGTTGCCGCTGGCGCTGCGGCTGGCCGCTGCCCGGCTGGCCACCCGCCCGGGCTGGGCGCTGCGCGACCTGGTGGCGGAGATCTCCGACGAGCAGGCCAGACTCGCCTCGCTCTCCAGCGCGGGCCGCACCGCGCTGGGCGTCGCGGCCACCCTCAACCTCACCTGCCGCGCGCTGCCGTCCGCGGCGGTGCAGATGTTCAGCCTGCTCGGGCTGCACCCGGGCGCGGTGATCGACGCACACACCGCGGCCGTGCTTGCCGACGTGTCGCCGGTCGAGGTCCGCGGCGTGCTCGCCCAGCTCGACGCCGCCCACCTGATCGAGGAGACCGCACCCGGCCTGTTCGCCCGGCACGACCTGGTGCGCCTCTACAGCGCCCAGCTGGCCGCCGAACTCACCTGCGACGACCGGCTGGCGGCGATGGACCGGATGATCGGCCACTACCTGGCCGCGACCGCCGCCGCCTGCGCGGGCCTGCACACCCGCAGCGTGCTGCCCACCGGCACGCGGCCGTCCACCGGCACCTCCCCGTCCACCGGCACCTCCCCGTCCACCGGCACCTCCCCGTCCACCGGCACCTCCCCGTCCACCGGCATCAGGCCGGCCGCCGACAGCCTGCCGCCGCTGGCCACCCCGGGCCAGGCCGTCGACTGGTTCCGCCGCGAGGAGCGCGCGGTGCGCGGCGTGGTGCTCTGCGCCGAGCACTACGAGCGCTCCGCCGCCGCCTGGCAACTCGCCCACCAGGCCGGGGTGCTGTACTACAACGCCAACCACAGCCGCCCCGAGTGGCGCAGCACCGCCGAGGCCGGCCTGCGCGCGGCCCGCGCCTGCGCCGACCCCGCCGCCCTGGTGCGGATGTACGCCGACCTCGCCGTGGTCCTCATCGACCAGCGCGAGTTCCGCGCCGCCGCCGACCACCTGGACCGGGCCATCGCGCTCGCCGACGAACTGGGCGACCCGGTGCTGGGCCACCAGTGCCGCACCCGGCTGGCCAACGGCCTGGTCCGGGCCGGCCAGCAGGCCCGCGCGATCCCGCTGATGACCGACATCGTGGCCCGCGCCCGGGAGCTGACCGACGACCGGCTGCTCGCCCAGGCCCTCAACAACCTCGCCAACGCCCTGGTGATCGCCGGCACCCCCGACCTCGCCCTGCCGCACGCCGACGAGGCCGTCCAGATCCTCGCCGCCCACCCCGCGGACCCCAAGCTCGTCCTCGCCACCCACACCCGCGCCGAGGCCCTGTACGCCCTGGGCCGCCACAACGCCGCCCTCGCCGCCGCCCGCCACGCCCTCGCCCTCGGCCGCACCCAGGGCAACCTCCGCATCGAGTCCCAGTCCCACGCCCTCCTCGCCACCCTCCTCCACGCCCTCAGCCGCACCGCCGAAGCCCTCGCCGAACAACACCTCGCCGACCGCACCGCCGAACCGTCCCGCTGACCCCCACCGCCCCCACCGCCCCCACCGCCCCCCGGCGGGTGCCCACCCCGGCGACCGCCGACGGCTGGCCGTCCCCCCGCCAAGCCCCCGCCCCTACACCCCGCGTCCTAAGCCCCTCGTCCTACCCCCGCCCCGCCCACCGCCCCACGCCCGTGGCCGGGCCCCGGCGGTACGGTGGCCGCATGGGGATCAAGCACCAGCCACCGTGTGAGCACCCGCTCGACGACCCGTGCCTGGCCGACGCGTGCCTGGACGGGCTCGAAGCGGTCAGCGACGCCGTGCTCGCGATGAGCGCGCACCTCGAAGTGCGCGAGGTGCTGCGCCGCATCACCGCCTCCGCGCGCTCGCTGCTCGGCGCCGAGTACGCCGCGCTGGGGGTGCCGGACGACCACGGCGGGTTCGCACAGTTCGTGGTGGACGGGGTGACCGACGAGCAGTGGAAGGCGATCGGGCCGCTGCCGCGCCAGCACGGGGTGCTCGCCACCATGCTGCACGAGATGGGGCCGACCCGGCTGGCCGACGTCCGCCAGGCCCCGGCGTTCGGCGGCTGGCCCGGCGCGCACCCGGAGATGACGGACTTCCTCGGGATGCCGATCCTGGACGGCGAGGAGATCCTGGGCGCGATCTTCCTGGCCAACAAGGAGGGCGGCTTCACCGCCCACGACGAGCGGCTGCTGCGCATCCTCGCCGCGCACGCCTCGATAGCGCTGGCCAACGCCCGGCTGTACGAACGCAGTCGCGAGCTGACGCTGGCCGGCGAGCGGGCCCGGATCGCGCACGACCTGCACGACGCGGTCTCGCAGAAGCTGTTCAGCCTGCGGCTGACCGCCAAGGCCGCCGCCAAGCTGCTGGACCGCGACCCGGAGCGGGCCAGGGCGGAGCTGGCCGAGGTGGCCCGGCTGGCCGCGGAGGCCGCGGACGAACTGCGCGCCGTGGTGGTCGAGCTGCGCCCGGCCGCGCTGGACGAGGACGGCCTGGTGGCCACCCTCGCCTCCCAGGTCCAGGTGCTGGACCGTGCGCACAGCGCCGGCGTGGAGTTCAGCTCCGACGGCGGGGTGCGCACCCTGCCGCCCGCGCAGGAGGCGGCGGTGCTGCGGATCGCCCAGGAGGCGCTGCACAACGCGCTGCGGCACGCCGATGCGACCAAGGTGGCGGTGACGCTGCGCGGCACCACCACCCGCGGCGCCGTGCTGCGGATCACCGATGACGGCCGCGGGTTCGACCCCGGCGCGGTCCAGCAGGCCGGCCGGCACCTCGGGCTGGTCTCGATGCGCGACCGCGCGCAGAGCGTCGGCGGCCACCTCACCCTCACCTCGGCCGTCGGCCGGGGCACGGTCATCGAACTGGAGGTTCCCGGTGCCTGAGAGACACGCGCCCATCCGCGTGCTGCTGGTCGACGACCACCAGGTGGTCCGCCGCGGGCTGCGCACCTTCCTGGAGGTGCAGGACGACATCGAGGTGGTCGGCGAGGCGGCCGACGGCGCCGAAGGCGTGACGAAGGCCCAGGAGCTCACGCCGAACGTGGTCCTGATGGACCTCAAGATGCCGGGGGTGGACGGCCTGGAGGCGCTCAAGCGCCTGAAGGCGGAGGGCAACCCGGCCCGGGTGCTGATCGTCACCAGCTTCACCGAGCACCGCACGGTGGTCCCGGCGCTGCGCGCGGGCGCGGCCGGGTACGTCTACAAGGACGTGGACCCGGAGGCGCTGGCCGGGGCGATCCGCTCGGTGCACGCCGGGCACGTGCTGCTCCAGCCGGAGCTGGCCGGCACCCTGCTGGCCGACGACGCCCCGCGCGCTCCGCAGGGCCGGGGCGGGACCCTGACGGAGCGTGAGCGCGAGGTGCTCGGTCACATCGCGGACGGGCGCTCCAACCGGGAGATCGCCCGCAGCCTCAACCTGTCGGAGAAGACGGTCAAGACGCACGTCTCCAACATCCTGATGAAGCTGGACCTGGCGGACCGCACCCAGGCCGCCCTCTGGGCGGTCCGCCACGGCGAGCAGTGAGCCCCGAGGCGTTGTCGGCAAGCGCTGGGGCGGCAGCCCTGGGGCCGCTCAGCTCTCCCGCTCGTCCACCAGCGCGTTGTACGCCGCCACCTGGGCCCGCCGCGCGATCCGCCGCAGCGGCGCCAGCACCGCCGCCCGCGCCGTCATCTCGGCGGCGCTGACCGCCGCGCCGTGGCCGCCGGCAGCGATCGACAGCAGCGCCGAGACCTGCCGCGCGGACTCCAGCACCCGCACCGCGCGCGGCGGGTAGCCGGGGGCCAGCAGCTGGCTGTGCCCGCGCCGCCGGTACTGCTCCAGCGCGCGCAGCGCCTGCGGCCCGGCCCCGGCCACGTCGAGCCGGGAGAGCAGCACGGTCGCCTCGCGCAGCCCCTCCACCAGCTCCCGCTCGGCCTCGTGCAGCGAGGGGACGTCGGCGGGGGGCGCGAGGAGTACCTGGTGGCAGCGCCACAGCACGGTCACCGCCTGGTCGCCGGGCGGCCCGTACACCTCGATCTCGGGGACCAGGCCCAGCGGTACGCCGACCGCCAGCACCGCCTCGCCCACCGCCAGCGCCGCGGCGTTGAACGGGGCGGGCCCGGTCAGCCCGAGCGGATGCCCCTCGGCGGGCAGCGCCAGGCGCAGCCCGGTGACCCCGAGCACCCGCAGCCGGCCCAGCGCCCAGCTGAGCGCGTGCTGCTCGCCCTCGGTGTCGCCGGGCAGCCCGACCACCCGGTGTCTCTCGTCCTTGCCGACGACCTCCTCCACCACGTGGTCGGGCGGCGCGAAGCCGGCCAGCAGTGAGTTGCCCCAGGCGGTCAGCCGTGCGGAGCGCGCTTCGGCGAACAGGTCGGCGAACGGGTCGGCGAACGGGTTTTCGGCAGGAGTCAGCGGCATCCCGCCAGCCTACGGACAACCCGGCCACCCGCGTGGCGTAGGTTGGCCCTGTGCTGTGCGAGTAACCGCGCTGCCGTGCGAGCGGCAGCTCCCTCCCGCCTACCCGGTCGGCGGAGTAGGCTGCCCGCCCGCACCGACTTGTCGACACGAGTGGACCGCACCCCGAGGACCCCGCCGCGCCGCACCCCGCCGCGCAGGACCCCGGACGGCCGAAAATCTGTATTGGGGAAGGCGTTAGGCATGAGCGACGTGCTGGAGCTGGTGGACGTTTCCGTGGTCCGGGATGGACGTGCGCTGATCAGCCAGGTCTCCTGGTCGGTCGCCGAGGGGGAGCGCTGGGTGATCCTGGGCCCCAACGGTGCCGGCAAGACCACCCTGCTCCAGGTCGCGTCCAGTTACCTGCACCCCACCAGCGGCACCGTCGCGGTGCTCGGCGAGAAGCTCGGCTCGGTCGACGTCTTCGAGCTGCGCCAGCGGATCGGCCTGGCCGGCGCCTCGCTGCTGGACCGCATCCCGCGCGAGCAGACCGTGCTGCAGACGGTGCTCACCGCCGCCTACGGCATGACCGCCACCTGGCAGGAGACCTACGACAAGGTGGACGAGTCGCGCGCCCTGCTGCTGCTCGACCGGCTCGGCATGGGCGGCTACGAGCAGCGCAGCTTCGGCACCCTCTCCGAGGGCGAGCGCAAGCGCACCCTGATCGCCCGCGGCCTGATGACCGACCCCGAGCTGCTGCTGCTCGACGAGCCGGCCGCCGGCCTGGACCTGGGCGGCCGCGAGGACCTGGTCCGCCGCCTGGGCGCGCTCGCCCAGGACTCCTACGCGCCGGCCATGGCCGTGGTCACCCACCACGTCGAGGAGATCGCCCCCGGCTTCACCCACGTCCTGATGATCCGTCAGGGCAAGGTGCTGACCGCGGGCCCGATCGACACCGAGCTGACGGCCCGTAACCTCTCGCTCTGCTTCGGCCTGCCGCTCACCCTGGAGCGCCACGGCGACCGCTGGTCCGCGCAGGGCCTGCCGCTGGGCTGATCCGCCGGGCTGACGCGCCGGGCTGATCCGCTGGGCCGAGGCGCGGGTCCGGTCGGGCCCGAACCGCCGGACCGGCCCGCTTCGTTGACCAGGTGCGGGCCCGGTCGCCCGGACTGACCGGTTTCCCTCCATCCACCTGCGGGAACCCACCCACCGGACATCGTTTCCTCCCTAGGATGGCCCTGTGGACAGCTGGGTGTGGTGGCTCGTGCTCGCCGTCGGTCTTGGCATACCGCTGGCGATCACCGCGCTGCCGGAATTCGGGCTGTTCGCGGTCGGCGCCGCCGGCGCCGCGATCGCCGCCGGGGTGGGGGCCGGGGTGGTCTGGCAGTTCCTGACCTTCATCGTCGTCTCGGTCGCGATGCTGACCGTGGTGCGGCCGATCGCCTACCGCAAGCTCGACCGGGGCCCGCGGGTCCGGATGGGGATCGAGGCGCTGGCCGGCGCCCGGGCCGTGGTGCAGGAGCGGGTGGATCAGCACGGTGGCCGGATCAAGCTCAACGGCGAGATCTGGTCGGCACGGGCGCTGCACCCCGACCACGTCTACGAGCCGGGCCAGCAGGTGGATGTCGTGGAAATCCAGGGCGCGACCGCCCTGGTCGACTAGCGGTCCTCCCGGCCTGCCAGTCGTCCGAGTTGCCCGTCCGAGATGTCCAGGGGAGACACTGTGGAACCCGTCCTCATCGTGCTGATCGTTCTGGTAGTGGTGGCGTTCATCGCACTGATCCGGACGATCCAGGTGATCCCGCAGGCGAGCGCGGCGATTGTGGAGCGGTTCGGCCGCTACACCCGCACCCTCAACGCCGGCCTCAACATCGTGGTGCCGTTCATCGACACCATCCGCAACCGGATCGACCTGCGCGAGCAGGTCGTGCCGTTCCCGCCGCAGCCGGTGATCACCCAGGACAACCTGGTGGTCAACATCGACACCGTCATCTACTACCAGGTGACCGACGCCCGCGCGGCGACCTACGAGGTGGCCAGCTTCATCCAGGCCATCGAGCAGCTCACCGTCACCACGCTGCGCAACATCATCGGCTCGATGGACCTGGAGTCCACCCTGACCTCCCGCGAGGTGATCAACGCCGGGCTGCGCGGGGTGCTGGACGAGGCCACCGGCAAGTGGGGCATCCGGGTCAACCGCGTCGAGCTGAAGGCGATCGAGCCGCCGACCTCCATCCAGGACTCGATGGAGAAGCAGATGCGCGCCGAGCGGGACAAGCGCGCGGCCGTGCTCACCGCCGAGGGCGCCCGGCAGGCCGCGATCCTGCGGGCCGAGGGTGAGAAGCAGGCCGCGGTGCTCAGCGCCGAGGGTGAGGCGCAGGCCGCCGTGCTGCGCGCCGACGGTGAGGCAGCGGCGATCCGCACCGTCTTCGAGGCCATCCACGACGGCGACGCCGACCAGAAGCTGCTCGCCTACCAGTACCTGCAGACCCTGCCCGAGCTGGCCAAGGGCGACGCCAACAAGCTCTGGATCATCCCGAGCGAGGTCGGCGACGCGCTCAAGGGCCTGGGCGGCGCGTTCGGCGGCCTGACCGGCCAGGGCGCCGGGCCGGGCGCGGGCCCGGACCTCACCAAGCCGCCGGTCGCGGCGCCCGAGGGCAACGGCAGCCGCCCGGGCGTCGGCGGCGGCAGCGGACCGCGTCCGGTGGACACCGACCAGACCGGCGCGGCCCGCCCCCGGGTCAGTCCGCCCCGCGAGTACCCGAAGATCGACCCCGAGTAGCACCGGAGCGAGACCGGGGTGAAACCTGGAATCCGCGGTCTCTGATTCTGGAACCCACTGGGCACCCGACCCGCTGTCCGGCATGATCGCGACCGCCGCCACCCCACCGGGGGCGGACACGCGAGAAGTAAGGACGAGTCCATGACTCCTTGGGAAGGGCTGGCGGTCTTCGCGGCCGGAGCCGGCGCGGGCACCATCAACGTCATCGTGGGATCGGGAACGCTGATCACGTTCCCGGTCCTGCTGGCGATCGGGCTGCCCCCGGTCACCGCCAACGTCTCCAACACCCTCGGCCTGGTGCCCGGCTCGATAAGCGGCGCGATCGGCTACCGCCGCGAACTGGCCGACCAGCGCCGCCGGCTGCTGCGGTTGGGCACGGCCGCGCTGCTCGGCGGACTGCTCGGCGCCGTGCTGCTGACCCGGCTGCCCAAGGGCGCCTTCGACGCCATCGTCCCGGTGCTGATCCTGCTGGCCCTGGTGCTGGTGGTGATCCAGCCCCGGGTGGCCCGCGCGGTCGCGGCCCGCGGCGGCAAGGTCGCCGACCCGGACGGCAGCCCGCTGCTGGTCGCCGGCATCTTCCTGACCGGCATCTACGGCGGCTACTTCGGCGCCGCGCAGGGCGTGCTGATGCTCGCGCTGATGGGCATGCTGCTCCGCGACGACCTGCAGCGGATGAACGCGGTCAAGAACGTGCTGGCGCTGATCGTCAACGCGGTCGCGGCGGTCTTCTTCATGTTCACCGCTTCGATGAACTGGCTCGCGGCGCTGCTGATCGCGGTCGGCTCGGCGCTCGGCGGCCTGGTGGGCGCCAAGGTCGGCCGCCGGCTGCCGCCGGTCGCGCTGCGCGCGCTGATCGTGGTGGTGGGCCTGGCCGCGGTCACCAAGCTCCTGCTGGCCTGACGCGCGCCAGGAGCGACCGGCTCCGGCTCCCGGGCTGACGCGGCCTCAGCCACTAGCATCACTCTGGCCCGCCCGACCTGGAGCGATGGACCGGAGTGACGTGATGAGCAACAGGCGCCCGCTGACCGAGGACGAGATCACCGCAGGCCTTGCCCGGTTGCCGGGCTGGCAGCGGCAGGGTCCGGCGATCACCCGCACCGCCGACGCCGCCGACTTCCCGTCCGCGATCCGGGTGGTGGTGGCGGTGGCCGAGGCGGCCGAGGAGATGGACCATCACCCGGACATCGACATCCGCTGGCGCACACTCACCTTCGCCCTCAGCACGCACAGCGCGGGCGGCGTGACCGACCTGGACCTCCAACTGGCGGCCAGGATCGATGCGGCGTTCAACCAGCAGACCTGACGGGTTCATTCACCGCACCAGCAGGTTCAGTGACCGTACCGACCGTTCTGTCGGGCCCAGTTGCCCGCCGAACGGTCGGTACGGGTGAGCGGCGTGAGATGCTGTCGGTCGTTGTACGCAGTCGGGACGGACGGAACGCATGGCTCAGGACTTCCCCCCAGCCGCCGACCAGGGGTACCCCCAGGACAGCAGCGGGCCTGATCCCGCCGGCTACGACCACCAGCAGGGCTGGTACCCGAACGAGCCGCACCAGCAGCAGCCGTACGGGAGCACACAGCCGTATCCGGGGGAGCAGCAGCCCTATCCGGCCGAGCCCTATCCGGCCGAGCCCTACCCCGCCGGGCAGCCGCCGTACGCCCCGGACCAGTACGCCGGTGAGCAGTACGCCCCCGGCCAGTACCCCACCGGCCAGTACCCCACTGAGCAGTACGCCGCCGAGCAGTACGCCGGCGAGCAGTACGCCGGCGACGCGCAGCCCTGGCAGTGGCCGGAGGCCCACCAGGGCATCCCCGAGCAGCAGCAGTACCAGGCGGCCGAGGAGTTCGGCTACCAGACCGAGCCGCCGCTCTACGCGGACCCGTTCGCCACCGGGCCCGGCACGGACGGGACCGCGGAGGCCACCACCGCCGAGTCGTCCGCCGACCCCGGCCGGACCCCCCTCGACCCGGCCGACCCCGCCCCGGCCGACCCCACCCTGGCCACCGGCCCGGACGCCGCCGGTGACCCGCAGGACCCCGCCGACGGCTCGCTGATCGGCCGCGTCCGCGGCGCGGCACGGGGCGCGCTCGGCTCCGTGCTCAACGCCGAGGGCGCCCCCGGTCACCGGACCCTGGTGATCCGGGTCGCCGCCGGCGTCGTCGCCCTCGGCGTCCTGGTGACCGCCGGCGTGGTCGCCACCAGCGGTGGTGGTTCGCACCACGACACCGCCGCCGCCCCCTCCAGCGACCCCGGCTTCGCCGTCGCCCACAACAAGATCTGGTCCGCCCAGCCCGCCGCCGCCCCCCAGGCCGGCGCCGACGACACCCTGATCGGCAGCTGGCTGCTGGCCAACGCGCTGGTCCGCGCGGACGGCAGCGGCGTGCACGCCTACGACCCGGCGACCGGCAAGCCCACCTGGAACCTGGACGCCCCCGCCGCCGGCGCCACCCCCTGCGGCATGTCGCCCACCGTCAACCAGGCCGGCATCGGCGCCGTGCTCTTCCACAGCCAGGCCGACCCGAAGAGCCCCTGCTCCCAGCTCGCCGCCGTGGACACCAAGGCCGGCAAGGCCGCCTGGACCAAGCAGCTCTCCGACAAGAACCCCTACGCGGCCCAGGTCGCGGTCACCGATGACAAGGTGGTCGCGGTCGGCGACGACAAGGCCATCGCCTGGGCGTCCGCCGACGGGAAGGACGCCTGGCAGTACGGCGGCCAGGGCAAGTTCTGCACCCTGTCCGGCAGCGCCTCCGGCGCCACCGTCCTGCTGCACAGCAGCTGCGTCGACAGCAACCCGGGCGACCAGGTGGTCGCGCTGGGCGCCGCCGACGGCAAGACGCTCTGGTCGAAGGGACTGCCCAGCCAGCCCAGGACCGCCACCGTGCTCTCCGCCGAGCCGGCCGTGATGCTGACGACCGGGGACCAGCCGACCGACGACAAGGTGCTCACCTGGAACGCGAACGGTGACCAGGCCGCCACCATCCCGGTGAGCGACCCGGGCGGCGGCCGGCTGGACGTCACCCGCGGCACCTTCGACGCGCTGCCCGGCGTCTTCTTCCAGGACCACAGCATGGTCACCACGCTGGTCGGGGCCGGCCAGACCTCGGCCGTCGCCTACGACGTCACCAACGGCAAGCAGCTGTGGCGCACCGCGGTCAGCGAGAAGGGCACCGTGCGGGCCGTCGGCCTGGACAACGGCACCCTGGTGCTGGCCGCCGAGGAGCGCACCGACCAGCCCGCCCATCTGAGCCGCCTCACCCTGTCGTCCGGCCAGGAGGCCGTCGGCGGCGGCTTCCCGCCCGCCACCGGCTCGCTGCTCACCTCCGGGCGGGTGCTGACCGGCGCTGACCGGGTGATCGCCGTCCCCGGCCACTCGGCCAACTTCGGCATCGCCACCGCCTTCCAGGCCAAGGGCTGAACGCGGGAGCCCACTGCTGATCCGGTGGGCCGGCCTCTCCCCTGAGCAGGCCGGACCACCGGACGTTCATGTCCCCGCGGGGCCGGTGGGCCGACGGGCCGGTGGCTCAGCTCACCGCGACGCCGCACCGAGCTGGGGCGTGCCGCGCTGAGCCGTGCCGCGCTGAGCCGTACCGAGCTGGGCGGCGCGCGGCAGCCAGGGCGCCAAGTCCCCGGCCTCGCCGGCCCGCAGGCCCAGAGCCAGCAGCAGCGTGGCCTCCGGGGTCGGCTCGAACGGGCGCCGCAGCAGTGCCATCCCGGCCTGCTCCGGAGTCCGGTCGGCCTTGCGCTGGTTGTCGGCGGCGCAGGCGGCCACGGTGTTCAGCCAGCTGTCGGCGCCCCCGCGCGACTTCGGCAGCACGTGGTCCACGGTGGTCGCCCGGCGTCCGCAGTAGGCGCACAGGTGCTGGTCCCGCACCAGCACGCCCCGCCGCGACCACGGGGCCCGTTGTCGGAACGGCACTCTGACGTACCGCCGCAGCCTGATCACCCGGGGTACCGGTACCGAGAGGCCGGCGGCGCGCACCACACGCAGTGGATGGACCTGCTCGATCACGGCCTTGTCCTGGAGTACCAGCACCACCGGACGCTGCAGGGACACCGTCGACATCGGCTCGTAGCTCGCGTTCAGCACCAGCGTGTTGCGCATTCCGGACACCTCCCAGGCCCGCCCGCCACCCCGGCGGACCCGACCACTGTGACCGCCAAGCACCTTGCCCGACAAGGGAATTTCCCCCGCTCGGCCCCCGCTCAGCCCCTGCGCTGCCGCCGCCCGGCCGTCGTCCGGTCCCCGCTCCGGCCCCGCTCGGCCGCTGCCCGGCGAACTGTCCGAGGGCCCGGCTAGGCTCGATCCCGTGCCTACCGACAGCTCCGCCGAGCACCAAGAGGACGGGCCTGCCGCGTTGCCGCGCGCCTTCTTCGACCGCCCCTCCACCGAGGTCGCCCCCGAGCTGCTCGGCCGCCGGCTGCGCTGCACGCTGCCCGAAGGCACCGTCGAGCTGCGGCTGACCGAGGTCGAGGCCTACCAGGGCCCGGACGACCCCGCCTCGCACGCGTTCCGCGGACCCACCGCGCGCAACGCCGTGATGTTCGGCCCGCCCGGCCACGCCTACGTCTACTTCACCTATGGGATGCACTTCTGCCTCAACGTGGTCTGCGGCCCCGCGCTGCACCCCGGCGGAGTCCTGCTGCGGGCCGGCGAGGTGACCGGGGGAGCGGAGCTGGCCCGGGCCCGCCGGGCCACCAGCCGCCGCGACCACGACCTCGCCCAGGGCCCGGCCCGGCTGGCCCAGGCGCTCGGCGTCGACCGGACCCAGAACGGCGAGGACGTGGTCGGGGGCCCGGTCTTCCGCCTGCTGCCCGGCACCCCGCCGCCGGCCGCGCTGATCCGTTCCGGCCCGCGCACCGGGGTCTCCACCGCCGCCGACACGCCCTGGCGGTTCTGGATCGAGGGCGAGGCCTCCGTGAGCCCCTACCGGGCGCACACTCCGCGTCGCAGGTCACTGGGTAAAACCGCCTAGCGCGAACCGCGTAGTCTCGGACAGGCTGGAACCCGACGGAATTCCTTTCCCGGACCGCCCCCAGCCGCGGCCCGGCCCGACCAAGGAGAAGCGTGACCGTGACGGACATCGTCGACGAGCTGCGGTGGCGAGGGCTGATCGCCCTGTCCACCGACGAGGACGCATTGCGCAAGGCGTTCGCGGACGGCCCGGTCACCTTCTATTGCGGATTCGACCCGACCGCGCCGAGCCTGCACCTCGGCAACCTGGTGCAGATCCTCACCATGCGCCGGATCCAGCAGGCCGGAAACCTGCCGCTGGGCCTGGTCGGCGGCGCGACGGGCCTGATCGGTGACCCCAAGCCGACCGCCGAGCGGGTGCTCAACGCCCCCGAGACGGTGGCCGCCTGGGTGGACCGGCTGCGCGGCCAGATCGAGAAGTTCCTCGACTTCGAGGGCCCGTTCGCGGCCCGCATGGTCAACAACCTGGACTGGACCTCGGGCCTGTCCGCGATCAACCTGCTGCGCGACATCGGCAAGTACTTCCGGGTCAACAACATGATCGCCAAGGAGGCCGTCGCCCGACGGCTCAACTCCGACGCGGGCATCAGCTACACCGAGTTCAGCTACCAGATCCTGCAGGGCATGGACTACCTGGAGCTCAACCGCCGCTACGGCTGCACCCTGCAGACCGGTGGCAGCGACCAGTGGGGCAACCTGACCGCCGGCACGGACCTGATCCGCAAGGCCGACGGCAAGCCGGCGCACGCGCTGGCCACCCCGCTGATCGTCAAGGCGGACGGCACCAAGTTCGGCAAGACGGAGACCGGCACGATCTGGCTCGACCCGGAGCTGACCACGCCGTACGCCTTCTACCAGTTCTGGCTCAACACGGACGACCGCGATGTCTCCAACTTCCTGCGGATCTTCAGCTTCCGCTCGAAGGAGGAGATCGAGGAGCTGGAGCGGGAGACCGCCGAGCGCCCGGCCGCCCGGCTCGCCCAGCGGGCCCTGGCCGAGGAGCTGACCACCATGCTCCACGGCGCCGAGCAGTACGAGCGTGTGGTGGCGGCCTCCAAGGCGCTGTTCGGCCAGGGCGACCTCGCCGAGTTGGAGCCCGCGACGCTGACCTCCGCGCTGGCCGAGGTGCCCAAGGCCTCCGTCACCGAGCTGGCCCCGATGGCCGACCTGCTGGTGGCCGTCGGCCTGGCCCCCAGCCGCTCGGCCGCCCGCCGGACGCTGAAGGAGGGCGGTGCCTACCTCAACAACGCGAAGGTCGCGGACGAGGACGCCGTGCCGACCATGGACGACCTGCTGCACGGCCGCTGGCTGGTGCTGCGTCGCGGAAAGCGGAACCTCGCCGCGGTCGAGCTGACGGGTGCATGAGTCAACCGAAACTGACGCAAGCTCACGCCCGCGGCGCATGAGTATGCGTCAGGTGGCTTGAAATGCAGCAGCGCTGAGCTGTGACTGTTCTCCTGAGGGGCCAGATCTGGTCAGATCTGGCCCCTCAGTGTTTGACGCGACCGCCCAGCTGGCCTAGTGTTGTCCGAGTCGCCTGATCCGGACGGACGGAAGGGGCAGCCGAGAGGCCGGCCCGAACCGCACGGAGCGACCATCAGATTTACCGATTTAAAACCTCGCTTATTCCTCTGGGATTCAGCATGGTCCGGACCAGGTCCGGAAATACGGTAGAGTGGCGGTCGCCGCAGAAAAGGCGGACCTGGCCAGCCAGGAAATCGGAAAAAGGCACTGAGCCCGATCTGATAAGCTGGAAGAGAAGAAAGAACGAAGCGCCCGGAGGGGCCACGGAAGTGGCTGCAAAGGAAGCGTCCGTTCCTTGAGAACTCAACAGCGTGCCAAAAGTCAACGCCAGATATGTTGACATCCCCGGCCTCGATCGTCTGATCGGGGTTGGAGATTCCTTTTGAAGTAAAACACTAGCGAGGACGCAGTGCACGGGGCCACCCTATTCCGGTGGTTGTCGTGCCGCTCGACGCG
>NZ_JBIBIJ010000007.1:0-149037 GCF_042957465.1 Kitasatospora sp. NPDC008050
GCCGATGGTACTGCAGGGGGGACCCTGTGGGAGAGTAGGACGCCGCCGAACAATCATTCAGAAGAAGCCCCCTTCCGTCAGGAAGGGGGCTTCTTTGCGTTTCGATCCCGTTGCGGCAGGCCGCCGACCGTCAAGAGCGGCATGTGTTCCTCGCCACGGTGTGCGAACTTCCGAGGCGGATGGATCGCGGGGCCAACTAGCGCTCCAGGATGGGGTGTTGCGCTACCGGCGGGTGGCGCGGGGTGGGGATGCCGGAGCTCGCCGCGGCCCCGGAAAGGGGGAGCGGTGCAGCTCAAGGCGGGTCCGCTCGAACGGGCGCGCGGTCCGATGGCTAGCATGGGGGGCACCCTCCCAGCCGCTCGAAAGATGGACCCTCCTGTGACTGTCAATGAAGACGTGTTCACTAACTGGAAGAACCGCGAGGAGATCGCGGAGTCGATGATTCCGATCATCGGGAGACTGCATCGGGAGCAGGACGTCACCGTCCTGCTGCACAGCCGTTCGCTGGTGAACAAGTCTGTGGTCAGCATTCTCAAGACGCACCGTTTCGCTCGCCAGATCGCCGGCGAGGAGCTCTCGGTCACTGAGACCCTTCCGTTCCTGCAGGCTCTCACGGTGCTCGATCTCGGCCCCTCCCAGATCGACATCGGCATGCTCGCCGCCACGTACAAGGCCGACAGCCGCGGTCTCTCGGTGGAGGAGTTCACCGCGAAGGCGGTCGCCGGTGCCACCGGCGCCAACAAGCTGGCCCGCAGCGAGCCTCGCGACGTCGTCCTGTACGGGTTCGGTCGCATCGGCCGCCTGCTGGCCCGCCTGCTCATCGAGAAGGCGGGGTCGGGCAACGGCCTGCGGCTGCGCGCCATCGTGGTGCGCAACAGCGGTGGCGAGGACCTGGTGAAGCGTGCCTCGCTGCTGCGGCGCGACTCCATTCACGGCCAGTTCAACGGCACGATCACGGTCGACGAGGCCGATGACAAGATCGTCGTGAACGGCCACGAGATCAAGGTGATCTACTCCAACGACCCGACGACCGTGGACTACACGGCCTACGGGATCAAGGACGCCATCCTGATCGACAACACCGGCCGCTGGCGCGACCGCGAGGGCCTGTCGAAGCACCTGCAGCCCGGCATCGCCAAGGTGGTGCTGACCGCGCCCGGCAAGGGCGACGTGCCCAACATCGTGCACGGCGTCAACCACGACATGATCAAGCCGGACGAGCAGATCCTGTCCTGCGCCTCCTGCACCACCAACGCGATCGTCCCGCCGCTGAAGGCGATGGCGGACAAGTACGGTGTGCTGCGCGGCCACGTGGAGACCGTCCACTCGTACACCAATGACCAGAACCTGCTGGACAACTACCACAGCGCCGACCGCCGTGGCCGTTCGGCGGCGCTCAACATGGTCATCACCGAGACCGGCGCCGCCTCCGCCGTCGCGAAGGCCCTGCCGGACCTCAAGGCGACGATCACCGGCAGCTCGATCCGCGTCCCGGTGCCGGACGTCTCGATCGCGATCCTGAACCTGCAGCTCGCGCAGGAGACCAACCGCGAGGATGTCCTCGACTACCTCCGCAACGTGTCGCTGACCTCGCCGCTCAAGCGGCAGATCGACTTCATCAGCGCTCCCGACGCGGTGTCGAGCGACTTCATCGGCTCGCGGCACGCCTCGATCGTCGATGCCGGTGCCACCAAGGTCGAGGGCGACAACGCGATCCTCTACCTGTGGTACGACAACGAGTTCGGCTACTCCTGCCAGGTGATCCGGGTCGTCCAGTACGTCTCCGGTGTGGAGTACCCGACCTTCCCGGCTCCGCTGGCCTGAGCCGGACCGCGGTAGCACGACCAACGGCCGCCGGCCCGGGATGCGTCCCGGGCCGGCGGCGCGGGCGTGCGAGGGTACGAGGGCATCCGTGCCGCTCACCCAGGAGGATCCGACCCGATGGACGACCGTCCGACCCCCGCCTTCCGGCTCGACGTCACCGCCGTCGGGCGCCCCGCCGGGATCCTGGCCGCCGCCGAGCAGGCCGAGCAGTGGGGCATGGACCGGCTGGTGGTCGCCGAGACCGCCCACGACCCGTTCCTCCAGCTCGCCCGCGCCGCCGACCGCACCCGCACCATCGAGCTGGCCACCGGCGTCGCGATCGCCTTCGCCCGGACCCCGATGACGCTGGCCTACCAGGCCTGGGGACTGCACGAGGCGTCCGGCGGACGGGCCGTCATCGGGCTGGGCTCGCAGATCAAGCCGCACATCGAGCGCCGCTTCGGCATGCCGTGGGACCGGCCCGCGGCGCGGATGCGCGAGTACGTCCACGCGGTGCGGGCGATCTGGCACAGCTGGCAGACGGGGGAGCGGCTGCGGTTCCGCGGCGACTTCTACACCCACACGGTGATGACGCCGGCCTTCGCGCCCGAACCGGTCGCCGCCGGTGTGCCGCGGATCCTGCTGGCCGGGGTCGGCCCGCTGATGACCCGGACCGCGGGGGCGGTGGCCGACGGTTTCATCGCCCACCCCTTCAGCTCGGTCGGCTATCTGACCGAACGGGTGCTGCCCGGGGTGCACGCGGCCCGGGCCGAGGCCGAGCGGGCGGGGGCCGCCTGGACCGGGCGGCCCTTCGAGATCGCCGGCAACGTGCTCACCGCGACCGGGCGCACCGAGGAGGAGCTGCGGGCGAACCGGGCCCTGGTGCGCGAGCGCCTCGCCTTCTACGCCTCCACGCCCGCCTACCGCCCGGTGCTGGAGCAGCACGGCTGGCTCGACCTGCACGAGGAGCTGCACCGCCTGTCGACGCGCGGTCGGTGGCAGCAGATGGCCGAGTCGATCGACGAGGAGGTCTTCGAGACCTTCGCGGTCGCCGGATCGGTGCCCGAGGTCGCGGCCGAGATCCACCGCCGGTACGCCGGACTGGTCACCCGGATCTCCGCCGCGCTGCCCGAGGAGGCCGACCAGACCCTCGGCCTGGAGGTCCTCGCGGCCCTGCGCGAGCTGGGCTGACCGTGAGAGGGTCCGTCAGGCCCCTGCAGCAACGCCGAAGGGCCGCGCACCGGATCGGTGCGCGGCCCTTCGGCATTGCTGCAGGGCCGGTCAGGTGGCCCGGCGGCTCAGCGGGATGCGGGAGCTGGTGGTGGCCGCGGCCACCAGGCCGGCGGCCAGCGGGAGCACCAGCACGATGAGCAGGATCAGGCTCCACGGGGTGATGATCGGCGTGTGCACGCCTCCGGAGTACGCCAGGTCGCGGGCCCGGCGCAGGGCGACGGCGGGGACGTACCCGCTCAGCGTGCCCAGCGCCGCGCCGACCACGGCGATCAGGCCGCACTGCAGGCCGGCGAGGGTGCGCCGGATCCGCGGCGGAGCGCCGACGGCGGCCAGGGTGGCCTGGTCGGGGCGGGAGTCGGCGGCGGCCAGCCCGGTGGCGATGCCGGCCGCGCCGAGCACCACCAGGATCGCGAAGCCGGTCAGCGCGAGGGTGACCAGGTCGCTCGTGGACTGGAAGCCGCGCTCGACGTCCAGCTCGGCCGACGCGTTGATGCCGTTGACGGCGGCCGTCGCCCGCTGCTGGTCCTTCTGGGTCGGCGCGGCGGCGGGCAGCCACACCGACTTCGCGGAACGCAGCCTCAGGTGCAGCTGCTCGACCGTCCCGGGACTCACCAGCCCGGTGCCGTAGGCGGCGTCGACGGGGTTGTCGATGAGCAGCGCGTCCAGGCTGACCTCGTGCTCGCTGGGCTGGACCGCCTGGCCGGGCTGCACCGGTGCGCTGATCGCGCCCCGCAGCACGAGGGTCACCTTGCCGTCCTTGACGTAGCCGGGGTCGAAGACCACGGCCTTGCCGGCGGCCAGCGCGGCCTCGGCGGCGGGGTCGTGCAGGCCGAAGAGGTTGTGCAGCGCGGTCGCGTCGCCGGCCAGCGTGCGGGCGAGGGTGCGGTCCTGCTGACCGGGGGCGTTCGGCTTGAACGTGACATCGCTGCTGCACTGGTCGCAGAAGGGGTAGGTGACCTGCGAGATGTCGGCGCGCTGACCCAGACCGGGCAACTGCTCCTCGACCGCGGTGCGCATCCGCGGCACGGTCGGATTGTCGGTCGTGAGGGTGAGGGTGACCGCGCCGCTGGGCGCACTGGCCCGGTACTCGGCCTTGGCCTGGGCATCGCTGCTGGTCGTGTAGACGCCGACGGCCACGGCGCCGGCCACGGCCGCCATCATCGCCGCGACGGCGGGGGCGGTGCGGCCGCGGTGGCGGGCCGAGTCGCGCAGCGCCAGCCGGGGGCCGAGCGGCAGGTGACGGGCGAGCCGGCCCAGCAGGCTGACCAGCATCGGGGTGCAGAGGAGCAGGCCCAGCTCGGCGGTGACCGAGCCGCCGAAGACGGCCAGGGTCCGTGCGTCGTAGGAGCCGAGCACGAGCTGGTTCGACTGGCCGATACTGGCGCCGAGCAGGGCCATCGCGGCGCCGGCGACCACCATCAGCACGCCCAGCAGCGTGATCCGGCGGCCGGCGGGCTTGACCGTGGTGGCGCCGCGGAGCGACTGGACGACGTCCTGGCGGGCGGCCTGGACGGCCGGCAGTACGGCGGCGAGCAGCGCGGTGACCAGCCCGACCACGGCGATGGCGAGCAGATCCAGCGGGTGCAGGGCGAAGTGGCCGAAGCGGCTGCCGGCGGTCTGCTCGAACCACGAGCGGAGCACCGCCACCAGGCCGACACCGAGCAGCACACCGGCGGCGGCGCCGATCGCGCCCAGCACCGCGCCCGC
Source organism: Kitasatospora sp. NPDC008050 (assembly GCF_042957465.1). NCBI lineage: Bacteria > Bacillati > Actinomycetota > Actinomycetes > Kitasatosporales > Streptomycetaceae > Kitasatospora > Kitasatospora sp. NPDC008050. The sequence goes on from NZ_JBIBIJ010000007.1 coordinate 4,744, forward strand.
GCCCAGCACCACCGCGCCCACGTGGCGGCGGTCGCCGCCGGCGGCGGCCAGCAGCGCGAGTTGGCGGCGGGAGCGGCGGGCGCCGACGGCGAAGGCCGGGCCCGCCAGCAGAGCGGTCTCCAGGAGCGCCATGCCGGCGACGGTGGCCACCACGACGGCGGTGAAGCCGGTGCCGGGCAGGGTGAACTGGAAGCGGTAGTAGGGGACGGCCGAGCGGGGCGGCGGGTTGAGCGCGACGCCGCGCGAGGTGACGGTGTAGCCGTAGCGGTTGAACTCCTGGACCTTGTTCCAGTCCAGGGTGTCCCCGGCGGGCAACTGCACCAGCCAGGCCGGCACGTCGATCTTGTTGCCCGGTTCGGCGACGGCGGCCGCGTAGTCCTGCGGGGTGGGGTGGGCGTCCCTCAGCGGTGCGATCACCTCGCCGGGACGGCCGATCAGGGCCACCTTCGACAGGTCGCCCGGGTACTCCACCACGGCCGTCAGCGTGTACGGCTGCTTCTCCAGGCCCTTGAGCGTGGTGGTGGACCCGAGGGAGAGCCCCGACTGGTTGAGGAAGTCCTGGGTGACCGCCACCTGGAACGGGGCGTTCGGGGCGTGGCCGCGGACCAGGTTGATCCGGCCCGACCAGAGCGAGCCGGTCAGGTCGGCCTCGCCGGTGGCGGTGGCGAACAGCCCGTCGCGCGAACTGGCGCTCGCCTCGGGGCCGGGGCTCGCCGGGACCAGCCGACTGCCGGTCGGCAGCAGGCCGGTGATCAGCGTGGCCGGGTCGGTGCTCAGGCTCTTCGCCACCTCGGGCGTGGGCGCCTGGTTGGCCCCGCTCGGCACGTACCGGGTCCCGTCGTCGGCGAACGGGGCCTGCTGCACAGCGCTGCCGGGTGTGGGGAAGCTGATCAGTGCGTCGGCGGTGCCCATGACGCGGGCCGCCCGCTCGCCCGGGTCGAGTTGGGCGCTGCGGTAGACCACGTCGGCCCCGGCGACGCCGAGCACCGGCAGCGCGATCATGGCGAGCACCAGGGCGCTGCGGCCCTTGGCGCGCAGTGCGTCGCGGCGGGCGATCCGCAGGGCGAGCCTGGCCCAGCTCAGGGCCGACGGGGTGCGCTTGGAGGTGGGGTTCACTGCTCGGCCTCGAATCCGCGGGCCAGCTGGTTGGCCAGGGCCAGCAGCGTCGCCGCGTCCTGCTGCCCGGTCTCGTCGACCAGTTCGCCGTCGCGCAGGAAGACCACCCGGTCCGCCCAGGCGGCGTGCCGGGCCTCGTGGGTGACCATCATGGCGGCCGCGCCCTCGTCGCAGCGGGCGCGCAGCACGGCCAGGACGGACTGGCCGGTGGTGGAGTCGAGCGCTCCGGTGGGCTCGTCGGCCAGCACCAGGCGGCGGTCGCCGATCAGCGCGCGGGCGATCGCCACCCGCTGCTGCTGGCCGCCCGACATGTCGTCGGGGAAGCGGTCGGCCAACTCGCCGATGCCCAGCTCCTCCAGCGCGGCCAGCGCCTCGCGGCGGGCGACGCGGGTGGATATCCGGTCCAGCTCGCGCGGCAGCATGATGTTCTCGGCGGCGGTCAGCGCGGGGATCAGGTTGTAGTCCTGGAAGACGTAGCCGATGGCGCGGCGGCGGACCGCGGCCAGCCGGCCTCGGTTCAGCTCGCCGAGTGACTGACCCTCCACCAGCACCTCACCGCTGGTCGGGCTGTCGAGCCCGCCGGCCAGCGTGAGCAGAGTCGACTTGCCGGAACCCGAGGGGCCCATCACGGCGACGAACTCGCCCGGGTGCACCCGCAGGTCCACGCCGCGCAGGGCGTGCACCTGGGCTGCGCCCTTGCCGTGGATCCGGCTGGCCTGCTGCAGGTGCAGCACGGGTTCGGTCGCGCTCCTGGTCGGTTCGATGTGCAACAACGTTTCCCCTCTTTCCGGGCTTTGCCATGCGGCGGGCACCAGTCGGTACCGCTGCATACCTGGTATGTATACCCGGTATGCAGCGGTACCTCAAGCGGTGGTTTGCCCCTTGGGGCAGCGCCGCACGGCGCCCGGGGCCGGTCCGACCGGCCGTTCCTACGGCGCCGGCACCGGTGGGGAGGCCGGGGAGGCCGGGGAGGCCGGGGAGGTCGGGGGGATCGAGGGGACCGGGGAGATGACGACGGTGACCGTGAAGTCGGCCTGCCCGGGGCGGCACCGCAGGGCCTCGCCGCAGCTGGTGCGGGTGGTGGTCAGCCGCACGGTGGCGGCCGCCCGGGCGAGGAAGTCGGCGGTGACCGTGCCGCAGCCGGAGCCGGGCCGGCAGCCGGGGCCGGACGAGGGGGCGGAGTCGGGGGCGCCGAGGGGCGCCAGGCTGCCCGGGGCGGAACTGCGCGGGGCGGCCCAGAAGGTGCTGTGCAGCAGCAGGCGGACGGTGGCGCCGGTGGGGACGGTGACCGAGCCGCCGTTGGCCTGCTCGCCCAGCACGACGAGCGGCGGGCCGGGGGTGGGGCGGGCAGTGGTCGGGTGAGTGGGGGTCGCGGTGGCGGGCGGGGTCGGTGCGGGGGCGCCGGAGCAGCCGGCCACCGCCAGCAGGACAGCAAGGAGCAGGTGCCCCCGGGAGATCCCGGGGGCACCTGCCGCTTGTCGGGTTGTGCTGCGGGGGCGGGCCACGGCCCCCGCCCCCGCAGGTCTCTGGGTTCGACTCAACTGGTCCGTCGGATCAGCTGGTCGTGATCGCCGTGTCGTCCAGGACGAAGCTGGTCTGGGCCGAGGAGGAGTTCTCCACACCCGTGAACTTCAGCGTCACGGACTGACCCGCGTAGCTGGAGAGGTCGAAGGTCTTCTGCACGTAGCCCGAGTTGGCGTTCACGTTGGAGTACGTGGCCAGGGTGGTGGAGTTGGCCGCGACCGTCAGCTTGTCGGCAGCGGTGCTGCCGGTCTTGGCGGTGTCGATGTGCAGCCAGAAGGTGAGCGAGGCCTTGCAGCCGGTCGGGACCTTCACGGTCTGCGACAGGGTGTCGGTGTGCGCGGAGCCGTAGCCGTCCAGCCAGGCGTCCCAGGAGCCGGAGTGGGCGGGCTCGGAGGTGGTGTCGTTGTTGATGACACCGGCGGTGGCGGTCCACGGCGTGGCGCTGCCGGTCTCGAAGCCGGGGTTGCCGAGCAGCTGGGCGGAGGTGCAGCCGCCGCCGCCCGAGGTGGACACGGTCCAGGAGAACGAGGCGCTGCCCGAGGCACCGGTGCTGTCCTTGGCGCTGACCGTCACGCTGGAGGTGCCCGCGGTGGTCGGGGTGCCGGAGATCAGGCCGGTCGAGGAGTTGATCGACAGGCCGGCCGGCAGGCCGGTGGCCGAGTAGGTCAGGGTCTGGCCCGAGCCCGAGTCGGTGGCGCTGACCTGCAGGCTGGCCGCCGTGCCGACGGTGCTGCTCTGGGTGCCCGGGTTGCCGACCGTCACGGTGTTACCGGTCGAGCCGCCGCCCACGATCGGGTGCGAAATGGCGCACGCGTTGGTGTCGTTGGACCAGCTGGCCTGCTCGGCGAAGGTGCCGGTGCTCATCGAGACCATGGCCGCGCCGCCCGCGGTGCCGGGCGCGATCCAGGCGCACTCGTCGGAGTTCTCCTGGCCGTTGTTGGCACTGCCGCTCTGCTGGTTGGTCCAGCCGCCGGCCGGGAACTGGTCCGACATCATCTCGTGCCACTCGTGGCCGAGCGTCATGGTCCAGCCGTCAAGGGTGCCGGGGGAGTTGACGAAGCCGACGCCGCAGCCCGAGCCCGAGTCCATGTTGTACGGCTGGTTGCTGAACGCGATGTCGCCGTAGGGCGAGTTGACCGCGCCGCCGGTCAGCGAGCTGTCACCGGTGTAGTCGTGCCAGGCGCAGTACTGGCCCTGGTAGTTGTCCGGGTTGGTGCCGGTCGGCGACATGATCACGTAGTACGTGTGCCGGTTCGACGCGGTCGTGGTGTTGCCGAAGTGGGCGGCCGCGTTGACGGCCTCCTGGCCGAGCTGGTTCCCGGAGGCGGCACTCGGCGAGGCGGCCGAGTTGTCGTACCAGACACCGGAGAGCACACCGCCGGCCTGGTAGGGGACGTAGCTGGCGTTCGAGGGGCAACTGGTGGCGCCGGTGGCCACGTTCGGGCCGTCGCACCACTGGGTCAGGTCGGCCGACCAGAGCTCGTTGCCGGTGCCGATGCCCTTGAACATCTGCTGGGCGGCCGCGGCGGCGCCGTCCGCGTCACCCGAGAAGGTGGCGTTGCCGTTGGCGTCGGTGCCCTGGGTACCCCACTGGGAGCCGTAGAACACCAGGTAGACCTGTGCGTGGCCGTCGTTGACGCCCACGCCGTTGACCCCGCCGCCGTAGGAGAGCGTCTCCGGGCCGGTGGTCGCGTTCGGCGTGGCCTGAGTGGCAGCCCACGACTTCATCTTGGCGTTCTGCTGGATGGTCGGGACCGCACCGTGCCGGTAGGCGTGCTGGTAGGACGGGTTGTACGGGTTCGCGGCGCTCGCGGCCGGTTGTGCGGCCGGTGCGGCCACCGCCTGGGGTGTGGCGGCGGCGAGGATGACGCCGGAGAACAGGGACAGCGACGCGAGGCCGGTGAGGGCTGCTCGGGCCGTGCCGCGGAAGCGGGGGGTGCCCATGTGTGGGGGAATCCTCTCTGCTGCAGATCGCCCGTCGCCGGTCGGCTGGGGCGGTCGGCTTCGGTGGGAACAGGGCAGCTGGGCGCGGGTGTACTGCCGGGACCCCGATGGGGCGGGGGAGGCGAGCGGGCGCCACGAAGTGCCGGCCGGCGTGGGATTCGCCGGCAGTGGGGAACGTCGAGCACAGCGTGGCGGTCCGCGGAGCTCTCGGCCGGCTCCGACGGGGTGATACCAACCGTGGTGACACGCACGGTGTTTGGCGGTCCGACAGGGTGGTGCGCCGTTGCTGGCGTGTAGCAAAACAGAGTTGGCGTACACCGGTCAACGGATCGAGCGGCACAAGGGTGGGGAGCGCCGACATTCAGAGGCTTCTGAGAAGTTGCGGTCCGTTCCGTCCCGGTCGGTGTGCTGAGTTCAGAGGATTCTCAGAGGAAGGGAGATCTGTCGGGGCGTCGGCCGCCACGCCACTATTGGCAGGGCCACGCCGACCCCACGACCGGCAGGCCACGTCGACCCCCGTTCCAGGAGGCCATCCCCACATGCGCGTTCGCCCCTTCAGCAGCAAGTCCCGGGCCCTGGGCCTGATCTCCCTCGCGGTGCTGTGCGCCGGCTCGTTCGCCGGAGCAGGCTCGGCCACCGCCGCCGCCCCCGTCGCGGCGCACCACGGGGCCAAGCCGATCGACCGGCAGGCCGGGCCGGCGGCGCGGGCCCAGGTGACGAGTGGTCAGGCGGTGAGCAACACGCTCAGCGTCGGCTCGGCGGGCACGCAGGGCGTGGTGGCGCCCAAGCCCAAGGTGTACCTGGTCTTCTGGGGCTCACAGTGGTCCAAGGACCCGGCCGGAGTCGCCCCCGACCTGCAGAACATGTTCAAGGGCCTGTACGGCAGCAAGGACACCTGGGGCACCATCCTCGACCAGTACTGCGAAGGCGTGGCCAAGGGCACCAGCAACTGCGGGAGTTCGGGCACCCACGTGACCCACCCGAGCAGCACCCCGCTGGCCGGCGCCTGGTTCGACAACGCCGCCGCCGCGCCGGCCAGCGCCACCGCCGCGCAGATCGCCGCCGAGGCCACCAAGGCGGCGGCGCACTTCGGCAACACCACCCAGGCGCCCAACCTGAACGCCCAGTACGTGGTGGTCTCCGCGACCGGTACCCACCCGGACGGCTTCCCGAGCAGCGGCTTCTGCGCCTGGCACGATTTCACCACCTCGTCCTACGGCAAGCTCGCCTACACCAACCTGCCCTACGTCCCGGACACCGGCGCGGGCGGCTGCACCACCTTCACCGACGGCCGCCTCCTGTCGGGCCTGGAGTCCACCGAGACGCACGAGTACGCCGAGACGGTCACCGACTTCTGGCCCAGCATCGGCTGGAACGGGAGCAACGGCGAGATCGGTGACGAGTGCGAGAACCTGGACGCCTACGTGACCCTGAGCACCGGCACCTTCGACCTGCAGGGCCTGTGGTCGAACAGTGCCAACAAGTGCGTGACGAAGGGCTGATGACGCCTGCGTAGCGCTGAAGGCAGCTCGGACACCATGTTCCGCCCGGCGCGGGGGCGGGCGGAACATGGTGTCCGAGCTGCCTTCCGAGGTAGCCCTGTGTAGGGTCGGCGCTACCGGATGAAGCCATTGTGGCACTAGCACATAGTGCGTCTTTTTTCTGGAATATGGCCTCCGATTCACTCGATCGGGTGCGGAGTGCATGGGGTGATCAGGTGGGTGGGTAGCTTCGGGCCGCCAGGGGGAGTGCGGGCCGAATGGGGGGTGGGGCGTGGCGACGATCGAGCAGTTCATAGCCGTGTCGGCGGAGTTGACCGGCTTCAGTGGTGAGGAGCTGCGGGCCACCGGGATGGCCGAGGCCTACTGGGCGGTGGTGCTGGAGCAGGCGGGGGCGGCGGCGCTCGGGCGGCTGGTGGCCGAGCCGCTGGGTGAGGGGGAGGTACGGGAGCTGGCGCGGGCGGTCGTGGGGCTCTGGTACCTCGGGAGTTGGGCGTCGGAGGACGGGCCACCGGTCGTGGTCTCGTCGGCGGCCTATGCGCAGGGCCTGGTCTGGCGGGCGTTCGGCGGGCAGGCGCCTGGTGTGGCGGCTCAGGGCTTCGGTAGCTGGGCGGCCGCTCCGCTGGGCGTGCGGTGAGCGGCCGGCGGTGGGACGTGATCGTGGTCGGGGCCGGGTTCGCCGGGTCGCTGGTGGCCCAGCGGCTGGGTGAACAGGGCTGGCGGGTCCTGGTGTTGGAGGCGGGGCAGGGTGAGCCGGAGGCTGCGGCGGGGCACCGGGCGGCGATCGAGGCCTACCGCTCGGCGGCGGTGAAGGTGCCCGAGGCGCCGTACCGGACGAGTGCGGCCGCGCCGTCGCCGTCCGTGCTGGACCTGTCCGGCCGCGCCGAGGGCGGCTACCGCGCGGACGGGTACTTCGTGCAGCGCGGTCCGCTGCCCTATGCGAGCGGCTACCTGCGTGCCAACGGCGGTACCGCGCTGGCCTGGACGGGGCTCACGCCACGCATGCACCCCGAGGACTTCCGCGCCGGTGACTTCGGCCAGGGGCGCAACTGGCCCATCAGCTATGCCCAGCTGGAGCCGTACTACCGGGCCGCCGAACGCGAGATCGGGGTGGCCGCCGACGCCGCGGAGCAGCGCGAGGCGGTCGGCCTGCCGTTCCCGGAGGGCTACGCGTTCCCGATGCGGGGGATCCCGCGCAGCTACCTGGACCAGGTCCTGTCGAATGCGCTGGACGGTAAGTGCGTGCAGGATCCGGAGGAGGAGGCGCCGACCCCGCTGCGGGTGGTAGGCACCCCGCACGCCCGCAACGGCCGGCCCGACCCGGGCTACCGGCCCGAGGGCGGGCTCTGCGCCGGGCACGCCAGTTGCGTGCCGATCTGCCCCTCCCAGGCCAAGTACACCCCGCTGCGGACCCAGGCCCGGTGGAGCGGTTCGGTCACGCTGGTCACCCGGGCCGTGGTCTCCCGGGTCCGGATCGACGGCGACGGCCGGGCCACCGGCGTGGACTACCGGACGTACGACCAGGGTCACGAAGGCGGCGACGACCACCCCACCCGCGTCACCGCGCACACCGCCGACGCCGACCTCGTGGTGCTGGCCGCGCACGCGATCGAGAACGCCAAGCTGCTGCTCGCCTCCGGGGCGGCCAACAGCAGCGACCAGGTCGGCCGGAACCTGATGGACCACCCGGTCCTGCTGACCTGGGGGCTGATGCCCGAACAGGTCGGCGCCTACCGGGGCCCCGGCTCGACCTCCGGTCTGGAGGGCTTCCGGTTCGGCGCGGCCCGGGCCCGCCGCGCGCCGTTCCGGGTCGAGATCGGCAACTGGGGCTGGACCTGGGCCCTGGGTCCGCCGGACCTGCGGGTGGCCGAGCTGCTGCGCAGCGGGGGACCGGCGGGCCGGGGCCTGTTCGGCCCGGAGCTGCGGCGCACGCTCGGCGACCGGATCGGGCGGGAGATCGCCTTCCAGTTCGAGATGGAGCAGGACGCCGACCCCGCCAACCGGGTCACCATCGACCCGCGCCACCGCGACGCGCTGGGCAACCCGCGCCCGGTGCTCCACTACGACCTCTCGGAGTACGTGAAGCGCGGCATCGTCGCCGCGAAGGCCGTCTCCGACCAGCTCTTCGCGCTGCTCGGCGCGCAGGACCACACCCGCTTCGAACCCGGACCCGCGTGGCCGGGCTACTTCGAGTACCAGGGGAAGCCGTACGCCTACCGGGCCGCCGGGCACGGCGCGGGCACCCACATCATGGGCGACTCGCCCGCCGACTCGGTGGTCGACGAGTGGCAGCGCTGCTGGGACCACCCGAACCTGTACGCCGTCGGCTGCGGCAGCATGCCCACCGTCGCCACCTCCAACCCCTCGCTCACCATGGCGGCCCTGGCCCTGCGCAGCGCCGAACGGATCCACCACGACCTGCTCACCCGCGAAGGAGTCGACCACCCGTGAACCAGAGCCCGAGCCAGCACCCGGGACCGGAGCTGCCGCCGGTCCCGGAGCCGTACCAACTGCCGTTCCACTATGGCGCGTTGCACAACATCGGCGTCGACTACCTGGTCGCCCCGGCCCCCGTGCGGGAGGTCCTGGCCGAGCACCACCCCGGGCTGGTCGCCGCCGAGTTCGACGGGCAGGCCTGTGTCTCGGTCAACTACCAGCTCTACTTCGCGCAGTATCCGAACGGCGGCGGGATCACCCAGGAGATCGAGGTGAACATCATCGCCCACCCGGCCGCCGCCCTCGGCCGGCTGCCCGCGCTCGGCTACCAGCAGTACGCGCACGGCTTCGACCAGACCAAGCTGCTGGGCATCGCCCGGATCCACGTGCTGTGCGACAACCCGCTCGCGATCGACGCGGGCTCGCGGCTCTACGCCGAGCCCAAGTACCCGGGCTGGTTCGAGACCGCCATGCCCTCGCTCAACGGCCCGGCGCGGCAGCGGAGCTGGTCGGTCAGCTGCAAGCGGGCCGGCTTCACGGCGGACGGCGGCGGCATCGAGCGCGAGGAGCACCCGCTCTTCTCCTTCGAGGCCGACCTGACCGGGCTCACCTCGGAGCCGGTCAACAACACCCCGATCACCGGCTACGGCACCGACCCGCGCGAGGGCCTGCTGGCCGGCCCGATGAACGTCTACCAGCCCTACCAGCACCACGCGTTGGACGCCGGCGCCGCCGGCCGGGTGCGGCTGACGGTCGCCGACCGCGACAGCGCCGTGGGCCGCCATCTCGACGAGCTGATCGGCCGGGCGCCCGCCGCGGGTGTCTGGACCTACCAGTCGCCGCCGGTGGCCGCGCACAACCGGCCGTACTACGTGCCGGCGAAGGTCTGACCCCGGGGCGCGGCACGGACAGGCCTTGGGGCCGCAGGCCGGCCAGGGGCTAGGACCGCAGGCCGGCCAGGGTCTCCTGGTAGCCGCGGATGAGTGCGGTCAGGCCGGCCTCGAAGGCCAGGTCGCGGTAGTTCGCCGGGGCGTTCAGCATCGGGTCGAGGCCGTGCGGCAGCTGCCCGTCCGGCAGCGGGAGTTCGCAGGGCGCGTCGACCAGGGCGAGTGCGGAGCCGCTGAGGAAGTACTCGAAGGACTGCACGAGCGGGACCAGGTGCTCCTCCGGCCAGCCGGCGGCCCGCAGCACCGCGAACGCCTCGGCGTAGCTGTGCAGCGCGGGCAGTGAGCGGACCGGGCGGCCGGTGAGCAGCGGGATGGTGTGCGGGTGCGCGGCGATCGCGGCACGGTAGGTGCGGGCCCAGCTGTCGAGCGCGGCCGTCCACGGGCGGATGCTCATGTCGAGGTCCATCTCGGCGAGGATCAGCTCGCGGATCCCGTCGACGATCTCGTCGCGCCCGGAGACGTGGTTGTACAGCGACGGGCCTCTGACGCCCAGCCGGGCCGCGATCCGCGGGGTGGAGAGGGCGCCGGGGCCCTCCTCGTCGACCAGGGCGAGGGCGGCGCGCAGGATGCCCTCCCGGGTCAGCAGCGCTCGCGGGGGTCTGCCCATCGTGGGGTCCCTTCGTCAACGGTCCGTCGGGCCGTCAGAGGCGGCGGTGGCCACGAGTTGTAGGGCCAGGTCGCGATTAGTGTACGGTCACGACTGGCAAAACTACTGGCTCTAGTTTTAGAGGACGCCAGGGGCTTGCGCGACGGCGGTTCCGACGGCGGCGGGACGGTCCGGCGCGGGGCAGGCCACCGGTCCGCTCCGGTAGTCGAGCCTCACTGACACGGGACGGCGCGGCTTCCCGGCGCCGCCAGTGACGGGCTGTCAGGGCCCCGCTCCCGTACCTCCCCGACCGTTCTCGCCGAAGGTGACCCTCCGCTTGTCCATGCGCACCCTCGCGCTGACCGCGCTCGCCGCGTCCGTCGTGCTCTCGCTCAGTGCCTGCGACCCGACGACGCCCGCAGCCCCGCCAGCCGACCCCACCGCCGCGGCCGCCCTGGCCGCGACCGTCCCGGCCGGCGGCGCCCTCCCGGTGGTCGCGGCCACCGGCAGCACCCCGCCGGTGACCCTGGTGGCCCCGGCCGCCGTCCAGTCACCGGCCGGATCCACCGCCACCCCGAAGACCCCCGCCGGCTCCTCCCCGTCCGCCCGGCCCAGCGCGCCCGGCACCCCGGCGGCGACCGCGACCGGGCCCTCGCCGAGCGGCTCGCCCCTCGCCGGGCAGCCCGCCACGGTCGGCCAGGCCGATCTCAAGCTGGACTCCTACGACAAGCAGACCGGCAAGGTCGTGCTGGCCGCCGCCGACACCGCCCAGGGTGCCGGCCCCAGCCCGAGTGCCTCGGCCGCCGCCTCGGCCGCCGCCACGGCCGCCGTCCGCCCCGGTCAGCTGATCGACAGCCCGCCGTCGGCCGCCGCACCGCAGGGCGCGCTGCTCGCGATCACCGACGTCAAGCAGGCGGCCGGCGGGAAGGTCGAGGCGAGCACCCGCCCCGCGGCCGTCTCCGAACTGCTCGGCCAGGCCCAGGCCGACATCCGCACCGCGCTCGACCCGCACAACATCCAGGTCACCCCGCAGGTCAAGGACCTGAAGGTGTCCTACACCCCCAAGCCCGGCGGCGGCAGCGGCGGTGCCTCGGCCGCGCTGAGGCTGGACGCGAACGACAACGTCCCGCTGCCCGGCGGCGCCAAGGCCACGCTCGCCGGCTCGATCGAGCTCGATCCGAGCGTCGACTTCAGCTACCAGGGCGGCCTGCTCAGCCTGCAGCAGGCCAAGGTCGGCTTCGACCTCGGCGCGCACGCCGACTGGCACGTCACGGCGGGTCTGACCGCGGCGACCGGACCGGTGAAGATACCGATCGCCACGCTCGCCGCCACCCCGACCGTGATGGTCGGCGCGCTGCCCGTGGTGATCACCCTCAACCTCACCGTCTACGCCGAGATCAGCGCGGACGGCACCGTCACCGTCGACGCCCAGCAGAGCATGGACGGCGCCTGGGGCATCCACGCCGACTACACCAAGGCGGGCGGCTGGACGGGTGTCACCGACCCGGGACACACCACCGTCTCCCCGGTGCGGGCCACCTTCACCGGCAACGCCGCCGTGCGCACCGGCCTGGTGGCCGACGGCTCGGTCGCCCTCTACGACACCCTGGGCGTGAAGGCCACCGTCGAGCCGTACCTGCGCGCCACGGTCAACGGCCAGGTCAGCGTGGACGGCAGCGGGACGACTCCGGCCGTGGACGGCAAGGCGGGCCTGTCCGGCGGGCTGACCGTGAACGGGGACGTGCTGGCGCGCATCGCCATCCTCGGCACCCCGCTGCTGGAGAAGGACCTGCCGTTCCAGATCTACCAGCACGAGTGGCCGATCGTGACCCGGCAGACGGGCACGGGCACGGCGGGTGCTCCGACGGCGGCTGCCACGCCGCAGGGCTGACGGTCCGTCAGCGCGGCGGCCGGCCAGGACCGGCGCTAGCCGATCGGGCCGGCCGCCGCGCCGCCGCCCACGCTGACCAGGCCCGTCTCGTAGGCGACCACCACCGCCTGGGCCCGGTCGCGCAGGTTGAGCTTGGCCAGGATGCGGGCCACGTGCGTCTTGACGGTGGCCTCGGAGAGCGTGAGATGGGCGGCGAGTTCGGCGTTGCTCAGGCCGCGGGCGAGCAGGCCCATGACCTCCAGCTCGCGCGGGGTCAGCGTGGCCAGATCGCGGTGGATCGCCTCGCCCGCCGGGTCCTTGCGGGCGAAGCGCTCCACCAGGCGGCGGGTGATGGCGGGGGCGAGCAGCGCATCGCCCCCGCGCACCATCCGGACGGCGCCGGCCAGGTGTTCGGGGCTGACGTCCTTGAGCAGGAACCCGCTGGCGCCGGCCGAGAGCGCCGCGTAGACGTACCGGTCCAGGTCGAAGGTGGTCAGGATGATCACCCGAGGCCCGTCCTGGCTGCCCGGTGCGGCGCCGCCGACGATCCGCCGGGTGGCCTCCAGACCGTCCATCTCCGGCATCCGGATGTCCAGCAGGACCACGTCGGGCCGGGTGCGGCGGACCGCGTCGACGGCCTCGACCCCGGTGGTCGCCTCGGCCACCACGTCGATGCCCTCGGACTCCAGGATCATCCGGAAGCCGGTGCGCACCAGCGCCTGGTCATCCGCGACGACCACGCGCAGCGGCTCGGTCACAGGGCCTCCAGAGGTATCAGTGCTCGGACGCGGTAGCCGCCGGTGACCCGGGGACCGCTGGTGAGGGTACCGCCGTAGACGGCGAGGCGTTCGCGCAGGCCGAGCAGCCCGCGGCCGTTGCCGCCGGCCGCGGCGGGGCTCGGGCGGCCGCCGCTGTCGCAGACCTCCACCCGCAGCCGGCCGGCGCCGTACTCGTCGGTGCCGTACTCGACGACCACCTCGGCGGCGGCGCCGCTCGCGTGCTTGACGGTGTTGGTCAGCGCCTCCTGCACCACGCGGTAGGCGGCGAGTTCGACACCCGGCGGCACCGCGCGGCGCTGCCCCAGCACGGTCAGTTCGACCGGCATCCCGGCCTGCCGCACCCCGGTGACCAGGGCCTCCAGCCGGCCGAGGCCCGGCTGCGGGGCGAGCTCGGCCTGCGCGGCCGGATCGGCGGCACCGTCGCTGTCCATCGTCAGCAGTCCCATGACCTGGCGCAGTTCGGCCATCGCCGCCCGGCCGCCGGTCTCCACCGCGAGGAGCGCCTCGCGGGCCCGCTCGGGGGATCTGTCCATGATCTTGCGGGCGGCACCGGCCTGGATCACCATCACGCTGACGTTGTGCGTCACCACATCGTGCAACTCGCGGGCGATCCGGGCGCGTTCGTGCTCCACCGCGCGTTGCAGCGCGGCGACCTGCCCGCGCTCCAGGGTGGACAGCCGCTGGTGGCCCTCGTCGACCCGGCGCCGCCACATCCGGATCTCGTAGGCCACCGCGAGGACCGGCACCAGCACCAGGAGCGCGATCACCGCGTTGGGGAACTGCGGCAGTTGGGCGCCGTCGAAGAGGTACACCAGCACCCCGGCGGCGACCGGCAGGCTGGCCAGGGTGGCCGTCCGGTGCGGCCCGTGGACCGCGGCGCTGTAGGTGGCGACGATGCAGAGGACCCCGGCGCAGTAGGCGATGTCGCCCGAGTCGTACCGGATCGGTGGCGTCAGCACCAGCACCACCCAGAGCACCGCCAGCGGGTAGCGGCGGCGCAGCGCCAGCGGCGCGGCGGCGAGCGGCACCAGCAGGGCCGGGCCGCTCCAGGCGGAGAGGCCGCCGCTCAGCGGGTTCGCCAGATAGTGCACGCCGGCCAGGGCGAGCAGCAGCGCGAGCACCACGTCGAAGAACCGGCCGCGCCGGGTGAGGGCGGGGGGTGGCGCGGCGCCCGGGACCGGCGGGCCCGCGAGCCACCGAAGGGTCCGCCCGGCCGGCGCGCGCAGCCGTTCGGCCGCCGGCGGGTTGGGCCCGCCGGCTCCGTTCGCCACATGATCGTTCGTCACGTGATCAGTGTGGCGGCCGGCGCCGTCGCGGTACATCCGCCCGGGTGCGGATTCGCGCTGCACCGCTCGACTACATCGCAAGGATGACACCGCGCGGTGTCCGCCTGGCGCGGTACCGGAAATGCCCCGGCGGAGCGAGGTGCCGCCCCCGCCCCCGCTCCTACCTTCGCAGTGGCCACCAGGGCCGGACGGATCTGCCGAGGGAGACGATGATGACCACGCCGGTGATCGAGCTGAGCGGTGCCAGCCGCCGCTACGACCAGGGGCGCGCCGCGCTGGACGAGGTGTCGCTGACCGTGCGGGCCGGGGAGTCGGTGGCGATCCTCGGCCCCTCCGGCAGCGGCAAGTCCACGCTGCTCAACCTGATCGCCGGCCTCGACCGGCCGAGTTCGGGCAGCGTCACGGTGGACGGCGTACGGGTGGACCAGCTGGGCGAGGCCGCCTCGGCGCGCTTCCGGCGGGCCAGGATCGGCATGGTCTTCCAGTTCTTCAACCTGCTGGACGATCTGACGGTGGCCGACAACGTGGTGCTGCCGGCCGAGCTGGCCGGCATGGCCCGCGGCGAGGCGCGCCGGCGGGCGGCCGAGCTGCTCGACGTGCTCGGCATCGCCCGGCACGCCCGGGCGCACCCCGGCCGGCTGTCCGGCGGTGAGCGCCAACGGGTCGCGGTGGCACGGGCGTTGATGAACCGCCCGGCGTTGCTGCTGGCCGACGAGCCGACCGGCGCGCTGGACTCCGCCGCCGGTGAGGACGTCAAGGCGCTCTTCAACGAGCTGCACGCGGACGGCCAGACGATCGTCACGGTCACCCACGACCTGACCCTGGCGCAGGCCTGCGCGACCCGCACCGTCACCATCGCCGACGGCCGGATCGCCCGTGACGTCACCCGGGCGGTGGCCCGATGAGCGGCCTCGGCAGGGTGGTGCGCTCCGGGGTGCGGCGGCGCAGGGTGCAGACCGTGGTGACCGGGCTGGCCACCATGATGGCGGTGACCGTCTCGGTGCTCGGCGGATCGCTGCTGGTCGCCTCGGACGGCCCGTTCGACCGGGCCTTCGCCGGTCAGCACGGCGCGCACCTGGTCGCGCAGTTCGACGCGGGCCGTGTGGACAGCGGCGGCAGCGCGGGCGGCGTGGGCGGCGGCGGGGGCGGCGCCGCGCGACTGGCCGCCTCGGCGCACGCCACCGGCGTCACCGCGGCCGCCGGGCCGTTCGCGACCGCGACCCTCGACCCGCACGGCGGCCCGGAGCTCCACCTGCCCGCGGGGGTGAGCCTGCCGCCGATGACGGTGGTCGGCCGCACCGACCCCGGCGGCCCCGTCGACGACGTCACGCTGCTGCGCGGCAGCTGGGCCGCGGGCCCCGGCCAGATCGTGCTCGCCGACAGCTACGCCGGCCCGATCCGCGACCTGGGCACCACCCTGGACCTCCCCGCGCTGCCCGGCGATCCGAAGCTGACCGTGGTCGGCGTCGCCCGCTCGGTGAGCCAGAGCGCCGACGCCTGGGTGGCGCCGGCCCAGATCCCCGCGCTCACCACCCCCGCCGCGCCCGGCGGCTACCAGATGCTCTACCGCTTCGCCGCGGCCGGCACCACCGCGCAACTCGCCGCCGACCGCGCCGCGGTGGCCGCGGCGACGCCCGCCGGTGCGCTGACCGGCGTGCAGTCCTGGCTCAACACGGCGCAGGGCAGCAGCCGCAACACCGCGCTCTTCGTGCCGTTCCTGATCGCCTTCGGCCTGCTCGGCGTGCTGATGTCGGTGCTCATCGTGGGCATCGTGGTGTCCGGCGCGGTCGGCAGCGGCACCCGGCGGATCGGCATCCTCAAGGCGCTCGGCTTCACCCCCGCCCAAGTGGTGCGCGCCTACATGGCTCAGGCGTTGGTCCCGGCCGCGATCGGCACCGCGATCGGCACGCTCGCGGGCAACCTGGCGGCCGTGCCGGTGCTCTCCGCCACCGCCGACGCCTACGGCGGCACCAGCGCGGGCGTCGCCCCCTGGGTCGACCTCGCGGTGATCGCGGGGGCGCTCGGCCTGGTCACCCTCACCGCCTGGGCCGCCGCGCTGCGGGCCGGCCGGCTGCGCACCGTGGACGCGCTCGCCGTCGGGCGCACCCCGCAGGCAGGTCGTCGCACGGAGAGTCGGGCCGCCGGTCGCGCCGCCCGGCTGGCGGCCCGGCTGCCGCTGCCGCGGCCGGTCAGCCTGGGCCTGGCCCAGCCCTTCGCCCGCCCCGCCCGCACCGCCGGGACGGTCGCCGCGATCGTCTTCGGCACCGCAGCCGCCACCTTCGCGGTCGGCACCGGGTCCTCGCTGAGCTGGGTGCAGGCCGCCAAGAACCACGACAACGCCGACGTCACCATCGACGCCTACGGCCCGCCGCCGGGAGGCGCGCGGGTCTCCACTCCGGGCTCTGCCGAGGTGCGTCCTGCGGTGGATCCCGCCGCGATCGCCGCCGCCGTCAACGCCGCCGTCAACGCCCAGCCCGGCACGCTGAAGTACTACGGCACCGCCGAGACCGAGGTGACGGTCGCCGGGGTGGCCGGCACCACCAGCGTCTTCGCCTTCCGCGGCGACGCCTCCTGGGCCGGCTACCGGATGGTCGCCGGACGGTGGTTCACCGCCCCCGGCGAGGCCGTGGTGCCGACCACCTTCCTGACCGCCACCGCCACCCGGCTCGGCGACACCGTCACCCTGCAGGACCACGGCAAGGCGCTCCCCGTGCGGATCGTCGGCGAGGTCTTCGACCCGCACACCCAGACCAACGAGGTCCTCACCGACGCCGCCACCCTCGCCCCCGCCGAACCCCGGCTCGACCCGCTGACCTACTCGATCAAGCTGAAGCCCGGTACCGGCGCGGCCGGTTACGCCACCGCGCTGAACAGCACGCTGACCCCGCTGGGCCTCACCGCCGACAGCGGCCAGGACCACGGCGCGAGCGGCACCATCGTCGCGATGGACGCGCTGACCGGGCTGCTCACCCTGATGCTGGTGGCCGTCGCCGGCCTGGGCGTGCTCAACACGGTCGTCCTGCAGACCCGCGAACGGGTCCGCGAGATCGGCGTGGCCAAGGCGCTCGGCATGACCCCTCGTCAGACCGTCACCATGGTCCTCGCCTCGGTCGCCCTGGTCGGCCTGCTCGGCGGCGCCGTCGGGCTGCCGCTCGGCCTGGCCCTGCACGCGGTGACGATGCCCGCGATGGGCCACAGCGCCGGTCTCGACTTCCCGCCCGCGCTGATCGACGTCTACTCGGACGGGCAGCTCGCCCTGCTCGGCCTGGGCGGCCTGCTGATCGCCCTCCTCGGCGCGCTGCTCCCGGCGGGCTGGGCGGCCCGGACCCGGACGGTGACGGCGCTGCGGACGGAGTAGCCGTCCGGCGCGAGGCGTCGGCCGGAGCAACTGGCCGACGTCGACCGGAGCAACTGGCCGGCGTCAGCCGGAGCAACTGGCCGACGTCGACCGGAGCAACTGGCCGGCGTCAGCCGGAGCAGCTGGCCGACGTCGACCGGACCAGCCGGCACTGCTTGTCGGACAGACCCTAGTGGCGCCTGTCCTGGGGCCGGGCCCGCTGCTCGGGCACGCGTTCGGTCCGGGGCGCCCGCTCCACGCCGCGGGTGCTCGCCGCCGCCGCGTACCCGAGCAGGCCGAGGCCCAGTGCCGCGGGCAGGCCCCACACCAGGCCGGCCCGGTCCAGCGAGGCCGAGTTCGCCAGCACCGGCCGCAGCGGCGAGTCGCCGCCCGGCTGGTAGTAGACGTCGACCGGGGACCCGTCGGGTGCCGGGCAGGAGCCGGTGGTGCGCAACGGCTCGGTGTAGCTGTCCGGCAGGTCCACGTAGCACTGCTTGTACTTGGTGTTGTGGCTGCCGGTGTCGGTCTCCTCGTAGGCGATGTGCGCGACCCCGTGGGAACCGAGCGCCATCACCGCCACGGCCCCGGTGGACGCGGTCGCGTAGCACAGCGCGATCGCACCCAGGATGTACGTCACCTTCACCGGGCGCGGCGGGTTCCGCCTGCCGTAGACCAGCCGGCGCACCGCCAGGAACCAGCCGACGATCAGCCCGATTCCGCCGATCACCATGCCGATGCCCAGGTCCAGGATGCCCAGCAGCGCCTGGACGACGACCAGCAGCAGCACCACCGCCCAGCCCGCCACGGCCCGCCCTGGAGTGCGGGGGCGCGGGGGCTTCGGCTTCTGCTCGCGCTCCTTCTTGCTCAGCGGGGTGTACTCGCCGAGCGCCGATCGCGCGTGCCCGGCATCGGGGTCCAGGTGGTTGAGGCCGTGCCGCGTCAGCTCCCTGCGCAGGATCGTCGCGGGCCGGGTGCTCGCCAGCCGCCACGCCTCGCCCACCCGCGCCACGTCCGCGACGGTGGGCTGCTCGCCCGGGCACGCGTCGGTGAAGCAGCGCAGCGCACTGCGCACCTGTGAGACGCCGTACTTGCTGCGGCTCAGCTCGTACAGGCGCTGCACGTCGAATCCGACCTGGGCCAACTTCTCGCGCTGAGCCTTCGTCAGCTCAGGCAGCCCAGGTGAGAGCCATTCCTCCGCCGTGTCCACCAAGCACCCCCGTTGTACGTGCAGCGGACCCTACCGCACCGCGGTTCGGCACCGGCTCGCCCCCCGGCTCGCCCCCGGGGCTGGTCAGCGGCTGGTCAGCGGCCGGTCAGTGGCCGGTGAGTTGCTGGTGGACGCACTGCGAGTACTGCTGGAAGCTGTCGGGCCGGTAGCACTTCTGGGTCTTGTCGGCATACCAGACCGCGCAGAAGGCGAGCAGGACGGACACCACGATCGCCAGGAACGAGGTCACCAGGCCGGTGAGGGCCAGGCCCCGGCCGACGCCGCTGCGCTGGGCTCTGGTCAGGGCGACGACGCCCAGGGCCAGGCCGACGACGCCGAACACGCCGCCGACGAGGACGATCGAGCCGATCATGCTGACGATGCCCACCACCAGGGCGGCCACCGCCAGGCCGTTCTGTTCACCAGGACCGTTCCGTTTGCCAGGACCGGTCCGCCCGTCAGGACCGGTCCGCCCGTCAGGACCGGTTCGCCCGCTCGCACCGGCCGGGGTCGGTACCGTCGTCGGCATCTCCACCTCTTGCGCGTACATCGCCGTCCTCTCGTCCCTCTCGTCAACTGAGCAGAGACGATCCTGGCAACCGGCGGCGCGGGCGCGCATCGCGGAAAGGCGGGAAAAATCGCTCCCCCGATCGGGGGAGGCCGCCGTTGAGCTGCGCGGTCATACTAGCGATCATGATCAGGGGAATCCGGCCGCTGCTGCGCGGCTCCACATACTCGGGCGTGCTCTTCGCCGCCGGTGGCGCGTTGGTGAGCATCCCGTTGCTGCCCCTCGCGATGGCGCCGGTGCTGGCCTGGCGGTCGGCGCCCTACGGAGTTCAGGCTGCGCTGGCCCTGGCGGTGTGGGCGGCGGTGATCGCCGTGATCGGACTGGCCCGTGACACACGGCGGGTGCTGGTCGGCGGCGCTCGCCGGCTGCTCAAGGTGCCGCTACCGGATGTGGTGACCGTCCGTCGCCGGCCGGTGGACCGCTCGGGGCCGTCCGGCGCGGTGCGGTCCGGTGCGGTGCCGTCCGGTGCCGTGCGGGCTGGTGCCGACCGCTGGCGGACGCCGCTGTGGCTGCTGCTGCACGTGGCGGTGGGGTGGACGGGAGGCCTGGCGAGCCTGCTGCTGCTCGGCGCGGGCCTGGCCGTGCCGGGGAACTGGGTCTCCGGCGGCGCGCGGCTGAGCTGGAGCGGCGGGTCGGTCCAGCTGACCGGCGCCTGGAGCTGGGTGGTGGGGATCGTCTGCCTGCTGCTGGTGCCGGTGGTCTGCGCGGTGGCGACGGGCACGCTGCGCCGGCTGGCGCCACCGCTGCTCGGGCCGTCGTCGGCCGAGCGGCTCGCGCTGGCCGCCGAGCGGGAGCACCAGCTGGCCGAACGCAACCGGCTGGCCCACGAGTTGCACGACTCGATCGGGCACACGCTGACGGCGGCCACGATCCAGGCGGCGGTGGCGGGCGAGGTGCTCGCGGCCGACCCGGTGGCGGCGCGGGCCGCGCTGCGCAGCATCGAGGAGTCGACCCGCGCCGCGTTGGAGGACCTGGACTACGTGCTGGGCGTGCTGCGCGAGGAGGAGGCGGGGACGGCTCCCACCCGGACCCTGGCCGACCTGCCCGAGCTGCTGGACCGGCTGCGGCACGCGGGTGCGGTGGTGGAGCCGCAGCTGTCGGGCGAGTTGGCGCAGGTGCAGGGGACGCTCTCCCGGGCGGCGTACCGGATCGTGCAGGAGGGGCTGACGAACGCGCTGCGGCACGGGGCGGGCGGGCCGATCGAGGTCCGGGTGGCGGCGGCGTCGGACGGGCTGGAGCTGAGCGTGGTCAACCGGATCGGGGGTACGGGTCCCGGCTCGCGTGCGTTCCCGACGTCCGGGCACGGCCTGCCCGGGCTGGCCGAGCGGGTGCGGCTGCTGCACGGTGAGATCGAGGCCGGCCCGGACGGGTCGGAGCACTGGCGGCTGGCGGTCCGGCTGCCCGTACGGTTGTCGGCGTGACCGGTGCCGGCGTTCCCCCTGATGCCTCTGCCGCCTCTGTCATCCCTGCTGCCCCTGCCGCCCCTGTCACGCTCCTGATCGCGGACGACGACGAGGTGACCCGCAGCGGCCTGCGGATGCTGCTCGTCGCACAGCCCGGGATCGCGGTGGTCGGGGAGGCCGCCGACGGCGTCGAGGCGGTCGAGCAGGCACGGCGGCTGCGGCCGGACGTGGTGCTGATGGACGTGCGGATGCCGCGCTGCAACGGCCTGGAGGCCACCCGGCAGCTGCTGAGCGAGTCGGTCGAACCGCCGAAGGTCGTGGTGATCACCACCTTCGAGAACGACGGCTACGTCACCGCCGCGCTCAGCGCCGGGGCCAGCGGGTTCGTACTCAAGCGGCGCCCGGTCCGGGAGATCGCGGAGGCGGTGCGGGTGGTGGCGGCGGGCGAGGCGATCCTCTTCCCGGCCGCCCTGCGTCGTATGGTCGCCGCCCGCCCGCTGGGCTCCGCCGAGGCGCTGCCGAAGGCGGCGCTGACCGGGCGCGAGGAGGAGGTGCTGCGCTTGATGGCCACCGGCCAGTCCAACCCCGAGATCGCCGAGTCGCTCACGGTCAGCCTGGAGACGGTGAAGACGCACGTCGGCAACGTGCTGACCAAGCTCGGCGCACAGAACCGGACCCACGCGGTGGTCATCGCCTACGAGTCCGGCCTGGTGGTGCCGGGCTCCGCCGGCTGAGGGCTACCTGGACTGTTGGGCGTCGGAGTCGTCCCAGCCACCGGCCTTCTGCCGCAGCGGAGCCTGCTCCTGCCGCAGGCGGGGGTGATCCTCCACCCTCGGCCAGGCGTCGTACGAAACGGGGCGCCGCGGGGCTCGGCGCTCCAGCGCGGCGCGGGCCGCCTGGGCCACCAACGGGACGTCGTTGGCGGCGACCTCCGCCAGCGCGAGGCGGGCGGCCAGCACCCTGGCCGGGTCACGGTGCGTCAGCCAGTCGGCCAACTCCGCCACGGCCGCCGCGCGTACCCGCGGATAGCCGTTGTCCAGGCCGGCGCGCAGTTCCCGGGGCAGTTCCGCCGGCTCCACCGCGGGCTCCACCGCGGGCGGCGCCCCGGGCGCGGCGCCCGCGCGCACGGCGAACTGGCGGTTGCGGGTCAGCCCGAGCAGATCCGCGGTCTCGGTGCCGCGTTGCTGCGGCTCGGGCAGGCCCTCGGAGCGCAGCCGGACCCGCAGGTGCCGGTAGATGTCGCCCAGGCTGAGCAGGGGCCCGGCCGCCGGACTCCCGGTGCGCAGCAGGTGCAGCAGCCGCTCGGTGAACGCCGTGTGCTCCTCGCCGGGCAGGGCCAGGGCCGTGCGGTTGGCGGGAGCGGAGGCCAGCGTGTACGTCCCGGTGACATCGAGCTGACCCAGCACCGCGTCGGCGGCCAGCGTCTCGCCGATGGCCCGCCCGCTGAAGCAACTGTCCAGGATCACCACCCGGTTGGTGGCCCGGCTGGCCAGACAGGCGTCACGCATCGCGTCGAACGGCAGCGCGGTGAACGCCAGCCGGTCCGGCCGGGTGCCGGCCAGACTCAGATACAGCTCGTGGCGCCGCGGACCGAGCAACCCGTGGCCGCTGTAGTAGAAGAGGAGCAGGTCCTCGGCCTCCTCGGCGGCCCGCATCAGCAGGTCACCGACCTGCTCCACACCCACCCCGGGCGGTGCCACCGCACAGTGCTCGGGGAGGAAACCGCCCAGCGCCGGGTCGGTGAGCACCACGGCCAGGTCGATGGCGTTGTTGTCGATCACCGGGACGTCCGGCAGGCCGGGATCGAGGTAGGCCGGAGTACCGATCAGCACGATCCGGGAGCGCGCCGGATCCGCGCGTCGAACGCTCCCCTCGGGGTCCTCCGCCACGAACATCTCCCGCGCGGCGCTCACTTCGGCTCCCCCTCCCCGAGCGCCTGGCGTAGCAGCGCCTCGACATCGTCGACCCGCCTGGCGTCGACCTCCACCCTGCGCCCGTCCGGCGTCGACACCACGAGCCGCACATCGGAGCGGCGCGGCTGGGTGAGGAAGGCCTTCAGCGACGCGGCCAGCACGCTCACCGCCCCACCGCCCCCGACGGCGACCACCAGCGCGTCGGTGAGCGCGCCGAGTTCGCCCGGAGCCGGCACCGCGGGCGCGGGTGCCACCAGCCCCCGGAGCGCGGATTCCTGGCCGAGCCAGTCCGACAGTTCCGACAGCTCTGCGGCTGCCCCGTCCTCAACCGCCAAGCGCACCCTCATGAGCACCCTCCCCAGAACCCGCTGCGCGTGATACCGCCCCACGATATGGCCCGCACCGGCGCGCGAACACCCTTCACGGAGAGCCGCGCAGAACCCTCACCGGCGCGGCCACCGGGCAGAGTTGCAGGACGGGAGACGGCCGTGACCGTTCGCGGACGCCTGCGGCCTGAAGGCCTACGCCGGGTCATCGCTCCCCAGGGGCGGCGGCTGTGGAGATTGCCGTCCGCCTGCGGGGGCACCGGCAGGGGGCGGACCGCCGGTCGGGGCTGCCCGGCGGTCCACCCCGATGGCTAATGCCGTCGACCGGCGGTTCGTCCTTGGCTTCTCCTCATGAGGAGGAGGGCCAGGCATCCCAGCGCCAGCATGGCCACCGAGCCGACCGCAATGTCGGTCGCCTTGCCTGAGCCGGTTGCAGCGAGTGCGCCCGGCTTGTTCGGGTGCTGCCCAGTGCCACCCTGGTCGTGACCGCCCGGGACCGTCGCGTGGTCACCTTGGTCGTGACCGCCGGGGCCCTTCCCGTGGTCACCTTGGTCGTGACCGCCGGGGCCCTTCCCGTGATCACCCTCTCCAGGAGCTCCTTGGCCATGACCGCCGTGGTTCCCCGGAGTCTCGGGAGGACCGGCAGGTCCGGCTGGCCCGGCAGGGCCGGCAGGGCCGGCGGGTCCAGCAGGGCCGGCGGGGCCGGGTGCGCCGGGGGATCCGTTGGCGCCGGGGGCACCTGGCGCACCTGGGGCACCTGGCGATCCGGGAGCCCCGTTGGCGCCTGGCTGGCCGTTGGCGCCGGGAGCACCGTTGGCGCCGGGGGAGCCGTTGGCACCGGGAGCGCCGGGCGAGCCGTTGGGGCCGGGGGCACCGGGAGCACCGGGAGCGCCGGGCGAGCCGTTGGGGCCGGGGGAGCCGTTGGCACCAGGCGCGCCAGGAGCGCCGCTGGGGCCGGGTGCGCCGGGGGATCCGTTGGTGCCTGGCTGGCCGTTGGGACCAGGCGAGCCGTTGGCACCGGGGGCACCAGGTGCGCCGGGAGCGCCGTTGGGGCCAGGAGCGCCAGGTGCACCGGGCGAGCCGTTGGCGCCGGGAGCGCCAGGTGCGCCGTTGGCACCGGGGGCACCAGGTGCGCCGTTAGCGCCAGGGGAGCCGGGCGCACCGTTAGGACCGGGTGCACCGGGAGCGCCCGGAGAGCCGGCAGCGCCAGGTGCGCCGGGAGCGCCGTTGGGGCCGGGAGCGCCAGGCGCACCGGGCGAGCCGTTGGCGCCGGGGGCACCAGGTGCGCCGGTCGGGCCGGGAGCGCCAGTGGGGCCGGCGGAGCCACTCGGGCCGGCGGGGCCGCTGGGTCCGGCCGGGCCGGAGGGTCCGGCGGGGCCGCTCGGTCCAGGCGGTCCGGACGGGCCGGCCGGGCCGACCGTACAGGCCGCTCTCGTCATGGTGTTGGTGTCCAACGTGACCGCGCCATTACGCGCCAGGGCCCGGCCCTCGATCACGGTGCCGGTCTGTGCCGCGATGGATGTCAGGGCCAGGATGTTGCCCTTGAAGAAGGAATTGGTCCCGATGGTGGCGGAGCTCCCCACCTGCCAGAACACGTTGCAGGCCTGCGCCCCGTTGATGAGGCTGACGTTGCTCGCCGAGCCGGTGATCAGGGTCGAGGCGATCTGGAAGATGAAGACCGCGCTGGGATCGCCCTGGGCGTCGAGCGTCACTGTCCCGGTCAGTCCCAGGGGCCCGGTGGACTTGTAGACGCCGGACGTCAGTGTCAGCCCGACCAGGTCACCCGCGACACTGGCCGTCGGTGCTCGGCCGGCCGCATCGTTGTACGCGATGACCAGGTCCGACTGTGCCTGCAGGGCGGGCGCGTCGGCGACGTGCTGCGCGCCGTTGACAATGCCCGGCGGAAAGCCCGTTACCGAGGAGCCGGGGCTGAGACCCAGGTCGCCGTTGATCACGCTGGGCCCGGTGTTGGTGACCGTCGAACCGCCCAGGACCGCGTAGCTGGTGTCGGTCCCCAACGCCACGGGTGCCTCCGCGGCGTGCGCGACGCTGGGACGCAGAACGCCCGTTGCCAGCAACGCCAGGCTGGGGAGCAGAACCAGGGCCTCCCTGATCCGGGTGCGTCTGCGTCCTCGGCGCGGGGGAGCGGACACGATGACATCCACTGTCATATGACAAGACCTTTCTTGCCGCCGTTGAACTCGGACTCTGCGGGTGAGGAGGTACCGAGCTGACGTGGTGAGGTCTGGTCAAGTCCCAGGATTTCGGTCGGCGTGTCGAGTCCGCTCGTGGACTCACCGGATGCGAGACCGCTCAACTGTTGCCTGCCGGGACGGTGACGTGCCATCGCTCACTCGTATACACACTAAAGGCGCCATGAGTTCGATGGTCCGTTAAAAATCCAAACGGGTGATGCCCCTTTCCGGACTCCGCTGCCGCATCATCATGCTGCCTATGAAAAACGGCAGTTCGTGGCTGATGAGAGGGCACGTCAGAAGTCCGAAACACGAATGGTCGTGCGGCGGGATAAGAGTGCCCGGACTGGTCAAAGCCCGAGGATCTCGCGAATCAGGCCGAGCTTGTCCTCCGAGGAGAGATCTTGAGGCCGACCGGTGAGCAGTCCGTTCAGGACGGCGGGGACATCGCAGTCATCAGGTTCCTGGATGGCGCAGATGATTTGACAGCGGAGGCCACCGTCCCGTGCGAACACCCACAACTCTTGGTCCTTGTGCGGCCTGTCGTTCCTCGGTGACAGACGCCAGGACGGGAACCAGCCGAGCCCCTCCAAGGTCAGGCTCTCCGCCGCCTCCGCCAGGACATGCCTGCCGAGCCGTCCGTAGCCGAGCTCCTCGCGCAGCTCTCCGAGGGTGGTCCTGATCAGGCCGCCCGCGGCGTGACAGCGCGCGGCCATGGTGATGGGGTTGCCCTCCCCGCCCGTGTGTGGCCGTTCGCTGTGCAGATTCGTTAATGCGCCCATATCCGGGCAAACGAGGAGGTCCGCACAAACGATGTGCCTGTGCCCCGTCTGGGCGTATCCGGCGGTACCGGGGCGATCGCGGCCGCCTATCGGCCCGGCAGGAGCACCTGTTATCCGGGAGGCTGCACGTCCTTGCGCCGATCACGACAGGATCAGGCGCCGGGGCCGGCGCCTGGGCTGCCGGTCAGACAGTATCCGACGAGCTCGTGCTGAAGGCGATCGAGTGGGAGTACCTGGACCGACCCCCACAGCGCCCCCAACGGGTCCGACAGGCGCGTGAAGCGTGCGGGGGGCGTGATGCCCTCGATCTCCACCAGCACGGCGATGAATCCCTGACCAGGCGTCATGACTACCGGACCGCCGGGTCAGGCGAGCAGACGCACCACACCTGTTTGCCGACGCCCTCGCGCGGACCCCAGCCCCAGGCGTCGGAGAGCGCCGTCACCAGGAGCAGGCCGCGGCCCGACTCGCCGTCGGTGTCCGTTCGCCGTTGCGGCACCTTGTCGGAGGCGTCCTCGACGGTGACCCACAGCTGGTCCGCGTCCACCTCCAGACGCAGCCGGATCTTCTGGTCGCGCTTCGTCGCGTGGACCAGGGCATTGGTGACCAACTCGCTGACCAGCAGCTGCCCCGTGTCGGCGAAGCGCTCGCCGTCCCGCACGCCCGACAGGAAGTCGAGCAGCAGCCGTCTGGCTGTCGCCGGGGAGTGGTCGGACTTCGCGAGCCAGACCGGCTCCATGGCGCGGGCGAGGGGGAGGTGGTCGAGCGTTTCCGGCATGGCGAAACTCCCTGTGCGGCACGGCTGTTGAACGAGGCGGGCGCAAGCGAAGGGCGCCCCGGGGACGGCCGGACGCGGGCACGGGGATGCCCGGTGACGAACCGTCAAGATCACGGTCTGTCGTGGTGTTATCCACTCCGAGTAGCATCCTCTCGGAAGTCCCTACGGTGCAAGTCCCTACTCTGGGGACCCTCTAAAGATTGTTGTCCTGGTCGCAGGAGGGCAGACTTACGAGCCACACCCGAGGGGAGGTCCATCGTGCCCGTGAACAGGAATCCGACCGTCCGTCAGCGGCGGCTCGCCCGAACACTCAAGGAGCTTCGGACTGCCAAGCGGCTGACTCTCGCTCAAGCCGCACAGCAACTCGCATGCGCCGAAAGCAAGATCAGCCGGATCGAGGCGGCGCAGTCCGGGATCAGGATCGTCGACCTGCGCCTCTTGCTCGACCTGTACGGCGTCCATGATCCAAGCACGCGAGGCGGCTTGGAGGCGCTGTCACGTGAGGGGCGGCTGCGCGGCTGGTGGGACCGCTACTCGGAGACGCTGTCGCCGCTCTATGCCGACTACATCGCATTGGAAGCCGACGCATCGGATGCCTACAGCATTCAGACCCTCCTCGTGCCCGGCCTCTTGCAGACCGAGGACTACACCCGGGCCGTGGTCCGTGCGCAGATAGAGGACGCGACCGCGCAGCAGGTCGAGACACTGACCAAGGTTCGCCAGGAGCGCCGCTCGGCGCTCTCGCGTGAGGAGCCGTTGCGCCTGTGGGTGGTGCTCTCGGAGTCCGTGCTCAAGCATCAGATCGGCGGGCCGTCGGTGATGCGTGACCAGCTTGACTTTCTTGTGGCCGCTTCCGACAGCCCGAATATCAGTATCCAGGTCCTGCCGGAGGCCTCGGAGGTCCACGCGGCCCTCTTCGGCCCGGTCGTCGTGCTGAGCTTCCCGGAGACGACCGAGACAGATGTCGCGTACGTGGACAGCCTGCTCAGCACCCTCTACATCGAAGAGCCGGACGAGGTGCTCAAGTACGCCAACCTGTTCCGTCGCGCTCTCGCGGAATCGTTGTCACGCACCGAATCAGTCGCGCTGATCGAGCGCATCGCAAAAGGAATGGTCTAGATCATGACGAGCAACCTTCCCCTGCCTGCCGCTGAGGATCGGATCGAGTGGTGTAAGTCCTCGTTCTCAGGGGCTCAGAGTGATTGCGTCGAGACGGGTCGCATGGTCACGGGAGGGATGGCGGTTCGCGATTCCAAGGATCCCCACGGCCCTGCGCTGGCCTTCGCGGGGGAGGCCTGGCAGGCGTTCGTGGCGAGCGTGCGAGGTGGCGGGATTCCCCGCTGACCGCTGCCCCTTCCGCGACCTCATCAGCCCCCGGCCGGCGTTCGTTCGGCGCGAGGGCTGATGTGGGCCAAAATCGGTCAGGTCAGGACAGGCCCAGGCGGCGGCGCCAGGTGGGGGTGATGCGGGGGCGCATCAGGACCACGCCCTGCTGGGTGCCGATGGCGAGGTCGAGGGTGGGGCTGGCGGGGAGGGCGGTCAGGGAGGTGACGAGGGCGGGGAGCGGGGTGGACCAGACCTTCTCGTAGCTGGGGAGGTGGTACAGCGTCACACCGTCGTCGGCGCTGACCGCGACGAGGATCTCGCCGTTGGGGGCGTGGCCGGCCCACAGGACTTGGTGGGCGGGCGGGAGGTGGTGGGCGGTGTCGGGGGTGCGGGAGTCCCAGACGGTGACGGGGGCGGGGAGGTGGGTGTGGGCGATGAAGAGCAGGTATGCGGTGCCGGATGTCGAGCTCACCCAGCGGAAGGTGGCGCCGGCCTCGTCGAAGTCGGGTTCCTTGTCGGGCTCGGGAGTTGAGGGGGCCCTGCTGACGGCATGCTGCTGGTCCGTGTGAAGGTCGAGCACGACCGTACTGCCCTCGGTGCTGCGCATGGCCACGTAGCGCGTTCCATTGGCACCGTGGTGCGGTACCAGAAGCGTCACACCAGGTGGAAGGTCGAGCGGCCGCGGCCTGAGCGGTTGGTGGGTGAGTGCGTTCCACAGATATCCGCGCGTGCGGATTGCGGTGTCTGCGCGTCCTGCGTCCGTCTCGGCCCGGGCAGCGTCGTCGGGCTTGCGGTCCCCGCTGACGCTGTCCTCGAAGCCCCACGTTGGTCGGACTGCCACGAGCAGGATCGGTTGCCCATCGGCTGTGTTGAAAGCGGTGGAGCAGGCGAAGTCGGTGTGGGCGTGGATGGTCCACGGGAGTTGGGCCATCTGCTGCGGATCGTCAGGGGTCAGCAGTGTCTGGAGTTGTCCTAGAACTGCGTCGAAGGCGACCACGCGGATTCCACCATGAAGCCGCGAGGGAGGCACCACGTGCGCCTGCATGCGCTCCTGATTCCCGAGCAGCCATGGGAGTTCCACGCTGCGGAGTGGGCCCTGCGGGGGCAGCTGGTGCCAGACGAAGGTTCCCACCAGCGTGCCCCAGGTGATGGTGGTATCCGAGGGGTTGTTGATGTTGATGTGCCCGGAGTACTTCCTGGACAGCACGTTGATGGTTCCGTCGGTGTCCTCGGCGCAGTCGTGCTCCGCCACGCTGACCGCTGGGAGAACGGTTTGAGAGGAGGAACGAAGACTGTCGTCAGCTGGAAGGTCCAGCGCGTGGGTGTCCAGGCGCCGCAGACCGGGCGGTCCGGCCAGGAGTGTCTTCGGCTGCGCGGTCCAGCCGAGCACCAGGTCGGTGTGCTCCGCGTCGAACTGGTCGGATGCTGACTTCCTGCATGTCTGGTCTTCGTGGGGGCTGGCCTCTGGCGGAGTCCAGTACCAGAGCCTGGCCGTTCCGTCGTTGCCGATCGCCAGAATGTCGAGGCCCTTGGAAAGCGGTGAGTCGAGCACGTGAGTGTCGCACACGGCGCTCTCGTGGCCGCGCAGTGATTCGCCGACCTTCGCACCGGTCAGCCCGTCCAGCACGTCGATGACTGTGCCGCTGTCCTCGACCACCGTGTAGACCCGCCCGTCGAGGACGACGGGGACGACGCTTCCGCTGTCTGGTGTGTCTGCTTTGATCCGCCGGAGACCGCTGCCGAGCGATCCGGTGACGAGGAAGCCTGCCTGGGCACCGACGTAGAGGGGGTCCGCTGCGTTGCTGCGCGCGAAGCCGCCCTCCGGCGGCCAGCTGAAGCCATGAAACGACGCGGCGCAGGATCTCCCGGAGGCGGTGTCGAGCAGGGTGAGCCGGGTCATTGATTCGTATACCGCGACGACCGTGCCTTTCCCGGAGCGGTGGGCGCGATCGGCCAGTATCGGCTGCACCAGCTGATCCCGAAGTGTTTGCACTGTGTCGGATCCGTCCAACGGGTGCAGCGTCAGCCGCCCCGCCAGGCGGTCGCACAGCAGGAGTCGTGTGTGGCCGGCCGGATCCTGGACCAAGAAGGCGGTGACACCCTCGGCGGACCGGCTGCCGGCTTCCCGCGTTGTGTAAGGCACGTCCAGAAGCAGCTGCATGGTCCTGAGATCGAAGGCGGCGACGCGCTCGGCGTTTCTGCTCACGATTACTGGCGTCCCGTCCCGTAGTTGGCCCGTGTCCAGGAGGAGCCAGCAATCGGTCTCCAGGAGCCGGGAGATCACCTGGCTCGCGATTTCCCAGACACGCAGCGTGCCATCCTTGTCAAGGGTGACCGCCGACGGCCGGGTCTCCGAGCCCGGGAGCAGGGCGAGTCCGGTGATCCGCCTCGGATGGGGGAGAAGGGTGGACTGCGAGACGTCGTCGAGGAACCAGACGTGCACGTGCGCGGCTCCAGGCGGGCGGGCCAGCACTGTGCGGCCGCGCCCCGGCAGGATAACGTCCCTGATCTGCCAGCCGTGGTGGATCATTCTGTTGGAGTACGTCCCCTCCGAGTGCCGCCCGATCACCCGGTGCGGCGTCACCTCCCGCGGCTCGACCCATGCGCGCTCCACCGACGTGCTCAGCGCCTCCGCCGCCGCCGCGAACGCCAACGCGCCATGCGTGCGTGCCACGAACGCCAGTTGCGCTGCCCGGTCGACGCCTCCCGCGTCGCCCAGCAGGTCCGCGCAGCGTTCGATCACCATCGCCAGCGCGGCATCGCAGGCCTCCCGCCGCACCGCGCGCAGCAGGCCCGCCGGGGCTGCCGCCAGGACGAACGACGGGTCCGTGACCAGCTCGCCGATTGCCCCGGAGCCTGCCGCGTGGGTCGCCAGGTGCTCGCGCAGATACGGGTGTGCCCCGGCCCAGGTCCGGGTGGGGACGGACTCCAGTAGCGTCTCCGTGAAGCACTCCTGGATGTCCGCCAGGTCACGGTACTTGAGCGTGCGTTCTTTCAGGTGGTCGGTCAACTCCTGGTGGTAGAGGCGGAAGTACTTCACCCCCGCCACCTCCGCGCTCGCCAGGTACGACCCGTCCTCGTCCAGCAGCACGTCGATGTGTGCCTGGGTGAGCGCTGTCCCCGACAGGCGGGCCGCCACCTGGGCCCAGAGCTTGCGGGGCAGCCCGTGTCCTTCGCCGAAGGCCAGCGCGGTGAGCAGGGCCATCGTCGCCGTGTGCCGTTCGCGGGGCAGGCGTTGGAGGTAGGCCTCGAAGGCGGCGTCCACGTCGGTGGGCAGGCGTTCCGCCCAGCCGGGGACGGCGGTGTCGATGGGCTCATCGCGCAGCAGGGCGGTGGCGGTCATCCGGGCGACCAGGAAGCAGCGTCCGGCCCGGCGGGCGACCTCCTCGGCGATCTCCCGTGCGACAACGGCCAGTTGCTCGTAGCGGCAGCCGGTGTCGGTGAGGACCCGGGCGACGTAGTCCGCCGTGCTGGTGTCCCGTGCGTACTCGGCGCTGTCGAGGTCGACCACCGGCAGCCGTTCCCCGGTGTGCGCGAGCAGTTCGCGGCGGGAGCCGACGACCAGGCGGACGCAGGCCACCGCGCCGAGGGGGCGCAGCAGGTCCCAGGCGATGCGGCGCGCCTCGGCCTTGTCGCCGACCGGGCCCGCCTCGTCGAGCGAGTCGACCACCACGCGCAGCGGCTGTTCGCGTCGGGCGAGGGAGGAGAGCAGGGCGGCGGGGTTGGTCGTGCGGGGGAGGTCCGCGGCGGCGGCCAGGCGGCCGACCAGCACGTCCAGGGTCTGGTGGCGGGCGTTGATCGAGACGTCGGCGCAGCCGTCCAGCACCAGCCGGCCGAGCACCGCCGACTTCCCCGAGCCCGGCGCGCCGGTCACCACCAGGGCGCTGCGGCCGCCCGGGCCGTCGAGGTGGGCGCGCAGCGCGGTCAGGGCGTGGCCGCGTCCGGTGAAGTACGAGCCGGGGTCGTGGACGTGCTCCACCCCGCGCCCGCGCGGGTCGAAGTGGGAGGAGGCGTCGGAGATCTCGCCGCTGCCCGTACCGTCCGCCGCACAGGCCTCGGCGTGTGGATCGAAGCGCGGGTTGTCGAAGAACGGCGGCCGCTCGGACTGGTCCACCGAGGAGCAGGTCGCGCGTTGCCGCTGTCCGCCGGCCAGGAACGCCTGGTTGACCCGGTCCGCCACGGTGGCGGGTGACAGGTACCGCTGTGACGGTCCGTCACCCAGGGCGCAGGCCTCGGCCAGCCGGACGGCGAAGGCGCCGTCCCCAGCCAGGTCGCGGTGGCGGGCCGAGCCCAGCACCCAGGTGCCCGAGCCGTAGGCGTCACTGCGGGCCCGGGCCGCCACCAGGGCATCGGTGACCGTGCCGATCTCACTCCCGGCCGCCGCCGCATGGCAGGCGTCGATGACGAAGAGCACGTTGCGCAGCGGCGAGTTGGCGAAGACCTCCGCGAGGTTCGGCAGCGAGAGCCAGGAGCGCGGGCGGGCCGGATCGCTGTCGGTGCAGGCGAGCCGGTAGCGGCCGCCGGACGTGCGCTCGCCGTGGCCGGCGTAGTAGAGCACGACGACGTCCTCGGCGGTGAGGCCGGCGTTCGCGCACCAGTCGGCCAGCGCGTCCTCGAAGTCCGGGGCGCTGGGGTCGGCCGAGACGGCCGGCAGCACCCGCTGGTAGCCCATGCCGGTGAACAGCTCCACCACCTGGTGGACGTCCGGCTCCGCCGCGGGCAGCTCGGGGTGGTGACGGTAGCGGCGGGTGCCCGCGGCGATCAGGTAGCGCATCAGCCGCGACCGGACCCGCCTTCGGGCCGCAGGCCGGTGGCGACGGCCCGGCCCGTCTCGATCGCGGTCAGGTAGCGCGTCGCGTCGTGCATGTGGCTGCCGTTGTGCACGGTCAGGTCGGTGACGTCGGGCCCGAAGGCGGGGCGGAGTTCGCGCACGGCGGCGACGATGTCGGTGGCGTCCGCGATGTTGGTCCACGCGCCCAGCACCTTCGGCCACCCGGCCCGGCGTTCGTCCGGCACGGGTTCGAGCCGGTCCAGTACGAGGGCGCGCATGCCGAGTGGCGAGCCGAGGGTGACGAGCATCCGGATGTCCCAGTCGGCGTTGTGCGCCTGGTCGCAGAGCGTCTCGTAGGCGAGGACCGAGCCGAGCGAGTGGGCGACGACCACCCGGGTTTCGGGGGTGATCCTGGCGGCCAGCCGGGCCCGCGCCGCGCGCCGCAGCTCCTGGTCGGTGAAGTAGCCGGCCAGCTGCTTCAGGTCGCCGATCAGCGCGCGGTCGAGCACGCCGCGCAGGTAGGCCGCACCGGTCAGCGCGTCGAGCGCCGCCCGTACGGTGTCCAGGCGCAGCGCCTGGGAGAGCGCCCAGCCCGCGGGGCCGCGGCTGCCCGTCTCGTCCGGGCCGGGCACGTCCGGGTCCGTGCGGGCGGCCTCGGCCCACCAGGCGAGCAGGAGTTGGAACTCCTCGTCGGTCTCGATGTCGCCGGCGTCGTAGGGCGGCTCGTGGCCGGACCGGGTGCCGCGGGGGCGGAACAGGTCGCCGTAGAAGGCGACACCCACCTCGCCCTCGGCGGGCACGGGGCCGCCGGCCAGCCGTACGCCGCCGCGCAGTTCCGGGACGACGTCCCGCGCGAGTGAGTCCTCGCTGAGGTACTGCTTGCCGACGCCGTGCACGAAAACCACGCTGGCCATGGACCCTCCCCCGTCTGCGCCCAGCAGCTTACTCGCGCCGTGTTACTCGCGCCGGGGAGTTCCACCAGAACCGGCGAGGGTGACGGCTGCCAGCTCCCGCACCGCCGACACCGTCGCCGGTGACAATCCGGCCGCCTCCACCGACACCGCGGCGCCGGGGTGGGCTGCCTCGGTGAAGTCCTCGCCGAGGGCGGCGCGGGCTGCCGCCTCCACCCGGGGGGCGTCGGGGCGGGAGAGGTCGGGGCCGCCGCGGACCGCGCGGGCGGCAGCCAGGAGTCGGGCCGCTTCGGCCGGGGAGTCCTGGCGCAGGGCCTGGTCCGCGACGCCGACCAGGGCCTGGCCGATGGTGGGGGCGTGCCCGGCCTCCAGGGCGAGCTCCAGGGCCTCGGCGCGGTGGGCCCGGGCGGCGGTCAAGTCGCCTTCCGTGGCGTCGAGATGGGCGAGGGAGTCGAGCAGCAGGGCGCGGAACACCGGGTGCACGGCGATGCTCCGGGTGATCTCCTCGGCGCGGGCCAGCTCGGCCCGGGCGTCGGCGGTCCGGCCGGACCAGCGGGCGATCTCGGCCTTGGAGTGGGCCAGTCCGGCCAGCGCGTCGGTCCAGGGCAGCGTGCGGGCGTCGCGCTCGGCCTGCGCCAGGACGCAGGCGCTGCCCACCCGGTCGCCCAGCAGCCAGCGCAACTCGGCCTGCCTGCCCTGCGCGTAGAGGCGGTCCTCGATGCCGCCGAGTTCGGTGGTGACGGCCATGGCCTGCTCGTACAGCTCGACCGCGGCCGCGTGGTCGCCGCGCCGGGCGATGAGGTCGGCCAGCACGGCCAGGGCGAAGGAGATGCCCCAGCGCTCGCCGATCGCGCGGAACCCGGTGAGGGCCGCGCGGATCCGGGTCTCCGCCTCGGCCGGTGAGCCCCCGATGTTGAGCAGGGCGCGGGCGCCCTCCAGCCGGGCCGAGGCCCGGACCCAGGGATCCTCGTCCTCGGCCAGCTCGTCCCAGACCCGGACCACCGCGCCCGGCTCCTCGCCGCGCAGCAGCAGCTGGTTGAGCGGCCGTGCGAAACGCACCACCGGGTTGCGGCTGCCGGTCAGTTCGGCGAGCCGCTGGGCCTCGTGGAGGAGTTCGACGAGCTGGCGCTCGTCGCGCAGGCCGGCCATGGCCAGCATCACCGAGACCGCGCAGGCCACGGCCCGCGCCTCGTCCGGTGCGCCGTCCGGGAGGGCCAGCGCGCGGGTGGCCAGTTCGGCGCCCTCGGCCTTGTGGCCGCTGAGCCACCAGTACCAGCCGCAGCCCGCTACCAGCCGCACCGCCGACCGGGCCTCGCCCGCCGCGAGTGCACCGCGCACGGCGGCGGTGAGGTTGTCGTGGTCGGCGGCGAGCAGGCTCAGCCACTCCAGCTGCTCGGCCCGGTGCAGGTACGGGTCCGCCCGCTCGGCCAGTTCGGCGAAGTAGTCGGCGTGGGCCCGGCGCAGGGTCTCCCGCTCGCCGGCCTCGGTCAGCTTCTCCAGGCCGTACGCCTTGATCGTCTCCAGCATCCGGTAGCGACCGTCGCCGGCCGCCACCAGCAGCGACTTGTCGGTCAGCGAGCTGATCAGGTCCAGGACGTCGGCCTGGTCGACGTTCTGGGCGACGGGCTGGGCGATGTTCTGGCCGACGGGCTGGTCGAGGCCCTGGTCGACGTCGACGTCGACGTCCTGGGCCGGGCCGCTGCCGGGGCGGTCCGCGCACACCTGTTCGGCCGCCTCCAGGGTGGCGCCACCGGCGAAGACGGCCAGCCGGCGCAGCAGCGTCCGCTCCGCCCCGGTGAGCAGCTCCCAGCTCCAGTCGACCACCGCGCGCAGCGTGCGGTGCTGGCGCGGCGCGGTGCGGGCGCCGCCGGTCAGCAGCCGGAACCGGTCGTCCAGGCGGGTGGCCAGCTGTTCGGCGCTCATCGTGCGCAGCCGGGCGGCGGCCAGCTCGATCGCCAGCGGCATGCCGTCCACCGCGTGGCAGATCCGGCTGACGGCCGGCAGGGTCAGCTCGCTGACCGTGAAGCCGGAGCCGGCGGCGGCCGCCCGGTCCTCCAGCAGCCGCACGGCGGGGGAGCCCAGCGCCTCGGCCACCCCCGCGTCCTGCGCGGGCAGGGCGAGCGGCCGCACCGGCCAGAGCGCCTCGCCGGTCAGGCCCAGCGGCTCCCGGCTGGTGGCCAGGATCCGCAGACCCGGGCACTCGCCGAGCACCCGGTCGACCAGCTCCGCGGCCGCCTCGATCAGGTGCTCGCAGTTGTCCAGCAGCAACAGCGTCTCGCGCGAGCGCAGCGCGCCGCGGAGCCGGTCCAGTGGCGTCCCGCTCGGCTGCGTCTGCTCGCGCAGGCCCAGCGCGGCGAGCACGGCCTGCGGCAGGTCGGCGCCGTCGGTGAGCGGCGCCAGTTCCACCAGCCAGACGCCGTCCGGGAACCGGTCGAGCAGCGGGCGGGCGGCCTCCACCGACAGCCGGGTCTTCCCGGC
Source organism: Kitasatospora sp. NPDC008050 (assembly GCF_042957465.1). Taxonomy (NCBI): domain Bacteria; kingdom Bacillati; phylum Actinomycetota; class Actinomycetes; order Kitasatosporales; family Streptomycetaceae; genus Kitasatospora; species Kitasatospora sp. NPDC008050. Next base: position 40,726 of record NZ_JBIBIJ010000007.1, read on the forward strand.
GCCGCCCGGTCCGGTGAGCGTGATGAGCCGGTGGGCGCCGAGCAGCCGGCGCACCTGGGCGAGGTCCTCCTCGCGGCCGACGAAACTGGCCAGCCCGGCGCGCAGGTTGGTCTGCGGGGCGTGCGGCGCGTGCGGCTCACGAGGGCGGGGCCGCTCCTGCTGCGGCGGCGGTGACGCGACCTCGCCGCGCAGCAAGGCGGTGTGCAGCGCGGAGAGTTCCGGCGAGGGATCGGTGCCGAGCTCCTCCGCGAGCACCTCCCGGGCCCGCCCGTAGACGGTCAGCGCTTCGGCCGGCCGCCCGGCCGCGACCAGCGCCCGCATCAGCGCGCCCACCAGCCGCTCCCGCAGCGGGTATTCGGCCACCAGCGCAGCCAGCTCGCCGGTCAGCTCCCGCCCGTGGCCCAGGCGCAGCTCCGCCTCGACGCGGTCCTCCAGCGCCGTCACCCGCAGCTCGGAGAGCCGGGCCACCGGGCCCCGGAAGAAGTCGGCGGCCGCGACCTCCAGCAGCGCCGGCCCGCGCCACAGCGCCAGCGCCTCCCGCAGCAGCCGGGCCGCCGTCGCGGCATCGGGCTCCAGCGCGGCCCGCCCGGCCGCCGCCAGCCGCTCGAAGCGCACCACGTCCACCGTGTCCGGCTCCACCACCAGCCGGTACCCGGCCGGGTGCGACTCGACCGGCACCGGCAGCGCCCGCCGCAGCCGCGACACCAGCGCCTGCAGCGCGTTCGCCGCCCCCATCGGCGGGTCCTGCTCCCAGATCCCGTCGATCAGCGACTCCGCGGACACCACCCGGCCCGGCTCCAGCGCCAGCAGGATCAGCAAGGTCCGCAGCCGCGCGCCCCCCACCTCGATCCGGTCCCCACCCCCACCGCCCGCGCCGCCACCGCCCGCGCCACCGCCCACGCCACTGTCCGCGCCGGCGCCGTCGGCAGCATCGGCCCGGACCTCCAGCGGCCCCAACAACGAGATCAACATGGGGGCATTCTGCTACCGCGGTGCGAGCGCGGGACAGCGGCGGGCGAGGCGAGCGCGGCCAGGCGCATGCACGAGCCCGCCGAGCGCGGTGGGATCATGGACGGGCTCAGGGGAGGGGCAGCCATGGAACAGTCGGCACAGGGCACACGCACCGCACTGCTGATCGGGGTGGGGAACACACCGGCGGCGGAGCATCGCTTCGCCTCGCTGGAGGACGCGGTCACCGCGGACCTGCGGACGCTGGGGGCGGCTCTGCGCGGAGCCGGCTACGAGGTCGACATCCTGCGCGACCCTCCCCGCAACGAGATCACCGACCGGATCGTCGGGATGGCGCGCAAGGCTCTGCCGGGCAGCACCCTGCTCCTGTACTTCACCGGTCACGGCGTCCGGATCGGCGATACCGACTACCTGGTGCCCGCCGACGCCCGGGCCCCCGTCGAGGACGAGCCCGGCGCCTGGGAGCAGCCGCACATCCAGGAGTCCCTGCTCGACGCCGACATCAGCAGGTACCTGTCCGGCTGTGGTGCGGGCACGGTCCTGTGGCTGATCGACGCCTGCCGCTCGCCGGAGGACGGGGGCCCCACCGTCTTCGGCAGCAGCATCACCAAGGGACCGCCCGACGGAGGCTTCGCCGTACTGACGGGCTGCAGGCCGGGGCAGCGCAGCGGCTATACGGCGAACGGCAGCTTCTTCTCCCTCGCCCTGGCCGAGGCCTTCGACCCGCTGACCGAGGCCGGCACCGTCGACCAGGTCTACGAGACGGCCCGGCGGCGTGCCCGGGAGCTGTCGCTGCGTCACCGGGCGGAGCGGCAGGACGCGCAGATCCACTACGGGCGGGACCTGGCAGAGCGGACCGCGGCAACCGTGGTGGCCCCGGGCCGGCGGCTGCTCGACGCCTGGCGCGAGGTGGTCCGAGAGCCTGCGCTCTGGGAGCGGGTCGCGGCGGCGGACGCCGAGTCGGTGCCCCGCTGTCAGGAGCAGCTGACCGCCCTCGCCGAGCAGACGGGCCGCCTGGTCCATCACGCCCAGCGGCGGTTGCCCGACCCGTGGGCCGACGACGGGTTTCCGGTGCGGGTGCTGCGTGACCGGCTGCCGCAGTTGCTGGCTGAGGACGCCGAGTTGTCCGCGCTGGAGGTCACCGCGCTGATCGCCGGTGTCTTCCTGCACGAGGCGGCCTGGGCCGACCGGCTCAGCCAGGCCCATGACGTGATGCCGCACTTCGTCCACCACGTGAGTGATGGGGACGAGTTGCGGCAGCAGTACGAACAGGTCCTCAAACAGCACGCGCAGATCGCCGACAAGCTCTCGGGGCGCTACTGGTGGCGCGAAACCCCCTCTGACGAGGGGCAGATGGTCGCCCTGTGGCTGGTGCACCGGTGGATCGCCGACCGCTTCGTGACGGACGACGAGGCCGTGCCGGTCGACGGGGTGGCCGGGTTCGCGGCCCGCCTCGTGGGCGCGGATCCGTCGGCTCCGGCCGACCGACTGACCGGGCGGGCTGGTGAGTTGGCGACCGCGCTGTGCCTGGTCGCCGCCGGTCCGGCCCTCGGGGCGGCGCCCGAGGGCCAGACGCGTGGCCTGCCGGAGCGCTACGCCCTGCCCGGTGGCACCCAGCGGCTGCGGGTGCGTCCGCTGGCGGCGCTGCTGCGGTTGGCCGGACTGCTGGCCCTCGATGCCCGCACGCTGCCCGACGTCCTGGCGGAGCATCTGGCCGTCTCCGACGCGGTGCTGCCCCGTGAGGTGGTCGGGGTGCTGCGGGAGGCCGTCTGGGACGTCGAGGAGGCCGGGACGGCGCCTCGGTACCTGCATCTCGACTCCATCTGCCCGCATCCCGCGATCCATGCCGCGCTGAGCGCCGTGGCGGCGGAGGCCGACGAACTGGCCCACAGCCTTCGCGAGTTGGCCGGACGGTTGGCCGCGCCCGAGGCGGAGCTGCTGATGGGACTGCCGGCCCGGATCACCGACCAGCGGCTGCGGCCGGCCGAGGCCCGGGGACAACGGGCCTATGACGTCCCGCTGCTGAGGTTCTCGCTGGCCCAGACCGAAGTCCGCCGACTGCTGATGGGTGAGAAGCTCTACGACGGTGAGCCACAGCTCGCGGTGCGCGAGCTGTACCAGAACGCGATGGACGCCTGCCGCTACCGGGGCATGCGCGTGCGGTACCTGGCCGGGCTCGACCGGCAGCCCGCGCCGTGGACGGGCGTCATCCGGATCCAGCTGGGCGAGGACGCCCGCGGCCGGTACGTCGAGTGCGTCGACAACGGGGTCGGCATGACCGTCGACCAGCTCACGAACACCTTCACCCAGGCCGGCCGCCGGTTCGAGCAGTCCCGGGAGTTCCGGCGGGAACAGGCGACCTGGCTGCGGCATGACTCCTCGCTGAAGCTCTACCCCAACAGCCGCTTCGGGATCGGCGTCTTCAGCTACTTCATGCTCGCCGACGAGATGACGATCGTCACGCGGTCGGTCGGCCCGGACGGCAGGCCGGCCGCGCGGGCCCTGCGCGTGGAGATCCCGGGCAGCGGAAGCCTCTTCCGGATCCAGCAGGACGACGAGCAGGGCGGTGAGCAACTGCCCGAGGGGGGCACCCGGGTGCGCTTGTACCTGCGCCATTCGTACACGCTGTCGGCGGCGTCCTGCGAGTCGGTCCTGCGTGCCCTGGTGCTGGTCAGCGAGTTCCGGCTGGAGGTGGGCGGCGCGGCCGGAGCCGACCGGGTATGGGAGGCGGGAGCGCTCCTGCCCGGTTTCGACGCGCGGTCGGTCGCCGCGGATACCGCGGTCGAGGCCGTGCCGGGCAGGCTCTGGTGGGTCAAGGGCAACGGGGCGATCCTCTGCGACGGGATCGCCACCGACAAGCGGCCGTTCGGCTATGTCCTCAATCTGACCGGCCCGCACGCCGGTGAGCTGAGCGTCAACCGCAAGAAGCTGGAACGGTACGACACGGCATGGGCCGCCGAGTTGTGGCGCCGGGGGGCTGACGCTCTGGCGACCTGGCCCGAGCTGGAGCTCGGCTGGCTCCGAGCGCTGGAGGCCCAGGACCTCGGGGCGGCCCGCACGATCTGGGGACAGTGGCGTGGCCAGGGGATCCGGGTGCGCAACGGCCACCGTGGCACGGTGAGCCTGGACGAGGTCGGGTGGTTCAGCCTGGACAGGCACCTGGGCGACAAGGGCCACAGCGACAACCGCGTTGTCCGGGAGGCGGTGCGGCCCTGGCGGTCCACGATGGTGGGGAACCGCTCGGCCGTGGAGCAGCACGCGGGACCGCTGTCGACGCTCGGACACCCGGTCCCCGAACCAGGGTGGGCGGACGTGGCGGCCAGGGCCGATCGGGACTGGCGCACCGTGGTGGTGACGGCCCAGCGCCAGGGGACCACGGTGGCCGAGATTCTCCGAGCTGTCCGCGGACTTCGGATCGCCCATCCACGGCTGGCCGGCCCGGGGGTGCGTGCGGGTGACCTGGGCTGGGAACCGAACCATCTGGACGCAGCGATCATGCGAGGGCTGCTGGGTCCGGAGCGCCAGCGTTTCCAGGGCCCCGCGGAGGACGAGTGCCGGCACGAGCCGATGGACCTCAGCGGCATCGTCCGTGCCTCGGCGTCGGCTGGTGCCTACTCGCTCGGTGAGCTGGCCGAGGCCTGCGAGCGCTACGCGCCGTTCCTCGACAGACCGCTGGGCGAGGTGCCTGAACACCACCGCGAGCACGTCTGCGACCGGCACGATCTGGAACTGCTCTATGTCCGGGTGGACGAGAAGACCCGGCGGCCGGCGGTGCGCCCCTGGGACCTTCCGGTGGTGGCCGATGCGCTGGCGATCGGTGTCGCCGAGGCCCTGCAGCGGACGGCCCGGTTCGCCTGGCTGGGCCGGCCGGTGCCCGACCTCGCCCTGGCCGTCCGGTGGGCCGAGGTGCCGGTCGACCTGGCGGTGCTGCTCCGGCGCTATGTCGTGGAGGACCCCGGTGGCAGCCCGATGCTGCCCTGGGCCGCCACCATCGACCTTGCCGCGCAGTGGGAGATCTCGCTGCGCAAGGCCGAGAAGATCCTGGCGCGGGAGGCCGCAGGGCTGGGCCTGGTCCACCAGCGGCGGTACGCGAGCGGATCGGCCGGGCGCGGCTTCGTCCCCGAGTCCGGGACCGGCGAGGTGGCCGGCTGGCTGCACGGCGTCGGGCTGCGACTGGAAGCAGGGATCTCGCTACGGGATCTGGCCTTCGCCCACCGCTACGACATGCCGCGGGAGGAACTCGCGGATGCCGTGGACGAGTTGCGCGGCGCAGGGGTGGACATCCCGGATGCCGCAGAGCTGTTGCGGGCCTGGGAGGATCTGCCGGTGCCCAGTCGGTACGCCTTCTCCGGTCGCGATCCTTCCTTTGACGCCGCCGACTACCCGGTGCTGCCGAGCTCGGAGGTGCTGTTCACCGGCAGCCAGCAGTTGAACGAGAAGCTGTCGTACCTGTGGAAGACCGCGCGCAAGGAGGCCCGCAACCTGGGGCTCGGCCCGGAACTCCTGGCAGTGGACCTGGCCGAGGACTTGAAGGACTACCGGCCGACCTGGCACGAGGTCCATGCGTTGATCGACTGGGGCGACGACGAGGACTACGACGAGTGGTTCGAGAGTCCCCGCTGGGGTGTGCTGACCGCGGCAGGCCTCATCGGTTACGCCCGCGCCGAACAGATCGGCGCCCGTGCCGCCTTCGAAGCGCTGGCACCGCTGCGGGCCATCGGCGCGCTGGTGCCCGAGTTGACCGCCGAGGCCGTCGCCGCGCTACCGGAGGAGGTGCCCGGCGCCCATGACGCGGCGGCCCTCGATCCGGCTTATCGGGTGTCCGAACCTGGCGAGCCCCTCGGGCCGCTCGACCTGGTCGGTATCGCCGGGCGGCTCGGCGAGCCCGTGCTGCGCACCTGGCAGCGGATCACCCCGTACCTGAGCCTGGAGGCCGTGCCGCCGCTGCTGAACGGCATCCCCGAGACCGTCCCGGGCTGGCAGGACCTGGTGGTCCTCTCCGAGGGGCTGGACGGCATGCTGCCGGCCGTTGCGGGCACCGTCACCCCGGAGCGGCTCGCCTTCGCCGCCGCTGGGGTCGGGGAGTCACCCGGGTGGGTGCGGGGACGACTTGAGCACTACGCCGAACTCTTCGGGTTGGAGCTTTCGCCCATCACCGAGGACGGCCTGACCGAGGACGGCGTGACCGAGGACAGGGTGACCGAGGACAGCGTCACCGAGGACAGCGTCACCGAGGACGAGGAGCAGCAGCAGTGAGCCGGCAGCGATCGCACGACTACAGCAAGCCCTACCTGGACGAGTACCTGGGCACCCTCACCACCCCGGTGCTCACCCAGCGCGCCTCCCCGGACGGCGGTGGGGTCGTCGTGTCCGGAGCCTGCCCGCGCTGCCATGGCCGGACCGAGACGGAGCACCGGCGGGGAGTGCCGGGGACCGGCTCCAAGGGGATCTTCGACCGGCTGGTCGGGCAGCGGGGTACGCCGCCGGAACCGGAACCGGAGCCGCTGGTCGGAGAGGTGCACTTCTGTGAGTGCGGGCACCCGCACCCCCAACTGCCGCCCGATCCGGGGTTCGTCGGCTGTGGTGCCAGCTGGCGGTTCCAGCCGTGAGCGGGGGCGGCAACGACCGCCGTTGGGCTCTGCTGGCCCGGGAGTTGGAGTTCACCCGGCTGCCCGAGCTGCGCCGGCAGGCCGAGGGCTGGCGGACCGGGTTGACGGGGCTGACGGCGCTGCTCACCGTGCTGGCGCTGCTGAAGGGCCGGGACAACCTGGCGGACCTGCCGGACTGGGCGCGGGTTCTTGCGTCCGGGTTGCAGGTCGGGGCGTTCCTGCTGCTGGTGGCCGGATCGTTGCTGGCGGTCCGGGCGGCGAACGGAGCCCCGGAGCCGGAGATCGTGCTCGGCGGTCAGGCGTTGCGGCGCTGGACCGAGCGGGAGGCGTTCCGGGTGACCCGGGCGCTCGCCCGGGCTTCGGTCTGCTGCGTGGTGGGCCTGCTGCTGGTCGTGGGCGCGCTCGCGGTGTCGTGGACGACCACCACGCCGAGTGCGGCGACGCACCTGGTCAGGGTGGTGACGAACACCGGGTCGCTCTGCGGCGAGCTGCTGTCGGCCGACCAGCGTCAGGTGCTGATCCGTCCCGCGGCGAGTGGTCCCGGCGTGGTCACCGTGCCGGAGGCGACGGTACTGACCCTACAGCCGGCCGGCAGCTGCGACGGGTCGCCCTGAACCGGTCGGGCGGGACCGGAGCCCGAAGATCGGGGGATTCGCCGGTCACGGGCCGGGGTCCGGCGGCTCCGTCGGGTGAACCCCGGTGTGGGGGGTGGCCGTACTAGCAGGCGTACCAGTGGGTTTGGCCATTCACAAACACTTCACCAGGTGATGGTTGCCGACCTGATCGGCCCTATGGGCAGAATGTCGTCGTTTCCTGCCCTGAGGCAATCGTTCCAGGCGCGAAGAGCTCGATGGGAGAGTCGTCAAGTGAGGTTTCGCGCCAGGCGCTCCACCGGTGATGTCGTCACGCCGTCGAATCCGGTGGTCCTGCCGGGAGCCACCTCGGTGGCGGCTCCGATGGCTCCGGTGACTCCGATGGCTCCGGTGACTCCGATGGCTCCGGTGACGGAGCGGGGTGCCGGCGGGGCGGCGCTGTCGGCCCATGACATCGGGCTGATCCGGGCGAGCCGGGCGGCGGTCGAGCCGTATGCGGCGGCGCTGCCGGTGCGCTTCTACGGGACGCTGTTCAGCCGCTATCCGCAGGTCCGTGAGCTGTTCCCGCCGGACATGGACGTCCAGCACGACCGGCTGGTGCGGGCACTGCTGCTGATCGTCGACCTGGTGGACGACCAGCGGAACCTGGCGCGCTTCTGCGGTGACCTGGGGCGCGACCACCGCAAGTTCGGCACGCTGAGCGGCCACTACGCGGCGGTCGGCGAGTGCCTGCTGGACACGCTGGAGCACTTCGCCGGCCCGGCCTGGACGCCGGAGGTGGCCAGTGCCTGGGCCCGCGCCTACGGCATGGCCGCCCAGGCGATGGACCAGGCGGCGGTGGCCGATGCGGCCGAACGGCCGGCGGTGTGGCACGCGCCGATCGTGCGGCACGTCCGGCGCGGCCCGGACCTCGCGGAGATCACCGTGCGGCCCGACCAGCCGTACGCGTTCACCGGCGGGCAGTTCGTCAGCGTGGAGACGCCCTGGCGGCCGAAGGTCTGGCGCTACTACTCGCCCGCCAACGCGCCGCGGGCGGACGGGACGATCACCTTCTACGTCCGCGCGGTGCCCGGCGGCCGGATCAGCAGCGCACTGGTGGGGCAGGCCGTGGTCGGCGACGTGCTGCGGCTGGGCATGCCGCTGGGCGAGCTGGCCATCGACCCGGGCGCGACCAGGGACGTGGTGTGCGTGGCGGGCGGTACCGGGCTCGCGGTGATCCGCGCGCTGGTCGAGCAGGCCCTGCTGGACGGCGCGCAGCGGCGGGTGGACCTGTTCGTCGGTGCCCGCACGGCCCAGGAGCTGTACGGGCTGGAGGACCTGCTGCGGCTCTCCCAGCGCCACCACTGGCTCACCGTGCGGGCGGCGATCTCGGACGAGGACGCCCAGCTGACCAGGCGCTCGCTGGTGGAGGCACTGGCGGAGTCCGGCCCGTGGCAGCAGCCGGACGCCTACCTCTGCGGCCCCGCGCCGATGATCACGGCCGCCGCCCGGGTGCTGCACCGTACGGGTGTCCCTTTCGAGCAGCTGCACCACGATCCGTTCGTGCAGCTCGACCTGCTGGACGGCTAGGGCCTGTCCGAGCCGGTGCGGCGCGGTGGTCCGGTGGTCTGACGGTCCGGCGGTCCGGCGGTCCGGCGGCGGAGTGTACGCGGCGAGCGGGTGAACGGCGCGCCAGGAGGTTCGGACGGCGTACCCGGCGCGGTATGTCTGGCGGAGCTGATCCCCCGTCAGAACGGTGCCGGTACCCGGCCCAGAACAGGTGCGCTCATGAGCTTGCTCCCCAGACTTTCGAGGTTCGGCCGTGGGCGCGGCCGGGCCACCGCCCTCACCCTGCTGCTGACCACGGCCCTGACGGCCGGCGCGGCGCTGACGGCCGGCGCGGCGCTGACGGCCGGTGCGGCGCTGACGACGGCCGGGCGGGACGACGGCCTGAGCCAGGACATCCGCGCGATCATGGCCAAGCCGGCCTACCAGCACGCCCAGTGGGGCCTGCTGGAGGTCGACGACTCGACCGGTCGGATCGTCCACTCGCAGTACCCGGACCAGTTCTTCATCCCCGGTTCGACGGCGAAGCTGCTCAGCGTCTCGGGCGCCTGGCACGCGCTCGGCGGGGACCACCGGTTCAGCACGCCCGTGCAGGCCCTCGGCGAGCGCGACGGTTCGACGCTGAACGGCTCGCTGGCGCTGGTCGCGCAGGGCGACCTCACCATGGGCGGGCGGACCAAGCCGGACGGCACGGTGGACTTCACCACCTACGACCACACCTACGCCAACGACGTCCCCTTCGCGACGCTCACCCCCGAGGACCCGCTGGCCGGGCTGAACCAGATCGCCCAGCAGGTGCGCCAGTCGGGGATCACCCAGGTGAACGGGGACGTGGCGGTCGACTCGCGGCTGTTCACCTCGTTCCCGGACCTGGACCCGACGCCGACCCCGCTGATCATCAACGACAACCTGATCGACCTGCTGACCACCCCGACCGCTCCCGGCCGGCCGGCCCAGCTCAGTTGGCGTCCCCAGGTCGCGCCCTACCAGGTGGACTCGACGGTGCAGACGGTCGCCGCAGGGGGCAGTACCAACATCACGGTGACCGCCTCGCCGGACGGCACCCACATCAGCCTGTCGGGCACGATCGCGGCCGACGCGCAGCCGCTGCTGCGGGTCTCCACCATCCAGGACCCGGACACCTTCGGCCGCACCGCGCTGATCGAGGCGCTGGCCCGGGCGGGGGTCACGGTGACGGCCGCACCGACCGGACCCAACCCCACCGGGCTGTTGCCCGACTCCTATGACGGCACGCAGCGGGTGGCCGCCTACGTCTCGCCGGACTACGCCCAGTACGCGCGGCTGATCTTCAAGGTCAGCCACAACCTGGGGGCGAACCTGGCCGTCTGCCTGATGGCCGTCACGGCGGGCAGCCACCAGTGCATCGACGGCTTCCCGGTGCTGAACGACTTCCTGCGCCAGGCCGGCGTCGACCCGACCCAGGCCCAACTGCTGGACGGGCGCGGCGGGAACCCGGTCGACCGGGTCACCCCGCGGGCGATCAACCAGATCCTGCACTACTGGCAGGGGACGCCGGAGGCGACCCGGTTCCAGCTGGCGCAGCCGATCCTCGGGGTGGACGGCCTGCTGGCCGATGTGTGCGTGGGGTCCGCGACCTGTCCCGGCAAGGGCAAGGTGTGGGCCAAGACCGGCGCCGTGGCCGGGCTCGACGCGCTCAACAACCGCCTGGCGGCCGGTGCCATGACCATCGGCGGCTACCTCGACGCGGGCCACGGCTGCCTGCACACCTTCTACCTGGCCGTGAACGGCGCCTCGACGCCCAGCACCGACATCAACGGCATCACCGACATCGGCAACGACCTGGCCCGGATCGCGGGCCTGCTCCAGGAGCAGGCCCAGGCGCGGGACGGGGCCTGACCTGCGCACAGGTCTCCGCAGACCTGCGCAGTGCAGGGACGACGGCCTCGCGGACCCGCAGCGGGTCCGCGAGGCCGTCACCGTGTCAGCTGGCCTTCCAGGCCAGCGAGGTGTTGTCCTTGTTCATCCACAGGATGTACTTGATCGGCTTGTCGCTCGGGGCGAGGTAGACCGCGCACTCGTGCTCGGTCTGACCCTTGACGAAGTTGGCGCCGCCGACCGGGACGTCACTGGAGCACTTGGGGAACGAGCTCAGCAGGTCGAGCTTGGGCGCCTGGGTCTGGGCGTCGAGCATCGCGCGCAGCTGGAGGTTGAAGTACGGCTCGAAGATCCCGTTGCCACCGGTGTGGGTGTAGCTGACCGAGACGTAGTACGGCGTCTTGCCCGTGGTCTGGTCCGGCTTGAGGTCGAACTTGGCCAGGTCGGCGATGTCGCCCTTGACGATCTTCACCGGGCCGATGGCGAGCGAGATGTCGCCCTGCTGGTGGTCGGTGAAGACGCCGTTGGCCTGCGCACCGGCCGCCAGGGCGCCGGGGAAGGCGTCGCCCGCGGGTGCGGCGGCGGACTTCGAGGCGCTCGGGGTGGCCGGCGAGGTCGGGGCGCCGGTCGGTGCGGCGCCGGACGGCGCGGTGCTGCTGCCGGGGTGGAAGGCCGGGGTGCTCGCGGCGGTGGCCGGTGCGCTGGTGGTGCTGCCGGTGGCGGTGGTCTCGTCCGGGCCGCACCCGGTCAGCAGCAGCGTCAGCGCCGCCGCGGTCGGAACGGCGGCGCGCAGGAGCGTGGTGGTACGCATAAGAACGAAGTCCCCCATGAAAAGGATGGTCCAGTCGCGGGGGCATGGTGGAACTCGGTTCGGCGCCCCCGCGCGCACTGACGGACCGCGAGGCTGCGGTGCGTCGGCCCATGACTGTAGCGGAGGGGCGGGTGTGGCTGCTGTGGCGTTTGGGTGGAGCGGAGGTGGCGGAGGCCTCGCAGGCGCCTGGTATGTCCGTTTCCCGGTGCCCGTCAGTGCGGCGGTCTCACCCGGGTCTGGTAGTGGTCGGTGACGACCTGGCGCATCGCCCCGATCGGATCCCCGGCCACGTCACCGGCGGTGAAGAAGATGTTGCCGCGCACCTCGGGGAGGTCCTGGGTGAGGGTCAGGTGTCGGGAGAGCTCGGCCGGGTCCTGCCACGGCGCCGACTGGTCCGGGTCGCCGGCCTTGTAGAGCGCCTCGCCGAGGTGGAGCAGGGTGTCGGTGCCGCGCACCACCTGGGCCCACCAGGGGGCCAGCTCGGCGTAGTCGCAGGCGGCGAAGCCGATGGACCAGTAGAGCTGCGGGGCGATGTAGTCGAGCCAGCCGTTGCGCACCCAGCCGCGGGAGTCGGCGCAGAGGTCGTCGTACGAGGTCAGGCCGCCGTGGGTGTCGGAGCCCAGCGGATCGGTGGAGCGCTCGCGCCAGACCCCGAACGGGGAGATCCCGAACCGCGCCGGGCGCCGGGGCCGGCCCGAACCGGTGGACGGCGAGCGGTTCAGCTCGGCGATCCGCGCCGCGGTCTCGCGCACCAGCTGGTCGACGTTGTCGCGCCGCCAGGCGGCCCGGTCGGGGAAGTCGCCGCCGTGGCTGCGGTAGGCGTCGTCGTCGTCGAAGACCTCACCGGCGACGGGGTAGGGGTAGAAGTAGTCGTCGAAGTGGACGCCGTCCACGTCGTAGCGGGCGACCGCGTCGAGGATCGCGTCCTGCACGAAGCGGCGCACCTCGGGCAGGCCCGGGTTGTAGAACAGCGAACCGGCGTACGGCACCACCCAGTCGGGGTGCTGCCGGGCGGGGTGGTCGGGGACCAGCTGCGCGGGGTCGGGCTGGGTGGCGATCCGGTACGGGTTGAACCAGGCGTGCAGCTCCAGGTCCCGGGCGTGGGCCTCGCGGACGGCGAAGTCCAGCGGGTCCCAGCCGGGATCGCGGCCCTGGACGCCGGTCAGCACCGCCGCCCACGGCTCGTACGGTGAGGGCCAGAGCGCGTCGGCCGTGGAACGGACCTGCAGGATCACGGCGTTGAGGCGGTGATCGACCGCGGTGTCGAGCAGGGCGAGCAGCTCCTGCCGCTGGGTCTCGGCCGGCAGACCGGGCCGGCTGGGCCAGTCGCGGTTGAAGACGGTGGTCAGCCACATGCCGCGGAACTGCGTGGGCGTCTGGTCGGCCTCGGGCGCGGCTGCGGGGTCGGGGGCCGTGGAATCGGTGGCTGTGGGGTCGGTGGCCGTGGAATCGGTGGCTGCGGGGTCGGTGGCCGTGGGGCCGCCGTCCGCCGCGTGGGCCGGGCGGGCGCCGAGCCCGCCGGCCGCGGCCAGCGCCGCCGCGCCGGCCGCCGCGGTCAGGGTGCGGCGGGAGACGTTGCTCGAAGGGGACATCCGCCCAGTCTCATGAGCGGCGGTCGGGCCCGCCGGGGCGCAACGCCGGGCCGCCACGGATGGCGGCCACGGATGGCCCAGCGCGTACGGGGCGGGCCGGGGCGGGCCGGTGCGGGCGATGCGCTAATGGTCGGGGGTCACGGTGGCGGGTCGGCTGAACGAGGGGCGGTTGTTGAGGACTTCGACGTCGCTGCCGGTGGTGCGGCGGTAGGTGTCGGTGATCCGGGCGAGCTCGGCCGGGGTGCGCCCGCCGTCCCGGTGCATGGCGCGGTTGGCCCGTACGACGGCCGCGGTGGCCTCCCGCCGGGCGCTCTCGTAGCGCGTCAGGCCGGTGGGCAGGTCGTCGGCGGCGCCCGCCAGCTCGTAGGCGAGCACCCGGGCGTCGACGATGGCCTGGGAGGCGCCGTTGGCCCCGACCGGGTACATCGGGTGGGCGGCGTCGCCGAGCAGCGTCACCCGGCCGTGGCCCCAGGACGGCAGCGGCTCGCGGTCGATCATCGGGTACTCCAGGATCTCCTCGGCGCCGGCCAGCAGCCCGGGCACGTCGAGCCAGTCGAGCGCCCAGTCCCGGTAGTACGGCAGCACCTCCGCCAGTGCTCCCGGCCGGCTCCAGGCCGCGTCGTCGGCCATCGGCCCGGGCTCGCCGGTGCGCACCTGGCAGACCCAGTTGATCCGGCCCCGGCCGATCGGGTAGGCGATGATCTCCACGTCCCCGTCGCGCACGATCACCGCCGATCTGCCGGTGAGGAACGGCTCGGCCAGGGTCACCCCGCGCCACATCCGGATCCCGGACCAGAGCAACGGGCCGCCCTGTGGGTGCAGTTGGGCGCGTACGGCGGAGTGCAGCCCGTCCGCCCCGATCAGTGCCGAGGCCCGGGCCTGTTCCTGCTGCCCGCTCGCCCGGTCCAACAGCCGTACCTGGAGGGCGCCTTGGTTGCCGTGTCGGTCGCCGCCCCGGTTGCCGTGTTGGTCGCCGCCTCGGTTGCCGTGTTGGCCGCCGCCTCGGTTGCCGCGCTGGGCGTCGTCCTGCTCGAAGCCGAGCAGCCGGACCCCGGTGCGCACCGCGTCCGCGCCCAGCCGTTCGCGCACGGCCGCGAGCAGCATCAGCTGCAACTCCCCGCGGTGCACGGAGTACTGCGGCCAGTGGTAGCCCTGCGCCGTGCCGCGCGGTTCGGCGAAGAGCCGGCGGCCGGACGCGTCGCAGTACACCATCTCGGCCGACTCGACGCCGAGCGCGGCCAGTTCCTCGCCGAGCCCGAGTTCGGTGAGCTCGCGCACCGCGTGCGGCAGCAGGTTGATCCCGACGCCGAGCGGCCGGATCTCCCGTGAACTCTCCACCACGGCCGCCTCGATGCCGACGGCGTGCAGGCTCAGTGCGGCGGTCAGCCCGCCGATCCCGGCCCCTGCGATCAGTATCGTCATCGGTCAGCTCGCCGCCTTTGTGTCGCCGGCGGGCCGGGTCTCCGGGCGGTCTATGATCCGCAGCCAACTGCCGTCCGGTTGCTGACGGTTGACCTGTACCCGGCCGCCGGTTCCGTCCGCGGCCCGGGTGGCGGTGAGGGACAGGTCGCCGTACCGGACGGTGGGCAACGGCTCCTCCACCGCGAAGGGCCGCGGCGCGTGTTCGAGCATCCGCTCGCAGACGGCGCGGATCGCCTCCCGGCCGACCGTGACCGAGCCCGGCGGGTAGGCGAGCACGGCGTCCGGCGCATAGAGCTCGGCCAGCCCGGCGGCGTCGCCGGCGTTCGCCCGGGCCACGAAGAGGCGGGCCAAGTCCTCTGGGGTGTAGGCACGTTCGCGTATCTCGGTCATGATCAGGCTCCTCGGTCCGGTCCTTCTCGCTGCTGTCCTCCACTCTGCTGCGAAGCCCGTCAGAAGTCCAAGATCTGGATCTTCTCCTTGCTAGAATCAGTGGTTATGGAACTGCGCCAGCTGGAGTACTTCGTCACGGTGGCCGAACAGCGGAACTTCACCAGGGCCGCCGAGCTGCTGCACGTGGCGCAGCCCGGGGTCAGCGCGCAGATCCGCAAGCTGGAGCGCGAGTTGGGCGAGGAGCTGCTGGACCGCTCCGGGCGCGAGGTGCGGCCGACCGCGGTGGGCGAGGCCGTGCTGCCCTACGCCCGGGCGGCGCTCGCGGCGGTGGCCGGCGCCCGCTCGGTGGTCGACGAGCTGGCGGGGCTGGTCCGCGGGCACCTCTCGGTGGGCACCGTGACCTCGCACAGCGTCGACCTGCCCGGCCTGCTGGCGAACTTCCACCAGGCCTACCCGGAGGTCGAGATCACCTTGGCCGAGGCCAACACCGACCAGCTGCTGGAGGGCCTGCGGACCGGGCGGCTGGACGCGGCGATCGTCAGCCTGGGCGGCGAGTCCCCGCCGGACCTGGAGTTCCTGGTGGTCGACGACCAGCCCCTGGTGGCCGCCGTCAGCCACGACCACGAACTCGCCCTGCACGACGTCATCTCGCTGGACACCCTGCGCGGCCGCCCGCTGATCAGCCTGCCGCGCGGCACCGGCCTGCGCGCCCGCCTGGACGAGGCCTGCGCCGCGGCCGGCTTCGTCCCGAAGATCGCCTTCGAGGCCAGCTACCCCGAGGTGCTCGCCCAGCTGGCCGCCCGCGGCCTGGGGGCGGCGATCCTGCCCGGCTCCTTCGCCGCGACGCGCGCGGAGCAGCTGCGGGTGATCACCATCAACCGCCCGGCGCTGCGCGGGCGTCTCGTCTTCGCCTGGCGCTCCGGCGGCCCCGACAGCCCCGCGGCGCGCGCTCTGGTCACGCGCGCACGGGAGGTGCTGGGCAGCTGATCGCCGAGCTGCTCGCGACCGGGCTCAAGGACGACGTGATCGCCGAGCGCGCGGGCCTGTCCGTCCGTTCCTGCCGCCGGCACATCGCGGAGCTGATGGACCGGCTCGGCGCCCGCAGCCGCTTCCAGGCCGGGGTGATCGCCGTTCAGCGCGGCCTGATCGGCGCGCGGCCGACCCGGGGCCAGGAGTCCAGCGAGGTCTGAGCGGGCGCGGATGCCCTGCGGGCGCGCGGAAAATCAGTGGCGCGTCAATCCGCCGCAGAGGCAGGATGGTTCGCATGTTCCAGCACGCCATCGCCGAGTTCCCCGCAGTCGCGGGCGCGATGGCCGCTGCCCTGGCCCTGGCAGTCGCAACCGCAGCTGTCGCCGCTCTCGACGGCGCAGCCGAGCCCGACGGTGCAGCCGCGCTTGACGGCGCGACCGCATTCGACGGTGCAGCCGCATTCGACGGTGCAGCCGCATTCGGCGGCGCCCGAAGCTGACCTTCCCCGGGACGTCCCGGGACCTCGGACGGGGAAGGTCGGCCCGTCGCAGAGGTCCCGTCCACTCGCAGGACGACTCCAGGAGAAGATCCCGCCATGGCCAAGCAGGCCTTCGTGCGCACCAAGCCGCACCTCAACATCGGCACCATGGGTCACGTCGACCACGGCAAGACCACCCTCACCGCCGCCATCACCAAGGTCCTCGCCGAGCGCGGCGGCAGCACCTTCGTCCCGTTCGACCGGATCGACCGGGCCCCGGAGGAGGCCGCCCGCGGCATCACCATCAACATCTCGCACGTGGAGTACGAGACGGCGACCCGGCACTACGCCCACGTGGACATGCCCGGGCACGCCGACTTCGTGAAGAACATGATCACCGGCGCCGCCCAGCTGGACGGCGCGATCCTGGTCGTCTCGGCGCAGGACGGGGTGATGCCGCAGACCGCCGAGCACGTGCTGCTGGCCCGTCAGGTCGGCGTCGAGCACATCGTCGTCGCGCTGAACAAGGCCGACGCCGGCGACCCCGAGCTGCTCGAACTGGTCGAGCTGGAGGTCCGCGAGCTGCTGAGCGCCCACGGCTACGACGGCGCCGGGCTGCCGGTGGTGCGGGTCTCCGGGCTGCGCGCCCTCGCGGGCGACCCGTTCTGGTCGGTGGCGCTGCTGGAGCTGCTGGACGCGGTGGACACCTACGTCCCCACGCCGGTGCGCTACACCGAGGCGCCGTTCCTGCTCCCGGTGGAGAACGTGCTCACCATCACCGGGCGCGGCACGGTGGTCACCGGCGCCGTCGAGCGCGGCCGGGTGCGCCTGGGCGACCGGGTGGAGGTGCTCGGCTACGGCTCGGAGGTGGTCTCCACGGTCACCGGCGTCGAGACTTTCGGGCGCACCATGGAGTCCGCCGAGGCGGGCGACAACGTCGCGCTGCTGCTGCGCGGGGTGCAGCGCGGGGAGGTCCGGCGCGGTCAGGTGGTGGTGGCGGTGGGCAGTGCCTCGGTGCACACCCGGTTCACCGCGCGCGTGCACCTGCTCTCGACGGCCGAGGGCGGCCGCCGCACGCCGATCAGCAGCGGCTACCGGCCGCAGTTCTACCTGCGCACGGGCGATGTGGTCGGCGACGTCGAGCCGGCCGAGGGCCACGGCCCGGTGCAGCCGGGGGAGACCGTCGAGATGACGGTGACCCTCGGCCAGCCGGTCCCGGTCGAGCCCGGCCTCGGCTTCGCGGTCCGCGAGGGCGGCCGCACGGTGGCCGCGGGCGCGGTGCTCACCGTGCTCGAGTAGCGGTGCTCACCGTGCTCGAGTAGCAGCCCGTCCGGGCAGGCGTCCGTCCGGGCAGCCGTCCGGACGGGCGCCGCGCTGGTGGCCGAGCGGCTGGGCGCGGTCGGGGTGCCGGGCTCGCGGGCCGAGGTGGCGCGGTACTTCGCCGCCGTCCGTCCGCACCTGCGTGCCACGCCCGCCGCGCTGGAATGTCTGCGGTTCCTGCGCGGCTTCGGGCGCAGCCCGCGCGAACGGGCCACCACCAGGCTGGTGATGAACGGGGCGATCGGCCTGCTGCCCGGGTGGGCGCGGGCGGAGCTCGGGGTGCGCCGGCCGGCGGTGATCCGGCTGGGGGTGGACCGGCCGATAGCGCGGGGGATCAGCCGGACCCTGGTGTGGGTCTGCGGGCCGTCCGAGATCCAGCGCGCGGTGCGGCGGCGGGTGGCGGCCGCGTAGCGCGGGCTCTCAGTTGCCGCGCGGGCGGGCGCGCACGTGCATGCGCTCGCCCTGCGGGCCGAACAGGCTGAGCACCTCCACCGGCGCGTCCCCGGTGCTGCCGAACCAGTGCGGGACCCGGGTGTCGAACTCGGCCGCCTCGCCGGTCCGCAGCAGCAGATCGTGCTCGGCCAGTACCAGGCGCAGCGTGCCGCCGAGCACGTAGAGCCACTCGTAGCCCTCGTGGGTCCGCAGGTCGGGGGTGGTGCGGGTGGCGTTGATGATCATCTTGAAGGCCTGCAGCCCGCCCGGGTGCTGGCTCAGCGGCAGCACCGTGGAGTCCCCGTGCTTGACCGGCTTGAGCCGCACCCGGGGGTCGCCCACCGGTGGGGCGCCGACCAGCTCGTCCAGCGGGACCTGGTGGGCCTGGGCGATCGGCAGCAGCAGCTCCAGGGTGGGCTTGCGCTGCCCGGTCTCCAGCCGGGACAGGGTGCTGACCGAGATCCCGGTGGTCTGCGAGAGCGCGGCCAGGGTGCAGTCCCGTTCGAGGCGGATGCTCTTGAGCCGCGGTCCGACGGCGGCGAGGACGTCTTCCATGCCCTCCATTGGACACGATTGCTGAACTGGCAACAAGGTTTGCCACCTCCTGTCTGCCGGGTGCACTGTCGAGGCAGATCCGCACGCCGACGGAGGTAGCACGATGAACCGCGACCACAAGCACGGCCACAAGCACGGCCACAACCAGGGCCAGGGCCAGGGCCACAGCCACAGCCACACGCACACCCACGACGACGACTTCGACTGGGACGCGATGGCCGACCTGCTGGTGCTCGAAGGGGAGGCGCACGGCCCGTACGTCCAGCAGGCCATCGCCGAACTCCAGCGGCTGACGGCGCACGGCGAGCGGACGCCGCGCCGGATCCTGGACATCGGCAGCGGCCCCGGCGTCGCGGCCTGCCGGCTGGCGGCGGCCTTCCCGGTGGCCGAGGTCACCGCCGTGGACGGCAGCGGGCAGCTGCTGGCCCGAGCCGGGCAGCGGGCCGCGCGACTCGGGGTGGGGCTGCGGACCCGGCAGGCCGAGTTCCCGTCCGGCCTGGCCGAGCTCGCCGAGCTGGGCGCGGCCGACATCATCTGGTCCGGCCAGGTGGTGCACCATGTCGGCGACCAGCAGGGCGCGTTGCACGCGCTCGCCGACCTGCTGGCGCCCGGCGGCGTGCTGGCCATTGTCGAGGGCGGCCTGCCGGCCCGCAGCCTGCCCCGTGACCTGGGCTTCGGACGCCCCGACCTGTTCGCCCGGCTGGACGTGGCGATGACGCACCGGTTCGCCCGGATGCGCGCCGAGCTGCCGGGTTCGGTCGCGGTGGTCGAGGACTGGCCCGGGCTGCTGCGCACCGCAGGGCTCACCGAGGTGCACAGCCGCACCTTCCTGGTGGAGCACCCCGCCCCGCTCGCCGACGGGCCGCGCCAGTTGGTGCGGGGCACCCTGGAGCGCAGCCGGCAGAGCCTCGGCGACTTCCTGGACGCCGAGGACCTGGCGACCCTGGACCGCCTGCTCGACCCCGCCGACCCGGCCTGCATCGACCGGCGGGCGGACGCGTACCTGCTGCTCGCGAAGACCGTCCACTTCGGCCGCCGCCCCTGAGACGGGAGGTCCGGCACGCGTTCGCATTCCCTGGGCATGCCAATGGGCGGCCGATCCGTGGTCGATCCGTGGTCGATCCGTGGCCGATCCGTGGCCGATCCGCAGCCGGACCGTCGGGACACGTATTTTCCGGCAGGCCGCCGGGTGGCTTTTCCGGGGAGTTCACCGGAACGTCGTGCGCCGTCCCTTGCCCCAGTGGCAAAAAGTGCGCCCACCGCTCAACTGCGCGGAATCACCGGTTCCTTGTCCGAAAACTGATGCAACCCCGGCCGGAATGCCACCGATTGGACCGGCAGGCGGTGGACATCCTGTGATCTCAGTCGCACTCGATATCCATCTCGGCAGGTCAGCGAAGTGACGCATGGTCAACTTCGTTTGCTGCCAGCTAGAGTGAGGAGGTCGGCCACGCGATCCCGTGGCCGTCTCCTCCTTTCGGCCGGCAGGCCGCCGGGCACCCCACTCCGGCGGAAATGCGGCACGGTAAGCCGCCCTACGCGGACTTCCGCATGCGACCCACCCCACCAGGGCTGCGCATTCGATCGAGAGGACTGCCCACCCTGACGTGCCGGCGTGATCCGTCGGTGCGCCGGCAAGACTGGGGATGTATTTTGACGCAGCAGTTCTCTGCTGTTCAGCAGAGTGATATCAACGGACTGTTAGCACTCTATCGACACGTCTACGGCAGCGGCTACGCGCTGCCGATCGGCACCGATCCCGCCGTGATGGCACGGGAGATCGCGGCCCCGAACACCACCTGGCTCGCCGCCCGGGAGCCGGACAGCGGCCGGATCATCGGGACCATCATCGGCACCCTCGATCCCCGCGAGCGGCTCGGCAAGCTCCAGGGGCTGGTGATCCACCCCGATGCCCGCGGCACCGGACTCGCGCACCAGGCGGTGCGCCGGCTCGCCGAGTCGCTGCTGACCGGCGACGGCGTCCGACAGCCCGCCGACTCCGTCTACGCCACCGCGCGCACCAACTCGACCGCGCCGCAACGCGTCTGCCTGAGCGCCGGGTTCCGCGCGCTGGGCATCTTCCCCAACCTGCGCAAGGCCGACGAGCACGAGACCATGGTGCTGCTCGCCAAGCACCGCCCGGGCGTGCTGGAGCGGCGGCTGCCGGTGGAGCGGGTGCCGGCGGGGCTGGCCGACCTGGTCCGCGCGCTGCACCAGGCGGTCGGCCTGGCCGAGCAGCCGCTGCCCGCGATCGACCCCGAGCCGCTTCCGCAGCGCCAACGGCGGTCCGGCGGCGTCGAGATGGAGTTCGTCGACGCGCCGCAGTTCGTGGCCCGGCGCACCGCCGAGGTGCTGCCCGATCCGGACCAGCGCTTCTACCCGTTCCACACCCCGAACGTGATGCTCTCCTCGGCGGACGGCGCCCACGAGGTCTACGCCCAGCTGAACCCCTCGGACGGCTACTGCGCGCTGATCGGCACCGCCGGCGGCGACTTCGCGACGCTCGCCCCGGTCTTCGAGACGCTGATCGTCCGGCTGGCCGAGGGCGGCGCCTCGCACATCGAGGCGCTGCTGCCGCTGGACCGCTACGAGGACCTGCGGCTGCTGCTCGCGCACGGGTTCCTGCCCGCCGCCGCCTATCCGGCGATGCGCCGCCAGGGCGAGGGGTTCCGCGACTACGTGGTGATGACCCGCAGCCTGCAGCCGCTCGACTTCCGCGGCCTGTCCATCGACGCGGCCTTCCAGCCGTTCACCGAGCAGTACATCGAGCTGTGGAAGCAGCAGTACCTCAACACGCACGAGGTGTACCAGTGAGCACAACCACCCCGGTGGACCTGGCGAGCCGCTACCTCGAACCGGTCCAGGTCCCCGATCCGGCCGCACTCGGGCACGTCCAGCAGCTCTTCGACATCGCCGAGCCCTACCTGGCCGGCCCCGAGCTCGACGAGCTCTTTGCCCAGGCGATGAACGAGTCCAACGCCTGGCACGCCGCCCGCTCGCCGTTCTTCGGCAGACTCTGGGCAGCCGGCGCGGCCGCCGGGCGGCCGCTGGAGTCGGCCGCAGACCTGGCCCGACTGCCCTTCGTGCACGCCAACTTCTTCAAGGCGCACGAGGTGGTGTCGATACCCGAGCAGGACGTCGCGATCCACCTGACCTCCTCGGGCACCACCGGGCAGAAGTCGCAGATGTTCTTCGACGACTGGACGCTGCGCAACGGGCAGCGGATCGTCGCCCGGATCTTCGACTCCTACGGCTGGCTGGGCGAGGACGAGCCGGTCAACTACCTGCTCTCCAACTACCAGCCGCGCCCCGGGCTGAACCTGGGCACCTCGTTCACCGACGAGTACCTGGCCCACTTCGCGCCGGTCCGCTCGGCCGAGTACGCGCTCAAGCACACCGGCAGCGGCCACGAGTTCGACCCGTTCGGCTGTGTGCGGGCGCTGCTGCGGTTCGCCGAGGAAGGCGCCCCGGTGCGCATCCTCGGGTTCCCCGCCTTCCTCTCCTTCACCCTCGACCGGATGCGTGAACTCGGCCTGCCGCCCATCACCTTGGACCCGCGCTCGCTGGTGGTCTACGGCGGCGGCTGGAAGGGCAACGCCGACAAGCAGGTCACCAAGCCGGAGTTGTACCGGCGCATCCACGAGCAGTTGGGCATCCCGGACGAGCGGATCAGGGACGGCTTCGGCGCGGTCGAGCACTCGGTGCTCTACATGGAGTGCGCCAACCACCGCCTGCATGTGCCCACCTGGTCGCGGATGCTGGTGCGCGACGTGCGCACCCTGCGGCCGCTGGGCCACGGCGAGCGCGGCTACGCCCAGTTCATCTCGCCCTACATCACCTCGGTGCCCGCGCAGTCGGTACTGATGGCCGACCTGGTCTCGCAGCACGCCCCCGAGGAGTGCGGCTGCGGCCTGGCCACGCCCTGGTTCACCGTGCACGGGCGGGCCGCGCTCAGCCGGAACCGCAGCTGCGCCATCGCCGCCGCCGAACTGCTCAAGGGGAACTCGTGACCACCGCAGCGCACGCCATCCGCGAAGACCAACCGCACTACTGGCAGGGCGAGTTCGTCGACGAGGCCGAGGCCGGGCGCCGCCTGGACGAGCTGGAGGCCCACGTCCGCTCGGTGCTCGCCGAGCCCCGGCTCAGCCCGCTGACCGTGCTCGCCGCCTGCGACCTGCTGTCCGCCGCGCTGCGCGACCCCGCGAGCGCGCAGACCAAGCTGCTGGCCGAGGAGTTGGCCGCTGCCCGGGTCGACGAGGCCGAGGCGGTCCGCACCCTGCGCGATGTCGCCGGGGCACTGGACCGGGAGGCGCTGGAGACCAAGCTGATGCGCGAGCTCGGCGGCACCGACCCGGGCCGGCTGGCCCGCTTCGACTTCCGCCGGGAAATCTTCGAGGGCTGGCTGCCGGTCGGCCTGCTGGTGCACGTCACGCCGGGCAATGCGCCCGCCGCCGGTGCGCTCAGCGTGATCGAAGGGCTGCTCGCCGGAAACATCAACGCGGCCAAGACCAGCGGCGATTCACGCTTCACCCAGCTGCTGCTGGCCCAGCTCGCGGCGCTCGACCCGAGCGGCGCGATCGCCCGCCGGGTGATCGTGCTGGCCTTCCCCTCCAGCCGCACCGACTGGCTGACCCGGCTGTGCGCACCCGCCGACGCGGTGGCCGCCTGGGGCGGCGAGGAGGCGCTGGCCGGGGTGGCCGAGCTGGTGCCGGCCGGCTGCCGGCTGGTCGACTGGGGCCCGAAGCTCTCCTTCGCCTACCTCACCGAGGAGCGCTGGGCGGAGCCGGGGACGTTGCGCGGGATCGCCGCCGACATCTGCCGGCTCGACCAGCAGGCCTGCTCCAGCCCGCAGTTGGTCTACCTGGACACCGAGGACCAGGCGCAGGTCTTCGCCTTCGCCGAGCGCTTCGCCGCCGTACTGGCCCAGGCGGTGGACGAGACCACGGTGCGCGAGCGCGATGTGCTGGAGAGCGCCGAGATCAGCAACACCGTGCTGGTGACCGGCCTGGAGGAGCACCTGGGCCTGACCCGGGTGCACGCCGACCCCGACGGCGACTGGCACGTGCTGGCCGACCTGCGCAGCGCGCTGCGCGCCTCCCCGCTGCACCGCACCGTCTGGGTCAAGCCGCTGCCGCGCACCAGGATCATGGAGGTGCTGCGCCCGATGCGCCGCTACCTGCAGACCGTGGGACTCGGCGCCGACCGGGCCGACACCGCCGTGCTGGCCGGACTGGTGCTGACCGCCGGCGCCCAGCGCGTCACCGTCCCCGGCAAGATGCTCGACAGCTACAACGGCGAGCCGCACGACGGCGTCTACGCGCTGCAGCGCTACAGCCGCCGGGTGGACGTCCAGCTGGACGCGCGCTTCGGCTCCGACGCCTGCCTCGACGACCTGGTGGGCGTGCGCGAGTTGACCGTGCCCCAGGTGCCGGTGACCGGGAAGAGCGAGTTCGAGCGGCTGCAGGGCGACGTCAGCCGGGCCGAGGTCTTCTTCCGCAGCGGCGGCAGCTCGGGCGCCCCCAAGCTCTCCGCCTTCGCCTGGGACGACTACCACGAGCACATGCGTTCGGGCGCCGAGGGCCTGCTGGCGGCGGGCTTCGACCCGCGCACCGACCGGTCGATGAACCTCTTCTTCAGCGGGCAGCTGGCCGGCGGGTTCCTCAGCTTCTACTCGGTGCTGGAGACCCTGCAGGCCGTGCAGTTCCCGATGGTCGCCCAGCCGGACCACGCGATGGTCGCCCGTGCGATCGTCGAGCACCGGGTGGACACCCTGTTCGGCATGCCGAACTATCTGCTGCGGGTCTTCACCGAGGGGGCGGATTCCCTGCGCGCCTATCGGGGCGTGCGGAAGATCTTCTTCGGCGGCGAGCACTTCCCGCAGCGCCAACAGCAATGGTTGCGCGAGGAGTTCGGCGTCGAGCTGATCCGCTCGGCGGCCTATGGCAGCGTGGACGCCGGACCGCTCGGCTACCAGTGCGCGGATGCCGGGGACCGGGTGCACCACCTGTTCAGCGGGGTGCAGACGCTGGAGATCCTGGACCGCACCGAGGACCGCCCGGCGGCCCCGGGCGAGGCCGGGCGGCTGGTCTTCACCGCGCACACCCGGCGCGGCCAGCGGCTGGACCGCTACGAGGTCGGCGACCTCGGCCGCTGGATCGAGGGCCACTGCCCGTGCGGCCGGCGCACCCCGCGCTTCGAACTGCTCGGCCGCTTCGGCGACATCTTCCGGGCCGGCGGGCACTTCCTCAACTACCGCCGCTTCGTGACGATCGCACAGGAGGCACTGGACCACGTGGGCGCGGTCCAGGTGGTGGTCGAGGACGCCGGTGCCTCGGGGACGAGGCTGACCGTCCTGCTGGGCGACTTCGACGCCGGCGACCGCAGCGCCGAGCGGCCGGCCGAGGCCTTCCTGGCGGAGTACCCGCAACTCGCGGTCGACGTCCTGCACGACCGCGTGGTCGAGCTGCACGTCAAGGCGGCGCCGGCGGACGCCTTGGCCCGTACCGAGGCCAGTGGCAAGCTCCGTGAGGTGGTCGACCTGCGGGTCGGCTGACCTCCTCGTGCGGCGGGGGTGACGGCAACCGCCGTCACCCCCGCCGTCTCCGTCCGCTCTCAGCCCAGCCGCTCGTCCAGCAGCCGGACCGCCTTGCCGCTGCGCGGGTTGACGGTCAGGCCGGTCGGGCCGACCCACTCCACGGCCACCGGGTGGATCGCCCCGCGCGCCACCTGGTCGGTGAAGAGCGGTCGGCGCACGTCCAGTTGCTCGATGACGGCGGCCTCCAGCGCGTCCCGCCCGGCGGCCTGCGGGGTGCTGTCGGCCAGCCGCAGGGTCATCTGGTCACGTCCCTCGAAGTGGCGCACCACCACCTGGAGGCCGCCGATCCGGCCCTCGGTGTCGGTGTCGGTCACCAGCGCCCGCAGGTCCTCCAGGAAGATGCTCACCGGCCCGACCCGGGCCCCCTCCTCGGCCCGGCCCAGCAGCCGGAAGGTGCGGCTGGGGAAGTCCACCCACTCGGCCAGGTCGCCCACCGGGTAGCGGATCATCGGCGTCAGCCGCCGCACCAGGTCGGTGGCCACCACCCGCCCCGGCCGCCCCGGCTCCTCGATCGGCTCACCGGTCACCGGATCCAGCAGCTCCACCACCTTCTCGGGGGTGAGGACTTGGTGCACCCGGTTGTCGAACTCCCCGGCCACAGGGGCCGCCAGCACCCCGGCGTCCACGCTCGCATAGCCGATCGAGCGGACCGTGATATTGGGGAACGCCTGCCTGATCAGCGGCAGTTGGTCGTCATGGAACGCCTCGCCACTGAACAGCGCGAGCCGGATCAGCGGCATGCTGCCCACCGTGTCCACCACCTCGCGCGCCAGCCGGGAGAGCGAGGTCGGCAGCACGGCGATCACGGTGGCGGAGAAGTCCCGCATCGTCGCCACCACCTGCTCCGGCGTGGCCGCCCCGCCGATCGGCAACTGCACGGTGGCAACCGGCGCCTCCTGGAACAGGTTGAGCGTGAAGACGAAGCTGGAGTACAACTCCCCGGCGTAGAACAGATTCGCCACCCGATCCCCGGGCTCCACCCCGGCGGCCGTCAGCCCGGCACTGAAGCGGCGTGCCATCGCCCGCCACTCGGGGCGGGTGTAGAACGAGATCCGCGGCATCCCGGTGGTCCCACCGGTCTTGAACACGATCCCGTCGGTGTGCGGCCCGGTCAGCAGCTTGCTGTCCACGACCGTATGGGCGTCCCAGAACGCGGTGTGGTCGATGAGCGGGAGCGAGGGCAGGCCGGCGACGTCCGCGGGTAGATGTGCGTAGAGGTCACGGTAGAAGGGCGAGTGCGCGCGGGCGAAGGATATGAGGTCCGCGAGGCCGCCGAGGTGAGCGTCAGTCATGGTGTCACTTCCGCCGAGTGGATGAGGACGGTGGTCCTCCGGTGATCCACTCTAGGAGGGCCGATCCCGTTACGGTCACCCGGGTCTGACGCCCCGTCTGTTGACTCTGTCCGCCCCCGATCCGCTGTACGGTGATCTCATGACAGCAGTCCACCTGACAGGCCCCCGACTGGTGCTGCGCGAGATCGAACCCGGGGACGCCGACGCGCTCCTGGACATCTACGGCGACCCCGCGGTCACCCGGCACCTCAGCTTCGGGCCGTGCACGCCCGAGCAGGTCGACCTGATCGTCGAGCGCTCGATCGCGGGGGCGGCGGAGGAGCCGCGGACGGAGTACAGCCTCGCCGTCGCCCGGGTCGACCGGCATGAACTGATCGGCTCCGTCCGCCTGGCGACCGAGCGGCAGCGGGCGGCCAGCATCGGATTCGCCCTGCACCCGGCGGTGTGGGGACAGGGGTTCGGCCCGGAGGCGGTCGCGCTGCTCTGTGCGCTGGGCTTCGACCACCTCGGCCTGCACCGCCTCTGGGCGGCGCGGTCGCCGCTCAACGAGGCGTCGGCGCGCACGCTGCTCCGGGCCGGGATGACGCAGGAGGGCCGGATCCGCGACCACTTCCTGGTCGACGGTGTCTGGCGGGACTCGATCACGTACTCGATCCTGGAGCAGGAGTGGGCGCCGATCAGCGGGCAGTGGAGTTAGCGGCCAGGCAGGCTCATTCCATCATCCCCGCAGGTCCGCGCGGCCTGAGTGATGGATCGTCAAGCTCCTGTGACCGTCGCCGCATGGCAGCCGCGAAGGTGCAGTTGGAGGCCGACCGGGTCATCGCCGAGGCCGAGTTGCGCGAGGACGTCATCGCTCTCGCCACGGAGTTGGCGAGCCGTGTCGTCGGCGAGCCTCTGGGCGAGCTGCCGCGGACCCGCGCCATCGCGGACGAGTTCTTCGCCGACACCGTGCTTGACGCGGCGTCAACCGACTGAACACGTGACGGCCAGGAGTTGAACGTCAACGACATCGGCCACGTGCTCCTGCGCACCGCCGAGCCGCCGGCCCTGGACCGCTACGCCGACAGCCGGCTGACCGGCTCGTTCCTACTGATCGACCCGGCCGACGGCAGCACCCTGACCGCCGGCATGGCCGGCGAAAGGGACCCCGAGTGAAGGCTCCTTCGCCGCACCGGCCGGCGGCTCGGCGCCCCAGCGGCGGGCGAGGACGGCGCAGACCATCAGCTGGAGTTGGTGGAAGAGCATCAGCGGCAGCACCATCAGCCCGGCGGCTGGGCCCGGGAAGAGGACGGTGGCCATCGGGACGCCGCTGGCCAGGCTCTTCTTCGAGCCGCAGAAGACGATCGTGATCAGGTCGCCCCGGTCGAAGCCGAGGCGGCGGCCGGTCAGCAGGGTGGTGGTGAGGACGAGTGCCAGCAGTGCGGCCTCGACCACGAGCAGGGCTGCCAGTCGGGGCAGCGAGAGGGCGCCCCAGACGCCGCCCACGACGGCGGCGCTGAAGGCGCTGTAGACGACGAGCAGGATCGAGCCGCGGTCGACCAGGCCGAGGACGGCGCGGTGGCGGGCCATCCGGGCGGCGATCCAGCGGCGCAGCAACTGGCCGGCGGCGAAGGGGAGCAGGAGCTGTTCGGCGATCTCCAGGACGGTGCCCGGTGAGATGCCGCCCTTGGTGTGCAGCAGGAAGGCGGCGAGCAGCGGGGTCAGGATGATGCCGAAGAGGCTGGAGAAGGTCGCGCTGCAGACCGCCGCGGCCGTGTTGCCCCGGGCGATGGAGGTGAAGGCGATCGAGGACTGCACGGTGGAGGGCAGCAGGGTCAGGAAGAGCAGGCCCTGGTAGAGCTGGGGTGACAGCACGTCCGGTACCAGCAGGCGGGCGGCCACCCCGAGCAGGGGGAAGAGGCCGAAGGTCACCGCGAGCACGGTGCCGTGCAGCCGCCACTGCTTGAGCCCCTCCCAGGCCTCCCGGGCGGAGAGCCGGGCGCCGTAGAGGAAGAAGAGGACGGCGACCGCGCCGGTGGCGGCGTCGGAGAAGGCCGGTGCGGCGGGGCCGCGGGCGGGGAGCACGGCGGCCAGTGCCACGGTGCCCAGCAGGGAGGCGATGAAGGGGTCGACCCGCGGCAGGCGCCCGGGTATTCGGGAGCGGAGTGAACGGTTCGGGCGAGGCATGGTTCTCCGCGGTAACGGTTCGGGCAGGGATGATCTCAGCCTGCCGTCCGCCCGGGTGATTGTGAATCCCGCTGGCCGCTCTCACTGCCATCATGAATCGTGATATCAGCAGATAGGATGGGTTGTGTGTTCGATCCCGTCCAGCTGAGGTCCTTTCTCGCCGTGGCCCAGACCGGCGGCTTCACCCGGGCCGCCCAGCGGCTGGGGCTGCGGCAGTCGACGGTCAGCCAGCACGTGCGGCGGCTGGAAGAGGCCGCCGGCCGCCGGCTCTTCCTGCGCGACACCCACTCCGTGCAGCTCACCAGCGAGGGCGAGGCCATGCTCGGCTTCGCCCGCACGATCCTGGAGGCGCACGAGCAGGCGCTCGGCTACTTCACCCGGACACAGGTGCGCGGGCGGGTGCGGTTCGGGGCCTCGGAGGACTTCGTCTACACCGAGCTGCCGCAGATCCTGCGGAGCTTCCGGCGGAGCAACCCCCAGGTCGATCTTGAGCTCACCGTCGGTCTCAGCGCCGTGCTCTACGAGCAACTGGCCGATGGACGGCTGGATTTGGTGCTCGGCAAGCGCCCACCGGGTGGCGACTCGCAGGGGCAGCTGGTCTGGCAGGACAGGCTGGTGTGGATCGGGGCCGAGGACCTCCGGACGGATCCGGCCGAGCCGCTGCCGCTGATCGTCTACCCGCCGCCCAGCTTCACCCGGGCCCGCGCGCTGGAGGTCTGCGAACGCGACGGGCGGCCCTGGCGGATCGCCTGCACCAGCACCAGCCTCTCCGGAGTGCGGGCCGCCGCGCTGGCGGGGCTCGGGGTGGTGCCGCACGCCCGGAGCCTGGTCCCGCCGGGCCTGCGGGTGCTGTCCGACCAGGTGGGCCTGCCGGACCTCGGCAGCACCGAGTTCGCCCTCACCACGGGACGCACCACGGCGCGCGGACCCGCCCGGGTGCTGGCCCAGGCCGTCCTCGCGGACGCGTTCCGCCTGCAGCGCGCACCGGAGCGGACGGCGCCGTGAGGCCGAGCGGACGGTGCTGCCGAGCAGTGCGTCAGCTCACGGTGGTCGAGCTGAGCACCGAGGCCGTCGCGGGGTAGCAGGCGGTCGGCACGTTGACCGTGAAGAACGCGACGGGCACGGTCGCCGAGAAGCTCAGCCCGGCGTCGGAGTAGCTGGTGCCGCCGAGGGTGGTCTGGACGGTGCTGCCGGAGGCGCCGGCCGTCAGGGTCAGGGTCAGCGCGGGCAGCGTGAAGGTGTTGCCGCCGGCGACCGAGTCGGTGACCGTCACCACCAGGTTGTTCCCGTTGATGGCCACGCTCGCGGTGCTCGGGTCGATCCCGGCACCGCCCGCGAGCGACTCGCCGTCCAGCGTGGCACCGGCGGGGATCGGGATGGTGAGCTGGATGTCGCTGATGGACTGGATGCTGTAGCCGCTGACCGTGGTGGGGACGGTCAGCGCGTCGGGGGCCAGCGTGACGGTGAACTGGCTGCCCGCGGCCACCGAGGCGGGCGCGGTGGCGTTGACGCCGGCGGCGAGGTTGAAGGTCTGTGCGGAGCCGATCGGGGGCGTCGCCTGGCAGGCGAAGCTCACCGGGGTGTCGGCGGCCGAGGCGATGGGGGCGAACAGCCCGAAGGCGGCCAGCGAGCCGGCGAGCACGATCGAGGCGCGCGAGAGGCGGGACGGCATTCTCATGTGGGGGGTCTCCTGCCCGGTGGGGACGATGGGGGCGGTGGGGAGGGCGGTGAGGGTGAGGAGGGTGGGGGAGTGAAAGGGCTTGGCCGGCCCGGTCCGTGGGGGTTTCGCGGGCCATGCCAAGCGGGTTTCAGGATGGGCGCCGAACTCGGCGGTAACAAGGCCGGCGGCCACAATGGTTGAACAAGTTTCGGCCATTTCTCGCCATTGGCCTGCCGTTCACGCGTCGTTGTGCCAGGGCAGTCGCGCCGGCCCACCGGATGACGACGGATCACCGCCGGACGAGTGCCGGACGAGTGCCGGTCCGCGGCCCGTCTCGCCGCAAGTCTTACGGCCGCTGACCAGGGGTGGAGAACAAAAGCTGGTGATTTGATGGCAGGTGTCCGCTAAGCGACGATTGGCGTTCGCTCCACCGAGCGCGAGCAGGACCAGGAAAGGCGCACCACCCTCATGCAGACCAGCCCGGCCATCCCTCGCCAGGCAACGCTCACCGGCCCGCCCGACGACCGGCCCGACGCCCTTGGACCAGGGCAGCGGCCCGAACCGGGGCCGAAGAAGGCGAAGGGCGGCCGGTTCGGCCTGCCGACCGCCACCGCGCTGGTGATGGGCAACATCATCGGCGGCGGCATCTTCATGCTGCCGGCCGCGGTCGCGCCGTACGGGACGGTGAGTCTGCTCTCGTTCGCCGTGCTGACCGTGGGCGCCATCGCGCTCGCGCTGGTCTTCGGCAAGCTGGCCCGGCGCAACCCGCGCACCGGCGGGCCCTACGTCTACGCGCGCGAGGCCTTCGGCGACTTCGCCGGCTTCCTGTCCGCCTGGTCGTACTGGATCACCACCTGGGTGAGTAACGCCGCGCTCGCGGTGGCCGCCGTCGGCTATCTCGACGTGCTGCTGCCGATCCAGCACTCCACCCTGCTCACCATCGGCGCCGCACTCGTCCTGCAGTGGCTGCCCGCGCTGGCCAACCTGGCCGGTACCCGCTACGTCGGCGTGGTCCAGGTCGTCTCCACCGTCCTGAAGTTCATCCCGCTGCTGCTGGTCGCGGTCGGCGGTATGGGCTTCTTCGACCCGGCCAAGATGGGGCCGTTCGACGCCTCGGGCAGCGGCTGGCTGGGCGGCATGACGGCGGCCGCCGCGATCCTGCTCTTCAGCTACCTGGGCGTGGAGTCGGCCGCGATGAGCGCGGGCCAGGTCCGCGACCCGGAGCGCAACGTCGGGCGGGCCAGCGTGCTCGGCACCGCCGGGGCGGCAGTGGTCTATCTGCTCGGTACGCTCGCGGTCTTCGGCACCGTCGCGCACAGCCAGTTGGTGCACTCCACCGCGCCCTTCTCGGACGCCGTCAATGCGATGTTCGGCGGCTCCTGGGGCGGCGTCGCGATCGCGGTGGCCGCGCTGGTGTCGATGACCGGCGCGCTCAACGGCTGGACCCTGCTGGCCGCCCAGGCGCCGTACGCCGCCGCGCGGGACGGGCTCTTCCCCGCTGTCTTCGCCGTCGAGCGGCGCGGGGTGCCGGTCTTCGGAGTGCTGATCAGCGTCGGGCTGGCCTCGCTGCTGACCATCCTCAACTTCGCCTCGGGGGCCAAGGGCGCCTTCGAGATCCTGGTCCTGGTGACCTCCTTCACCGCCACCGTCCCCTATCTGCTCTCCACCGCCGCGCAGTTGTACTGGCTGGTGCGCGGCGAGCAGGGCAAGGTGGCGCCGGGCCGGCTGCTGCGGGACGCGGCGCTGGGCCTGGGCGCGTTCGCCTTCTCGCTCTGGCTGCTGGCCGGCGCCGGGTACGCGGCGGTCTACCAGGGCGTGCTCTTCCTGTTCGCCGGGATCCTGATCTACGTCTGGATGGCCGGCCGGCGCGACCAGCAGCCCGCCTGACGCACCGTCGGACAGCTGACTACTCGTCCCCCGGGCTGCTGCGGTTGCAGGACAGCACCCCCGGGATCCGCGCCAGGTTCGCCGTCAACTCGTCCAGGTCGCCGCGCCCCTGGACGGCCACCGAGACCTCCACGATCGGGCCGATGGCCGGGCCCTCGTCCTCCGCGCGTTCGCTGCCGGGCAGTCCGGCGGACGAGGTGTCCCCGCTGCCCGCGGCGAGCGTGGCGAACTCCAGGACCGCGAAGCCCGCGCCGGTGAACTCGTCGAGCACCGAGCGCAGCAGGCCGTGGCCGCCGGTGTAGGTGATCCGGAAGACGGTCGGCAGGGTGCGCAGCCGCGCCAGCCGGTGGGTCAGCGGGCGCAGCCCGTAGCAGACCACGAAGTAGGCGGCGGTGGTGGAGACCGCCAGCACCGGCAGCCCGGCCGCCGCGGCGCTGCCCACCGCCGCCGTGAGCCAGATGGTGGCCGCGGTGGTCAGCCCGCGCACCGAGCCGCGCTGTACGAAGATCACTCCGGCCCCGATGAAGCCGAGGCCGGAGACGATCTGCGCGGCCATCCGGGAGGGGTCGAGCGCGACCTCGCCGACGTGCAGCACGTCGGTGAACCCGTACTTGCTGATCAGGGTGAAGAGCGCGGCGCCCAGGCCCACCACCGTGTAGGTGCGCAGGCCCGCCGCCTTCTGCCGGATCTCCCGTTCCAGGCCGATCGCACAGGAGAGCAGCAGGGCGATGCCGAGCTCGGCGAACTGGCTCCAGCCCTGCCCGAACGGCTCGCTCACCCCGGCGCCGAGCAGGGCGCTCGCACCAGCTGTCATCGCTGTCATCGCGTCGTACTCCGCATGCCTCCGTCATACTCCTCGGCGGGTTCCGCCACCAGTGCCGCGCCCGCGCGTCGCGCCCGGTACCGCCAATGGGCGGCACTTTCGGGGGTCGGTCGAGGAGCCGGCCACCGGGTGACCGTGCCCCGAGGGAGAACGAACGGTCGATCCGAATGGCCGGTCGCCGCGGAAATGGTGCGTCTTCGCACCAGGGCGGTGCGCGAGGGGATTTCTCCGACCGCTCCGTCAGGGACTGTGTGAATACTGAGAGTTCACTGAGCCCGGCCGGACTGTTTCGCGGGTGAAAGCGGATAAAGCCCCCGGGTTCGGCCCGTTGGCCAAAGCATTGCCGGAGAAACGTTCAGCCTTTCCTCCGTCGGCTGGTGAACGGCAGGTGGCCGGGCGGCTCCGGGGATCGGCGGCCGGCATGTGCCGGTGGCGACTGCCAGTGGCCAGGAAGGCCGCTGAGCAGCGGGAAGAACCGGTGTGGCAGCGCCGACTCCGGTGGCCATGGCCGGAGTTGGCCGGTACCTGGCGAGTGCGCAGCGTAAGCGACACAAGCGTTCTGACCTGGCGTCAGTCCTGTGATGCTCTTCACAGCCGTGGGCGCGGCTGTGACCGGATAGGGCGCGCGACTGTGGCGCTCTGCGCCCCCTCGATCTGTGGCCCGCGCGGCCGCGCGCGACGAAGTCGTGGGAAGTCGAACCTCCTGCTGGCGCGGCATCAGGGAGCTTTCTGAGCAGCTTGATTGGCCTCTCGCCAAGATCGTTCCGGCTCGGCTGTCAGGTGGCTTTAAGGCTTCTCATCCGTTTCGTCAGTTTCGCAAAAAACCCCAAGTCCGAGCGTTGTAACGCTTAAAATCGGACGCGAAAACCAGAAGATGCTTCACAACTCGTCTCGCCTCTGGCTAGGGTGGTCGTCACGTACAGCGACGCGCTAGGTACAGCCATCCATGCCGAGGGGGATCACGGCGTTCACTGGTGTCGCTGCCACGGATCGAGAAACCAGCCGCGCCCGGCCAGTTCGGGGGAGCCGGTACGGCGCTTCGGCGCCGCCGACGGGTGCGGTGGTGGTCCGTGGTCGGACATCATGCTGACCGCCGGCAAGCCGACTTTGACCAAGCCGACTCATCTCAAG
This sequence comes from Kitasatospora sp. NPDC008050, assembly GCF_042957465.1. Classification (NCBI taxonomy): domain Bacteria; kingdom Bacillati; phylum Actinomycetota; class Actinomycetes; order Kitasatosporales; family Streptomycetaceae; genus Kitasatospora; species Kitasatospora sp. NPDC008050. The sequence goes on from NZ_JBIBIJ010000007.1 coordinate 74,822, forward strand.
ACGACTTCCTGCACCGGGGGGCAGCCGAGCCCACCCCGCACCGGGGTCTGCCGACCCCGCACGCTCCGACGGGCCAGGGGCCCGACGGCAAGCCCGGCCGCCGATCCGGTGTTCACGCACCGCCCATACGGATTCCGACCGTCGCGGCACAACTGCCCGACGGTGCCGCTGGGTTATGTCAACCGCGCTGCCAGGCGCGGTCTCAGCCGACTCCACGTGCTCTCGTGGAGTACGGACCATCCAGCGCTGATCTCCGCCTGCCAGAGGGAGCTCACATGAACACTCTGTCCATCGTCATACCCGCCCTCAACGAGGCCGAAAACCTGCCCGCCGTGATGGCCTCGATCCCGTTCGCCGAGCTGAAGGACGAGGGCTGGGACACCGAGGTGTTAGTCGTGGACAACGGCTCCACCGACGGCACCGGCGATGTCGCCCGCACGCTCGGCGCCCGGGTGGTCAGCCAGCCCGCACGCGGCTACGGCAACGCCTACCGGGCCGGGTTCGGCGCCGCCACCGGCGACATCATCGCCACCGGCGACGCCGACCGCACCTACCCCTTCGACGCACTGCCCCGCCTGCTGCGGACCCTGGTCGCCCACGACGTCGAGTTCATGACGACCAATCGGCTGGTCGGCGGCAACAGTGAGGCGATGAAGCCCTCGCACTCGCTGGGCAACCACGTGCTCAGCGCGATCAGCCGGACCCTGTTCCGCAACGACCTGCGCGACTCGCAGTCCGGCATGTGGGTCTTCCGCCGCTACGTGTGGCAGCGGCTGGACGTCCGCTCCACCGGCATGTCCTTCTCGCAGGAGATCAAGAACGCGGCCACCAGGGCCGGTTACCGCTACGTGGAGATCCCGATCGAGTACCGCAAGCGCGGCGGCCAGGTGAAGCTGAACGCCTTCCGGGACGGCACCGAGAACCTGCGCCAGCTCTTCGAGCACCACTTGCGCCGCACCCGCCCGGTGCTGCGCCCGGCGGTGGCCACGGCCGGGCGGGAATACACCGACCGGGGGGTTGCCGTCCAGGGGTATGAGGGCGTATGACCGCGCTCCTCGGGAAGCTCCCGGTCCACTCCCCGCCGCCCCGCTCGCCCCGTCGGGCGGGCCGGCGACGGGGTCCGGGCCGGCGGCGGACCACCGTGGCGGCGGCCGCCGTGCTGGCGGTGCTGGTGGCCGGGCTGCTGGTGTGGACGCAGCCCGCGGTCCGCCTCGCGCTGCGCCAGACCTTCACCCGGATCCCCGCCGACTACGACGAGTTGTACTTCACCCAGTCGCCGACCACGGCCGGCGGCCAGGCGGTGATCCCGCTCTCGGTGGTGCAGCACGGCACGCCCACCGCCACCCTGCAGCTGCGGGTCTCGCTCACCACCCCCGGCGGCGCGGTCACCGGGAGCAGCACCGTCACCCTCGTTCCGAAGCCGGACACGGCGGTCGGCACCACCGTCCGCCTGCCGCTGACCGAGCCGGATGCGCAGGTCCAGGTCGCACTGCTGGGCCATGACCAGGCCCTGCACTACCGCTTCCAGGCCACCGCCTCCCCCGACCCCAAGGCATCGACACCATGAACGCCCTTTCCGGTACGGCGAGTCCAGCCGATCCACCGCACGTCACCGTCACCACCAGCTGGGACGACGGGCACATCCTCGACCCCCGGCTGGCGGCCCTGCTGGAGCGCTACCGGCTGCCCGGCACGTTCTACATCGCCCCGCGCAACCTGGAGTTCACCCCGGCCCAGCGGCTCTCCGCCGACGGCATCAGGGAGTTGGCCGAACGCTTCGAGATCGGCGGCCACACGCTGACCCACCAGCGGCTGCCGCAGCTGACGGACGCCGCCGCGGCCGACGAGATCCGCGGCGGGCGGGCCGAGTTGGAGGACATCATCGGCGAGCCGGTGACCAGCTTCTGCTACCCGCGTGGCGAGTACACCCCGGGCCAGGTCCGGCTGGTCGAGCAGGCCGGCTTCACGCTGGCCCGCACGGTGCGGCGCAGCAGCCTGCGGCCCGGCACGGCCCTGGAGCTGGACACCACGGTGAACGCCTACGCGCACCGGGTGGACGGACCGCTGGCACTGCGGCTGGCCGCGGGACGCCCATGGCGGGCGGCCCGGCTCTTCCTGGCCTGGGACGAACTGGCCATCCACTGGTTCGACCGGTGCCTGCGCGAGGGCGGCGTCTTCCACCTGTGGGGACACAGCTGGGAGGTGGACGCCCGGGGCGACTGGGCGCGCCTGGAACGGGTACTGGCGCATATCGCGGGCCACCCGCGGGTGGCCTACCGCACCAACCGCGAACTGCTCCGGCTGGCGGCCTGATGAGCACCATCGTGCAGATCACCCCCTACTACCCGCCCCATCTGGGCGGCCTGGAACGGGTGGTGGAGAATCTGGCGGCCGGCCTCGGCGACCGCCACGAGGTCGAGGTGCTGACCACCACGATCGGCGCCGACGGCGCGCCGCGCCACAGCCGCCAGGGCGCGGTGACGGTGCGCCGGCACCGCTCGGTCGAGTTCGCGCACACCCCGCTGGTCCCGGGCCTGCCGCTGGCGCTGCTGCGCCGCCGGCTCGGCCGGCCGCGAATCCACCCGGGTGACACCGTGCTGCACCTGCACTCCGCGCACGCACTGCTGCCCGAACTGGTCGCGCTCACCGCCTGGTTGCGCCGTCAGCCGTTCGTGCTCCACTTCCACCTGGACGTGGACGCCTCGGGCCGGTTCGGCCGGCTGCTGCCCGCCTACAAGAAGTACGTCTTCGGCCCGGTGCTGCGCGCGGCGGCGGCCGTCATCGTCCTGACCGCCGGCCAGGCCGAGTTCGTCGGGACGACCTACCGGGTGCCCGGTGAGCGGATCCACGTGGTGCCCAACGGGGTGGACGGCGGCTACTTCATGCCGGTGCGCGAGATGCCCGAGCCGGGCAGCACGGACGAACGGCCGCTGGAGCTGCTCTACGTGGGCCGGCTGAGCCCGCAGAAGAACGTCGCCCGGCTGCTGGAGGCGATGAGCCTGGTGCGCCGGCCGGTCCGGCTGCGGATCGTCGGTGACGGCGAGCTGCGCGGACAGCTGGAGGCGCAGGCTCGCGAACTTGGCCTGGACCAGGTCGAGTTCGCCGGACCCCGGCTGGGCGACGAGCTGCTGAGTGCCTACGCCGAGGCGGACGCCTTCGTGCTGCCCTCCGACAAGGAGGGGATGCCGCTGGTGGTCCTGGAGGCGATGGCCGCCGGGCTCCCGGTGATCGCCACCGACGTCCCCGGCAACGCCGAACTCATCGGCGGGGTCGGCCTGCTGGCCGCACCCGAGCCGGCCGCGCTGGCCGCCGCCATCGACGAGGTGGCGGGCGACGCGCGGCTGCGCCGCCGGCTCGCCGAACGCAGCGCCGAGACCGCGCCCGCCTTCGCCTGGGACGCGGTGGTGCGTCGGGTGGAGCGGGTGTACGCGCAGGTGCTGACAGGGATACCCCGGTGAGGCGCCCGGTGGCGCCGCTGCGGCGCACCGGCGCGGCCATCGCCCGCCGCAGCGGCGCCCGTTGGACGCTGCTGGCCGGCACCGCGCCGGCCGCCGGAGTGGAGCTGCTGCCCGGGGTGCCGGTCCCGCTGCTGGCGCTGGCCGGCCTCTGGCTGCTGCTCGGCGCACCCTGGCGGCTCTGGTACGAGTGCGCGGACGGCTTCGTGTCGACCAGGGACGGACGGGCGCTGGTGGCCGTCGCGCTGGCGATCGGCAGCGACCTGGTCACCGAACTGCTGCTGAACACCGTGCTGCCACTGCTCGGCGACGACCGGCCGCTGCGCCAGGCCCCGCTGGCACTCGCCGCGGCCCTGGCCGTGCTGCTGCTCAGCTGGGCCCTGCCGACCGGGCCGGCGGACCCCGGTCGGCCCGGATCCACGCGGCCCGGATCCACGCGGCCCCGCAGCAGGGCCGCAGCCCGGGCGGCGCGCCAACACCCGCGCCGCACACCGGGCCTGCGCCCGGTCCTGCTGCTCGGCGCCGGCTGCCTGCTGCTCAGCGTCGGCGGGGCGATCCGGCTGAACAACGGTCTGGGCTCGACCATGGCCGTGCTCGCCCTGGTGGCGATGGCCGGGTTCTTCGTCCAACTGCTGCGCGGGCGCCGCCGCTACCCCGAGGCGGTGCTCGGCCTGGGCCTGTTCCTGCTGACCGCGGCCCTGCTGCTGCTCACCTCGCTGCGCGGCTGGTTCATCACCGGCCATGACATCCAACGCGAGTACGAGGTCTTCGAGTTGGCGCTGGGCGCCGACCGGTGGCAGATCGCCGCGTTCCGCGACCCGTACAACGCCTGCCTGAGCATCACGCTGCTGCCCACCGCGTTCACCCGGCTGACCGGGATCGGCGGCCTGTACGTGTTCAAGGCCGTCTTCCCGCTGCTCTTCGCGCTCAGCGCGCCGCTGGTGTACCGCTCGGTGCGCAACGTGGCGCAGCGCACGGTGGCGCTGCTCTCCGCGCTGTACTTCGTGGCCTTCCCCACCTTCTTCACCGACATGACCTTCCTGGCCCGCCAGGAGATCGCCTTCCTGCTGCTGGGCGCCGCCCTGGTGGTGCTCACCGACCGCGGCCGGCCGGTCCGGGTACGCCGGGTCGCCTTCACCGGGCTGATGGGCGGGGTGGTGCTGTCGCACTACTCGACCACCTTCGTGGTCGTCATGGTGCTGGCCATCGCGCTGCTCACCGACCATGCCTGGCGCCTGCTGACCCGGTTGCGGGACCGCCGCCGGGGCCGGCCGCGGGTGCCGGTCACCGCCTTCGTGACCTGGTGGATCGTGGTGGCGACCGCGGTGGCCGCGGTGCTCTGGACCGGTCCGCTGACCGGCACCGGCGGCCAGCTGCGCAGCACGGTCAGCGCGACCGTGCAGGAGGCGGTCGACCCGGCGCAGGCCCAGTCCGGCTCCTCCGACACCTCCTACAGCCTGCTCGGTGGCCAGGCGGTCACCCCGCAGCAGCGCCTGGCCCAGTACCAGGCGGACACGCTGCAACTGACCGCCCGGAGCCGGGCGAACGGCGACTACCTGCCGGCCCAGCAGGTCGCGCGGTACCAGGTGCAGGCGGTGGCCGAGCCCGACCTGCCGCTCACCGCGCTGGGCCGCGCCCTGAGCCGCACCGGCCTGGACGTTTCGGGGGCCAACAAGCTGGTCCGCCAGTGGGCCGCCGACCTGCTGCAACTCCTGCTGCTGGTCGGGCTCGCGGTCTGCCTGTGGGCTCGGATCGGCCGTGGGCGCCCGGCGTTCCGCCCGGCCCGCGACCAGGTCACCCTGAGCATCGCGATGGTGGCGGTGATCGGCCTGCTCACCGTGCTGCCGCAGCTGTCGGTGGACTACGGAGTGCTGCGCGCCTTCCAGCAGGGGCTGTTCTTCTTCGCCCCGTTCATCGCGGCCGGCTCGCTCTGGGTCTTCCGCTGGGCCGGGCGCTGGGCGCTGCCACTGGCGGGCACCCTCGCGGTGGCCTTCTTCCTCGACCTGACCGGGGCGGTCCCCCAGGTGATCGGCGGCTACCCGCCGCAGCTCAACCTCAACAACGCGGGCCAGTACTACGACATCTACTACGTGCAGCCGCAGGAACGCACCGCGATCGGCTGGCTGGAGCAGGTCACCACGGACGACCAGAAGCAGAACGTGCAGTCCGAGGTGCAGACCGACCGCTACACCTTCAGCCGGCTCCAGACGCTGATCCGCGGCCGGGCGCTGGACGACATCTACCCGACCCTGATCGGCAGCAACTCTTATGTCTTCCTCGGCTCCACCACGGTGTCCAAGGACGAGGCGACCACCTTCTACCGGGGCGATCTGGTGACCTACCGCTACCCGACGGCCCTGCTCGACACGACGAAGAACGAGATCTACAGCAGCGACGGAGCGGAGATCTACCGGTGACCGAGCGGAGGACGAAGGGCGCCAGGGACGGCCGGATCCTGCTGGTCAGCCACTACTACCCGCCGCACGTCGGCGGCATCGAGAACGTGGTGCGCCAGGAGGCCGAGCAACTGGCCTGCCGTGGCTCGGTGGTGACGGTGCTGACCACGGGTGGCCGGCGCAGCACGGCGGAGCTGGAGGCGGGGGTGCGGGTGCTGCGCCGGGCCGCCTGGAACGGGATCGAGCGGCGCACCGGGGTGCCGTTCCCGGTGCCCTCGCCCGGGCTGTTGCGCGAGGCGGTGCGCGAGGCCCGCCGGGCCGAGGTGATCCATCTGCACGACTGCCTCTACCCGACCTCCTGGGCCGCCTGGGCCGCCTGCGTGCTCACCCGCACCCCGTTGGTGCTGACCCAGCACGTCGGCCTGGTGGCGCACCCCTCGGCGGTGGTGCGCGGGGTGCAGCGGGCGGTGTACGGGGTGTTCGGGCGGCTGCTGTTGCGGCGGGCGCGACGGGTGCTGGTGCTCAACGACACGGTCCGTGCCTTCACCCGCGACCATGGCGCCCGTCCCCACGCGGTACGGCAGTTGGCCAACGGTGTGGACACCGTGCTGTTCCACCCGCCGGCCTCGGCGGCGGAGGTCCGGCAGGTGCGCGAGCGGTACGGGCTGCCGGTGGACCGGGTGCTGGTGCTCTTCGTCGGGCGGCTGGTCCCGAAGAAGGGGTACGACCTGCTGCGGGCGGCCGCCGACCCGGCGTACGAGCTGGTCTTCGTCGGCACCGGCGCGGGGGAGCGGACGGCCGGGGCCGCCGGGGTGCACCATCTCGGGGCGCTGGCGCCTGAGCAGGTCGCCGAGGTCTACCGGGCCTGCGACGTGTTCGCGCTGCCCTCCACCGCCGAGGGCTTCCCGCTCACCGTGCAGGAGGCGATGGCCGCCGGGCTGCCGGTGGTCACCACCGACGACCCGGGCTACGCGCCCTACGCGCTGGACCGGGCCGGGGTCAGCCTGCTGCCGCGCGACGCGGCCCGGCTGCGGGACGAGCTGGTGGCGCTGGCCGCCGACGCACCCCGGCGCGAGCGGATGGGGCGCTACGCGCGGGCGTACGCGGAGCGCAGCTTCGGCTGGGCCGAGCACGTGCGGGCCCTGCTGGGCCACTACGCGGTGGCCGGGGCCGGGCACCCGGACGGCGCGAGGGGCTCGGGGCAGGCCGGAGCGGGTGCGGCGGCGGGGACCGGATGAAGCCCGTCGCCCTGCGCGGCCGGGCGCGCCGGCTGTCCGGCCCGCTGCTGGACGTCGCGCTGGTGCACGGCCTGCTCGGCTGGCTCTACGTGGCCGTCTGGGCCGCCACCCGCCCCGACACCCTGTCCGGCCCGCTCACCTCCTGGCTGCCGCTGCGCCGCGACACTTTCGGCGCCGTGTGCTTCGCGCTCTCCGTGCTCGCGCACCTGACCCGCGGCCTGTGCCCGCCGGGCCCGCCCTGGCGCGGTCGCGACGGGCAGGCCGCGCGGAAGGGGCAGGCCACGTACAAGGGGCAGGCCGCGCGGAAGGGGCAGAACGGGCAGGACAGGCAGGACGGGCAGCCACGGGACCGGCTCACCGCCGTGCTGCGCACCCTGGTGGGCTATCCGCTGCTGCTCTGGGCCTACCTCTGCGTCAACTCGCTCACCCACCCGCAGACCATCGACCGGCAGCTGACCCACTTCGCCGCCGTCCCCACCGAGGGCACCGCCGCCGTCGGCTGCTTCGCGCTCTCCGCCGTCGCCCTGCTGGCCCTGCGCCTGCACGCGAGCGACCCGCGGACCGGCCCGAGCGGGGAGGCGGACCATGAGGACCGAGCGTGACCAACTGGCCCACGGCTCCGCCTATCTGCTGGCCGCCACCGTCGGCACCGCCGGCCTGGGCTTCCTCTTCTGGGTGGCCGCCGCCCGCCTGTTCTCCCCGGCCCAGGTCGGCACCGCCACCTCGCTCACCAACGCGATCTCGCTGATCGCCTACTTCAGCCTCTGCGGCCTGAACAGCACCCTGGTGCGGTTCCCCGCCCCGCCCGAGCGGCGGCACGCGCAGATCAGCCAGGCGCTGCTGCTGGTCTTCGCGGCCGGCTGCCTGCTCGGCACCGCCTACCTGCTCGGGCTGCCGCTGTACGGCGCCCGGCTGCTGGCGGTGCGGGCCGACCCGGTGCAGGCGGTGCTGGTGGTGCTGTTCTGCGCCCTGTCGGCGGTCAACCTGCTCACCGACGCGGTCTTCATCAGCGAGCGGATCCCGCAGTACAACACCCTGGTCGACGGCGTGCTGCAGGGCCTGGGCAAAGTGGGACTGCCGTTCCTGCTGACCGGCCTGGGCGCGTTCGGCCTGGTCGCATCGGTCGGCGGCGGCTACGCGGTGGCGGTGCTGGCCTCGCTCTGGTTCCTGCGCCGCCGGATCGGCCTGCGCTTCACCCTGCGCGGCGGCGGCACCCGGCTGCGCGAGCAACTGGGCTTCTCGGTGGGCAGCTATCTGTCCAGCCTGCTGAACCTGCTGCCGCTGCTGGTGCTGCCGCTGCTGGTGCTCCAGCGGCTGGGCACGGCGGCGGCCGCGTACTACTTCGTCGCCTTCCAGGTCGCCAACCTCGGCAACGCCGTCTCGTTCGCGGTCAGCGAGTCGATGTTCGCCGAGGTCTCCGCCGACGAGTCGCGCTTCGTGCCGGTGCTGCGCCGCTCGGCCCGGCTGATCGCGCTGATCCAGCTGCCGGGCGCGGTGCTGCTGGCCGTCGGCAGCGGGCTGTTGCTGCGGCTGTTCGGCGGCGCCTACCCGGCGCGGGCGCAGGGTCTGCTGGTGGTGCTGGCGGCGGGCACCGCCGCGGTGGCGCTGAACACCGTGGGCAGCTTCGCGCTCAAGCTGGTGCGCCGGATGGCGCCGCTGGTCTGGAGCAACGTCGTCTACGCCGTGGTGACCATCGGCCTGGCCGCCCTGTGGGCCGGGCACGGCCTGGTCTGGTTCGGCTACGCCTGGGGCCTGGGCAACCTCGCCTCCGGTCTGTTCGCCGTCCTGGCGCTGTGCGGCACCCGCCTGCCGGGCCGGTCACCGGACGCCGCCCCTCGCCATGCCGCCCCTCGCCATGCCGCCCCCGGGCCGACCGCCCCTCCTTTCGCCCCACCGACCTCGCGAACGGAAGCCACCCCCATGAAGGTTCTCGTCGTCAACGCCTACGTCCGGGAGAACGCGGGCGACGCCGCCCTGCTGGCGGTCTGTCTGCGCCAGGTGCGCGCCGCCTTCCCGCAGGCCCGCATCAGCGTCGCCGGGATGGAGGACCGAGCGGTCCACCCGGCCTTCGACGGCGCCGCCAACATCGGCTCGATCCGCCGCTATGTGGCGGACGCCGCGATCGGCACCCCGCGCCGGATCCTGCGCAAGGCGGTCGGGTTCCTGGCCGTGTCGCTCGGCCTGCTGCTGCCGCCCCGGGCGCTGGCCAGGCCGCTGGCGCGGCTGCTGCGCCCGCTGCTGCCGGCCGAGGTGCGCCGCGAGGTGGACGCGGTGGCCGCCGCCGACCTGGTGGTCTCGATGGGCGGCGGCTACTTCAACGCCCGTCCCGGCCTCGACGGTTACCAGAACGTCTTCTACGTGGTACTGCCGCTGCTGCTGGCACTGCGCCAGGGTGTGCCGGTGGTGCTGGCCCCGCAGTCCTTCGGCCCGTTCCCGGCGCCCGCCCAGCGCCGGCTGGCCGCCTATGTGGTGCGCCGGGCCGCGCTCGCGCTGGCCAGGGAGGACGTCAGCGTGGACATCCTGGCCGAGTGCGGGGTGCGCGGCACCCCGGTGCGCCGCGCGGTGGACTCCGGCTTCGCCTTCGCGCCGCCGCCGCAGGGCGACTGGCGGGCCAGGCTCGGGGTCGGCCCGGACGTCCCGCTGGTCGGGGTGACCGCCCGGCAGTGGCTGGCAGCGGACCAACAGGAGGACTACGAGCGGGCGTTGGCGACCACCATCGACGCGGTGCGGGCGACCGGGGCCCAGGTGGTGCTGATCCCCCAGGTGACCACCGACTACCTGGGCGACGACGACCGGATCGTGGAACGCCGGATCGCCGGCTACTGCGCCACCCCGCCGCTGCGGGTGGACGAGCGGGTCGACTACCGCGAGCTCAAGGGCCTGTACGCCGAGTGCGCCTATGTGCTGGGCACCCGGTTCCACTCGGTGATCTTCGCGCTGACCAGCGGCGTGCCGTGCATCGCGATCGAGTACGAGCACAAGACCCGCGGCATCATGCGGGACCTGGGCCTGGAGTCCTGGGTGCTGCCGATCGCCGAGGTGTCCGCGGCCAGTCTCGGCACGCTGGTGGAGCGGCTGCGGACCGGGCGGGAGGAGTATCTGCGGACCCTGGCCGAACGGCTGCCCGGCTACGTCGCCCGGGCCGAGGAACTGCCCGAGCTGCTGCGCGCGGCCACCGCCCGCCGGCCGGTGGGGGCGAGCGCATGACCGGCCGTCCCGCGGGCACCGAACGCACTGTGCTGCTGGCCACCCCCTACTTCCCGCCCGACACCGGCGGGGTGGAGCAGTACACCTGGCAGCTGGCCCGGCAGTTGCGGGCCCGGCACGGCTACCGGGTGGTGGTGGCCGCGACCGTGGGGGACGGCGGCACCGCCGGGCGCCAGGAGGAGGACGGCCTGGTGGTGCACCGGCTGCCCGCCCCGCTGCGGATCTCCCGCACCCGGATCGGCCCCGGCTGGCGCGCCGCGCTGGGCGCGCTGATCCGGGACGAGGGGGTGGACCTGGTGAACGCGCACGCCCCCGTGCCGCTCTTCGCCGACGCCGCCGCCCGGGCCTGCGGCCCGCTGCCGTTCGTGCTGACCTACCACACCGGGCGGATGCGCAAGGGCGATCCGCTGGGCACCGCCGTCTGCTCGCTCTACGAGCGCACCCTGCTGGCCGGCACCGTGCGCCGGTCCGGCGAGCTGATCTGCTCCTCCGACTACGTCCGGGCCGACCTGGCCCGGCTCTTCGCCGGCCGGGCCGTCACCATCTCGCCCGGCGTGGACCTGGCGCGGTTCGCCCCGAGCCCGCTGCCGAGCGAGCGGCGGATCCTGTTCGTCGGCTCGCTGGAGCGCGCCACGGCCTACAAGGGCCTGCCCGATCTGCTGCGCGTACTGGCCGAGTTGGCGTGCCGGGTGCCCGGGGTGCGGCTGGAGGTGGTCGGGGACGGCTCGGCCGCCGCCGCGCACCGGCGCCTGGCCTACCGGCTGGGCATCGCCCATCTGGTGCGGTTCAGCGGCCGGTTGAGCGGGGACGAGCTGGTCGCGGCGTTCCGCCGGTCCCGGGTGCTGGCGCTGCCCACCCACTACGACAGCTTCCCCAGCGTGCTGGTGGAGGCGATGGCGAGCGGGCGCCCGGTGGTCAGCACCCGGGTCGGCGGCATCCCCACCCTGGTGGCCGAGGGTGAGTCTGGCCTGCTCACCGACCCCGGCGACCTGCCCGCCCTGACCACGGCGCTGACCTGCGTGCTGACCGACGACGCGCTCGCCGAGCGGCTCGGCGCGGCGGGCCACCGGCGGGCGGCGGCCGAGCTGTCCTGGGAGCGGCAGGCCGACCGGACGGCCGAGGTCTTCGCCCGGGCGCTGAGCCGGCGGCGCCGGCGCGGGGTGGCGGTGGTGGCGCCGTACTACCCGCCGAAGATCGGCGGGGTGGAGGGCTACGCGGCCAGGCTCGCCGGGGCGGTGGCCGCCGACCCCGGGCTGCGGGCCGCCGTGATCACCACCAACACCGCGGGCCGGCGCACCACCGTCACGATGGAGGACGGCCTGCCGGTGGTCCGGCTCGGCACCTGGGCCCGGCTCTCCAACACCCCGCTCAGCCCGTTCTGGCTGCTCCAACTGCCCTACTGGCTGCGCCGGCTGGGGGTGGACGTGGTCAGCGCGCACGCCCCGGTGCCGGGCCTGGGCGACCTGGCGGTGGCGCTCAGCGGCGCCCGGCCCGCCGTGCTGACCTACCACGCCGGCTCGATGGCCAAGGGGCAGCGCGGGGTGGACCAGCTGATCGGCGGCTACGAACGCCTCGTGCTGCCCAGGCTGTTCGCCCGGGCCGGCGCGCTGGTCGCGGTCTCCCCGGTCTCGCTGGCGGCCGGCCGGCGGGGCGCGGTGCGGATCCCGCCGGGGGTGGACACCGAGCGCTTCACCCCGGGCCCGCCGGCCGCCGAGCGCACGCCCACCGTGCTCTACGTCGGACGGATGGACCGCACCTCGGCCTGGAAGGGCGTGCCGGTGCTGCTCGGCGCCTTCGCGCAACTGGCCGATCAGCCACGGGCCCGGCTGCGCCTGGTCGGCGACGGCGACGCGGTGCCCGACCTGCGCGCGGAGGCCGCCCGGCTGGGGGTGGCCGAGCGGGTGCAGTTCACCGGGGCGCTCACCGGCCCGCCGCTGGTCGCCGAACTCCAGCGCGCCGCGCTGCTGGTGCTGCCCTCGCTGAGCTCGGCGGAGTCCTTCGGGATGACCCTGATCGAGGCGATGGCCTGCGCCACCCCGGTGGTGGGCTCCCGGGTCGGCGGCATCCCGCACGTGGTGGATGACGAGGTGACCGGCCTGCTGGTGCCGCCCGGCGACCCGCAGGCGCTGGCCGCCGCCTGCCGGCGCCTGCTCACGGACGCCGGCACCGCCGATCGTCTCGGCAGCGCGGGCCGTCGGCATGTCGTCGAGCACTACGCGTGGCCCGGGCTGACGCGGCGCTACCTGGCGCTGTTCCGAGCGCTGTCGCCGGCCTGAGCGAGGGCGGCGGCGCGGCGCCGGGTCCGCTCGTGGACGTGGCGCCGGACGTCGCGCTGGACGTGGCACGGGGAGAGGCTCCGGGAGAGGCGCGCAGCCGGCTGATGGCCGAGCGCAGCGCGGCGAGCGCGGGCTTGGCGCTGCCGTCGGCCCGGCGCAGGCCGTACCAGTCCTCGGTGCTGCCGCCGGCCCCGGTGCCGGTCGCCGCGGGGTTGTCCCGGTCGGTGTACCAGATCAGCGCGCCGATGCCAGGGTCGGCGGCCGCGGTCTGCACGGCGTCGGTGGCGATCTGGGCCTGCCGGGCCTCGGTGACATGGGTGGTGCCGGGCCCGATGTCGCCCGGCGAGCCGTCCGAGGCGGCGCCCGGCCCGCCGGTGGGCGCGCCGAACTCGGTGAGCCAGATCGGCAGACCGGGGGTGCCGGCCTGGGTGAGCACGCTGCGCAGGCTCTCCTTGGTCCGGTCGATCTGCTCCCAGGCGGTGCCGAACGAGGTGGTCGCGCTGGGCAGGTAGGGATAGCAGTACGGGTGGTAGCCGATCGCGTCGACCACCCGGGTGCCGCCCTGCTGGGCCACCCTGGCCAGGAAGACCGTCGGCGCCAGATCGCCGTGCCCGCTGCCGGTCGGGGACAGGCCGCCGAGCACCACGAAGGCGTGCGGGTCGGCGTGGTGCAGCGCGGCGGCACCCGCCTTCACGGTGGCGGCGTAGCCGGCCGGGTCGGCCGCCGGCGCCCAGAAGGTGGTCAGGTTGGGTTCGTTCCACAGCTCCCAGTCGTGCACCCCGCGCGGCGCGTAGCGCTTGGCGGCGGCCGCGGCGAAGGCGGCGTACTGGGCGGCGTCGTGTGGCCCGCAGGCCGGGTCGGTGCAGCCCGGCGACCGGGCCCAGGGCGGGGTGGCGGTGAGCACCGGCAGCACGCTCAGGCCGTGCGCGGTGGCCGCCGTGACCACCCGGTCGAACAGGTGCCAGGCGTAGTCGCCGGGGCCGTCGTGCTGGATGTCGTCCCAGGACAGGTCGGCGCGCACCAGGGTGGCGCCGGTCTGGACGGCGGTGTCGAGCGAGGCGGTCAGGTTGGCGTCCGACATCCAGACCAGCCGGTCACCGTAGGCGATCCCGGTGACCGGGCGGCTCGGTGCGGGAGGCGCGGGCGGGGTGGGCGGCGTCGGCCGGGGGCGGGAGGCGCCGCCGCAGCCGGCCAGCAGCAGCGCCAACAGCAGGACGGCCGCCACCGTCCACCGCGGACCCGGCCGTCGAAATCCCGGCTGCCGCATCGTTCCTCCCGCCCGGCCCCCGCCTGGCTCCTCGGTCACCCGAGGTCACCCGGGGCCGTCCGGTCGACCGTACACCCAGGCCCTGAGGCTCAGTCAGCGGCCGGGGCCGCGCCCCAGCGCTTCTCCACCCCGGCGAACCTCCAGTACCCCAGCGCGCAGGCCCAGACCACCACGAAGAGGCCGACGATCACGTAGCCGACGTTGTTGAGGTCGATGCCGGAGATCCAGTTGCTGACCGGGTCGGTCAGGTCCAGCTTGTCGTGCAGCACGCCGACCAGCTCGATGGTGCCGATGAAGAAGGCCACCGCGATGGACAGTCCGGTGATGGTGAGGTTGTAGTACACCTTGCGGACCGGGTTGGAGAACGCCCAGTGGTAGGCGAAGTTCATGAACGTGCCGTCGAGCGTGTCGAACAGGCTCATGCCGGCGGCGAAGAGCAGCGGCAGCAGCAGGATCGCGTACCAGGGCAGCCCCGCGGCGGCGCCGGAGCCGGCCATCACCATCAGCGTCACCTCGGTGGCGGTGTCGAAGCCGAGGCCGAACAGGACCCCGATCGGGTACATCTGCCAGGGGCGGGTGATGGAGTTGGTCAGCCGGCCCAGGATCCGGTTCATGAAACCGCGGTTGGCCAGGTGCTTCTCCAGCTCGTGCTCGTCGAACTGGCCCGCCCGCATCGCCTTGAAGACCCGGTAGATGCCGAAGAGCGCGACCAGGTTGAGGGCGGCGATCAGGTAGAGGAAGCCGCCGGAGACGCTGGTGCCGATGACGCCCAGCGTCATCCGGGTGTTGGACTTGTCGTCCACCAGGGTGCCCGCGATCTTGGCACCCGTCGCGATCAGCGCGGCCAGCCCCATCACGATGCTGGAGTGGCCGATGGCGAACCAGAAGCCGACCGAGACCGGGCGCTGGCCGTCGGCCATCAGCTTGCGGGTGGTGTTGTCGATGGCGGCGATGTGGTCGGCGTCGAAGGCGTGCCGCATGCCGAGGGTGTAGGCGGTGATGCCCAGGCCCAGGCCGAAGACCTGGTCGCCGATCCGGTAGTGGTGCGGGGCGACCATGCCCAGCAGGACCGTGAAGCCCACCACGTGCATGGCCACGATGACCGCCAGCAGCCCGGCGGTGCGGATCGTGTCGGCGCGCTGCCAGCGCGGGGGAGTGGTGCCCGCCGGGGCCGTCGCGGCGCTTGGTGCGCCGGTCGGCGCGCCGGCCGGCGCGGGTATGACGGGAGTCGCCGGCATGGCGGAGTTTTCGGGCAGGCTCATAGCAAGGAACGCCTCTCCAGCACCTCGTGGACAGTTCTCGTAAGGTGCCGTGGCCGGTCTCCTGGCTGACGGGTCGAACGTGTCCGCGGCTCGCCTTCCCGGACGCCTTTCGGCATCCGGTGGCGGCCCGTCACAGACGGGCGCGACGCGGACACTTCCCGATCACAGTGGCGAGGGCCGCTCCGGTCTGGGACCCCTGTTGAGGGTCCGTCACCGGTCTTCCCGAACACCACGGCGGTCAACACCGTAGGGGCTCGGTCGCCATGTCGACAAGCCCATCCGGCTGCGACGGAACTCACCCCACGGGCTGCGGCTGCCCGAGCACCGGGGTCAGCCGCGCGAACTCCAGCGGGGCCGACGGGTCGATGGAGAGGTCCGCGGGGGCGGGTGCGGCCCCGGCGCGGACCAGCAGGTCACCGACGGCCGCGACCATCGCGCCGTTGTCCGTGCACAGGCCCACCGGCGGCACCCGCAGGGTGATGCCCGCCGCCGCGCAGCGCCGCTCGGCCAGCGCGCGGACCCGCGAGTTGGCGGCCACTCCGCCGACCAGCACCAGGGTGTCGATCCCGTGGTCGCGGCAGGCGCGCACCGCCTTGCGGGTCAGCGTGTCGGCGATCGCCTCCTGCAGCGCGGCGGCGGCGTCGGCGACCCGCGGCTCGGTCCGGCCCGCCCGCTGCGCCTCCACCCAGCGGGCGGCGGCGGTCTTGAGACCGGAGAAGGAGAAGGCGTAGGGCGGGTCCGCCCGGCCGCTGAGCGGGCGCGGGAACCGGACGGCGGACCGGTCGCCCGCCTCGGCCGCGCGGTCGATGGCCGGGCCGCCCGGGTAGGGCAGGCCCAGGATCCGGGCCACCTTGTCGAAGCACTCGCCGGCCGCGTCGTCCAGGGTGTCGCCGAGGTGCACGATCGGGTCCCTGGCCAGGTCGCGCACCAGCAGCAGCGAGGTGTGGCCGCCGGAGACGATCAGCACCACGCAGGGGTCGGGCAGCGGCCCGCCGTCCAGCGTCGCGGCGGCCACGTGCCCGGCCAGGTGGTGCACCCCGTACAGCGGCACGCCCAGCGAGAAGGCGTACCCCTTGGCCGCCGCCACGCCGACCTGCAGCGCCCCGGCCAGCCCGGGCCCGGTGGTGACGGCGACCGCGCCGATGTCACCCAGGCCCAGCCCCGCCCGGCCCAGCGCCTCGCGCACCACCGGGGCGATCGCCTGGACGTGGGCCCGGGCGGCGATCTCCGGCACCACGCCGCCGAACCGGGCGTGCTCGTCCATGCTGGAGGCCACCGCCTGTCCGAGCAGCACGCCGTCGCGCACCAGGCCGGCGCCGGTCTCGTCGCAGGAGGACTCGATCCCCAGCACCACGGGCGAGGCGGGCATCGGCGAGACGGGCATCGGCGAGACGGGCATCGGCGAGGCGGGCATCAGGCTTCCTCCGCCGCCGGCGCGGTGGCGGGCACGTTGGCCGACCACTTCTGCTCGATCCGCCCCACCTTCCAGACCACCATCGCGCCGATCCAGACGACGAAGAAGAGCCCGACGATCAGGAAGCCGAGCAGGTTGATGTCGATCCCGCTGACCCAGTCCCAGAACGCGCCGTGCAGGTCGAGCTGGTCGGCGAGCAGGCCGAGCAGCTCCACGGTGCCGATGATCAGCGCGACGGCCACCGACAGACCGGTGATGGTCAGGTTGTAGTAGACCTTGCGCACCGGCTTGGAGAACGCCCAGCCGTAGGCGAAGTTCATGAACGAGCCGTCGATGGTGTCCAGCAGCGACATGCCGGCCGCGAACAGCACGGGCAGGCACAGGATCGCGTACCAGGGCAGGCCGGAGGCGGCGCCGGAGCCGGCCAGCACCAGCAGCGCCACCTCGGTGGCGGTGTCGAAGCCGAGCCCGAAGAGCAGGCCGAGCGGGTACATCTGCCACGGCTTGGTGATCGACTTCATCACCCGGCCGAGCAGCCGGTTCATGAAGCCGCGGTTGTTCAGCTGCTCCTCCAGCGCCGCCTCGTCGAAGTGGCCCGAGCGCATCTGTCGGAACACCTTCCAGATGCCGACCAGGATGACGATGTTGATCGCCGCGATGACGTAGAGGAACGTCCCGGAGACGGTGGTGCCGATCAGGCTGGTGACGTGGTGCAGCTTGGAGTTGTCGTCCTCCACCGGCCCGGCCAGCGCCTTGACGCCGAGTGAGAGCAGGAAGGCCAGGCCGAAGACGACCGAGGAGTGGCCGAGCGAGAACCAGAAGCCCACCGAGAGCGGCCGCTTGCCCTCGTGCATCAGCTTGCGGGTGGTGTTGTCGATCGCGGCGATGTGGTCGGCGTCGAAGGCGTGCCGCATGCCGAGGGTGTAGGCGGTGACGCCGATGCCGATGCCGAAGCCCTTGCTGCCCAGGCTCAGGTGCTGCGGCGCGACGATCGCCACCAGGGTGAACCAGCCGACGACGTGCAGGGCCACGATGAAACCGGCCATGCCCGCCAGGCGGGTCCACTCCTGGCGGGTTATCGAGGCGGTGGCCTGCCGCCAGCCGCCGCTGCTGGTTCGGTCGGGGCCGGTCTTGGCGGGACTGGAGGCTGTGGTCATGGGTGTGCTCCTGCTGCTCGTGGTGACAGCGGCACAACCTAGATGCACCCAGATCCTAGTTGCAAGACAGTGGCAATTGGAACGGGGGTGTGGAGGGCACCCGGGGGCGCACGGGGGCTCGTGGAGGGGCTCGTGGTTGGCGTGGGGTCGGCCGGGACGTCCCGGCGGGCGCCGGTTGGGAAGACGATCGTCGGTCGGAAGGACACGCCCGCGGGGGAGTGCGTCCAGGTCGGCTGACAGGCCGACCCCACAGCTGACATGCTGATGCACTGCGGTGGCTATTGCAAGTGATGCGCAATAGTGTGTTCGCCGGCACGATCATCCACGTGATCCACGTATGAAAGGGGCCGTGTCCTGATGGGCACCTACTCGCTTCCCGACCTGCCGTACGACTACTCCGCCCTGGAGCGGGCGATGTCCGCCGAGATCCTGGAGCTGCACCACTCCAAGCACCACGCCGCTTACGTCAAGGGCGCCAACGACACCATCGAGCAGCTGGCCGAGGCCCGTGACAAGGACCAGCTCGGCGGCCTGGTCGGCCTGCAGAAGACGCTGGCCTTCCACCTCTCCGGCCACGTCCTGCACTCCCTCTTCTGGCAGAACCTCTCCCCGGAGGGCGGCGACCGCCCCGACGGCGCCCTCGCCGACGGCATCACCGAGCACTTCGGCAGCTTCGAGGCCTTCAGGAAGCAGCTCACCGCCGCCACCGTCGGCGTCCAGGGCAGCGGCTGGGGCATCCTCTCCTGGGAGCCGCTCGGCAAGCGCCTGATCGTCGAGCAGGTCTACGACCACCACGGCAACGTCGGCCAGGGCACCACCCCGCTGCTCGCCTTCGACGCCTGGGAGCACGCCTACTACCTGCAGTACAAGAACGTCCGCCCCGACTACGTGACCCGCCTGTGGGACGTCGTCAACTGGCAGGACGTCGCCGCCCGCTTCACGGCGGCCACCAGCGCCTGACGCACCACACGGCCCCGGCCCCTGAGCGGGGGCCGGGGCCGTCGTTCCGCTGCCGTCCTACTCCTCGAAGGCGGCCTGGACCTGGCGGGCCTGGTTGTCCGCCCCGGAGGCGTTGGGGTGCACGAAGGTGCACGCCTCGCCGGTGCCGGGGATCTCGGTACAGAGGCCGGCCGGGGGATCCGTCTGGTCGCCCTGGCCGGTTTCGTGCAAGGGGTGCCGAAGCCGAGCGTGTTCAGACCGCGCTCCAGGCACTGGGTCACGATGTCCCCGAAGCCGAGGGTGTTCCCGCCGATGCCGACGCTCACGTAGTCGGCGTCCGTGTGGAGGCGCTCGATCTGCGCGGGCCGCTCCTTCCAGCCGCCGGGGGGCGGCACCGAGGGCGGGCCGTAGAGCTTCGACGGCGGCTGCGGGCCCAGGATGCCGTCCTGCACCTCGGCGGCACCGCAGGTGACGTCGTCCAGCTCCAGCCCCAACTCCTCGGCGACCTGGTGCGGATAGTTCCGGTAGGAGCGGCCGCACCCGTCCCCGGGATTCCACAACGGCGGTGAGTGCGGTGGCGGTGGCGAGGGAGGCGCGGACGGCGGCGGGCATACGGGATCCGGACATGCGATCGCCCCTTCGGGTACGTACCGGGGAACGGCTCGCCGGCACGGTTACCGAATGCAGCGATCCGGAGACCACTGGTGAGCAAGTTCGCATGGAAACCGCTCCTGTGGGCGGTCCGGGTGGCGGGGTGTGCGAACGCTTCCTCGGACATGGGGTGTTCGTGCGGTCGGCGGGATGCCCCCTCGCCGGAATCATCCGGGCGTTCATCATGACGGGATCACAACTTCCTTTGAAACTACTCGAACTGACGACCTGTCGGGATATAACCGTGCTCTCAGCGAATCCCGAGGGGGGACCCATGAGGAGCAAGCTTGCCGTGCTCTGTTCGGCACTGGCCTTGGCCGGTGCCGTGGCCGCCGGCACACCCGCGGTGGCCGGCACACCCGCGGTGGCCGGCGCGCCGTCCGGCGCCCCGGTCACCGGCCCGGACGAGTCCGTCGGGATCTCCGCCGAAGTGGTGCCGGGCTACGGCGATCTGGACGTCTCCTGGACGGCGGCGGGCACCGCCGACACCACCGGACCCACCCAGATCACCCTGGACCTGCCGTCCTGGATGAGTGCCGAGGACGTCATGGAGTTCGACGACCCGCAGGACTACACCTTCACCACCGCCATCTCGCCCGACGGCCACCACCTCACCGCCGTCTTCACCGGCACCCGCAAGCCGGGTCGGACCGAATTCATGGAGGTGCACGTCACCTCGGCCAACCCCGTTCCCCCCAGCGTGATCACCGCGACCGTCAGCAACCGGGACGACCGGAACCCGGCCGACAACGTGGCCACCGTGGGCATCGGCGGCCAGACCCCGCCGCCGCCGGTGATCCCCGCCGCACCGCGGGTCAGCGGCCTGGACACCTACCTCGGCGCCGGCACCGGCGGGACCGCGGTGACCGTCAGCGGCACCTCGCTGGCCAACAGCATGGTGCTCTTCGGCGACACCCCGGCCACCGGAGTCTCCTGCACCGACACCAGCTGCACCGCGACGGCCCCCGGCGGCTGGGGCGGCGTCCCGGTCACCGTGGTCACGCCCGGCGGCACCGCCTACGCTCCGGGCGCGTTCCTCTACACCGGCCCGCCGCCGCCCGCTCCCCCGGCGCCCGTGATGGCCCAGGTGTACACGAACAGCGGGCCCTCGGCCGGCGGCAACTCGGTGGTCCTCGGTGGCACCAACCTGACCGGTGGCCAGGTGTTCTTCGGTCAGCGGCCGGCCGAGGACGTCTCCTGCGGACCCGCCTTCTGCACCGCCACCGCACCGGCCGGCACGGGCACGGTCGACGTCCGGGTGCTCACCCCGGGCGGGGTCACCAGCGTGGTCAGCGGGGACCGGTACACCTACACCGGCTGACGGACCCGGATCCCGCTCGGATCCGGTGTGCTCACAACCGTCCGGGAGGCGGGTCGATCCCAACCGGCCCAACCGGCCCAACCGGCGATGACACTCCTGGCGCCGCTGCGAGAGCGCTTCCCCGACGTCGAGTTCCGCCACCAGGTGATCCTTGCGGGATCTGGGCGACGGTGACGGTCGGCATGGGCCGCTCGGCCTGGTCCGTGTCGTCGCGGACCAGGAGAACCATCGACAGGTCGGCGACGGTCAGCGCGGGGCCTTGGAGGAAGCTGCGGACGACGGGCCGGCCGTGGAGCCGGTCCGGGGTCGCGGTGTGGTGCTGGATGGTGGTCATGTCGTCCTCTCGGCGTGAGGAGATCCAGGGCCCTGGTCAGTGCGCGCGGGCGCTGACCAGGGTGGGCGGGTGTATCGGCGGCTTTCGGGTGACACCGAGCCGCCGGGCGACGGACCTCGCCGCCCGGCGTGGCTGGGCGAAGAGCTGGTGGCGGGTCAGTGGCTGCTCGGGCAGGGCCAGCTCGGCCCAGACGCGCTTGCCCCGCTCGGTCCTCTCGGCACCATGGGAGAGGGACAGGCGCTCGACCAGGAACACGCCGCGGCCGGTCGCGTCGTCCGGCCCGGCAGAGCGCGGGCGCGGAAGGTCCGTCGAGCCGTCGTAGACCTCGATCAGGACCCGCCGCAGGTCAGGGTCGGCGTGGACGCCGATGGTGAGCATCGCCTCGGCGGTGTGCCGCACCGCGTTGGTCACCAGCTCGGAGGTGACCGTGTCGAGGGCGAACTGGGCCTCGTCGTCCAAGCGGACACCCCAACCGGCCACCTGGGTGCGGACCTGACTGCGGGCACGCGGGACTGAGGCGGGATCTCGGAGCACGAGGAACGCGGAGCTGTGGACGACCATGGCGAGGAACCCTTCGGCGCTGGACTGGGGCAGCGGCGACCGCCAGAGTGGACAAGAGGATGTCGGCGGTCCGGAAAGCCGATCTCGCGGGCAGCGGGGCCCCTGATCGACCTGACACCCAGTCAACAGGTGTGCACTGGGTGTGAACACGGTAGAGACACCGAAGAAGTCTGAAACCCTTGAAACCCGGTCCTGGGGGCGGCAATGGCGAGACGCGAACGGACACCGAACCGCAAGCTCGGCCCGCTGATCGCCGAGGCTCGCTGGAACAGCGGCGAGTTCGCCCGCGCGGTCAACCGGGCCGGCACCGAGGTCGGGTTCAAGTTGAAGTACATGGACATGGACCCATCGCGAAGGGGCGTGCTCGGGGCGGGCCTGTACTCGGTCGCCCTGACCATCCCCGGCTGGCCGGACGTCGTCGGACGGTTCGGCAAGCTCAGGACCAACCCGCATACCCGCATCGGTATGGCCGAGGTCGAGGCGGTGATGGCCATGACCGAGCGCATCAGCGAGATGGACGACCAGTTCGGTGGCCGAACCGCCCGCCCGATGGCCGCCGCGTTCATGGTCAACAACATTGCCCCGTACGTGCAGGCCACCGCCTCGGAGGGCGTTCGTCGGGCCATGCTGTCCGCCGCCGCAGACCACCTGTACCTGACCGGCTACATGGCCGTCGACGAGCGCCTGGACATGCTCGGCCAGAACTACTACACGAAGGCGCTGGAACTGGCCGGCGCCGCCGGCGACTACCTGACCTACTGCACCACCCTGCGGGGGATGAGCGTGCAGGCCGTCGAGCTCGGCCATGGCCAGCCCGCCCTTCGGTACGCGGACGCCGCGTCCGTCGCTTCGCCAGAAGCGGGCCCGAGGATGCGGGCGTTCCTCGCCGGACAACAGGCACATGCGCTCGCCCGGACCGGCGACCGCCGAGGAGCGCTGACGATGCTCCACGCGGCGGAGGCCGCGATGGAAAAGGCCGAGTCCAAGGCGAAGGCCCACGGCTCCTACGACCCCGCTTCGCTCGCGTACCACGTTGCTCAGGTGAACTACGAACTCGGCGACCGCGAGGGCGCGATCCGCGCGCTGGAGCAGTCCGAGAAGGTCAGGCCGCACATCTACCGCCGAGCCCGGGTCCGGCACCGCTCCATGCTCGCCGAATGGAAGCTGGAGGCCGGACTGCTGGAGGAGGCCGTCCAGACCTGGCACCTCGCACTCGATGACTACCCGCACGTCCAGTCGGGCCGGGCTGACGACCGCTTCCGAGCGATGCTGGCCGCCATCAGACCGCACGCCCGGAACTCACGCGCCCGGGACCTCTTCGAACGTGCCCAGCCGATGGCTGCTGCACAGCTCGGCTGAGGCCAGTCGCGCCCGCTGCGCGTTCCCTGTCCCGCCCGCGCTGTGCGCGGGCTGGGACGCGCGGGCCGGGTCACCGCGTTAACCGGGTATGGACCGCACAACGACGAGTTCCGGATCGCCGGAGCCGCTGGATTTCCGGGCGTTCGCCGCCGCGATGGGGCGTCGGCTGGTGCGCACGGCGTATCTGCTGACCGGCGGTGACGCGCATCTCGCCGAGGACCTCGCTCAGGAGACGCTGGGGCGCATCTACGGCAAGTGGCGCAGGATATCCCGGCTGGAGAACCCGGCGGGCTACGCCCAGACGATCCTGTTCCACACCTTCCTCTCGCACCGCCGGCGCCGGGCGAGCACCGAGCAGGTCACCGACCGGTTCGCGGAGACGGCGGTCAACGACCCGGACCCGGCGCTGCGGATCACGCTGCTCCGTGCGCTCGGTCAGTTGCCCGTTCAGGACCGGGCGGTGCTGGTGCTGCGGTTCTGGGAGGACCGCAGCGTCGAGGAGACCGCCGCGGTCCTGCGGCTCAGCGCCAGCGGGGTGCGCTCGCGCAGCAGCCGGGCGCTGGAGCGGCTGCGTGCCGTGCTCGGCGACCAGTTGGACGAGCTGCCGCGCCCCTGATGCGGCCGTACGCAGCCGCCCGTCCCGCGAACCATCACACCACTGAGAAAGGCCTTCTCCGCCATGCCCATTGAGGACTCCATCACCGAACTCCTGCGCGAGGCCGCCGACCTCGCCCCCGACACCCCCGGCGAGCTGCTGGCCGACGGCGGCGAGCGGCGCGGTCGGCGCCGGGTCGCCCGCCGCCGGGCCGCGACCGTGGCCGGCGGCGCGGCCGTGCTGGCCGTAGCGGGCCTGGTCGCCGTCCAACTGCGCCCCGGTGGCGACCCGGTGGCGCCGGCGAGTCGGCAGACCATCGCCACTCCAGGGCCGCAGTCGGCGCTCGCCACCCTCGTGCCGTTGCTCCCGCCGGGCCGGACCAGCGAGCGGAGCGGCCAGGACCAGGTGACCGGCCAGGGGCCGGCGGCGAAGCTCGTCTTCGACGACGGCCACGGCGCCACGCTGCTGCAGCTGTCCACCGCCACGGTCGGCCTGCCGCTCGGCGACGACACCGAGGGCACCCAGTGCCCGGACCCGTTCATGGTGTCCACCGCGGACTGCACCCGCAGCGTCCGGCCGGACGGCGCGATCCTGGTCATCGACAAGTCGGCCCCGACGTCCACCGACCCGGTCGAGCACTGGAGCGCGGTGTACACCGGCATCGACGGGCGGCAGGTGCGGCTCGACGAGTACAACTCCCGTACGGTGGCCGCTCCGGTGACCCGGGCCGACCCCGCGCTCTCCGCCGAGCAGTTGACCGCCGTGGTGGCCAGCAGCTCCTGGGCCCGGCTGATCGACGCGGGCCGTCCGGTCTCCGCCCCGGCCGCCGGGCAGGCCTCACCGAGGCCGCCGCAGCCGGCCGACATCCTGGCGGGCGTCGACCGGCTGCTGCCCGCCGGTGTGCAGCACGACAACGGCACCACGCCGCAGACCAGGCCCGGCACGGCGCATCTGACGGTCACCGCCGCCGGGCGCACCAGCGTGCTGATGGTCACGGTCGATCCCCGACTGGACCAGGGCGCCGGTGATCCCCGGCGGGCCTTCGAGGGCGGCGTCCAGCCGGGCCAGCAGCTGACCCCCGCGGTGAACGGCGGCAGCAGCGTGATCACCTCGACGACCCCCGTCACCACGAGCAGCGGCGGCCCCGCCAGCCTGTGGATGGTCGAAGTCATGCTGCCGGACGGCACCGGGGTCACCATCGACGAGACCAACGGCAGCAACGGCTACGACATCCAGGGGGGCCCGCCCGCGCTGACCGTCGACCAGCTCACGGCCCTCGCCACGGACCCGAGCTGGCAGCAGCACTGAGCGCCACGCCGGCTCAGGCGATCGCCGCCTCGTAGACGGCCCGGGAGAGGCGCTCGTTCTCCGGGGCGGCGCCGCCGGGGAAGGCGAAGCGGCGGCGGGTGTAACCGTAGGCGAGGCCGGAGCGCTGGTCGCCGAAGGCGAGGGCGCCGGCTGCGCCTTCGTGGCCGAAGGTGTCCGCGCTCAGGGCGGGGTACGTCACCCCGAGCGCCTGGAACCCGAGGGCGAAGCCGTTCGCACCGCCCACCACCAGGTCCTGGCCGAGCGAGTGGGCCGTGGCGAAGTCGCGCACCGTGTCCGCCTTGAGCAGCGGGCCGCGGCCGTTGAAGCCGCCCAGCATCGTCGCGTACATACCGGCGATGCCGCGCGCGTTGCCGGCGCCGCCGACCGAGGTCGGGCTCTTGGCCAGCGAGGCGGGCGAGTTGACGAAACGGACCAGGTCGAAGGAGGCGTCGGCGCTGGTGTTGAAGGCGATCGCGAGCCGGTTGTAGCGCCCGGGGCGCGGTTGGCCGGCCAGGACGGCCTGCTGCTCGGCGGTCGGCAGCATGGGCAGCACGTCGCGGTAGCGGTGCTGCTGCGACTCGGGCAGCCCGAGGTAGAGGTCGAGACCGTACGGGGCCCGGACCCGCTCCTCGTAGATCTCCTGGACGCTGCTGCCGGTCACCCGCCGCACCACCTCGCCGACCAGGGCGCCGATCGCGAGCGCGTGGTAGCCGTGGCCCGCCCCGGGCCGCCAGAACGGTCGCTGCCCGGCCAGCCGTTCGGCGATGACGCGGTCGTCGGCCAGCTCCTCGTAGTCGAACCCGCCGTCCGCGCCGATCACCCCGGCCCGGTGCGTGATCAGCTCGCGCAGCGTCACCGCGCCCTTGCCATGGGCGGCGAACTCCGGCCAGTGGTCCGCGACCCTGTGGTCGAGGTCGAGCACGCCCTCCTCCACCAGCAGGGCCACCACCAGGTAGGCGGCGCCCTTGGTGACCGAGAAGACGCCGCTCAGCGAATCACCGGTGACGTCGCCCGCCCACAAGTCCACCACCAGCCGCCCGTGCTGATAGGCGGCCAGCTGCGCCGCCGGATCGACGGGCTCGGCGGCCACGAACGCCTCGAACTCCGCCCGGACCGCCTCGAACCCCTCGGCCACCGTCCCGTGCACCTTCGACATGGTTTCCCCCATCACTCGGTCGTTTCCGCCGGTCGTGATCACCGGCGCGCCAGGAGAACCACGGCCGGCGCCGAGGCATTCCGGGGAGCCGGAGTGGATTTTCGGCGGGCGGCGGTGGGGTGACGTGCAGTCAAGAGTGGGAGCGGGCACCGGCGAAGGCGATTGACGCGGTGTACACACTCAGTGTAGACACTCGGTTATGACAGTTCCTCTCGCACTGCTCGGCCTGCTGGAACGGGAGCCGAGCCATGGCTATGACCTGAAGCGCGACTATGACGCCTACTTCGGGCGGGGCAAGCCGCTGCTGATCGGACAGGTGTACTCGACGCTCGGGCGGCTGGCCCGGGACGGGAAGGTGGTGGTGGGGCCGGCGGAGCCGGGAGCGGGGCCGGACCGCAAGCGGTATGTGATCACCGAGAAGGGGGCCACCGAGCTGCAGTCCTGGCTCGCCGAGCCGATCGAGGCCGAACCGCACCTGCAGACGGTGCTGTTCACCAAGGTGGTGCTGGCGCTGATGCTGGGGCGCGACGCGGAGGCGTACCTCGACGTGCAGCGGGCGGCGCATGTGCAGCGGATGCGGGAGCTGATGGAGATCAAGCGCACCGGCCCGCTGGTCGACAAGCTCCTCGCCGACCACGGGATGTTCCATCTGGAGGCCGACCTGCGCTGGATCGAGATCACCTCGGCCCGGCTCGGCGCGCTCAAGGCGGAGGTGCTGGGATGAGCGTTGCCGACAACAGCCCGGCCCTGCCCGGCGAGTTCATGATCGAGGCGCGCGATGCCGTGCTCTCCTTCGGACAGACACCCGCGCTGCGCGGGGCGAACCTGGCGGTGGCGCGCGGGGAGATCCTCGCCATCATGGGTCCGAGCGGGTCGGGCAAGTCGACCCTGCTGCACTGCCTGGCCGGCATCCTGACCCCCGACAGCGGGGAGATCGTCTTCGACGGCCGGCGGGTGGACCGGATGCGCGAGACCGAGCGCAGTGAGCTGCGCCGCGACAGGTTCGGGTTCGTCTTCCAGTTCGGCCAGCTGGTACCGGAGTTGACCGCCGAGGAGAACGTGGCGCTGCCGCTGCTGCTCAGTGGCCGCCGTCGGGCGACGGCGCTGGCCGAGGCGCGCGGCTGGTTCGAGCGGCTCGGGCTGGACGGTCTTCAGGGGCGCAGGTCGGGGGAGCTGTCGGGTGGTCAGGCACAGCGTGTCGCGCTGGCCCGGGGCCTGGTGGCCGAGCCGGACGTGCTCTTCGCCGACGAGCCGACCGGGTCGCTGGACTCGCTCACCGGCGAGCAGGTGATGGAGCTGCTGGTCAGCTCCGCCCGGGAGCAGGGCACCACCGTGGTCATCGTGACCCACGAGCCCCGGGTGGCGGCCTGCGCGGACCGAGAGGTCGTGGTCCGCGACGGCAAGGTGTCGGGGCTCTCGCTGGGGCGGGTGGCCTCGTGATCGACCTGGGGATGGTCCGGCTCGGTCTGCGGCTGACGGTGGGCGGCGGCCGGGAGGCGGCTGCCCGGCTGGCCATCATCGCGGCCGCCGTGGCCCTGGGGGTGGGGCTGCTGCTGAGCACGCTGGCGGCGATCAACGGCATCGGCACGCAGAACGACCGCAACGCCTGGCTCAACACCGGGGCGAACATGCAGGGGTCGGTCGGCGCGACGGCGTCCCCGCAGGCCGCGGCCGGCCCGGCGGCCGACCCGCTGTGGTGGCAGATCGGGGCCGACAGCTTCGACGGCAAGGTCCTGGGCCGGGTCGACGTGGCCGGCACCGGGCCGAACTCGCCCGTCCCGCCGGGCATTCCGCGCCTGCCCGGGCCCGGCGAGTACGACGCCTCCCCGGCGCTCGGTGCGCTGCTGGGCACCGTCCCGGCCGCCCAGCTCGCCGACCGCTACCCGGGCCACCTGGTCGGGACCATCGGCAAGGCCGCGCTCCCGGGCCCGGACTCGCTGATCATCGTGATCGGCCACCGGCCCGACGAGCTCGCGAGCCGGCCCGAGGCCCGCAAGGTGACCTCGATCATGGGCCTCTCGCCCGCCGACTGCAGCAGCAAGTGCGTGGTGGGGACCGACGGCAGCGGGATGGACCTGGTCCTCTCCGTGGTGGCGGCCGCGCTGATCTTCCCGGTGCTGATCCTGATCGCAACCGCCACCCGGCTCGCGGCCACCCGGCGCGAGCAGCGGTTCGCCGCGATGCGCCTGGTGGGGGCGACACCCCGGCAGGTCTCGGTGATCTCGGCCGTCGAGTCGACGGTCGCCGCCGCGATCGGTGTGGTGGTCGGCTTCGCACTGTTCTTCCTGCTCCGCCCGGAGCTGGCGACCATCGACTTCACCCGCACGCTGTTCTTCCGCAGCGACCTGTCGCTCAGCCCGGCGAACGTGCTGGCGGTCGCCCTCGGCGTCCCGGTCGCCTCGGCGGTCTCGGCCCGGATCGCGCTGCGGCGGGTGCAGATCTCCCCGCTCGGCGTCACCCGGCGGGTCACGCCGCGCCCGCCGCGGGTCTACCGGGTGATCCCGCTGGTCGGCGGCCTGCTGGAGCTCGGCTACTTCATCGGGCGGCGCCCCGCCACCAGCGACGGCCAGACCATGGCGTTCCTGCCGGGCATCCTGCTGGTGCTGGGCGGCATCGTCCTCGCCGGACCGTGGCTGACCATGATCGGCGGCCGGCTGATGGCGCGTCGCACCAACCGGCCGGCCCCCCTGGTGGCCGGGCGTCGCCTGTCGGACGACCCGAAGGGCGGGTTCCGTGCGGTCAGCGGGCTGGTGCTGGCCCTGTGCATCACCAGCTGCGCCGTCGGGGTGATCACCGCGGAGATCGCCGAGCGTGGTGTGCCGAGCGGGAGCACGGCGATCCGCAACACCCTGATCGGCAACTACCACGACTTCGACGACCACGGTCAGCCGGTCAACCTCGTGGCGGCGCCCTCGGACTCCGTGCTGGCCGAGCTGCACGCGATACCGGGCGTCCAGGGCGTGACGGCGATCCACCTGGACCCGAGCTATGCCTGGAACACGAACGCGGGCTTGGGCGGCGGCCTGGCGAGCTGCGCGGAGCTCGCGGCGATGCCGGCCTTCGGTACCTGCCCGGCCGGGGCCCGGACGGCGGTGGTCAACGCGTCCTTCGCCGTCATCGGCCTGGACGGCCACCAGGGCCCCGCCTGGCCCACGGTCTGGTCCGCCGCGGCGCAGTCGGCCGAGCAACTGCGGAACCAGCCGGTCGAGGAGATCGACGTGGCCACCGACGGCTCGTCGGCGGCCGTCGAGCGGGCGCGCACCGTCCTGTCGAACGCCTACCCCGGCGAGCAGCCGCCCTACACCATCGGCGAGAGCCGCGCCCGGATGTCCGATCAGCTCGACAGCTACAAGCAGCTGTCCGACGTGGTGATCGGGATCAGCTTCCCGATCGCCGGCTGCAGCCTGGCGGTGAGCGTGGCCGGGGGCCTGAGCGATCGCAAGCGCCCGTTCAGTCTGCTGCGGCTGACCGGTGCGCAGCTCGGGGTGCTGCGCCGGGTCGTCCTGCTGGAGAGCGCGGTGCCGCTCTTCGTGGTCGCCGCGGTGGCGATCGGGACCGGGTTCCTGGCGGCGGCGCTCTTCCTGAAGGCGCAGCTCGACTACTCGCTCCGGGCGCCGGGCGCCGAGTACTACCTGATCGTGGCCGGGGGGCTGGCCGCCGCCCTGGCGGTCATCACCGCCACCCTGCCGGTGCTGCGGCGGATCACCGGGCCGGAGGTGGCCCGCAACGATTGAGCCAATAAATCCCGTAAATTCCGCACCGCGCACGGGTGCGTCGACGGCGTCCGGTCCTGGGGAGAGCTCCTGGGCCGGACGTCGGTGCGTCATATTTCGGCCGTATAACGACCCCGGACTCGAATATGTACTGAGCGTTTCCCCCACCGCCATCCGTTACGACTGATAGTGCGGCCGCCCGGCCGCCATGTGGCGGGGGAGGAAACCTTGGGGGGCGTGAGATGACTGGTCAGGTGACAGCCGGACAGCTGCGACGCGGTCAGCGTCAGGTGTGTTCCGATGTCCGGACGGTGACCCCGGGCCGCATGGTCAAGAACGGCGGGGCGCCGGTGCAGGACGTCATGGTGCTGACCAGAGCGGCGGATCCGATCGCCAGAGCCGGTCTGCAGAGCTACCTGCGTGCCGTCCCGGGAGTGACCCTGGTCGAGGACCGGCCGCCGGGCCTGCGCTGCACGGTGGTCCTGGTCGCCGACTCGGTCAACAGCGAACTCCTGCGCGAGGCGCGGTCGCTGGCCGCCGATCCCCGGCTGCGCCTGGTGCTGATCGTCGGCCGGCTCCAGGAGGCCGAGCTGATCGAGGTGGTGGGCTGCGGGGTGACCTCCATCCTGTGGCGGCACGAGGTGACCCAGGCCCGCCTGCTGAAGGCGCTCCACAACGTGCAGACCGGCCGCAGCTCGCTGCCGACCGACCTGCTGTCCCGGCTGCTGGAGCAGGCCGGCCGCACCGGGCGCGCGTCGGCGGCAGCGGTGGGTGCGGCGGGTGCGGCGACGGCGGGCGCAGCGGGAGCGGCGGGCGCGGGGGCGGCCGGAGCCGGTGCGGCGCGGGCGACGGCACCGGCGGCGGGTGGGGCCGAGGACGCGCTGAGCGAGCGGGAGACCGGGATCCTGCGGCTGGTCGCCGACGGCCTGGACACCGCGGAGATCGCGGACACGCTCGGCTACTCCGAGCGCTGGGTGAAGAACGTCCTGCACGGTCTGACCACCCGGCTGAGCCTGCGCAACCGCTCGCACGCCGTCGCCTACGCACTGCGCCGGGGCCTGATCTGACCCCGCTCCGCGGCTACGCCACCGGAGCCGGGCGCCCCGAGGGGGCACCGAACCAGGTGTGCAGCGGGTTGGGCACCGGTCCGGTCCTCGGGCCAGGGCGCCGGGGCGACCGCCTGGTCCGGACGGTCGCCCCGGGTCAGCTGCTGTGCCCGGCGCCGGCGATCAGGACGTCGGTCACGGTGGTGTCGGCCACGGTGGTGTCGGTCATCGCGGATCAGACCTTCAGGCCGTTGCGGTTCACGTAGAAGATGTGGAAGCCGAACAGCCCGCCCAGCACCACCAGCCACTGCAGCGTGCTCACCAGCGGCACGAGGTCGACCGGCAGGGTGTAGGCCAGCGCCACCCGGATGCCGGCGTCCACGGTGAACCCCAGGCCCCAGACGGTGGTGAGCGTCCGCAGGTGGTGGCGGAAGGTCGCGTCGTAGGCCCAGCGGCCCGTCCACTCCTCGGCACCCGCCTCACCGATCTTGGTGGCGACGATCGACCGCGAGGCGGTCAGCATGAACGGGCGCTGCGTCGCCAGGGTGCCCAGGATCCAGAGCCCGAGCACGCCGAACACCCAGCTGTCGCGCACCAGCAGTACCCGGGGGCTGCCGCTGACCATCGACATCAGCGCGCCGAGCACGATCAGCAGCAGCGTGAAGACCGGCATCACCTCGACCCGGCGGCTGCGGACCATCCCGAGCACCAGCCACGGCACCAGCAGCAGGCTGCTGATAAGCAGCGAGGCCCACTGGCCGAGCCCCACCCCGTGCAGCACGTAGTAGCCGCCGAGCGGCAGGGCCAGCTCGAAGACCAGCGACTTGGTCAGCTGCCGCTTGGCGGCGCGGGCCTTCTGCGCGGCGTCCGGCGCGGCGCTCGGCCCGGCGTCCGGCGCGGCCTCGGCTGCGGTGGCCTGCGGACCGCTCTCCTGCTCGGTCGACGTGTTCACGTTCTCCCCCATCACGCTCGTCCCTCCCATGACGTGTTTCCTCCCCTGTCCTGCGTGCCTGCGTGAGCTGTCCCGCTACGGTTCGGCGCGGGTGGCCCGGTCGAAGAGGTCGGCCAGCTCCCGGCCGGCCCTGGCCACGTCGAAGTCCGGATCCCCCACCCAGCGCAGCACCACGGCGTCGATGGCCCCGCGCAGGGCGGTGAGCATCACCCGGGCGTCGAACTCCCGGAACTCACCGGACTGCTGTGCCGCGTGGACCGCCTGCTCCTGGCTGTCGATCACCAGCTGGACGGAGGCGTTGTAGCCCGCCCGGGTCGGGTCGTCCCCGCCGAGGTTGGGCAGGACCTCGATCAGTGCCTTCAGGTGCTGGGGACAGACCGAGAGCAGCTCGATGTTGGACTCGATGAAGGTCCGCAGCCGGTCGCGCGCGCCCACGGCCACGCTGACCCTGGGCAGCATGTACTCGGTGGTCACCCGGGTCACCTCGGCGACGACCTCGTGCATCAGGTCGTCCTTGCCGGCGAAGTGATACGAGATCATTCCGGTGCTGCTCAGTCCGGCCTGCTTGGCGATCCGGCTGAACGAGGCCTTCGCGTAGCCGAGTTCGGCGGCCACCTCGATCGCGGCCTGCACGATCTGCGCCCGGCGCCCCGACTCGGTGAACGTCCGGCTCATGTCCCGCGCCTCCCTGCTCTTTGCTCACCCGAGCAACTTCTTGCTCGCCTGAGCAAGACGGTAGAGCAGTTTGCTCGCCTGAGCAAGAGCCTGCTTGGGTGAGCAAAGGGTGGGAAGACGGGGCTACCGCCGGGTCAGCGGCGCTGCGCCCAGGCGGCACCGGTGCGGTCGGCCCGCCGCACCGCCGCCGCCGTGGCGGCGCCGGTGGCGAGCAGCAGCAGGGCGGCCGACAGCAGGGGGAGCGCGGTTGCGCCATGTCGCAGCGCGAGGGCACCGGCCAGCACCCCGAGGAACATCGCGGCGGCGGACAGCAGTCGGCGCCCGGCCCGGCTGCCCGCCCCGCCCGCGGCCCGGCTGTCGGCCGCGATGCCGGTGATGGTCAGGGTCAGCACCGTGGTGGTCAGGTCGGGCACCGCCAGCGCGCGGGCGGCGGCGTTCTGCAGGCCCATGGCCAGGCCGAGCAGGATGATCAGCACCTGGCGCGCGGGGGACGGGAAGGGCGCGGCGGACAGCCAGGCGGTGACCAGCGCGCCGAGCACCAGCCCGGCCTGCACCAGCACCGCCACCAGCAGCACCCGGCCCAGGGCGGGACCTTGCCGGCGCCGCAGCCGGTGCACCAGCAGGCCGCCGGCGAAGGCCCCGGCGGCGAAGGCGGCCAGCGCGAGCAGCGAGGCGCTCAGCGAGAACCCGGGGGCGCCGCCGAGGGCGAGGGCGAGGAAGACGACGTTCCCGGTCATGTTGGCCACGAAGACGTGGCCGAGCGCCAGATAGCTGAACGCGTCGACGAGCCCGGTGACCACGGTCAGCGCCAGCAGCAGCGGCGGCAGCGGCCCGTGCGGCCCGTTGGGTCCGGGGCGCAGGGTGCGGTACGCCTCGTGCAGCACGGTGGGGGAGGAGGTGGGTGCGGCGGCGGGCATGGCGGAACTCCGGGATCCGGCGGTGGATTTGGCGGGCGGATCCAGCCTGCCGCCGGAGCCGGCCATCCGTCCAACAGATGAAACCGTGCCCAGCGATCGGTCAAACCGATCGATCGTCCGCCTCGTCCGCTCCGTCCGCGTCGCCCGGGCCGCCCACTCCCAGTACCGCCAGGAAGGCCGCCGCCGCCGGGGCCAGCCGCTCGGCCTCGTAGACCACCGAGACCTCGTTCACCGCGGCCGCATCGGTCAGCTCCAGGACGGCCGCGCCCGTGGTCAGGGACTCGCACGACCCCGGGCCGCGGACCGCCGAGCGCGGCACCACCGTGATGCCGACCCCGGCGGCGGCCAGGCGGACCATGTCGTGGATCTGGCCGATCTCGAAGGACTGGTCCGCCACCAGCCCGGCCCGGGCGAATGCCGCCTCCACCTGGTGCCGCAAGCCGGTGCCCCGGGCGCCCTGGATCAGCGTCGGGTACTCCCCGGCAGCCCCGGCAGGCCCGGCGGCCCCGGCCAGCTCGGTCAGCGCGACCGGCCCGCGCCCGGCCAGCGGGTGAGTGCCGGGGACGACCGCCACCAGGGGGTCGCGGGCCAGCACCTGCCGCACCAGGCCGGCCGGCGCCGCCCGGTCCGCGATCAGGCCGACCACCGCGAGGTCCAGGGTGCCCTCCGCCACCGCGGCGACCATCTCGGCGCTGGGCGCGCTGCGCACGTGCAGCTCGATCCCCGGATGGCGGCGGCGGTACTCGCCCAGCACCGCGGCCACGTCCGCGGCGCCGCCGGCGGTCTGGATCAGCCCCAGGCGCAGCCGCCCGCGGCGCAGCCCGGTGAGCGCGTCCAGTTCGGCCCGGGCGTTGTCGACCTCCGCCAGGATCCGGCGGGCCGACGGGACCAGCAGCCGGCCCGCGGCCGTCAGCCGCACCGAGCGGCTGGTGCGGTCGAAGAGCCGCGCGCCGACCTCGCTCTCCAGGCGGGCGATCTGCTGGCTCAGCGCGGACTGGGCGACGAAGCAGTCGGTGGCCGCCCGGGTGAAGCTGCCGGTCTCGGCAACGGCCAGGAAGTACTTCAGATGTCGCAGCTCCACCATGCCTCCCGGTACGCCTCGAACCCTTGGGTAAACCTTAAAGAAGGAGAAGTTCGCCGCCGCCACACCGCCCCATGAAGTTCACTATTTCGCCAGTCCACCGACAACTACGGCGCCGCCGCCCGCCTCTACGCTTTATCCGCACCGCAGCCGGGCGGATCGCGCCGCCCGGCCAACGCCCCCGTACCGCCGTCGCATGCGCAGCCGCCCCAGCGGTGCGGCGGGCTCCCGCACCCTCACCGTGAGCCGGCCACCGGGCCCGCTCGTCTCTCCCTGGAGTCTTCATGCGTTCGAGGTCGCGTCTTGCCGGGCTGTGCGCCGTCGCCATGACGAGTGTCGTGGCGCTCAGTGCCGCCCTGTCCACCAGTGGCTCCGCTGCCGCCGCCGGCGCGAGCGCCAGTGCCGTCCCGGCGTTCTCGCACATCGTGGTCGTGATGGAGGAGAACCACTCCTACGACGACATCATCGGCGACACCAACGACGCCCCCTACATCAACTCGCTGGCCGGCCAGGGCGCGCTGATGACCTCCTCGTTCGGCGTCTCGCACCCCAGCGAGCCCAACTACATGGCCCTCTTCGGCGGCAGCACCTTCGGTCTGACCGGCGACTCCTGCCCCGTCAGCGAGGGCAAGACGGCCAACCTCGGCTCCGAGCTGCTGGCCGCCGGCCAGACCTTCAAGGGCTACTCGGAGGGCCTGCCCTCGGTCGGCTCCACCAAGTGCACCTCGGGTGCCTACGCCCGCAAGCACTCGCCGTGGGCCAACTTCAGCAACATCCCCACCGCCGACCAGCAGCCGTACACCGCGTTCCCCACGGACTACAGCACGCTGCCCACCGTGTCGTTCGTGATCCCGAACCTGGACGACGACATGCACGACGGCACCATCGCCGACGGCGACTCCTGGCTGCAGAACAACCTCTCGAACTACGCCACCTGGGCCCAGCAGAACAACAGCCTGCTGGTGGTCACCTGGGACGAGGACGACTACACCGAGAGCAACCAGATCCCCACCATCTTCGTCGGCGCCCACGTCCAGCAGGGCCAGTACAGCGAGCAGATCAACCACTACAACCTGCTCGCCACCCTGGAGCAGGCGTACGGGCTGCCGCTGGCGGGCCAGAGCAGCAGCGCCGCGCCGATCACCGACATCTGGAACTGACACCGGCCCTGCAGCGCCCCTGAGCACAGCGACCACCAGGTCATCCGTCCGGTACCGGGCCCCGCGCGCGGGGCCCGGTCCACTCGCCCGACCGAAGGACCTCTGCCAGCCATGCCGGAGCACACGCCTCCCCTGCCCGCCGGCCGCCCCGGAGCCCGAACCGGACGGCGGCGCCTGCGTGCCGCGCTGCTCGGCGGACTCGTGCTGGGCACCGCCGCACTGCTGGGCTCCGCACCCGCCGACGGCCGGACGCACCCGCCGGGCGGGAAGCTCGCCGTGGACACCACCGGCTGCGGCGCCCCGCCCGCCACGCTGCCCGCGGGGCGGGTCTCCTTCGACGTCACCAACAACTCCAAGGTCTTCGTCACGGTCTACGTCATCTCCCCGGACGGCAGCCTCGCCTACGCGGAGATCCCCTGGCTCGGCCCGGGCAAGACGCTGCCGCTGGACACCACCCTGAGCGGCGGCCAGTACGCCGTGCGCTGCGTCTTCTCCAGCGGCCCGGTGGCCACCAGCAGCCCGATCCACCTCGACGGCACCGCCGCGGACGCCGTGGCCGGCTACCGCCCGATGTCGGACAAGGAGTTGACCGGACCGGTCAACGCCTACCGCGCCTACGTCACCGCGGCGCTGCCGAAGCTGCTGGCCGCCGCCCAGACGCTGGACGCCGACGTGGCCCGCGGCGACCTGAACGCGGCCCGCGCCGACTGGCTGCCCGCCCACCTGGACTACGAGCGCCTGGGCGCCGCCTACAACTCCTTCGGCGACTACGACGACGCGCTGAACGGCATGGCGAACGGCCTGCCGCAGGGCGTCGACAGCCCGGGCTGGACCGGCTTCTTCGCGCTGGAGTACGCCCTGTGGCACGGCCGGACCGCCGACCAGGTGCGCCCGCTCAGCCAGCAACTGGTGACCGACGCCGGGGGCCTGATCGACGACTTCCCCAGCGAGGACACCGATCCGGGCAACCTGCCGCTACGCGCCCACGAGATCCTGGAGAACGCGCTGCAGTTCCAGCTGGACGGCATCGCCGACTACGGCAGCGGCAGCACCCTGGCCACCCTGGACGCCAACATCCAGGGCACCCAGGAGGTGCTCGGCACCATCGCACCGGTCGTCCAGGAGCTGGACGGCAGCCTGCTCGACCAGCTGAACCGCCAACTGTCCGCCTACCAGGGCGAGGTGGCCAACTACCGCGCCGCCGACGGCTCCTGGACCGCCCTGGCCGAGCTGAGCACCGTCCAGCGGCAGCGGCTGGACGCGGATCTCGGTCAGCTCCTGGAGCAACTCGCCGTCCTGCCCAACCTGCTCACCCCGAGGAACCACGCATGACCGCGCCCAACTCGCCCGATGCGCCGCTCGATTCCTCCGGTCCCGGCCCGGCCGGCGGTGCGGCGCTGCCGGCCGCGTGCCCGATGTCGGCGGGTCCCTCGCTGCGCCGCCGCGCCTTCCTGCGCGGGGCCACCCTCGGCACCGCGGTCGGCGCGGGCGCGCTGGCGGGCGCGTTCGCCACCAGCGCCGCCGCCGACCCGGCGCCCGGCCCCTCCGGGCGCGGCATCCCGTTCCACGGTCAGCACCAGGCGGGCATCAGCACCCCGCAGCAGGCGGCCGCCTCGTTCGTCTCGTTCACCGTGCTGGCCACCGACCGGCCGGGCCTGCAGCAGCTGTTCCGGACGCTGACCGAGCGGATCCGGGCGCTGACCGCGGGCGGCCCGGTGCCGGCCACCGACCTCGCCTCGCCGCCCACCGACAGCGCCACCCTGGGCCCGGTGCTGCCCGGCGACGGCCTGACCGTCACGGTGAGCGTCGGCGCCTCGCTCTTCGACGACCGCTACGGGCTCGGCGCGCGCAAGCCCGCCCGGCTGGTGCCGATGCCCGCCTTCCCGGACGACGACCTGGCCGGCTCCAAGGAGCTGCACGGCGACCTGCTGCTGCAGATCTGCGCCGACTCGCGCGACACCGTGATGCATGCGCTGCGCGACATCACCAAGCACACCCGCGGTGCCATGCAGGCGGGTTGGAAGGTCGACGGGTTCCACGCCGCGCCGCGCCCCAGCGGCACCCCGCGCAACCAGCTGGGCTTCAAGGACGGCATCGCCAACCCCGACCCGGGCGACCGCAAGCTGGCCGACGCGGTGCTGTGGACGCACGGCGGCGCGAACGGCGAACCGGCCTGGGTGGAGGGCGGTTCGTACCAGGTGGTGCGGATCATCCGGATGCTCGTCGAGTTCTGGGACCGGGTCTCGCTGAACGAGCAGGAGCGGATGATCGGCCGCCGCCGCGACTCCGGTGCGCCGCTGGACGGTACCAAGGAGAGCGACATCCCCAACTACCCGGCCGACCCGCAGAATCTGCTGATCCCGATGAACGCGCACATCCGGCTGGCCAACCCGCGCACGCCCGACACCGCCGACCAGCAGATCCTGCGCCGGGGCTACAACTACGAGCGGGGGATCGACCTGAACGGCAACCTGGACGTGGGGCTGGTCTTCTGCTGCTACCAGCAGGACGTGGCCCGGCAGTTCCAGACCGTGCAGCAGCGGCTGGCCGGGGAGCCGCTGGTCGACTACATCTCGCCCACCGGCGGCGGCTACTTCTTCGCGCTGCCGGGGGTGCCCGGGCCGGCGGACACGCTGGCCGCGGGGCTCTTCGCCTGACGGATCGTCAGTCCTGCGCGTGCGGGCGGCTGGTGCCGCCCGCACCGGCGCAGGGCGGTCAGCCGTTGGTGCAGCCGTCCGTCGCGCAGCTGTGCCAGGCGCCCCAGGGGCCGTCCGGGGAGAGCTCGGAGATCTCGGCGTAGTAGCCCGAAGAGGCGTCCCACAGGTGGGCGACGGCGGTGAGGGTGCCGTCGGGGGCCTGGGTGACCTCGGTCGGGGTGCCGACCGACTCGGGCTCGGGGCCGGCGCCCAGATCGGTCCAGCTGCCCCAACTGCCGGTGGCGTCCTGCTCGTCGACGTAGAGCTCGGGGACGCTGCCGATGTCGTAGACCTCGAAGAAGGCGAGCGAGCCGTCGGCGCGCTCGAACACCGTCGGGTAGCCGAAGAACCTCGGGATGCCCGCGGCGCCCGGGCCGAAGGCCGTCGGGGCCGACCACGCACCGTCCGGGGTGAGTTGCGCGATCCGCACCACGGTGGAGGTCCCGTACTCGACCGTGAACACCTCCAGGCGCCCGTCCGCGTCGACCCCGGCCGACAGCACCGGGTTCTGGAAGTTTACCGGGGAGGCCAGGACCTGGCTCCAACTGCCGTAGGAGCCGCCCGGGGTGGCCTGGGTGCGGTAGTAGAGCTGCTCGTTCGGGGTGTTCCCGGGCAGCGAGAAGACCGCGAACTGGGCCACCCGGCCGTCCGGCCGGGTCACGGAGGTGGACTCGTCCAGGGTGCCGGGGTCGGCCGCGGATGTCCGTGCCCTTGCCTGTGCCTGTGCGTGTGTCTGTTCCTGTGCGTCTGCGTGCGCGTGCGTGTGCGCTTGTGCGGCCGGTGCGAGGACGATGGCGGCGGCGCAGGCGGCCGCCACCGCCAGAGCCCGTCGTGAGCCCTTCCCACGCATAGCTGGTCCCTTCCGTTCGGGTGACGGCCCGGCAGGCTGGTGGCCCGGGCCGGGTGTCATCCTGCCGGGCGGGCGCCGAAGAATCCGCCGGACGAAGGGATTTGGCTGGGACCGGTCGGTCTCACACGGCGCCGGCCAGGTCCGCCCGCACCAGGTGGGTGGAGGTGCGCAGGTCGCCGCGGCGGATCTCCAGCACCTGCCGGTAGGGCAGCAGCGACCAACTGCCGTCGTCCTGCGCCCCGATCCCGCTGGAGGCGACCACCACACGGTCGGCCCGGGCCTGGTAGCGCAGCCGGAAGAAGTCCGGGCCGCGGCGCCGGCTGACCTCCGAGTCCGGGTTCTCCTCGGCGTAGGCGTAGAGCGCGTCGGGGGTGAGCAGCAGGCAGTTGAGGCTGGCGAAGTCGGCGCGGGCGCGGATGTCGGCGGC
The DNA here is from genome assembly GCF_042957465.1 of Kitasatospora sp. NPDC008050. Classification (NCBI taxonomy): domain Bacteria; kingdom Bacillati; phylum Actinomycetota; class Actinomycetes; order Kitasatosporales; family Streptomycetaceae; genus Kitasatospora; species Kitasatospora sp. NPDC008050. The sequence goes on from NZ_JBIBIJ010000007.1 coordinate 114,235, forward strand.
GGCCAGCGCGAGCGCGTCGACCGGGTCCTCGTCGTGCAGCCGGGTGAGCACCCGCAGGAAGTACCGCTCCGAGTCGGTGTCCCCGCCGGCGCCGGCCAGCAGACCGGGGTCGATCAGCTCGTCGACCGCGTCGCGGGGGGCGAAGTACCCGTTGTGGGCGAAGGCGAGCGCGCCGGCGGTGAACGGGTGGGTGTTGCCCGGCTCGATCGGCAGGCCGGGGCTGGCCATCCGGATGTGCAGCAGGGCGGCGTCGGTGACCGAGTCGGCCAGCGTCCGGGCGAAGGCGGGGCTCGCGTGGGCGGGCAGCACGTCCCGGTGGACCGCGAGTTCGCCGTCGGCCTGCCAGGCCGCGACACCCCAGCCGTCACGGTGCTCGTGGGACAGCCCGGCGAACGGCTCGATCAGGTCGGTCAGCGCGTCGGTCAACCGCGTGGGGACGTGCGTGACCACGCCGAGCAGGCGGCACATGCCGAGTCCTTTCAGCTTGCAGAGGGGAGGTGACGATGGGTCAGCCGCGCTGGCGGCGCTCCAGGCGCCCGGCGAGCCAGGACAGGATCGCGTTGATCAGCACGTAGCAGGCGGCGCCGACCAGGTAGCTGGACAGCACGGTGTGGTAGTACTCGCCCAACACCTGGGTCTGGTGCAGCAGTTCCAGATAGCTGACCACATAGCCCAGCGAGGAGTCCTTGAGCAGCCGCACCAACTGGCTGACCAGCGCGGGCAGTAGCTTGCGGACGGCCTGCGGCAGCACCACCCAGCGCATCGCCTGCCAGTAGGTCATCCCCAGGCTCTGGGCCGCCTCCGCCTGGCCGCGCGGCTGGGCGAGCACGCCGGCCCGGAAGACCTCCGCCACCACCGGCACGTTGCTCAGCGCAATCGGGATCAGCAGCTGCCAGAAGATCGGGAAGGTCAGTCCGGCCCGCGGCAGCGCGAACAGGAAGACGTAGAGGAGCAGTAGCAGCGGGACGGCGCGGAACAGTTCCACGTAGCCGCGGGCCAGAGCGCGGGCCACCCGGCTGCGGCTGAGGCGCACCAGCGCGAGCAGCGCGCCCAGCGGGAAGGCGATGGCCGCGCCGACCGCCGTGACCAGCAGGGTCTTTCCGATGCCGTCGAGCAGGAAGCGGATGATCGGCCACTTGCCGTACATCGACCACTGGTCGGCGGCCAGTTGCCCGTGGTCGGCGAACTGGCGCAGCACCAGGGCGAGCAGGCCGGCCATCGCGACCAGCGAGAGGCCGGTGGCGATCCTGACCCGGCGCCGCGCCCGGGGCCCCGGCGCGTCGAAGAGCAGGCGGCTCTCGTCGCTCATCGCCGGATCGCCACCTTTCGTTCGATCCGTCCGGCGATCAGGCCGGAGGTCAGCGTGATCAGCACGTACACCACGGTGGTCGCGGCGAAACTGGTCAGCGGCTGGTCGTACTTGAGGGTCACGAACTGTGCCTGGCCGGTCATCTCGGCGACTCCGACGGCCGCGGCCAGCGAGGTGCTCAGCGCGACCGCGATGAAGACGTTGGCCAGCGGCTGCACCATCGAGCGCAGCGCCTGCGGCAGGATGATGTGCCGGATGCTCTGCGTGGCGGTCAGGCCGAGGGCGCGGGCGGCCTCGGCCTGACCGAGCGGGACGGTCCGGATGCCGGCCCGCAGCACCTCGCAGACGAACGCCGCCCAGTAGAGCGCCATGGTCAGCGTCACGGTGGCGAAGAGCGAGAAGAGCAGGCCGACGTCCGGCAGGCCGAAGACGAAGAGCACCAGCAGCACCAGCAGCGGCACGTTGCGGAAGACCGTGACGTACGCGGTGCCCAGCGCGCGCAGCGGCGGCACGGGGCTGATCCGGCACACGGCCAGCAGCACGCCCAGCGCCAGCGCGCCGCCGAAGGCGATCGCGGTCATCGCGAGGGTGAGCTGCAGGCCGTGGCCGAGCGGCCCGAGCGTCTCGTGCAGTGCGGCGGGCAAGGCCGTCAACTGCCCTGTGCGGAGCCGATCGCCGGCGGCGTCGGCGCGTCACCGCTGAGCACGGTGCCGATGGTGGACTGCCAGAGCTTGGTCCATTCGCCGTCGGCCTGGAGGGTCTTCAGCCAGTCGTTCACGAAGGTCTTCATCTCGGGCGAGCTCAGCGGCAGGCCGATCCCGTAGGGCTCGGTGGTGAACGGCTGCCCGACCACCTTGACCTTCGGGTCGCGGACCTGGTCGCCGAGGAGCAGCGCCTGGTCCAGCACGTAGGCGTCGGCGCGGCCCTGCTCGACGGCCTGCTCGCACTCGGCGTTGGTCTGGAACAGGATCACGTGGGCGCTGGGCGCGTACTGCTTGAGGTCGTTGGCGGCGGTCGAACTCGACTCCGTGCAGACCGTCTTGCCGGCCAGGTCGGCCACCTTGGTGATGGAGCTGTTCCCCTTGGCCACCAGGATCGCGTCACCCGAGGAGTAGTACGGACCGGCGAAGGCGACCTTCTGGGCCCGGGCGGGGGTGATCGTGTAGGTGGCGAGGACGCTGTCGACGGTGCCGTTCTGCAGCAGCGTCTCGCGGGTGTCCGCGGTGACCAGCACCAGGTTCACACTGGGCTTGCCGGTGATGTACTTGGCGAGCAGCTGGGCGAGCCCGGCGTCGAAGCCGGTGAGCTTGCCGCTGACCGGGTCCTTGAGCGAGAAGAGCGCCGAGGAGTCGGTCCCGCCGACGTTCAGCGTGCCGCGTGCCTTGATCTTCGCCATCAGGCTGCCGGCCGGGATGGCCGAGTCGGGCGCCACCGGGGCGCCGTCGAGGACCTGCTGGAAGGTCGGCGCGCCGGCCGTGCGCGAGCCGGAGGCGCTCGGCGCGGGCAGGCTGCCGGACGATCCGCACGCGGCCAGGGCGGTGGCCAGGGTGGCGGTCAGCGCGGTGGTGGCCAGGGCGCGCACCGACGTACGTATTCTCGCCTTCATGGGCGTGGTGTCCTCCGTCGCTCTGCGGGATGGTGACGGTATGTCAGTGGCTTCGGTGACTTCAGTGGCTTCGGTGACTTCAGTGACTTCGGTGACTTCAGTGACTGAGGATCTTGGAGAGGAAGTCCCTGGCCCGCTCGGTCTGCGGGGCGCTGAAGAACTCCTGCGGCGTGCCGGTCTCCAGGATCCGGCCCTGGTCCAGGAAGACGATCCGGTCGGCGGCGCGGCGGGCGAAGCCCATCTCGTGGGTGACCACGAGCATGGTCATGCCCTCGGCGGCCAGCTCGACCATGACGTCGAGCACCTCTTTGATCATCTCCGGGTCGAGCGCCGAGGTCGGCTCGTCGAAGAGCAGCAGCCGCGGGCCCATGGCCAGCGCGCGGGCGATCGCCACCCGCTGCTGCTGGCCGCCGGACAGCTCGGCCGGGTAGGCGTCCGCCTTCTCGGCGAGCCCGACCCGGGCGAGCAGCTCGCGCGCCCGGTCGACGGCCTGCTCGCGCGGGACGCCGTTGACCCGGACGGGGGCCAGCGTGATGTTGTCCAGCACGCTCTTGTGGCCGAACAGGTTGAACGACTGGAAGACCATGCCGACCTGCGCCCGCAGCCGGGCCAGCTCGCGCCCCTCGGCCGGCAGCGGCACGCCGTCCAGCGTGATGCTGCCGGAGTCGATCGTCTCCAGCCGGTTGACGCAACGACAGAGCGTGGACTTGCCCGAGCCGGAGGCGCCGAGCAGGACCACGACCTCGCCGGCGTGCACGTCGAGATCGATGTCGAAGAGCACCTGGTGCTCGCCGAAGGACTTGTTGACCTTCGTCAGGCGCACCAGGACGTCCGGGTCGGCGGTCGAGTCGGCGGGGGTCCGGGTGGGATGGTCGGGACGCATCTCGGATACCTACCCTTTCGCTTCCTCTTCGCTTCTTCGAATCGCGTCCGCACAGCATGGCGGGCGGGAAACTCATATGTCCAGTAGGGCTTTTCATGCAGATTGATAAACATCATTTATTCTTTCCTGGTGTTTGATCTCCGCCAACTCCAGGTCCTCTCCGAGGTGGCCCGCACCGGCACCTACACCGCCGCCGCCGAGGCCCTCGGCTACAGCCAGCCCGCCATCAGCTACCAGATGCGGACCCTGGAACGGACGGTCGGCGCGGCGCTGGTCACCCGCAGCGGCCGCGGCGTGCGGCTCACCGAGGTCGGGCAGACCCTGGCCCGGCACGCCGAGACGGTGCTCGCCGCGCTGCGCACCGCCGCCGACGAGGTCTCCACGCTCACCTCCACCGGCGGCGGCCAGGTGCGGCTGGCCGCGATGCAGAGCGGCTGCGTGGCGCTGGTCCCCGCCGCGCTGGGCAGCCTGCGGCGCACCCACCCCGAGCTGGAGGCGGTCGTCACCCAGACGGAGTGCCCCGTCTCGCACCAGCTGGTGCTGGCCGGCGAGGTCGACCTGGCGATGATGTGCGACCTGGAGATCGGCCAGCGCGAAGGGCAGCGCGACGGCCGGAGCGTGCTGCCCGATCCGCGGCTGCTGCGCCTGCCGCTGCTCAGCGACCGCCGCTGCGTGCTGCTGCCCGCCGACCACCCGCTGGCCGCCGCGCCCACCGTCGAGCTGGCCGACCTGGCCGGCGAGCGCTGGGTGCTGGAGAGCGGGCGCGCCCGGTTCCTGGCCGCCTGCCAGCAGGCCGGCTTCACACCCCGGGTGGCCGCCACCTCCGACGACCAGCTGACCATCCACTGCCTGGTGGCCAACCGGATCGGGGTGGCGATCATGAACGAGCTGGGCGTCGGCGCGCACATCGACCCCAGGGTGGTCGCCCGCCCGCTGCGCAACTGGCCGGACCGGCGGATCTTCGCGCTGCTCTGGCCGGACATGGCCAAGGTCGCGCCGGTGGCCGCACTGCTCCAGTCGCTGCGTGCGACGGCCGACGAGTACACCCGCCGCTCGGTCGGACGGGTGGGGGCTCGGTAGCGGCGGGAGGGAGCGGGGCGGGGGAGCGCGAAAGGACGCGGGCGCCTGGGGCGTCCGCGTCCTTTCGCGCTGTGTGGGTCAGCTGGCGGTGTCGGTCCTGCCGCCGCTCTGGGCGAGCGCCATCCGGATCAGTTCGTCGGTGTCGGCTTCCTTGATCGAGTCGGACTGGTCGGCTGCCGGGGCCTGCCCGGGGCGGCGCAGGTCGGGTGCCTGCCCCAGGCGCAGCAGGGTGTCGAGCAGGCCGGCCTCGCGCAGGGCGGCCAGCGGGACGGCGGCCAGCGTGCGCCGGAGCGCGGCCTCGTCGGTCGGGTCCTCGCCGTGGCCCGGTGATCCGCTCGCGGCGTCGGCCAGGCCCAGCTGGGCGTGCAGTTGGCGGGCCATCGCGCTCGGGGTCGGGTAGTCGAAGACGAAGGTGGTCGGCAGGCGCAGGCCGGTGAGGGTGCCGAGGGTGTTGCGCAGCTCCACCGCCGTCAACGAGTCGAAGCCCAGCTCCATCAGACCCCGGTCCGGGCCGACCGCGCGCGGGGTGTCATGGCCCAGGATCCCGGCGATCCGGGTCCGGACCGTGCTCAGCAGGAGATCGAGCTGCTCGCCCGAGGCCAGCCGCGCCAACTGCTCCCGCAGGGCGGGCTGCCCGCTCCGGTCCCCGCCGCCGGTCCGGGACGGGGTGGCCCGGACCAGGGCACGGAACAGCGGCGGCACGGCAGCGGCGGAGCCGGCGGAGCGGAGCGCCGCGGTGTCGAGCCTGATCGGCGCCAGCACCGCGCGGTCGGTGGCGAGCGCGGTGTCGAAGAGGGCGCTGTCGAAGAGCGCAGCGTCGAAGAGGGCGAGCGCGCTCTCGGGGGCCAGCGGAGCGATGCCCGAGCGGCGCAGCCGGGCCCGGTCCTGGGCGTCCAGGCTCCCCGCCATGCCCGCCGCCATGCCCGCTGCCATGCTCTCCTGCCCCCACAGGCCCCAGGCGAGGGAGTGGGCGGGCAGCCCCTGGGCGCGGCGGTGGGCGGCGAGGGCGTCGAGGTAGCTGTTGGCGGCGGCGTAGTTGGCCTGTCCGGGGCTGCCGGTCAGGCCGGCGATCGAGGAGTAGAGGACGAAGGCTTGCAGGTCGAGGTGGTGGGTGGCCTGGTGGAGGTGCCAGGCGGCGTCGATCTTGGGGCGTAGGACGGTGTGGAGTTGGTCGGGGGTGAGGGCGGGGAGGGTGGCGTCGTCGAGGACGCCGGCGGTGTGGATGACGGCGGTGAGGGGGTGCTGGGCGGGGACGGTGGCGAGGAGGGCGAGCAGGGCCTCGGGGTCGGCGGTGTCGCAGGCGGTGATGGTGGCCTCGGCACCCAGGGCGGCGAGTTCGGTGCGGAGTTCGGCGGCGCCGGGCGCATCGGGTCCGCGTCGGCTGGTGAGCAGGAGGTGGCGGATGTGGTGGGTGGTGGCGAGGTGGCGGGCGAGGAGGGTGCCGAGGGTGCCGGTGCCGCCGGTGATCAGGACGGTGCCCTCGGGGTCGAGCCGGGTGGGCTCGGTCGTGGTCGTGGTCGTGGCCATGGGCGTGGTCGTGGTCTGTGTCTTGGTCAGGCGCGGGACGAGCAGCCGGCCCTCGCGGAGCGCGAACTGGGCCTCGGGCCCGGCCAGCGCGGCGGGCAGCGCCTGCCAGGAGGCGGCGGTGCCGTCATGGTCGACCAGCACGAACCGGTCCGGCTGCTCCGACTGGGCGGACCGGAGCAGGCCCCAGACCGGGGCACTCGCCAACTCCGGTACCTGGTCGCCCTCGTGAGCCGCGAGCGCTCCCTGGGTCAGGACCACCAGCCGGTGGCCGGCGAACCGCTCCTCGGCGAGGAAGTCCTGCACCAGGGCGAGGAGGCGGCCGGTCGCCTGGTGGGCGGCGGTCGGCTGATCGGCGGCGGTGGCGCGGGCGGGGAGCGCGACGAGGAGGTCTGCTGGAGTGTCGCTGTCGGTGGCGGCGTCCTCCTTGGCGAACACCGCCAGGTCCGGGTGGACGGTGACTGCGAGGGCCGACAGCGCGTCAGGTGCGGTGCCCAGGGCCACGAGACGGCGAGCGGTGCGGCGGGTGGCGGTGGTGGCCTCGGGCAGCGGCAGCCAGCTGAGCCGGTAGAGCGGGTCGGCGAGCCCGGCCCGGCGGAAGGCCGCCGGATCGACGGGGCGTACCGTCAGCGACTCGACGTCGGCCACCAGGGCGCCGGTCACCGGGTCGCTGAGGGTGAGCGCGACCGTGTCCGGGCCGATCGGCGCCATCCGAACCCGCAGTGCGGTGGCTCCGCTGCGACGCAACCGGATGCCGTTCCAGGCGAACGGCAGGCGCAGGGTGGGGGCGGCCGGCTCCGCCGCTTCGGTGGCCGAGCCGTTCAGGAGGGCGATCGGGTGCAGCGCGGCGTCGAGCAGTGCGGGATGCAGGCCGAAGGACGCGGTGTCGTGCTCCTCGGGCAGCCCGATCTCGGCGTAGAGATCGTCACCGTGGCGCCAGGCCGCTCGCAGACCCTGGAAGACCGGGCCGTAGGCGATCCCGGCGTCCGCCACCCGGGCGTACAGGGTGTCGATCGCCACCGGAACGGCGCCCGCCGGGGGCCAACTGGCCGGCTGCGTGGGATCGGTGACCGAGCCCGCGCTGTCCAGCCGCCCGGTGGCGTTGCCCACCCAGTCGTGCTGCGCCGACTGCCCGGTCGATTGTCCGGTCGATTGTCCGGGCGACTGCGGCCGGGAGTGGATGCGGAACGAGCGCCCGCCGGACTCCTCGGCCGCACCGACGAGGATCCGCAGCTCGATGTTGCCGTGGTCCGGCAGGGCCAGCGGATGCTCCAGCACGAGGTCGTCGACCTCGTCGCAGCCGAACCGGTCGGCCAGCTGGAGCGCCAGCTCCGCGAAGGCCGCACCCGGCAGGACCGGGGTGCCCAGCACGGTGTGCTCGGCGAGCCACGGGTGGCGCTGGAGCGAGAGCAGGCCAGTGAAGAGCTGGCCCCCGTCCGGGAGCTCGACCGCCATGTCGAGCAGCGGGTGATCGCCGGTGGCGAGTCCGGCGGCGCCGAGGTCGGCGGTGCGGGTCGGGTGGAGCCAGTAACTCTCGTGCTGGAAGGGGTAGGTGGGGAGGTCGATTTGGTGGCCGGTGGTGGGCCAGGTGACGGGGTGGCCGTGGGTGTGGAGGTGGGCGAGGGCGGTGGTGAGGGTGTGGGGTTCGGGGTGGTTGTTGCGGAGGGTGGGGATGGCGAGTGGGGTGTCGGTGAGGGTGGTGAGGACGGGGTCGGGGCCGAGTTCGAGGGTGGTGGTGACGCCGTGCTGGTGGAGGGTGGTGATGGTGTCGGTGAAGCGGACGGTTTGGCGGATGTGGTCGGTCCAGTAGCCGGGGGTGGTGAGCGGTTCAGCTGTGCTGAGGTGGGTGATGATGGGGATCTTCGGTTCGTGGTAGGTGAGTTGGGCGGCCTCGGTGTGGAACTCGTCGAGGATGGGGTCCATGTGGGGGGAGTGGAAGGCGTGGCTGACGTGGAGGTGCTTGGTTTTGCGGCCGAGGGTCTTGAAGTGGTCGGCGATCTGCTGGGCTTGGGTGGGGTCGCCGGAGATGACGGTGGAGTCGGGGGAGTTGAGGGCGGCGATGGAGACCTGTGGGGTGAGGTGTTCGCGTAGTTCGTCTTCGGTGGCTTGGATGGCGATCATGGCGCCGCCGGCGGGGGCGGATTGCATGAGGCGGGCGCGTGCGGCGACCAGGCGGGCGGCGTCGGTCAGTGAGAGGATGCCGGCGACGTGGGCGGCGGTGAGTTCGCCGATGGAGTGGCCGGCGAGGTAGTCGGGTGTGACGCCGCGGCTCTCCAGCAGCCGGTACAACGCGGTTTCGAGGGCGAAGAGCGCGGGCTGGGTGTACTGGGTCTGGTGCAGCAGTTCCTCGTTGCCGAAGGCGATCTCGCGTAGTGGCTGTTCCAGGTGGGGGTCGAGTGCGGCGCAGGCTTCGTCGAAGGCGGCGGTGAAGACCGGTTCGGTGTGGTGGAGTTCGCGTCCCATGCCGAGGCGTTGGGCGCCTTGTCCGGTGAAGAGGAAGGCGAGTTTGCCGTTGCGTGCGGTGCCTTGGACAAGGTTTCGGGAGGTCCGCTGTTCGGTCAGGGCGTCGAGTCCGGTGAGCAGGTCTTCGCGGGTGTCACCCAGGACGACCGCGCGGTGCTGGAACTGGGCCCGCCCGGTAGCGAGGGTGAGCGCAACGTCGGCCAGGCCGACTTCCTGGTCGTCCGCGATCAGCGAGCGCAGCCGCGCCGCCTGCTCGCGCAGCGCGGGCTCGGTCTTGGCGGAGAGCAGCAGCGGCGCGACGGTGTCGTCACCAGGTGTCGCCTCGGTGGTGGGCGCGGCTTCGAGGATCACGTGCGCGTTGGTGCCGCTGATGCCGAAGGAGGAGACGGCTGCCCGGCGGGGATGATCGGTTTCCGGCCAGGGACGGGCCTCGGTGAGCAGTTCGACGGCGCCGCTGGTCCAGTCGACGTGCGGGGTCGGCTCGTCCACGTGCAGCGTCTTCGGCAGCAGGCCGTGCCGCATCGCCTGGACCATCTTGATCACGCCACCCACCCCGGCGGCGGCCTGCGCGTGCCCGATGTTGGACTTCAGCGAGCCGAGCAGCAGCGGGTGCGCATCGCCGGCGCGCTGTCCGTAGGTGGCGATCAGGGCCTCGGCCTCGATCGGGTCGCCGAGCGTGGTGCCGGTGCCGTGCGCCTCCACCGCGTCGACCTGGTCGGCCGTCAGCCGGGCGCCGGCCAGTGCTGCGCGGATCACCCGTTCCTGTGAGGGGCCGTTGGGCGCCGTCAACTGGCTGCTCTTGCCGTCCTGGTTGACCGCCGAGCCGCGGATCACGGCCACCACCGGGTGACCGTTGGCCCGGGCGTCGGCCAGCCGCTCCAGCAGGAGCATGCCCGCGCCCTCCGCCCAGGCGACCCCGTCGGCCGCACCGGCGAAGGATTTGCAGCGGCCGTCGGGTGACAGTCCGCGCTGGCGGCTGAACTCCAGGAAGGTGGTGGGGGTGGCCATCACCGTGACGCCACCGGCCAGCGCCAGCCCGCACTCGCCGTTGCGCAGTGCCTGGGCGGCCAGGTGCAGGGCGACGAGCGAGGAGGAGCAGGCGGTGTCGACCGAGACCGCGGGGCCTTCGAGCCCGAAGGTGTAGGAGATCCGGCCCGAGGCCACGCTGCCCGCGCTGCCGGTGCTGAGGTAGCCCTCGAAGCCGTCGGGGGTCTGGTTGGCCAGGCGGGTGCCGTAGTCGTAGTACATGACGCCGGTGAAGACGCCGGTCCGACTGCCGCGCAGGGCCTCGGGGTTGAGGCCGGCCCGCTCGATCGCCTCCCAGCTGGTCTCCAGCAGCAGTCGCTGCTGCGGGTCGACGGCGAGGGCCTCGCGGGGGCTGATGCCGAAGAACTCGGCGTCGAACCAGTCGGCGTCGTGCAGGAATCCGCCGTGCCGGGTATAGGTGCGGCCCGTCGCGTCGGGGTTCGGGTCGTACAACTCCCCGATGTCCCAACCGCGTCCGTCCGGGAACTCGCTGATCGCGTCGACGCCGTCGGCGACCAGTCGCCAGAGCTGCTCGGGGGTGGTCACGCCGCCGGGGTACCGGCAGCCCATGCCGACGATGGCGATCAGGTCGTCGTCCTCGGTGCCGGTCGACGTGGACGGCCTGGGCGGCACGGATGCTGCGAGGGGTGCGAGGTCCGCGCCCAGCAGTTCGGTGCGCAGGTGCGCGGCCAGGGCGGCGGGCGTGGGGTGGTTGAAGATCAGCGTGGCGGGCAGCCGCAGGCCGGTCGCCTTGGCGAGGGAGTTGCGCAGCTCGACGGCGGTCAGCGAGTCCAGCCCGAGCTCCAGGAAGCCGCGCTGCGGCGGGATCGTGTCGGGCGAGGAGAGGCGCAGGACGGCGCCGAGCTGACCGCGGACCAGGTCGAGCAGCAGCCGCGCCTGCTCCTCCCCGGCCAGCCCGGCCAGTCGGGTGCGCAGCCCCTGCTGGTCCGCCGGTCCGGCCTGCGAGCTGCGGCGCAGCACGGTGCCGACCAGCCCGCGCAGCAGCGGCGGGAGGTTGCCGGCGGCGGCCCGTTCGCGCAGCCTGGCGAGGTCGAACCTGGTCGGCACCACGACGGCCGGCTCCGAGGCGAGCGCGGCGTCGAAGAGCTCCAGCGCCTCGCCGGTGGCCAGCGGCAGCAGGCCACGCTGCGCCATCCGGGTCCGGGACGCGTGGTCGACGGTGCTGGTCAGCGCGCTGCTCTCGGCCCACAGGCCCCAGGCGAGGGAGTGGGCGGGCAGGCCTTGGGTGTGGCGGTGGGTGGCGAGGGCGTCGAGGTAGGTGTTGGCGGCGGCGTAGTTGGCCTGTCCGGGGCTGCCGATGAGGCCGGCGATGGAGGAGTAGAGGACGAAGGCTTGGAGGTTGAGGTGGTGGGTGGCTTGGTGGAGGTGCCAGGCGGCGTCGATTTTGGGGCGTAGGACGGTGTGGAGTTGTTCGGGGGTGAGCGAGGCGATCGTGGCGTCGTCGAGGACGCCGGCGGTGTGGATGACGGCGGTGAGGGGGTGTTCGGTGGGGATGTCGGCGATCAGGGTGTTGACTGCTGCGGCGTCGGCGGTGTCGCAGGCGGTGAGTACCACCTGGGCGCCCAGTCCGGCCAGCTCGTCGGTGAGTTGGGTGGCTCCTGGGGTGTTCGGGCCGCGTCGGCTGACCAGGTGGAGGTGGCGGATGCCGTGCTCGGTGATCAGGTGGCGGGCGAGGAGGGTGCCGAGGGTGCCGGTGCCGCCGGTGATCAGGACGGTGCCGTTGGGGTCGAGCCGTGCGGGCGCGGCCGGTTCGGTTGTGACCAGCCTCGGAGTGGTCAAGCGGCCATCGGTGAGGGCGAGTTCGGGTTCATCGAGGGCGATGGCGAGGGCGTGGGGGAGGGCGGTGGAGGAGGCGTCGGTGCCGTCGGTGGTGATCAGGGTGATGCGGTCGGGGTTCTCGGCTTGGGCGGAGCGGGTGAGGCCGTGGAGGGTGGCGGTGGCGAGGCCGTCGTCGCTGCGGCCGGCGACGAGGATCCGAGCGTCGGCGAACTCTTGGCTGGCGAGGGCGTGTTGGAGGGTGATGAGGGTGTGGGCGGCGAGGGCGTGGGCGTGGGTGATCTCGTCGTCGTCGGTGGGGACGGTCAGGTCGGCGTGGTGGCGCACGTCGAGTCCGGCGCTGCGCAGGGCCTCGGCGACCTGGGCATCACCGAGCACCACCCAGGAGCCGCTGGTGACCGCACGGTCCGGCAACTGCTGCGCAGCCATGGTGATCTGGTAGAGCGGCGGCTTCGGGGCGGTTCGCACGGAAGCGAGCTGCTCGGGGGTGATCGGCCGGCCGGCCAGCGACTCCACGGTGGCCACCGGCAGGCCTTCGAAGTCGGTGAGGGTCAGCGTCGCGGTAGCGCCGTCGGGGCTGGTCGGCGCCAGCCGCACCCGCAACGCCCGGGCGCCGACGGCGTGCAGGGTGACGCCGCTCCAGGAGAACGGCAGCCGGATGCCCTCGGCGAGGTCGAGCAGCGAGGGGTGCAGGGCGGCGTCGAGCAGGGCGGGGTGGAGGCCGTAGCCGTCGGTGGGGGTCTCGTCGGGCAGCAGGATCTCGGCGTAGAGGGCCTCGCTGGTGCGCCAGGCGGCATGCAGGCCCTGGAAGGCCGGACCGTAGGCGTATCCCTGGGTGGTGAGTTGGTGGTAGAAGGCGTCAACTGGCAGCGCGGTTGCGCCGGTGGGCGGCCAGGTGCCGTCGAGCGCGGCGGGCTGCTGGTCGCTGTCGGCGAGGGTGCCGGTGGCGTGCAGGGTCCAGGGCTGCTGGTCGGCGGTGTCGGCCGGGCGGGAGTGGATGGTGAGCGGCGCGGCGCCGCTCTCGTCCTGCGGACCGACGGCCAGCTGGAGCTCGATCGCCGTCTCCTCGGGCACCACCAGCGGGTGCTGGAGGGTGAGTTCGGCGAGTTGCGGGTGGCCGGTGTGGTGCGCGGCGTGCAGGGCGAGCTCCACGAACGCGGCGCCGGGCAGCAGGACGGTGTCCAGGATGGCGTGGTCGGTCAGCCACGGCTGCTGCTGGAGCGAGACGCGTCCGGTGAGGAGGTGGGTGCCGTCGGGGAGGGTGGTGGTGGCGGTGAGGATGGGGTGGTCGAGGGGGTGCAGGCCGGTGCTGGTGAGGTCGGTGGCGGTGGTCGGCTTCAGCCAGAAGGACCGGTGTTGGAAGGCGTAGGTGGGGAGTTCGACGGGCTTGGTGGTGGCGGGGAGGAGGGTGGTCCAGGTGATGGGGGTGCCGGTGGTGTGGGCTTGGGCGGCGGAGGTGAGGAGGCGGGTGAGGTTGCCGTGGTCGCGGCGCAGGGTGCCGATGGCGTGGCCGGTGCCGTCGAGGGTGTCTTCGATGGGGGTGGTGAGGACGGGGTGGGGGCTGGTTTCGATGAAGGTGGTGTGGCCGGTGGTGGCGAGGGTGCGGATGGTTTCTTCGAAGCGGACGGTGGTGCGCAGGTTGGTGTACCAGTAGTCGGCGGTGAGGGTGGTGGTGTCGATGGTCTCGGTGGTGACGGTGGAGGCGAAGGGGATGGTCGACGGTTGGGGTTGGATGTCGGCGAGGTCGGCGAGGAGTTGTGCGCGGATGGGTTCGACCTGGGCGGAGTGGGAGGCGTAGTCGACGGGGATGGTGCGGGCGCGGATGCCTTGCTTCTTGCAGTGGTCGACCACGGCGTGCACGGCGGTGACGGTGCCGGCGATGACGGTGCTGGTGGGGCCGTTGATGGCGGCGATGCTGACGTTGCCGTCGTGTTCGGTGAGGAGGGGTTCGACCTGGGTGGCGGGGAGCGGGATGCTGGCCATGGTGCCGGTGCCGGCGAGGTCGGTGGCGATGGCTTTGCTGCGTAGGGTGACGATGCGGGCGGCGTCGTCGAGGGTGAGGGCTCCGGCGATGTGGGCGGCGGCGATTTCGCCTTGGGAGTGGCCGATGACGGCGTCGGGGTGGATGCCGAGGGATTGCCAGGTGCGGGCCAGTGAGACCATGATCGCGAAGAGGGCGGGTTGCACGACGTCGACGCGTTCCAGCGAGGGGGCGTCCGGTTTCTGGTGGAGCAGGTCGAGCAGTGACCAGTCGGTGTGGTGGGCCAGGGCCTCGGCGCAGGCGTCGATGTGCTGGCGGAAGACCGGTGATTCGTCGAGGAGTTGGCGGGCCATGCCGTCCCACTGCGACCCCTGGCCGGGGAAGACGAAGACCGTGCGCCCACCCGGCTCGGCGCTGCCGGTGACGACGTTGGCCGCCGCCTCGTCCTGGGCCAGCGCGGTCAGCCCGGCGAGCAGTTCCGCGCGGTCCTGCCCCACGACGACCGCCCGGTGTTCGAACTGCCCTCGCGTGGTGGCCAGTGCGACCGCAACGTCGGCCGGTCCGACTTCCTGATCCTGGGCGATCAGCTCGTGCAGCCGGGCGGCCTGCTCGCGCAGCGCGGGCTCGGTCTTCGCCGAGAGCAGCAGCGGCACGGCGGCCGGGGCCGGCTCGTCCGCCGTGGCCTCGGGTTCGGGCGCGGCCTCCAGGATGATGTGGGCGTTCGTCCCGCTGATGCCGAAGGAAGAGACGGCCGACCGGCGGGGGTGGTCGGTCTCGGGCCAGGGGCGGGCCTCGGTGAGCAGTTCGACGGCGCCGCTGGTCCAGTCGACGTGCGGGGTCGGCTCGTCCACGTGCAGCGTCCTGGGCAGCAGGCCGTGGCGCATCGCCTGCACCATCTTGATCACGCCGCCGATCCCGGCGGCGGCCTGGGCGTGGCCGATGTTGGACTTCAACGACCCGAGCAGCAGCGGCTGTTCGACGCTTCGCTGCTGTCCGTAGGTGGCCAGCAGGGCCTGGGCCTCGATCGGGTCGCCGAGCGTGGTGCCGGTGCCGTGCGCCTCCACGGCGTCGACCTGGTCCGGCGCCAGCCGGGCGTCGGCCAGGGCGGCGCGGATCACCCGCTGCTGCGAGGGGCCGTTGGGTGCGGTCAGGCCGTTGCTGGCGCCGTCCTGGTTCACCGCCGAGCCGCGGATCACGGCCAGCACCTGGTGACCGTTGGCCCGGGCGTCGGCCAGACGCTCCAGCAGCACCATCCCGGCGCCCTCGCCCCAGGCGACGCCGTCGGCCGCGCCGGCGAAGGGCTTGCACCGGCTGTCGGGGGCGAGGCCCCGCTGGCGGCTGAACTCCTGGTACATGCCCGGCGTGGCCATCACCGTGACGCCGCCGGCCAGCGCCATCGTGCATTCGCCGGTGCGCAGCGCCTGAACGGCCAGGTGCATGGCCACCAGCGAGGAGGAGCAGGCGGTGTCGACGGTGAGGGCGGGGCCCTCCAGGCCGAAGGTGTAGGAGATCCGGCCCGAGGCCACGCTGGCCGCCAGGCCGGTGACGAGGTAGCCCTCGGCGCCCTCGGTGCCCAGGTAGGTCAGCGAGGCGTACTCCTGCGCGATCGCGCCGGTGAAGACGCCGGTCCTGCTGCCGTGCATCGCCTTCGGGTCGATGCCGGCCCGCTCGATCGCCTCCCAGCTGGTCTCCAGCAGCAGGCGCTGCTGGGGGTCCAGGGCGAGCGCCTCGCGCGGGCTGATGCCGAAGAACTCGGCGTCGAACCGGTCGGCGTCGTAGAGGAATCCGCCCTGGCGGGCGTAGGTCTTGCCGATCGCCTCCGGATCCGGGTCGTACAACTCCTCGGTGTGCCAGCCGCGGCCCGCCGGGAACTCGCCGATCGCGTCCACGCCGTCGGCGACCAGCTGCCACAGGCCGTCGGGGGTGGTCACGCCGCCGGGGAACCGGCAGCCCATCCCGACGATGGCGATCAGGTCGTCCTGGTCGGTGGCTGCGGCGCTCGTCGCCACTGCGGTGGGCGCGGCGAACTCTTCAGCTGTGTCGAGCAGTTCGTCCAGCAGGAAGCGGGCGACGGCGGCAGGCGTCGGGTAGTCGAAGACCAGCGTGGCGGGCAGCCGGCGGCCGGTGCTGTTGGCCAGGGTGTTGCGCAGCTCGACGGCGGTCAGCGAGTCGAAGCCCAGCTCCTTGAACGGGCTGACCGGGTCGATGGCGGCCGGAGAGCTGTGGCCGAGTGCGGTGGCGACGAGGCCGCGCACCAGTTCGAGGACCAGCTGCTCCTGCTCGGCCCGGGTACGCCCCCGCAACTGCTCCAGGACGGGCGAGCCGTCCGCCGCGCCACCGCTGGCGACGCGGCGCGCCCCGCCGCGGACGATGCCCCGGTAGAGCGCCGGGACGGGGCCGGCCGCCCGCAGCCGGGCGCTGTCGAAGAGCGCGGCCACGGTGACCGGGTGGTCCGTGCCCAGGGCCGCGTCGAACATCGCCAGCGCGCGCTCGACCGGAACCGGCAGCAGGCCCGAGCGGCGCAACCGCGCGTGGTCCTGGTCGGTCAGCGTCGCGGTCATGCCGCCCGCCTCCTGCTGCCAGGGGCCCCAGGCGAGGGAGTGGGCGGGCAGGCCTTGGGTGTGGCGGTGGGTGGCGAGGGCGTCGAGGTAGGTGTTGGCGGCGGCGTAGTTGGCCTGTCCGGGGCTGCCGATGAGGCCGGCGATGGAGGAGTAGAGGACGAAGGCTTGGAGGTCGAGGTGGTGGGTGGCTTGGTGGAGGTGCCAGGCGGCGTCGATCTTGGGGCGTAGGACGGTGTGGAGTTGGTCGGAGGTGAGCGAGGCGATCGTGGCGTCGTCGAGGACGCCGGCGGTGTGGATGACGGCGGTGAGGGGGTGTTCGGTGGGGATGTCGGCGATCAGGGTGTTGACTGCTGCGGCGTCGGCGGTGTCGCAGGCGGTGAGTACCACCTGGGCGCCCAGTCCGGCCAGCTCGTCGGTGAGTTGGGTGGCTCCTGGGGTGTTCGGGCCGCGTCGGCTGACCAGGTGGAGGTGGCGGATGCCGTGCTCGGTGATCAGGTGGCGGGCGAGGAGGGTGCCGAGGGTGCCGGTGCCGCCGGTGATCAGGACGGTGCCGTTGGGGTCGAGTCGTGCGGGCTCGGCCGGGTCGGTTGTGACCAGCCTCGGAGCGGTCAAGCGGCCATCGGTGAGGGCGAGTTCGGGTTCGTCGGTGGCGAGGGCGAGGGTGAGGGCGTGGGGGAGGGCGGTGGAGGAGGCGTCGGTGCCGTCGGTGGTGATCAGGGTGATGCGGTCGGGGTTCTCGGCTTGGGCGGAGCGGGTGAGGCCGTGGAGGGTGGCGGTGGCGAGGCCGTCGTCGGTGCGGCCGGCGACGAGGATCCGAGCGTCGGCGAACTCTTCGCTGGCGAGGGTGTGTTGGAGGGTGGTGAGGGTGTGGGCGGCGAGGGCATGGGCGTGGGTCATCTCGTCGTCGGTGGTGGGGACGGTCAGGTCGGCGTGGTGGCGCACGTCGAGTCCGGCGCTGCGCAGGGCCTCGGCGACCTGGGCGTCACCGAGCACCACCCAGGAGCCGCCGACCGGCGCACCCTCCGGCACCTGCTGCTCAAGCCAGTCGATCCGGTGCAGCCCGGCGTCCGGCCCGGTGGCGCGGGCCTCCTCCAGCTTGGACGGGTCGACCTCACGCATGGTCAGGGCGCCGATGGTCATCACCGGCGCGCCGGTCGGGTCGGCCACCGCCATGGTCACGGTGCCGGGCGTCGGCTCGCTGACCCGGATCCGCAGCCGGGTCGCGCCGGTCGCGTGCAGGGTGACCCCGCTCCACGAGAACGGCAGCCGGACGTGCCCGGTCTGCTCGACGACCGGGGTACCGTCCGGGCCGAGCCGGGGCACCAGCGCGCCGGGGTGCAGCGCGGCGTCGAGCAACGCCGGGTGGATGCCGTAGCCGCCGGGGTCGGTGCCCTCCGGCAGGGCGATCTCGGCATAGACCGCGTCGGTGCCGCGCCAGGCCGCGCGCAGGCCCTGGAAGAGCGGACCGTAGTGATAGCCACGCTCGATGAAGTGCTCGTAGAAGTCCCCGAGTTCGACCGGGCTGGTGTCGGCGGGCGGCCAGGCGGTCAGCGCGCTGCCCTCGCCCGCCGTCCGGTTACCGAGCACACCGGTGGCGTGGCAGGTCCAGGCGGTCTCGGTGCCGGCGGTCTCGGACCGGGTGTAGACGGCGAAGGCCGCGCGTCCGCCGTCGTCGGCCGGCTCGACGATCAACCGCAGCTGGAGAGCGCCGTGTTCGGGGATGGCGAGGAAGGTGTGGTGGGTCAGCTCGTCGATCCGGTCGCAGCCGATCTGGTCGGCGGCGTGCAGCAGCAGGTCGATGAAGGCGGTGCCGGGCAGCACGGGGGCGCCGTAGATCTCGTGCTCGGCGGTCCAGGCCGGGTGCTCCGCCGAGATCCGGCCGGTGAACAGATGCCCCCTGCCGTCGGGCAGTTCGGTCACGGTGGCGAGCAGCGGGTGCTCGCTCGCGGTGAGCCCGGCGGCGCTGAGGTCGGCCCCCGCGCTGGAGGGGGCGAGCCAGTAGCGCTCGCGTTGGAAGGGGTAGGTGGGGAGGTCGACGGTCCGGCCGGTGGTGGGCCAGGTGACGGGGTGGCCGTGGGTGTGGAGGTGGGCGAGGGCTGCGTTGAACGTGTCTGCTTCCGGGCGGCCGTTGCGCAGGGTGGGGATGGCGAGGGGGGTGTCGGTGAGGGCGGTGAGGACGGGGTCGGGGCCGAGTTCGAGGGTGGTGGTGACGCCGTGCTGGTGGAGGGTGCGGACGGCATCGGTGAAGCGGACGGCTTGGCGGATGTGGTCGGTCCAGTAGCCGGGGGTGGTGAGGGGGTGGGTGGTGGTGAGGTGGGTGATGATGGGGATCTTCGGCTCGTGGTAGGTGAGTTGGGCGGCCTCGGCGTGGAATTCGTCGAGGATGGGGTCCATGTGGGGGGAGTGGAAGGCGTGGCTGACCTGGAGGTATTTGGTCTTGCGGCCGAGGGTCTTGAAGTGGTCGGCGATGTGCCCTGCTTCGGCAGGGTCGCCGGAGATGACGGTGGAGTCGGGGGAGTTGAGGGCGGCGATGGAGACCTGTGAGGTGAGGTGTTCGCGCAGTTCGTCTTCGGTGGCTTGGATGGCGATCATGGCGCCGCCGGTGGGGGCGGATTGCATGAGGCGGGCGCGTGCGGCGACCAGGCGTGCGGCGTCGGTCAGGGAGAGGACGCCGGCGACGTGGGCGGCGGTGAGTTCGCCGATCGAATGCCCGGCGAGGTAGTCGGGTGTGACGCCGCGGCTCTCCAGCAGCCGGTACAACGCGGTCTCCAGGGCGAAGAGGGCGGGCTGGGTGTACTGGGTCTGGTGCAGCAGCTTCTCGTTGTCGAAGACGATCTCGCGTAGTGGCTGTTCCAGGTGCGGGTCGAGTGCGGCGCAGGCTTCGTCGAAGGCGGCGGCGAAGACCGGTTCGGTGTCGTGGAGTTCGCGCCCCATGCCGAGCCGCTGGGCACCCTGTCCGGTGAAGAGGAAGGCGAGTTTGCCGTTGCGTGCGGTGCCTTGGACGGCGTTCCTGCTCGCTGTCCCCTTGGCCAGGGCGTCGAGTCCGGCGAGCAGCTCCTCGCGGGTGTCACCCAGGACGACCGCGCGGCGCTGGAACTGAGCCCGCCCGGTGGCGAGGGTGACCGCAACGTCGGCCAGGCCGACTTCCTGGTCGTCCGCGATCAGCGAGCGCAGCCGCGCTGCCTGCTCACGCAGCGCGGGCTCGGTCTTCGCGGAGAGCAGCAGCGGCGCGACGGTGTCGTCACAGGGCGCGGCTTCGGTGGCGGGTGCGGCTTCCAGGATCAGGTGGGCGTTGGTGCCGCTGATGCCGAAGGAGGAGACGGCCGACCGGCGGGGGTGGTCGGTCTCGGGCCAGGGGCGGGCCTCGGTGAGCAGCTCCACCGCGCCCGCCGACCAGTCGACGTGCGGAGTCGGCTCGTCCACGTGCAGCGTCCTGGGCAGCAGGCCGTGGCGCATCGCCTGCACCATCTTGATCACGCCGCCGATCCCGGCGGCGGCCTGGGTGTGGCCGATGTTGGACTTCAACGAGCCGAGCAGCAGGGGGAGTTCGCTCGTGTGGGACCGACCGTAGGTGGCCAGCAGGGCCTGCGCCTCGATCGGGTCGCCGAGCCGGGTGCCGGTGCCGTGCGCCTCCACCGCGTCGACCTGATCGGCCGACAGCCGGGCGTTGGCCAGCGCGGCGCGGATCACCCGCTGCTGGGCCGGGCCGTTGGGTGCGGTCAGCTGGCTGCTCTTGCCGTCCTGGTTGATCGCCGAGCCGCGGATCACGGCCACCACCGGGTGACCGTTGGCCTGCGCGTCGGCCAGGCGCTCCAGCAGCACCATCCCGGCGCCCTCGCCCCAGATGACGCCGTCGGCCGCGGCGGCGAAGGACTTGCACCGGCTGTCGGGCGACAGCCCGCGCTGGCGGCTGAACTCCAGGAACATGCCGGGTGTGGCCATCAGCGCCGCGCCGCCCGCCAGCGCCATCGAGCACTCGCCGCCGCGCAGCGCCTGGGCGGCCAGGTGCAGGGCGACCAGTGAGGAGGAGCAGGCGGTGTCGACCGTGACGGCCGGACCCTCGAAGCCGAGGGTGTAGGAGATCCGCCCGGACGCCACGCTGAGCGTGTTGCCGGTCAGCAGGTAGCCCTCGATCTCCTCGGGCCCCTGGTGGTTGAGCGAGGCGTACTCGTGGTTGGAGACGCCGGTGAAGACGCCCGCTGCCGCGCCCCGCAGCGAGGCCGGGTCGATCCCGGCCCGCTCCAGCGCCTCCCAGCTGGTCTCCAGCAGCAGCCGCTGCTGGGGGTCCAGCGCGAGGGCCTCGCGGGGGCTGATGCCGAAGAACTCGGCGTCGAACCGGTCGGCGTCGTAGAGGAACCCGCCCTGGCGGGCGTAGGTGCGGCCGGCGGCGGCCGGGTCCGGGTCGAAGAGGTCCGCCAGCTCCCAGCCGCGGTTCTGCGGGAACTCGCCGATCGCGTCGGTGCCTTCGGCGACCAGCTGCCAGAGCTGCTCGGGGCTGGTCACGCCGCCGGGGAACCGGCAGCCCATGCCGATGATGGCGATCGGCTCATGGGCCGCCGACTCGGCCTGCCGCAGCCGTGCGCGGGTTTGCTGAAGCTCGGTGGTGACCCGCTTCAGATAGTCGCGGAGCTTGTCCTCACTCACCGTCTGCCCCCAGTCCAAGCTCGTTGTCGATGAAGTCGAAGATCTCGTCGTCCGTGGCGGCGTCGATCCGCACGGTGGCCGCTGCCGCCGCGGAGTCCGCGGCCAGCTGCAGCTCGGTCAGGTGGTTCAGCACGCTCTGCAGCCGCAGCGCCAGGCCGTCCCGGGTGTCGGAGCCGAGGCCGGCGAGACCGGCCTCCAGCCGGTCCAGCTCCGCCGTGAACGTCGCCGGGTCGGCGGTGGAGTACCCGGCGGCGTTCTGCCCGGCGGCCCCGGCTTCCGCCGCCGGGGCGAACTCGGTGCGCAGGAAGGCGGCGAGTTCGGCCGGGGTCGGGTAGTCGAAGAGCGTGGTGGCCGGCAGCCGCAGCCCGGTGTCCCGGTTCAGCGTGTTGCGGAACTCCACCGCGGTCAGCGAGTCGAGCCCGATCTCCAGGAACCCGCTCCGGCCGTCGAGGGCCGCCGCCGAGCTGTGGCCGAGCACGGCGGCCAGCTGGTTCAGGATGTGCTCCTGGAGCACCTTGACCTGCTCCGCCTCGCCGCGACCGGCCAGTCGCTGCTGGAAGGCCGAGGCGTCCACCACGTCACGGGCCTTGCGGCGCCCGGTGGTGGGGACCAGGCCGCGGAGCATCGGCGGCACCGGCTCGCCGTCCTGGCCGAGGCCACCGACGTCGAGCCTGGCGGGCACCAGCAGCGCGCGGTCCTGGGTCAGCGCGAGGTCGAACAGCTCCAGCGCCTGCGCGGTCGGCACCGGCACGATGCCACCGCGGCCGAGCCGTGCTCGGCCCGCCTCGTCGAGCGCGCCCGCCATCCCGCTGTCCTGCTCCCACAGGCCCCAGGCCAGCGAGAGACCGGCCAGGCCGTGGGCCCGGCGGTGAGCGGCGAGGGCGTCCAGGAAGGTGTTGGCGGCGGCGTAGTTGGCCTGGCCCGCGTTGCCGATCAGGCCCGCGACCGAGGAGAAGAGCACGAAGGCGGCGAGATCCAGGTGCTTGGTCGCCTCGTGCAGCTGCCAGGCGGCGTCCACCTTGGGCCGCAGCACCGCGCCGAGCCGCTGCGCGGTCAGCGAGGGGATGGTGGAGTCGTCCAGCACGCCCGCGGCGTGCACCACCGCGGTCAGTGGGCGGGTGGCCGGGATGCCGGCGAGCAGTGCGGCCACTGCCGTGCTGTCGGCCGTGTCGCAGGCGCTGAGCACCACCTGGGCGCCCAATCCGGCCAGCTCGTCGGCGAGTTCGGCCGCGCCGGGGGCAGCTGGGCCGCGTCGGCTGACCAGGTGCAGGTGGCGCACGCCGTGCTCGGTCACCAGGTGGCGGGCGAGCAGGGTGCCGAGGGAGCCGGTGCCGCCGGTGAGCAGCACCGTCCCCGCCGGGTCCAGCGGCCTTGCCGACTCGCCGGCCACGGTCGCCCGGGCCAGCCGGGGGACCAGCAACTCGCCTGCCCGGAGCGCGAACTGCGGTGCCTCCGCGGCCAGGGCGGCGGGCAGCGCGCGCCAGGACAGGTCGCTCTCGTCGTGGTCGAGCAGGACGATCCGGCCCGGGTTCTCCGACTGCGCGGTGCGCACCAGGCCCCAGACGGCGGCGGCCGCCAGATCCGGCACGTCCTCCCCGTCCCGGACGGCGATCGCCCCACGGGTCAGCACGGTCAGCGCGGTGGCGGCGAACCGCTCATCGGCGAGGAACTCCTGAATGTCCGTCAGCAGAGCGGTGGCCGTGGCGTGGGCGCCGGGAGCGCCGGCCGGCTCGGCCGCGATCGGCAGCAGCAGGCCGGCCAGACCCGCGGGCAGCGGCTGCGGGAGGGCGGACAGGCCGTCGTGGCACTCGGCGGCGATGCCGAGCCGGCCCAGCGTGCCGGCCAGCGCCTTGTCGCCGAGGACGGCGAAGGACAGGCCCGCCGACCGGCTCGACCCGGCGGAGATCTTGTCCCACCGCACCCGGTAGAGCGAGTCCGGCTGCTTGCTGCGCGCCGCCGCCAGCTGCTCGGCGCCGACCGGGCGCATCGCCAGCGCCTCGATCGACATCACCGGCGCGCCCGAGCGGTCGGCGATGGCCAGCGAGACGATGTCCGGTTCGGGCCGGGAGAGCCGTACCCGCACGTGGCGGGCGCCGGTCGCGTGCAGGGTCACCCCGCTCCAGGAGAACGGCAGGCGCACCCCGTCCGCCGCGTTGTACCAGAGCATCAGCGGGTGCAGCGCCGAGTCCAGCAGCGCCGGGTGCAGGCCGTAGGTCTCGGCGTCGCCGTCCTCGGGCAGCTCGATCTCGGCGTATACGTCCGGGCCGAGGCGCCAACCCGCCTTGAAGCCCTGGAACATCGGGCCGTACTCGTAGCCGCGGTTGATGAAGGTCCGGTAGAACGCGTCGATGTCCACCGGGGTGGCGCCGGCCGGTGGCCAGGCGGCCAACTCGAAGGCGGGCGAACCCTCTTCGGCGGCCAGGAAGCCGCTGGCGTGCCGGGTCCACTCCTCCTCGGGCGCGCCGTCGGCGGGCCGCGAGTACATGGTGAACGGACGGCGGTCGGTCTCGTCGGCGGTGCCGATGGTGATCTGCAGGTCCCGCCCGCCCTGCGGGGGCACGGCGAGGAAGGCGTGGTGGACCAGCTCGTCGATCCGGCCGCACCCGGCCTGCGCGCCCGCGTAGAGCAGGAGGTCCAGGAAGGCCACACCCGGCAGCACCACGGTGCCGAAGACCACGTGGTCGTGGAGCCAGGGGTGGGTGTTGAGTGCGACCCGCCCGGTGAAGAGCCGGGTGCCGTCGGGCAGCACCACGCTGGCGCCGAGCAGCGGGTGGTCGGCGCTGCCCAGGCCGAGCGTGGCGGCACTCGCCCCCGGCTTGGCCGGGCTCAGCCAGTAGCGCTCGCGTTGGAAGGGATAGGTGGGGAGGTCGATCTGGTGGCCGGTGGTGGGCCAGGTGACGGGGTGGCCGTGGGTGTGGAGGTGGGCGAGGGCTGCGTTGAACGTGTCTGCTTCGGGGCGGTCGGCGCGCAGGGTGGGGATGGCGAGGGGGGTGTCGGTGAGGGTGGTGAGGACGGGGTCGGGGCCGAGTTCGAGGGTGGTGGTGACGCCGTGCTCGTGGAGGGTGCGGACGGCATCGGTGAAGCGGACGGCTTGGCGGATGTGGTCGGTCCAGTAGCCGGGGGTGGTGAGGGGGTGGGTGGTGGCGAGCTCGGAGACGATGGGGATCTTCGGTTCGTGGTAGGTGAGTTGGGCGGCCTCGGTGTGGAATTCGTCGAGGATGGGGTCCATGTGGGGGGAGTGGAAGGCGTGGCTGACGTGGAGGTGCTTGGTCTTGCGGCCGAGGGTCTTGAAGTGGTCGGCGATGTGCCCTGCTTCGGCAGGGTCGCCGGAGATGACGGTGGAGTCGGGGGAGTTGAGGGCGGCGATGGAGACCTGTGAGGTGAGGTGTTCGCGCAGTTCGTCTTCGGTGGCTTGGATGGCGATCATGGCGCCGCCGGTGGGGGCGGATTGCATGAGGCGGGCGCGTGCGGCGACCAGGCGTGCGGCGTCCGGTAGGGAGAGGATGCCGGCGACGTGGGCGGCGGTGAGTTCGCCGATCGAATGCCCGGCGAGGTAGTCGGGTGTGACGCCGCGGCTCTCCAGCAGCCGGCACAACGCGGTTTCGAGGGCGAAGAGGGCGGGCTGGGTGTAGCGGGTCTGGTGCAGCAGTTCCTCGTTGCCGAAGACGATCTCGCGTAGTGGCTGTTCCAGGTGGGGGTCGAGTGCGGCGCAGGCTTCGTCGAAGGCGGCGGCGAAGACCGGTTCGGTGTGGTGGAGTTCGCGTCCCATGCCGAGGCGTTGGGCGCCTTGTCCGGTGAAGAGGAAGGCGAGTTTGCCGCCGCGCACCGCCCCGTGGACGGTGTGCTTGCTGGGCGTCCCGGCGGCCACGGCGGCCAGACCGGCCAGCAACTCCTCGCGGGTGTCGCCCAGCACCACAGCCCGGTGCTGGAACCGTGCCCGCCCGGTGGCGAGAGTGACCGCAACGTCGGCCAGGCCGACTTCCTGGTCGTCCGCGATCAGCTCGCGCAGCCGGGCGGCCTGGTCGCGCAGCGCGGGCTCGGTCTTGGCGGAGAGCAGCAGCGGCGCGACGGTGTCGTCACCAGGTGCCGCCTCGGCGGCGGGTGCGGCTTCGAGGATCAGGTGGGCGTTGGTGCCGCTGATGCCGAAGGAGGAGACCGCGGCCCGGCGTGGGTGCCCGGTTTCCGGCCAGGGCCGGGACTCGGTGAGCAGCTCGACGGCACCACTCGTCCAGTCGACGTGCGGGGTCGGCTCGTCCACGTGCAGCGTCTTCGGCAGCACACCGTGCCGGATCGCCTGCACCATCTTGATCACGCCGCCGATCCCGGCGGCGGCCTGGGCATGCCCGATGTTCGACTTGAACGAGCCGAGCAGCAGTGGCAGTTCGGCCGGGCGGTCCTGTCCGTAGGTGGCGATCAGGGCCTGTGCCTCGATCGGGTCGCCGAGCGTGGTGCCGGTGCCGTGTGCCTCCACGGCGTCGACCTGGTCGGGCGTCAGCCGGGCGTTGGCCAGGGCGGTGCGGATCACCCGCTGCTGGGAGGGCCCGTTGGGGGCGGTGAGGCCGTTGCTGGCGCCGTCCTGGTTGACCGCCGAGCCGCGGATCACGGCCACCACCGGGTGCCCGTTGGCCTTGGCGTCGGAGAGCCGCTCCAGTAGCAGCATGCCCGCGCCCTCGGCCCAGATCGTGCCGTCGGCGGCGTTGGCGAAGGACTTGGCCCGGCCGTCGGGGGCGAGGCCCCGCTGGCGGCTGAACTCCAGGAACATGCCCGCGTTGGCCATCACGGTCGCGCCGCCGGCCAGCGCCATCGTGCACTCGCCGTTGCGCAGCGCCTGGGCGGCCAGGTGCAGGGCGACGAGCGAGGAGGAGCAGGCGGTGTCCACGGTGATCGCCGGGCCCTCGAAGCCGAAGGCGTAGGAGACCCGGCCCGAGGCCACGCTGGCGGTGGTGCCGGTGAGCAGGTAGCCCTCGACGCCCTCGGTGCCCTGGCGCACCAGCGGCGCGTACTCCTGGGTGACGACGCCCGCGAAGACGCCGATCTGGTTGCCGCGCAGCGTGGCCGGCACGATCCCGGCCCGCTCGATCGCCTCCCAGCTGGTCTCCAGCAGCAGCCGCTGCTGCGGGTCGAGTGCGAGGGCCTCGCGCGGGGTGATGCCGAAGAAGTCGGCGTCGAACCGGTCCGCGTCGTAGAGGAAGCCGCCGTGGCGGGTGTAGCTCTTGCCGAGCGCCGCCGGGTCCGGGTCGTAGAGGCCCTCGACGTCCCAGCCGCGGTTCTGCGGGAACTCGCCGATCGCGTCGGTGCCGGTGGCCACCAGCTGCCACAGGCCCTCGGGGTTGTCGGCGCCGCCGGGGAACCGGCAGCCCATCCCGACGATCGCGATGGGGTCGTCGTTCCCGGCCTTGCGGGCCACCGGCCTGACCGGTCCGCGCTGCGGCGCCGAGCTGAGCAGCTCGCCGTGCAGGTAGCGGGCGATCGCGGCGGGAGTCGGGTAGTCGAAGGTGAGGGTGGCGGGCAGGCGCATCCCCACCGCCTTGCTGAGGGTGTTGCGCAGCTCCACCGCGGTCAGCGAGTTGAAGCCCAGCTCCTTGAACGAGCTCTCCGGGTCGAGCGCCGAGGACGGGTCGTGGCCGAGCACGGTGGCGATGTGGCCGTGCAGGAAGTCCAGCAGGAACGGGACCTGCTCGGCCTCGCCGCGGGCGGCCAGCTCCTGGGCCGGCCCGTGCTCGCCGACAGCCGGGCCGGCCTCGGCGGCGCGGCGCGGGCGCGGTCGGTGGAGCCCGGCGAAGATCGGTGCGATGGTGCCCGCGTCCGCCTGGGCGCGCAGACCGGCCGCGTTGAGCTGGGCCGGCACCAGGACGGGGCGCTGGTGCCCGAGGGCGGCGTCGAACAGGGCCAGGCCCTGGGCGTCCGGCATCGGGGTGACGCCGGTGCGGGCCATCCGGACCTGGTCCTGCTCGCTGAGCGTGCCGCTCATGCTCGCCGCGTCCGCCCACAGGCCCCAGGCCAGCGAGGTCGCGGGCAGGCCGTGGGCCCGGCGGTGGGCGGCAAGGGCGTCCAGATAGCCGTTGGCGGCCGCGTAGTTGGCCTGCCCCGGCGCGCCGAGGGTGCCGACGATCGAGGAGTAGAGGACGAAGGCCGCCAGCTCCTGGCCCTCGGTGAGCGTGTGCAGGTTCCAGGCGGCGTCGGCCTTGGGGGTGAGGACGGCGTCGAGCCGCTCGGTCGTGAGGGAGGAGATCGTGCCGTCGTCGAGCACCCCGGCGCAGTGCACCACGGCGGTCAGCGGGCGGGTGGCCGGGATGGCGGCGAGCAGCTCGGCCAGCGCCGGTCGGTCGGTGGCGTCGCAGCCGGCGATCACTGCCTCGGCTCCCAACTCGGCCAGTGCGGTGACCAGTTCGGCGGCTCCCGGGGCGGCCGGGCCGCGCCGGCTGGTGAGCAGCAGGTGGCGGATGCCGTGGTCGGTCACCAGGTGGCGGGCGAGCATCGCGCCCAGCGCGCCGGTGCCGCCGGTGATCAGCACGGTGCCTTCGGTGTCCAGCGGTGCACGGTCTGCCGCGGCGGCGGCCCGGGCGAGCCGGGGTGCCGTCACCTTGCCGTTGCGCAGGGCGAGTTGCGGCTCGCCGAGGGCAACGGCGACGGGCAGGGCGGCCAGTGAGGCGCCGGCCTCGTCCAGGTCGACCAGGACGAACCGGTCGGGCTGCTCGGACTGCGCGGAGCGGACCAGGCCCCAGACGGCGGCGGCGCCGGGGTCGCGCACCTCCTCGTCGTCCGCGACGGCCTGCGCCGCGCGGGTCAGCACCGCTACCCGGGCAGTGAACTCCTCGGCTACGAGCAGCTGTTGGAGAGTCTCCAGCACCTGGGCGGTCAGCTGGTGGGCCCGCTCGGGGGCGGCCGCCGGGGTGCCCAGGGCCGGCAGGACGGCCAGCTCCGGGGCGGGTTCGCCGGCCGCCAGTGCGGTGCGCAACGCGGCCACATCCGGGTAGTCCGTGGCGGTCACGCCGGCCCGGCGCAGCGCGGCGGTCAGCTCGGCGTCGCCGAGCACCGCCCACACCGGCGCGGCCTGGGCGACCTGGGCGGCACCGGCGGGGACGGGCAGCGCGGTCCAGTCGATCTGGTAGAGCTCCTGGGCGGCGGCGCTCCGGCCGCTCGTCAGCTGGTCGGTGGCCACCGCCCGCATGGCCAGCGAGCTGATCGTGATGGCGGGTGCGCCGGTGTGGTCCACGATCGCCAGCGACACGGTGTCGGGGGTGGGCCGGGAGAGCCGCACCCGCAGCCGGGTGGCGCCCACCGAGTGAATGGCCACACCGCTCCAGGAGAACGGCACCCGGATGCTGTCCTCGGCCGCGGTGGCGCCGAGCACCAGGGCGGCCGGCTGCAGGGCGGAGTCCAGCAGGCCGGGGTGGATGCCGTAGGCACCGGGGTCCGCGTCGGCGGGGAACGCCACCTCGCCGTACGTGGTGTCGCCGTCCTGCCAGGCGGCCCGCAGCGAACGGAAGAGCGGGCCGTAGCCGAAGCCGGCGTCGATGATCCGCCGGTAGAACTCGGTCATGTCCAGCGCGGTCGCCCCGGCGGGCGGCCAGTCGCCCTCCTCGAAGGGCTCGTGGGCACCGGCCGGTTCGCCGACAGCGAGGGAGCCGGTGGCGTGCAGCGTCCAGTCGGTGCCCGCGGGCGCCTGCTCCGCGCGGGAGTAGAGCGCGAAGGTCCTGCTCCCGGCGCTGTCCTGGGCCTCCACGGCCAGCCGCACCTGGAGCGCGCCCTGTTCGGGGATGGCCAGGAAGGTGCGGTGGGTCAGCTCCTCGATCTGGTCGCAGCCCACGATCCGGGCCACGTGCAGCAGCAGGTCCACGAAGGAGACACCCGGCAGGATGTACGCCCCGTAGATCTCGTGCTCCGGTGCCCACTCCGGGTTCTCGGCGGAGAGCCGGCCGGTGAACAGATAGCCCTTGCCGTCCGGGAGTTCGGTCTGGCTGGTGAGCAGCGGGTGCTCGATGGCGGTCAGACCCAGGGTGGCTGCGCCGGAACCGGAAGGGGGCGCGGTGAGCCAGTAACTCTCCTGCTGGAAGGGGTAGGTGGGGAGGTCGACGGTCCGGCCGGTGGTGGGCCAGGTGACGGGGTGGCCGTGGGTGTGGAGGTGGGCGAGGGCTGCGTTGAACGTGTCTGCTTCGGGGCGGTCGGCGCGCAGGGTGGGGATGGCGAGTGGGGTGTCGGTGAGGGTGGTGAGGACGGGGTCGGGGCCGAGTTCGAGGGTGGTGGTGACGCCGTGCTGGTGGAGGGTGGTGATGGTGTCGGTGAAGCGGACGGTTTGGCGGATGTGGTCGGTCCAGTAGCCGGGGGAGGTCAGCGGTTCAGCTGTGCCGAGGTGGGAGACGATGGGGATCTTCGGTTCGTGGTAGGTGAGTTGGGCGGCCTCGGTGTGGAACTCGTCGAGGATGGGGTCCATGTGGGGGGAGTGGAAGGCGTGGCTGACGTGGAGGTGCTTGGTCTTGCGGCCGAGTGCCTTGAAGTGGTCGGCGATGTGCCCTGCTTCGGCAGGGTCGCCGGAGATGACGGTGGAGTCGGGGGAGTTGAGGGCGGCGATGGAGACCTGTGGGGTGAGGTGTTCGCGCAGTTCGTCTTCGGTGGCCTGGACGGCGATCATGGCGCCGCCGGTGGGGGCGGATTGCATGAGGCGGGCGCGTGCGGCGACCAGGCGTGCGGCGTCCGGTAGGGAGAGGATGCCGGCGACGTGGGCGGCGGTGAGTTCGCCGATCGAATGCCCGGCGAGGTAGTCGGGTGTGACGCCGCGGCTCTCCAGGAGCCGGTACAACGCGGTTTCGAGGGCGAAGAGGGCGGGCTGGGTGTACTGGGTCTGGTGCAGCAGTTCCTCGTTGCCGAAGGCGATCTCGCGCAGGGGCTGTTCCAGGTGGGGGTCGAGTGCGGCGCAGGCTTCGTCGAAGGCGGCGGCGAAGACCGGTTCGGTGTGGTGGAGTTCGCGTCCCATGCCGAGCCGCTGGGCGCCTTGTCCGGTGAAGAGGAAGGCGAGTTTGCCGCCGCGCACCGCCCCGTGGACGGTGTGCTTGCTGGGCGTCCCGGCGGCCACGGCGGCCAGACCGGCCAGCAACTCCTCGCGGGTGTCGCCCAGCACCACGGCCCGGTGCTGGAACCGTGCCCGCCCGGTGGCGAGGGTGACCGCAACGTCGGCCAGGCCGACTTCCTGGTCGTCCGCGATCAGCTCGCGCAGCCGCGCCGCCTGCTCGCGCAGCGCGGGCTCGGTCTTGGCGGAGAGCAGCAGCGGCGCGACGGTGTCGTCACCAGGTGCCGCCTCGGCGGCGGGCGCGGCTTCGAGGATCACGTGCGCGTTGGTGCCGCTGATGCCGAAGGAGGAGACGGCTGCCCGGCGCGGCCGCCCGGTCTCGGGCCACGGCCGGGCTTCGGTGAGCAGCTCGACCGCGCCCGCCGACCAGTCGACGTGCGGAGTCGGCTCGTCCACGTGCAGCGTCTTCGGCAGTACGCCGTGCCGCATCGCCTGCACCATCTTGATCACGCCACCCACCCCGGCGGCGGCCTGCGCGTGCCCGATATTGGACTTCAGCGAGCCCAGCAGCAGCGGCTGCGCATCGCCGGCGCGCTGTCCGTAGGTGGCCAGCAGGGCCTCGGCCTCGATCGGGTCGCCGAGCGTGGTGCCGGTGCCGTGCGCCTCCACCGCGTCGACCTGGTCGGCCGTCAGCCGGGCGCCGGCCAGTGCCGCGCGGATCACCCGCTCCTGGGAGGGGCCGTTCGGCGCGGTGAGGCCGTTGCTGGCGCCGTCCTGGTTGACCGCCGAGCCGCGGATCACCGCCAGCACGGGGTGTCCGGCCGCCTGCGCGTCGGAGAGCCGCTCCAGCAGCAGCATGCCCGCGCCCTCGGCCCAGCTGGTGCCGTCCGAGGCCGCCGCGAACGCCTTGCAGCGGCCGTCCTGGGCGAGCCCGCGCTGGTGGCCGAACTCGACGAACATGCCGGGGGTGGCCATCACCGCCACACCACCGGCCAGTGCCAGCCCGCACTCGCCCTGCCGCAGCGCCTGCGCCGCGAGGTGCAGGGCGACGAGCGAGGAGGAGCAAGCGGTGTCGACCGTGACGGCGGGGCCTTCGAGGCCGAAGACGTAGGAGAGCCGGCCCGAGGCCACGCTCGCGGTGGTGCCGGTGAGCAGGAAGCCGCCGTAGCCGTCGGTGCCCTCGTGCAGGCGCGGGCCGTACTCCTGGGACATGGCGCCGACGAACACCCCGGTTGTCCGGCCGCCGAGCTGCTCCGGATCGATCCCGGCCCGCTCGAACGCCTCCCAGCCGGTCTCCAGCAGCAGGCGCTGCTGCGGGTCCATCGCGGTGGCCTCGCGCGGGGTGATGCCGAAGAAGCCGGCGTCGAAGCGCCCGGCGTCGTAGAGGAAGCCGCCGTGACGGGCGTAGGTCCGGCCGGGGGTGCCGGGCTCGGGGTCGTAGAGCTCGGCCAGGTTCCAGCCGCGGTTGTCGGGGAACTCGCCGATCGCGTCCACCCCGTCGGCCACCAGCTGCCACAGCCCGTCGGGGCTGTGGACGCCGCCGGGGTAGCGGCAGGCCATCCCGACGATGGCGATCGGCTCCGCGCCGGCCGCCACGGCCTGCACCGCCGTCTGCTCGGTGGTGCCGAGCACCTCGGCGAGCAGGTGGCGGGCCAGCGCGACGGGGGTGGGCCGGTTGTAGACCAGGGCGGCCGGCAGGCGGAGTCCGACCGCGCCCGCCAGCCGGTTGCGCAGCTCCACGGCGAGCGGGGAGTCGAAACCCAGCTCCTTGAAGGTGCGCCCGGAGTCCACGGCCTCGGCACTGAGGTGGCCGAGCACGATCGCGGCGCTGGAGCGCACCAGGTCGAGCAGCACCTCGTACTGCTCGGTCGGGGTCAGCCCCGCCAGGCGCTGCGCCCAGCCGCTCGTCGCGCCGCGCCCGGGCTGCGACGCTTCCTCGGGTTCCGGCTCCGCCGTCTCCGTGGCCCAGACGGTGGTCTCCGCGGCCTGCTCGCCGTCCGGTGCCGCGGGCCAGTAGCGCTCGCGCTGGAAGGCGTAGCCCGGCAGGGCGACGCGGTGCGGGGCGTGGGCGGCGAACAGCGCGGCGAAGTCGACGGGCGCGCCGGCCACGTGCAGTTCGGCCAGCGAGCCGAGGAACGAGCGCCAGGAGTCCTCGCCGCGCCGCAGCGTGCCGAGCACCAGCGCCGGTTCGCCGTCGGCCTCCTCCAGGGTCTCGTTGATCGCGAAGGTGAGGACGCCGTGCGGGCTGCTCTCCACGAAGGTCCGGTGGCCGGCCTCGCGCAGCGCTTGCACCGCGAGGTCGAAGCGGACCGGCCGGCGCAGGTTGGTGTACCAGTACCCGGCGTCCAGCCCGACGGTGTCCAGCAGCTCGCCGGTGACGGAGGAGTAGAACGGGACGTCGCCGCTGCGCGGGGTGATCGGGGCCAGCTCCGCCAGCAGCCGCTCGCGGATCGCGCTGACCTGCGGGGAGTGCGAGGCGTAGTCCACCTGGATCCGGCGGGCGCGCACCCCGGCCTGCTCGGCGGCGGCCAGCAGCTCCTCGACGGCCTCGGCCGCCCCGGAGACCACCACGGCCGCCGAGCCGTTGACGGCGGCCAGGGCCAGCCGCTCGCCCCAGGGCTCGATCAGCGTCTCGGCCCGGTCGAGCGGCAGTGCCACCGAGGCCATGCCGCCCTGCCCGGCGAGGACGGTCAGCGCCTTGCTGCGCAGCGCCACCACCCGGGCGGCGTCGGTCAGGCTGAGCGCGCCGGCGATGTGCGCGGCGGCGATCTCGCCCTGCGAGTGGCCGACGACCGCGTCCGGGCGCACTCCGACGGACTCCCAGAGCCGGGCCAGCGAGACCATCACCGCGAAGAGCACGGGCTGCACCACGTCGACCGCGTCCAGGCCCGGCGCGGCGGGTTCGCCGCGCAGCACCGCCAGCAGGTCCCAGTCGGTGAACTCGGCCAGCGCCTCGGCGCACCGGTTCATCGACGCGCGGAACACCGGTGCGGTGTCGAGCAGTTCGAGGGCCATCCCGGCCCACTGGGAGCCCTGTCCGGGGAAGACGAAGACGGTGCGGCCGCGGTCGTCGGCGGTGCCGCGGACCAGGCCGGGCGCCGCTGCGCCCTGCGCCAGCAGGTCGAGCAGCGGGCGCAGTTCGGCCGCCTCGGCGCCGAGCAGGACGGCGCGGTGCTCGAAGGCGGTGCGGGTGGTGGCGAGCGAGAAGGCGAGGTCCACCGCCTCCTGCTCGGGCCCGGCAGCCAGGGCCGCGGCGAGCTCGGCCGCCTGGGCGGCCAGCGCCTGCTCGGTGCGTGCGGAGAGCGTCCAGGGCAGCAAGGTGGACGTCAACGGCCGGTCCGCATAGGGCTGTTCGGCGGGAGCCTCGGTGAGCACCAGATGGCAGTTGGTGCCGCCCACGCCGAACGAACTCACCCCGGCCACCAACGGCTTCGTCGGCGCGGGCCACGGGCCGGCCTGCTGCTGCACCCGCAGGCGCAGCGCGGCCAGGTCGATGGCGGGGTTGGGGCTCTGGTAGTTGAGGCTGGCGGGCAGCTCGCGGTGCCGGATGCTCAGCGCGGTCTTCAGCAGCCCGACGATGCCGGCCGCGCCCTCCAGGTGGCCGATGTTGGTCTTCACCGAGCCGACGTGCAGGGGCAGTTCGGGGGAGCGGCCGGCGCCGAGCGCCTGGCCCAGCGCGGCCGCCTCGATCGGGTCGCCCACCGGGGTGCCGGTGCCGTGCAGTTCGACGTACTGGACGGCGGTCGGGTCCACCCCGGCCTTCGCGCAGGCCAGCGTGATCACCTCGGCCTGGGCCTGCGCGCTGGGCACGGTCAGCCCGGGGGTGGCGCCGTCGTTGTTGGCCGCGCTGCCGCGGATCACGCAGTAGACGCGGTCGCCGTCGGCCAGTGCCCGGCTGAGCGGCTTGAGCACCACCACGCCGCCGCCCTCGCCCCGGACGTAGCCGTTGGCGCGGGCGTCGAAGGTGTAGCAGCGGGCGTCGGGGGACAGGCCGCCGAAGCTCGCCGAGCGCGCGGTGCTGTCCGCGATGATGCTCAGGTTCACCCCGCCGGCCAGCGCGAGGGCGGACTCGCCGCGCAGCAGGCTCTCCACGGCCAGGTGCACCGCGAGCAGCGAGGAGGACTGCGCGGCGTCCACGGTCAGGCTCGGGCCGCGCAGGCCCAGCGTGTAGGAGAGCCGGTTGGCGATCAGGCCGCGCTGCACGCCGGTGAAGGTGTGCCGGGTGAGCGCCTGGGAGCCGCTGCGCTGGAGCAGCGTCGCGTAGTCGTCCCAGATCGCGCCGACGAAGACGCCGGTGCGGCTGCCGGCCAGCTCGCCGGGCACGGCCCCGGCGTCCTCCAGCGCCTCCCAGCCGAGTTCGAGCATCAGCCGCTGCTGGGGGTCCATCGTCACCGCCTCGCGCGGTGAGATGCCGAAGAAGCCCGCGTCGAAGTGGTCGATCCGGTCGAGGAAGCCGCCGCGGCCGCCGGGGCGGCCGGCCAGCGTGTCGCCGAACCGGTCCGTCGGGGCCTCGGTGATGGCGTCGACGCCCGAGTGGAGCAACTGCCAGAAGGCCGCCGGGGACGGCGCCTGCGGCAGGCGGCAGGACAGGCCGGTGATCGCGATCGCGTCCTCGGCTGCCAGGGGCAGATCAATCTGGGGACCGTTGGCACCAGTCATCGCTTTCGCTGCCTCCTAGGAGTGTGGCCGGCCGCGTACCAGGATCAGGACGCTCGTCGTGACCACCGTCGGCGCGGGGGCTAAGCGCAGCCTTGGCGGCCGCTAACCCCGTTCTTCCGGGGCCGGGAGAGCACGACGGCGAGCCGGGGGGGGGGGGCGGGGCGCCCGGGGGGGGGGGGGCGCCCCCCCCCCCCCCCCCCCCCCCCCCCCGCCCCCCCGCGCCCCCCCGCCCCCCCCCCCCCGCCGCCCGCCCCCGCGCCCAG
>NZ_JBIBIJ010000007.1:149047-477324 GCF_042957465.1 Kitasatospora sp. NPDC008050
GCCCCCCGCGGCGGGGGGGGGTGTGCCCCGGCGCGGGGGCGCCCCCCCCCCGGGGGGGGGGGGGCGCCCCCCGGGGGGGGGGCGGGCGCCCCCCCCCCCCCCGGGGGGGGGGGGCCCCCCCCCGGCTCGCCGGGGCACAGCGTCTACAGGACGTCGGGTCAGCCGGCGGCCACCAGCACCCGGTCGTCGGCCGCGAGCACGGCGCGGTGCAACTCCTGGAGCGCCGAGCAGGGTTCGAGGCCCAGCTCGTCGATGAGCGTGCTGCGCGCCGACTGGTACACCTTCAGGGCCTCGGCCCGCCGCTCCGAGCGGTAGAGCGCGACCATCAGCTGCCGGTAGAAGGTCTCGCGCAGCGGGCTCTCGGCGATCAGCGAGAAGAGGTAGCCGACCAACTCGCGGTGGCGGCCCAGCTGCAGCCGGGCGTCCACGTACATCTCCGCGCAGTCCAGGCGTACTTCGGTGAGCCAGGTGGCGAAGCTGCGCAGGATCGGCCCGTCGCCGAGGTCGCCCAGCACCGGGCCGCGCCACAGTGCGAGCCCGCGTTCGAAGCAGTCCACCGCCTCCTCGTGGTTCTGCTCGCGCAGGTGCCGGCGTCCCAGCTCGGTCAGGTCGAGGAAGGCCTGGTGGTCGAGTTCGTCGTTGCGCAGCCGCAGCATGTAGCCGGAGGACCTGGTGACGATCGGGGAGTCCGCCCGGCCGGGGCGGTTGAGGAATTTGCGGAGTTCCGAGATGTACACGTGCAGGCCGGCCGAGGCCCGCCGGGGCAGTTGCTCGCCCCAGAGCTCGTTCATCAACTGGTCGGTGGTGACCACGTGGTCGGAGCGGACCAGCAGTGCGGCCAGCAGGGTCTCCACCTTCTGCGCGCTGAGAAAGGTGGTGGAGTTCCCGTCGATCACCCGCAGGGAGCCGAGGAGTTGGTACTTCACGAGGCGCTCCCCTCAGCCCGGGCGGCGCTTCGGGCGCCGGCCAGGGTGCCGGTGACGAGGTCCACCACCGCCTCCCGGTGGTCCTCCAGGTAGAAGTGGCCGCCGGGGAAGACCCGCAGGGCGAACTCCCCGGCGGTGTGGTCGCGCCAGGCGGCGGCCTGGTCCGCGGAGGTGTGCGGGTCCTGGTCGCCGACCAGCATGGTGATCGGGCAGTCCAGCGGCGCGGTGGGCCGCCAGCGGTGGGTCTCGATCGCCTGGTAGTCGCCGCGGACCGCGGGCAGGATCGCGCAGAGCAGGTCCGGGTCCGACAGCCACTGCGGATCGGTGCCGCCGACCTCGCGCAACTCCCGCACCACACCGGCCTCGTCGCGCAGGTGGACGGTACCCGAGGGCAGCCGGGAGGGGGCCGGGTAGCCGGAGGCGAAGAGCCACCGCGGCTGCCGCCCGTGCCGTTCGCGCAGGAGCTGCGCCACCTCGAAGGCGAGGATCGAGCCCATGCTGTGGCCGAAGAAGGCGAACTCCCCCTCGATCCAGGGCAGCAGCTCGTGGTGGACCTGGTCGGCCAGCTCCGGGATGCTGGTGATGCACTCCTCGCCGCGCCGGTCCTGGCGGCCGGGATACTGCAGGGCCAGGACTTCTATGTCCGGTGCCAGGGCCTGCGAGAACGGGAAGTAGTAGCTTGCCGACCCGCCGGCGTGCGGGAAGAGGACGAGGCGCAGTTCGGCCTCGGGAGCCGGGTGGAAACGGCGGACCCACTCTCCGGCGGACCTGGGAACGGACGTCATCTTCTGCTCCTTCCACGTGAGGGAACCCATCGCGAGCTGCCGCACGGCGCGTTGCTGTTGACGTAGCGTCAAGATGCCTGAGCGGCCGGGGAATGGGGAAGAACGATCCTGTCCAGCGTCACCGCCCGCCGTGGTGGGCGGCTGGTGCGCGGCGAGAACGGTTCGAGTCTATGGAGCCCGTCGCGGCCACCGGTACCCCACTGCGCCCCTAGCCGGGCTTGAGCGGGATTTGAGGTTCACCCCCACAGGGGGCTCCGCGGGCTCCTACCGCGCGCTCGGGGAGTTGGGGTTGGTTAGGGGGGCGGATTGGAGCACCCCGGTGCCCGGATGTCCGACGAGCGGCTATCACGTTCTGTCGCTAGGGGTGTTCGAATCAGCGACCGCCGGGGCGGACAGCAGAACGCCGGCCCGGACGCCCCAGCAGGGGTGTCCGGGCCGACGCGGGGGTACGGCCCTGGCGCGGCTCAGCCGGCGGCGCGCAGGTGCGCGGCCAGCTGGGCCGGCGTCGGGGCGGAGAACAGCTCGGCCAGCTTCACGGCGACCTGGGTGCGCTCCTCCAGCTTCTGCAGCAGCTGCGCGCCGAGCAGTGAATGCCCGCCGTGCGTGAAGAAGTTGGTCTGCGCCGACACGTCGTCGCGGCCCAGCAGCTCGCGGTAGAGCGCGATGACGGTGCGGGTCAGCTCGTCGTCCGGATCCTGCTCCGCCCCGGCGGCGGCCTCCGGGCCCTGGCCGGCGAGGGCCAGCGCCTCCAGGGCGAGGTAGTCGACCTTCTCGTTGGCGTTGGTGGGCAGTGCGTCGACCACGATGAAGTCCTGGGGGATGGCGGAGTTGGGCAGTTCGGTGCGGGCGTGTTCCCACAGCCCGTCGGCGATGTCCGGCCCGGCGGTGGACTCGACGAAGACCACCAGGCGGCCGTCCGCGCTGCGGTCCCCGAGCACCAGCGCCGCGGCCGCCTTCACCTGCGGGTGGCCGAGCACGGCCGCCTCCACCTCACCCAGCTCGATCCGGTTGCCGCGCAGTTTGACCTGCCGGTCGGAGCGCCCGAACACCTCCAGGTTGCCGTCGGCCCGCCAGCGTCCCAGGTCGCCGCTGCGGTAGTAGCGCCCGTGGACGGGGTGTTCGCCGAACCGGGCCTCGTTCAGCTCGGCGCGCTGGTGGTAACCGAGCGAGACGCCGCTGCCCGCGATCCACAGCTCGCCGCGCACGCCCACCGGCAGCTCGCGGCCGTCGGGGGCCACCACCATCACCTGGGTGTTCCAGATCGGCTTTCCGATGTGCGGGCGCTCGCCCAGCTCGCCGCCCAGGATGCCCCAGGTGCACCAGGTGGTGGTCTCGGTGGGTCCGTAGGCGTGGTGCAACTCGCAGCCGGTGGCCAGCAGTTGCTCGGCGAGCGGGATGGGCAGCGGCTCGGCGCCGATCACCACCCGGCGCCCGGCGAGCTCGCCCTTGACCTGGTCGAGCACCAGGCGCCAGGTGGTGGGGGTGGCCTGGACGACGCCCGGCTGGTGGCGGATGAGCAGGTCGAGCAGCACCCGGCCGTCCACCCGGGCCTCGTCCGGTGCGATCACGATCCGGCCGCCCGAGTAGAGGGGCACGTAGTGCTCCAGGTTGGCCATGTCGAAGGCGAAGGTGGTCATCCAGAGCGTGGCGTCCCGCGAGGTCAGGCGCAGCCGCACGGTGTAGTCGGCCGCGATGTTGGAGATCGCGCGGTGCGGCAGCAGCGCGCCCTTGGGGCGGCCGCTGGAGCCGGAGGTGTAGATCAGGTAGGCGGGCGCGGCCGGGTCGATCACCGGGGCGGGCCCGGGGTCGGTGCGGGCGCTGACCGGCAGGCCCACCCGGGTCAGCGGCAGTCGCAGCATCGCGCGGTCGGCGGGCAGCGGCAGCTCGCGGTCGGTGAGGACGACCTTGGCGCCGGAGTCCGTCAGCAGGTAGGCCACCCGCTGGGCCGGGTGCTCGGGGTCGACCGGCAGGTAGGCGGCCCCGGCCAGCCAGACGCCGAGCACGGTGGCGGTCAGCTCGGGGGTGCGGGCCGCGGCGATCGCCACCACGTCGCCCGCCCCGATGCCGGCCTGCCTCAGGGTGTCCCGGGTGGTGACGGCAGCGTGCCACAACTCGCGGTAGTTGACGGTGCGTTCGCCCTGTTCGAGAGCGACGGCCTGCGGGTGGGCCAGCACGTGCGCGTGCACGGCGGCGGGCACGTCGGTGCGTTCGAAGCGCCGGGCGGTGTCGTTGGCGGCCGCGATCACCGCCCGGTCCTGCTCGCTCCAGACCACCAGTTCGCCGATCGGCAGGTCGGCGTCGGCGGCGCAGGAGACCAGCAGGGCGTCGTAACGGGCCAGCAGCGCCTGGACGTCGGCCCGGTCCAGCTTGTCGGTGCCGTAGCGGGCGATGATCCGGATGCCGGTCTCGGAGGAGGCCAGGAAGAACTCCAGGTCGAACTTGCTGTAGCCGTTCTCCACCACCAGCGGCCGGGCCCGGCGGCCGCTGACCGCGAGCTCGCTGGTCAGGCCCAGCTGCGGGAAGTAGTTGAACAGGTGCCGGCAGAGCCGGTTGCGCCAGGACGAGCCGGCCCGCGGCACCAGGTCGGAGATGCTGTCCACCGGCACGTCCGCGTGGCCCAGCGCGCTGAAGTAGGTGTCGCGGGCCCGCCGCACCAGCTGACGGAAGCCCTCGGCGGGGTCGACCGCCACCCGCAGCGGGAGCACGTTGGTGTGGTGCCCCACCGTGCCCGGGGCCTCCTTGGGCCGCACGCTCACCGGTGAGCCGACCGTGATGTCGGGGCCGGCGCCGTGCGCGGCGAGCAGCACGTAGTAGGCGGCCAGCAGGACCACGGCCTCCGGGGCGCGCGCCTCGCGCTGGAGCCGGGCCACCGCCGCCCGCGCCTGGTCGGAGAGCTGGTAGCCGACCTGGTCGCCTTTCAGGGTGGGATCGGCGCCGTCGGCCGCACCGCAGGCCAGGTCGAGCGCCTCCGGGTCGAAGTCCTCCAGCTGCTCGCGCCAGTAGGCCAGGCTCTGCGCCGTCGGCTCGGGCTCGTGGAAGGTGGCGACGGGGGCGAGCAGTTCGGCGGGCACGGCCGCGCCCTCGGCGAGCCGGTCGTAGGCGGCCACCAGCTCCTGGAGCAGCGTGGTGCCGGAGATGATGTCGTAGACCAGGTGGTGGAAGGCCAGGCAGACCACCTGCCCGTCGGGGTGGTGGAAGAGGCCGGCGCGTACCAGCGGCCGTCCGTCGAAGGCGAACCGGCGGGTGACGTAGGGACGCAGCGACAGCTCGATGTCGGCGGTGTCCGGGGTGAACTCGTCGAACTCCTCGATCGGCACCGCGAAGTCCGCCCCCGGCACGACCGCCTTCATCAGCTCGGCGCCGGAGGTGAAGTAGACGGTCCGGAGCACCTCGTGCCGCTGGACGATCACGTCCAGGCTCGCCTGCAGGGCGGCGGTGTCGAGCTTGCCTTCGACCTGGAACGCCAGCGACAGGTTGTTCGCGGCCGCCTCCGGGACCAGGCGCTCCAGCAGCCACATGGCTTCTTCCTTGCGCGTCGCCGCCAAAAGATCACGCGTGGATCGGCCGGCGGGTGCGGCGCCGGATTTCGCTGCGGGTCCCATGGGATCCTCCCTTGCGGTGTGGGCGTGAGCGTATTTCCCCGTGCTGAGGTATTTCAGGGCCGAGGTACGACAGGGCTGACGTATTCCGGGCCGACCTTACAAGTGCCGCATTGCGGCTCGGTACCCCTAACCGTTCCTCCCATCGAATTCTGCGGCCCGGCGGCGGGCTAGGGGGTCTTTAGGGGTATTAGGGGGCTGTCGCGACCGGGCGGCAATTCTAGAATTCCAGCAGGATTATTGGCTCATGACCAAGGAGTGGTGATGGCGGAGTCCGGCTCGTGGCAGACCCTGGTGGACGGCGGTGAATCCGGCGAGATCGTTCTCGCGGTGGATTTCGACACCACCGGCCGTCCGGAGGCGCGCTTTTCCGATCTGGTGGCCAATCTGCAGACCGACTTCGGGGTCTGGGAGAGCTCCCCGCCGCCCGGCGGCGGCGCCCGGGCGCGCACCGGCGCCGACTACATCGCGCACTGGGCCGAGCCGCTGGCCGCCGAGCGCCCGAAGATCAAGGCGGTGCTGGGCTTCTGCGCCGGCTCGGTCTACGCGGCCGCGCTGGTCGAGCGGATCGCGAGCTGGCAGCAGGAGCGGCCGCTGCTGGTGATCTTCGACCCGGAGGTCTCGGCCGCCCAGACGCTGATGTGGCAGTACCACAAGGTGGTCGGCTTCATGGCCTCGGTGATCTCCGACGAGGACGTGGCCACCGCCCGCAAGGCCGGCGCGGAACTGCACGACCGCACCCCGGAGATCGGCGCGCTCAAGGACGGGCTGATCGCACTGATCCGCGAGATCGGCGAACCGGCCTTCACCCGGGTCGGGCTGGACGAGGCGCGGCGCGAGGAACTGTTCTCGGTCTTCGAGTCCTTTCTGTGCTATCTGGCGGCGGCCGCCGACATCGACCCGCTGGACCTGTGGCACGACGCGGTGGCCTTCAGCTCGGCCAGCCCGCTGAGCGGATTGCGGGCGATGCGTGCGGCCGGGGTCGGCGGCGAGCGGCTGGCGGTTTCCCGGGAGATCGAGATCGATGTCGAGCACGGCGTGATGCTGGCCGACAAGGAACTCGCGGCGGCGGTCTCCGCCCTGCTGAACGGTTAGCCGAAAAAGCCGCGGAAGGCGGGCCCCGGCCGGGATGTCCGGCCGGGGCCCTTTCTGTTGGAGAACGCATGGGAGAATGCATTGTCCGGATAACATGGGGCCCGGATAACCATTGGGGGTCCGGATAACCGTTGGGGCCCGGCCGAATATCCGGCCGGGCCCCGTGGTCATCCGCGTCTCATTCCGCGACCGCGGTGCGGGCCGTCCACTCGAAGACCGCCGTCTGCTCGCCGTCCAGCCAGACGAAGGCGCCGCTGTGGCGGAAGTGCTCGTAGCCTCCGTAGCGGTGGTACTTGATGGCTTCGTGGAGCGAGTCGGTGCGGCGGATCCGGTCCTGGTCGTCGATCGCGACGGGGCCGCCGACCAGCACAGCCTTGAACATGGCCACGGGAAACCTCCGGTCTGGTGAAACGGGCGTCAAACGGGCGTCATTGGGCGGCGTACTCGGTCAGCAGGGCGGCCACCAGGCGCTCCTCGACGTTGCCGCCGGAGAGCAGCACCCCGATGTTGCGGCCCTGCCAGCGCGGGGCGACCGCGAGCCGCAGCGCCGCCGCCAGCGCGGTGGCGGCGGCCGGCTCGATGAGCAGGCGGGTGTGGGTGAGTGCCACGCACATCGTCTCGGCGATCTCCGCCTCGTCCACGGTGAGCACCTCGGTCAGTGCTTCGCGGCAGGTGTCGAAGGGCAGTTGACCGATCCGGTCGGGGCGCAGCCCGTCCGCGATGGTGGAGCCCACCGGGACGTTCACCGGCTCGCCGTGGCGCAGTGCCTCGGTCAGCGCGGGCACCGCCGAGGGCTCGGCCGCGATCACCGCGACCCGCTCGCCCGCGGCCGCCAGGCAGGCGCCGGCCACGGCGCTGCCGCCGCCCACCGGCAGCACCACCGCGTCCAGCCGCTGCCCTTCGGCCCGGACCTGCTCCAGGAGCTCGGCGGTGGCGGTGCCCTGGCCCGCGACCACGTCGCGGTTCTGGTACGGGTCCACCACGTCGTAGCCGCGCAGGTCGCGCAGATCCTCGACGACGGCGATCCGTTCGGCCAGCACGGTGCCGGCCAGCACCACCTCGGCGCCGGCCTCGCGGATCCGGCGGATCTTGGTCGGCGCGGCGTCCTCGGGCAGCACCAGGGTGGCCGGGACGCCGAGTTCGCGGGCGGCCAGGGCGACGGCGATGGCGTGGTTGCCGGTGCTCTGCGCCACCATGCCCACGCTGCCGCCCGCCACCAGGCGTTCGACCGCGAGGAGTGCGCCGCGCACCTTGAACGAGCCGCCGCGCTGCAGGTTCTCGGCCTTGAGCCAGAGCCGTGCTCCGGCCCGGCGGTCCAGCTCGTCACTGCGCACCACCGGGGTGCGCCGCACGCGTCCGGTCAGCCGTTCCTTGGCCTCCAGCACGTCGCTGCGGGTCAGCGGATGGTCGGCGACGGCAACGCTCGCGTTGGTCTCAGGCATCGAACCTCACTTCGCTCGCATGGGCGGGCCAGGTTTGTGACCACGGTGTGGTCACCGGGTGTCCAGGCACATCTGGCACAGGCACATACGGAGATACCTGCGGCACGGGATTCAGAATGGGCACCGGGTCTAAAGCCCGCCCAACCCCGGGCTTCGGGCCGAGCCGAAGTGTGAGGTTGACTATTTTTCACGGACAGTCATACATTCGAGACGATCCTGATCGCGATGGGCCGCTCCCGGCGGTCCGGAGGAGGCGCGATGCCCAGAGCCCCGACAGGTCACGCCCGGCGCCTTCAGTCGCGGCGGGGCGCGAGGGTCAGGAGTTGGGTCAGGAATCAAGGGGGAGCGGTTCTCGCGCCGGTCGGCGGTGCGGGGGCCGACCGGGGCCGGTCGGCGGTCTCGGCGTGAACCACCTCAACCCTGTGGGCCGTTCCCGACGGTAGGGCGTTCCCTGTCGGTACTCGGCAGGAGCGGAAGCCCGAACGGCCGGACGGCAAATCCCCGGCGAACACCCGGGTTCTCGGAACAGCACGTGCACGGCGATTCGCCGGCCTTGGGAATGATTTTGCCAGGGCCGGGCAAGGAGCCCGCCGCGGGGCGGCCCGGAACTGCTGCGGGGCGGGATTTCGCACGACACGGAACCAGTGCGGCGAGCTGGTGTCAGTTGCCTGTGACGTAGGGGGAATTGTGACGATCACACTTGTCGAGCGCGAAAACGAGCTCGCTTCCTTAGATGCGCTCCTGCGCGCCAGCATGCTCGGCAGATGCCGGGTCGCCCTGGTGAGCGGGGCGGTCGGCAGCGGCAGAACCGAGCTGCTGCACACCTTCGCGGAGAGCGCGATGGACCAGGGCGCGGTGGTGCTCACCGCGCTCGCCTCGGAGGGCACCCGCTCGGCCCCGATGGGCGTGCTGAGCCAGCTGCTCCGCTCGGCGCGCTGCGCGCCGCAGCGCGCCGAGTCGATCTCCGCGGTGCTGGCGGCGGTGACCGCCGGCACCGCCGGCGAGGCGGGCGGCGAAGTCCTGGCCGAAGAGACGGTGTTGGAGAGCCTGCACGCCGGAATCGCCCAGGTGGCCGCCGACCACCCGGTGGTGATCGCGGTCGACGACATGCAGGAGGCGGACGCGGCCTCGCTGGACAGCCTGCTCTACCTGATGCGGCGGCTGCGGTACTCCCGGGTGCTCTTCGTGCTGAACGAGTCGGAGCACAAGCAGCGCCGCAACCCGCTCTTCCGGGTCGAGCTGCTGCGCCAGCCGGGCTTCCGGCGGATCCGGCTCG
Source organism: Kitasatospora sp. NPDC008050 (assembly GCF_042957465.1). Taxonomy (NCBI): domain Bacteria; kingdom Bacillati; phylum Actinomycetota; class Actinomycetes; order Kitasatosporales; family Streptomycetaceae; genus Kitasatospora; species Kitasatospora sp. NPDC008050. Next base: position 158,171 of record NZ_JBIBIJ010000007.1, read on the forward strand.
GCCCGCTGTCGGTGGCCGGGGTGCAGCGCCTGCTCGCCCCGGAGCTGGGCGGTGAGCGGGCCGCCGGCTGGGCGGCCCGCTACCACGCGGTCAGCGGCGGGAACCCGCTGCTGGTGCGGGCGCTGCTGGACGACAGCCAGATGGCCATGACGGTCACCGGCGACGAACCGGCGGGCGGCGCACTGGAGGTGGGCGACTCCTACGGTCAGGCGGTGCTGGCCTGCCTGCACCGCGGCAGCCCGACCATGCTCGCGGTCGCCCGCGCGCTGGCGGTGTTGGACGGCCCCGGCGACCCCGAGACGGTGGAGCGGCTGCTCGACCTGGACGCCCGCACCATCGCCCAGGCCATCGAGGACCTGGTGGTGGCCGGCTTCGTGGCCGACGGCGGCTTCCGCCACCCGCGGGCCGGCGCCGCCGTGCTGAGCGACCTGCCCGCCGACCAGCGTGCCGAGCTGCACCGCTCGGCCGCCCGCCTGCTGCACACCATGGGCGCCTCGGCCACCAGCATCGCCCACCACCTGCTGGCCGCGGGCCGGATCCGCGAGCCGTGGGTGGCGGAGATCCTGCGGGCCGCGGCCGGCCGGGCACTGCGCGAGGACCAGGCCGAACTCTCCATCGAGTTCCTGGGGCTGGCCACCCGGGTGGCCGCCAGCGAGGAGGAGCGGCTGGAGACGGCGATCCTGCTGCTCCAGGCCGAATGGCGGGTCAACCCGGCGCTGTCGGTGCGTCACCTGGGCCCGCTGGCGCAGGCCTACCGCGAGGGCAGGCTGCCGGGCTGCCAGGCGATCGTGCTGGCGAAGACGATGCTCTGGCACGGCCGGCTGGACGAGGCCGTCGAGCTGCTGGAGCGCCTGAGCCAGGACAGCGAGCACGGCCCCGAAGCCGCCGCGCAGCTGGGCAGCCTGAGCTACTGGCTGCGCACCAGCTATCCGGGCCTGCTGGAGCGCCTGGCGGCCGCGCCGACCGCGGGCAAGGCGCGGGCCAGCCTGTCGAGCTTCCAGTCGCGGGCCGCGATCCTGCTCTCCGCCGTGCTGACCGGCGGCGGGGACCGGGTGACGGTCAGCCGGGCCGAACAGATCCTGCAGGCCTCGGTGCTCGACGACACCAGCATGGAGTCGATCGAGGCTGCGCTGCTCACCCTGCTCTACGCGGACCAGCCGGGCCGGGCGGCCGCCTGGTGCGACTCGCTGCTCGCCGAGGCCACCGCCCGGCAGATCCCGACCTGGACCGCCGTGCTCTGCGCGATCCGGGCCGAGGCGGCGATCCGGCAGGGCGACCTGCCCGCGGCCGAGCGGCACGGGCAGCTCGCGCTGCGCCGGCTCACCCCGCGCAGCTGGGGGTTGGCGCTGGGCGCACCACTGGCCAGCCTGGTGCTGGCCAAGACCGCGATGGGCAAGCACGAGGAGGCTGCCGAGCTGATCAGCCACCCGATCCCGCCGGGCATGCTGGACAGCCGCTACGGCCTGCACTACCTCTACGCCCGCGGTCGGCACCACCTGGCCTGCGAGCGCTTCGACGCCGCCGTCGCGGACTTCCTGACCTGTGGCGACCTGATGGGCCGCTGGGGCATCGACCAGCCGGCGCTGATCCCCTGGCGCTCGGCGGCCGCCACCGCCCTGCTGCGGCTGGGCGAGCGCGAGCAGGCCGAGCGGCTGGCGGAGGAGCAGCTGATCCAGGTCGGCGAGGAGCGCTCGCGGACCCGCGGCATCACGCTGCGCGCGCTGGCCGAGGCCGGCGGCCCCGGCAGTAGACGCCCGGCGCTGCTCAGAGAGGCGGTGACCAATCTGCAGGCCGGCGGCGATCAGCTTGAACTCGCCCATGCGCTCGCCGAGTTGGGCCTGGCCCACCGGGCGCTCGGCGAGGCGGACCGGTTCCGCGCACTGGCCGAGCAGGCGCTGCGGCTGGCCGACGAGTGCGCGTGCGAGCCGCTGCGCGAGCTGCTGCTGCACGGGCTGAAGGAGACGCCGGGCGAGCCGGGCGGGCCGTACGGGGCCGTACGGCACGAGGCCGGGCACGGCGGTGCCGCCATGCTGAGCGATGCCGAACTGCGGGTCGCGGCGCTGGCCTCGCTCGGCTTCACCAACCGGGAGATCGCCAGCCGGCTCTACGTCACCGTCAGCACCGTGGAGCAGCATCTGACCCGGGTGTACCGCAAGTTGAAGGTCGGACGGCGGGCCGATCTGCCCACCGACCTGCAGATTCCGCTGCCCCGGTCGGGGTCGCCCGAGCCGGTGGGGCGGGTGGTGGTGGCCTATCGGAGCAAGGTCGAGCTGAACAGCGGCCACCGCGAAGTCGGTTAGAGCCGGTCCGATCCCGGCCGTCGGACTCCTGGCCACCCTTGACCTGTGGTTGACTGGAGTTCATATCTGGTCATGTGAAATCAGCGAACCGACGGAGGTCCGATGATTGAGGTTCGTGGGCTCAGCAAGCGCTTCGGTGAGATCACCGCGGTCGACGACCTGACCTTCACCGTGCGCCCCGGCGAGGTGACCGGCTTCCTCGGGCCCAACGGCGCGGGGAAGACCACCACGCTGCGGATGGTCCTGGGGCTCGACGCCCCCAGCGCCGGCACCGTGACCTTCGACGGTCGGCCCTTCGCCGAACTGCCCGCCCCGCTGCGCCAGGTCGGTGCCCTGCTGGACGCCCGCGCGGTGCACCCCAGCCGGACCGCCGCCCAGCACCTGCTGGTGCTGGCGCACAGCAACGGCATCGACCCGGCGCGGGTGCCCGCGGTGCTGGAGCTGGTGGGCCTGCGGCAGGCCGGCCACCGGCGGGCCGCGGACTTCTCACTCGGCATGCTGCAGCGCCTGGGCCTGGCCGCCGCGCTGCTCGGCGACCCGCCGGTGCTGGTGCTGGACGAGCCGCTGAACGGTCTCGACCCCGAGGGGATCGTCTGGTTCCGCGGCCTGATGCGGCAGTTGGCCGCCGAGGGGCGCACCGTCCTGGTCTCCAGCCACCTGATGGCGGAGATGGCCCTGACCGCCGACCACCTGCTGGTGATCGGTGGCGGGCGGCTGCTCGCCGACACCAGCGTCACCGCCTTCGTCGACGCCACCGCGCACAGCGACACGGTGGTGCGCACTCCCGGCGCGCAGGCGTTCGCCGGCGAGCTGACCGACGCCGGCGCGACGGTGCGCCTGCTGCCGGACGGCGCGCTCGCGGTCACCGGCCTGGACGGCGCCCGGATCGGCAAGCTGGCTGCCGCCCTCGGCCTGGAGCTCCACGAACTCGCCACCCGGCGGCGCTCGTTGGAGGAGGCTTTCATGGAGCTGACGGCCGGCACCGGGCAGCCGGAGCCCGCGCCCCTGGCGGCCGGCCGGCCACCGGTCCCGGCGCGGGTCGAGCGGCAGCCGGCGCCGGTCCCCCGGTCCGGGTGGCGCTCCCGCCGGCTGGGGAGGCTGAGCCCGTTCGACCGAGGCCGCCCGTTCACCGAGCACCGTCCCGGCTTCGGCGACCTGCTGCGCTCGGAGTGGGTCAAGCTGCACACCACCCGCTCCAGCCGCTACCTGGCGCTCGGCTCGGTGGTCGCCGGGGCCGGGCTCGCCGTGCTCACCAGCAACTCCGCCGGCGAGCAGTACGGCGCGCTGTCCGCCACCGACCGGCTCGCCTTCGACCCCACCGAGATCAGCCTGCGCGGCCACCTGGTCGCCCAGGTGACCATGGGCCTGCTGGGCGCGCTCGCCTTCACCTCCGAGTACAGCACCGGCACCCTGACCACCAGCCTGACCGCGGTGCCCGACCGCGGCCGGCTGCTGGGCGCCAAGGCGGTGGTGCTCGGCGCGGCGGCGCTGCCGGTGGGCCTGACCACCACGGTGGGCGGCTTCCTGGGGGGCCAGGCCATGCTGGCCCGCCAGGGTGCGCCGCACACCGCGCTGAGCGATCCGGCGGCGCTGCGCGCCGTGGTCGGCGGTGGCGCCTACCTGGCCGGCGCCGGGCTGCTGGGCCTGGGCCTGGGCGGACTGCTGCGCAACACCTCGGGCGCCGCGAGTGCGCTGTTCGGCGGCATGCTGATCGTGCCCGCCTTCTCGCCCGCGCTGCCGGGGCCGCTGCCGCGCTGGGTGGCCGCCTACTGGCCGACCAGGGCGGGCGCGCAGGTGATGGCGGTGCGCCGGGATCCGGCGCTGCTGGGCCCCGCCGCCGGGCTCGGCGTGCTGGGGGCCACGGCCGCCGGTGTGCTGGGCGCCGCGTACGTCGTCTTCCGCACCCGGGACGCCTGAGCGAGCACCGCAGGACAGCACAGGACACAGAACGGCCCGACCGCTGAGGGGGTGTCAGCTGGTCGGGCCGCTGCCTTTCAGCCGGTCGGCGGCTGAAAGAGACGCGGTCCCCGGTGCGTTGGCGAGCCGGGCACCGCGTCTGCTTCGAAGCGGCGCGCCCGTCAGTCGGGCTCGCCGGTGGTGATGACACCCGCGGGACAGAGCAGCGCCGCCTCGCGGGCGGCCGCTCTCTCCGGTGCGGAGCGCGCCTGCCGGAGCAGCACGACCAGGCCGTCGTCGCCCTGGTCGAACAGCTCCGGAGCGGTCCGCAGGCACTGAGCCGCCCCCTGGCACAGGCCTTGGTCCACGCTGATCTCCACATCGGCCTCCATGGCGCTCTCCCCGTCCGTCACCAGGTGGCCGGCAGCGAGGTCAGGGTCTGCACCCCGCCGGCCGGGGACATCTCCAACTGCTCGGCCGGCACCGCCAGACGCAGACCGGGCAGCCGGGCGAACAGGGTCCGGAAGCCGACCTCCAGCACCAGGCGGGACATGTTCTGGCCGATGCAGTTGTGCACGCCGTGACCGAAGGCCAGGTGGGTGCGGGCCGAGCGGCCCACGTCGAAGGTGTCGGGGTCGGCGAAGACCTGCGGGTCGCGGTTGACCAGCAGGTTGGGGATGATCACGCCCTCGCCGGCGCGGATCACCACGCCACCGATCTCGATGTCCTCCTTGGCGCCGCGCCGGGTGCCCATGTCGGCCACCGAGGTGTAGCGCAGCACCTCCTCCACCGCGTTGCCCCACAGCGTCGGGTCGGCCTGCACCCGGGCCAGCTGCTCGGGGTGCTCCAGCAGCGTGACGATCCCGCTGCCCAGCGTCGAGGAGGTGGTCTCCTGCGCGGCCACCAGCAGCACCAGCGCCATGGCGATCAGGTCGTGGTGCTCCAGCGTGCCGGTGGCGACCCGCTCGGTGGCCAGCAGCGAGAGCAGGCCGTCCTGCGGGTCGCTCGTCAGCTTGGTGATCCGGGCGTCCAGGTAGCCCCAGGTCCGGCCGAGGACCTGCTGGATCTCCTCGCCGGTCATGGTGCCGCGTTCCTGGGTGATCTTGCGGGTCATCTCCTGGAAGAACTCGTGGTCCTCGTAGGGGATGTCGAGCAGGTGGCAGATCACCATCGAGGGGACGTGCACCGCGAACTCGGCGACCAGGTCGACGGTCGGGCCCTTGCCGACGATGGTGTCCAGCCGGTCGTCGACGATCTGCTGGACCAGCGGGCGCATCTCCTGGATCCGCCGGGCGGTGAAGGCGGGGATCAGCATCCGGCGGTGCACGTCGTGCTCCGGCGGGTCCAGCTCGGTGATGGTGCGGAACGGGCGGTGCGCCTTCTCCGCGGGGCTGATGGCCGGGAAGCCGGGGTTGAGCTTGTCCGAGGAGAGCCGGTGGTCGGCCAGCAGCTGGCGCGCCTGCGCATGGCCGGAGACCACCCAGGCCTCGGTGCCGTCGAAGAGGGTGACCCGCTGCAGCGGCGTCTGCTTCTCGCGCAGCTCCGTGTAGCCCTGGGGCAGGGCGTACGGACAGGTACGGGGCATCGGGAAGGCAGGGGCCGCGGAGGTGCTCTCGGAGGTGGTCGTGGTGTCCGGCATCTGTCACGTTCTCCCTAGGTCGTGGCGGGCCCTGCGGGCGGCGGTGGCCGGGGTGGTGGCGCGTGGCGCCGGTCGGCCGCGCCGGCAGGGCGGGCGCCGTGTGATGGGCTGGGACAGCTGGACGGCCCGGCGCAGGCCCCGTGGGCCGCGGCCCGAAGGCCGGCTGGGGGAGTGGGCCGGACCGGACCCGCGCGGCTGCTGCTCGTGCGCGAGTGGTCCCGCGACGAGCTTGGTCCGCCCCCTCACCCGCGACAACCCCAGCGGCACCCCAGAGAAGCACCCCTATTCGGCATCCTCCGGCACACCCCCGGCACGCCACCGGCGCACCGAACGGTCAGTAGGAGCGCTGCAGTTGCTCGCGATGGCTCTGCGCCATCTCGGCGAACATCGCGATCACCTGGCCGTTCAGGGCGGTCAGTGCCTCCTCGGTCAGCGGCACGTCGGTCTCCAGCGCGCGGCGCAGCACGTCCGCGAGCAGGTCCGCGCGCTGGTCGGCGCTCAGCCCGTCGTCCTCGCCGAGCTCGTCCACGGTCAGGAAGCCGCGGGTGACGTTGACCAGGATGTAGCCGGCCGCCTCGGGGGTCAGGCCGGGGCGCAGCGCGCCCTGCTCGCTCAGCAGCAGCATGTAGTCGGCGTTCTCCGCCAGCTCCTGCTGGGCCGAGCGGACCGTCTCGTCGCCGGCCAGGTTGCCCAGGACGGTCGGGTCGCTCAGCAACAGCGCCTTGACCAGCGGGCGTTGGGTGATCTCCAGGAAGATCGTCCGCATCAGGCGGTGCGGCAGCGCCATCTGCGGTTCCTTGGCCAGGCTGTCCAGCAGGTGGTCGAAGAGCCGCAGCGCCTCGCGCTGCAGGACCGCCCAGAACAGCGCCTCACGAGTCTTCCAGTGCAGGTATACCGTGCCCTTGCCGACCCCGGCCCGACCGGCGACGTCGTCGATCGTGACCTTCCGGTAACCGTGCGCCATCAGCAGGTCGGCGGTGATGTCCAGGATCCGCTCCGCGCGCAGCTGACGTGCACTGGAGCCGGCCGGGAGTCTGCTCGGGTTGCTCATGTTTCTCACTGTAGAACCAACTTTCAAACTTGGTCAACGATGCGGTGACGTGTGCGGGGAGTGGGCAGGGCTGCCCGTTCCTGCTGTTGACCAATTTTGAAATCCAGTCATATGCTGGATCCAGTGAATCGGCCGCCGTGTGCTCCCCGAGCCGCTGTGTGCTCCCCGCGCCGGCGTGCGCTCTCTGAATCGGAGACAGCAGATGCCCAAGAAGACGCCTGACCCGCAGGCGAGCCCGACCCCGCCGCGAGCCCACGGCAAGTGGTGGGCGCTGGCCGCCCTCACCCTGAGCGTGCTCGTGGTCGGCCTGGACAGCTTCATCCTGTACACCGCCCTGCCCACCCTCTCCACCGCCCTGCACGCCTCCACCACCCAACTCCAGTGGATCCAGGCCGCGTACACGCTCGCCTGGGCCGGACTCCTGCTGCCGATCGGCAAGCTGGGCGACAAGGTCGGGCGCCGCAAGATGGTGCTCGGCGGCCTGGTGGTCTTCGGCGTCTCCTCGGTGATCGCCAGCCAGGTGACCAGCGCCGGCGCGCTGATCGCCATGCGCGCCGTGATGGGCGCGGGCGCCGCGGTCATCATGCCGATGGTGATGGCGATCCTCCCCTCGCTCTTCCCCGAGGCGGCCGCCCGCCGCAAGGCCGTCTCGGCCGTGACCGTCGGTGCGATCCTCGGGCTGCCGCTCGGGCCGCTGCTGGCCGGCTGGCTGCTCACCTCCTTCAGCTGGGGCTCGGTCTTCCTGATCAACGGACCGGTGGTGCTGCTCAGCCTGATCGGCGTCGCGGTCCTGGTGCCGGAGAGCAAGGACCCCGGCGCCTCGCGGCTGGACTGGCCCGGTGCGCTGCTCTCCGCGATCGGCGTGATGGGCGTGGTCTACGGGATCATCGAGCAGCCCACCTACGGGTGGGGCGGCCGGACCCTGGTGCCGCTGCTCGGCGGCCTGCTCTTCATCGCCGCCTTCCTGCTCTGGCAGCGGCGCTCCAGCGCGCCGCTGGTGGACCTGCGGCTGTTCGTCAACCGCACCTTCACCTGGGGCACCGTCGCCTTCGCGGTGATCAGCTTCGCCCAGGCCGGCATCCTCTTCGTGGTCAGCCCCTTCCTGCAGGTGGTCCAGGGCAACGACGCGCAGGGCACCGGGCTGCGGCTGCTGCCGATGATCGCCGCGCTGCTGTGCGGTGCCGGGATCAGCGACGCCAAGGCCGCGCGGTTCGGCGCGAAGTTCGTGATCCCGGTGGGCATGGTGGTCAGCGCCGGCGGGCTGGCGATGTTCACGATGATCCACCCCGACAGCGGCTACGGCATCGTGGCGCTCGCGCTGGTGGTCTTCGGCTTCGGCCTGGGCCTGGGCCTGCCGCTGGCCGCGGACACCGTGCTGGACGCGCTCGCCCCCAGCCAGGCCGGCATGGGCAACGCGCTCTCCCGGACCATGCAGAGCGTGGGGATCTCGCTCGGCTCGGCGATCCTGGGCAGCGTGCTCAACAGCGCCTACCGGGGCACGGTCGGCTCGGCCGTGGCCGGGCTGCCGGGTGAGGCCCAGAACGCGGCCCGCTCCAGCGTGGAGGGCGCCCACGGCGTGGCGACCCAGCTGCCCGGCGCGGCCGGCCGCGCGCTGACCCAGGCCGCCGACCACGCCTACATCCACGGCATGGGCCAGGCCGCCGTCACCACCTCGGTGCTGCTGGTGGTCGGCGCGGTCCTCGTCCTCATGCTGCTGCCCAAGGGACACGGCGGGCACGTGGTGGACCTGGAGGAGCTGCCGGAGGAGTCCCACGCCCCGCTCGCGGGGCAGCCGCTGAGCTCGCAGGGCTGAGCCCTGCGGGGCCGGCGCAGGAGAGACGGCCGAAGGGCCGGTCCACGGTGTCGAACAGGCACCGCGGGCCGGCCCTTCGGCCTTCGGGCCGACCGGCAGTCGCCGGCCGGGCCCAGTGGCCGGGACGTTCAGTCCTGCAGCGCGATCTCGGTGGTGAACACCGTGGTGGTGGCATCCTCACGGCCCACGATGGTCAGCGAGCGGGTGCCGATCTTGCCCCGGTAGCGGCCGCTGATGCCGAAGGCCCGGGTGATCTGCGGCTCGCCCTTGATGATCGACTCCAGGTCGACGATGCCGCTCCAGTACACCGAGCCGTCCTCGAACTCGTCGGTGCCGGTGACCCGCTGCTTGACCCGCTGGTCCGCCGGGTCCAGGTAGACCAGGGCGAAGCCCTCGACGGTGCTGCCGAGCTGCTTGCCGTCGGCGTCCAGCAGCTCGCAGTGGAAGGTCACGGCGGTGCCGGGGCCCTCCTTGCCGCTCTCCGGCAGGTGCATCTGGATGTGCGAGACCTCCTTGAGGCCGGTGAAGCGGATTTCCTTGCTGGTGTCGCCGGACATGGCGCCTCCTGGGCAGGGGTGTGGTGTCGGAAAGGGAAGGGGAAGCAGCAGGAGTCTGGCGGCCGGTGCTTAAGGCGGCACAAAGCCGGCCGACGCATCGTCGACCGGCTCTTGCGGGTGGGTGGCTCAGCGCCCGGCCGGCAGCCCCGCGCGCAGCCGGGCCGCGGTGTAGGCGAGCGAGAGGGCCAGCCGCTGCGGACCGTGCACCCCGCGCATCCGCAGCAGCTCCCGGGCGGACCAGAACCGGCTCTCCGCCACATGGCCGGGCGCCGCGTGCACGTCGTCGTGTTCGAGCACCCGCAGCTGCCGCAGCTGTCGGCGCAGCAGCCGCACGTCCGCCTGCGGCACGATCTCGTCGCGGGCGCTGGCCACGTAGGAGACCGGGATGTCGAGGGCGGCCAGCCGCTCGGCGGGCAGCGCCCAGTGGCCCAGCTCCGCCAGCGGAACGCCGGTCAGGTGGGCCATGGTGTCCGCCGTGATCCGCGGGATCCGCCGCTGCCAGCCGGTGTCGGTGAAGAACGCGCTGACCGGCGCGCCCGCCGTGACCACGCCCCGGATCCGGGTGTCGTCCATCGCGCAGCGCAGCGCCAGGTGGCCGCTGAAGCTGAGCGCCAGCGCGTAGCTGTGCGCCACGTCGGCCCGGTCGGCCAGGGCGTCCAGCAACCCGGACAGGAAGCGGTGGCTCTTCTCGTCGTAGGGCACCTGGTTCTCCCCGATGCCCGGCAGGTCGACCACCACGGCCGCCAGACCGAGGCGGCCGAAGACCGGCAGGCTGGGTGCCCACTGCTCCTTGACGCTCACGTTGCCGCCCATCAGCACCAGCAGCGGACGGCGCTCGGCGGCCGACAGCCCGGACTGCCAGCAGCCGACCCGCCGGCCCTCGATCTCGACCTCCAGCCGCTCGATGGGCCGGCCCGAGCCGGCCCGCCAGCGCTCGAAGGCGGTGATCGCCCGCTCGGCCGCCTCCCGGCGGGCGGCCGAGCCGGTGAACGGGAACCGCGCCATGATGTAGTGCCGACAGGCCTGGAGGTACTCGCCGCGTCCTTCGAGCAGCGCCGCCTCATGGCTCCACTCGCCGGTCCACGAGCCGGGGCCCTGGCCGTCGGTGGAGATCCGCGCCAGCACCCGGCCGACGTCCGGGATCTGCTGGCCCTTGGCGTGCACGCCGACGAACTGCTTCAACTCCTCGACGCTGTTCGTCACTTCGCTGTTCGTCACTTCGCTGTTCCTCGCTTCGCTGTTCCTCGCTTCGCCGTTCATCAGGTCTCCTCCCCGGGGTCGGTGAACCCCTCCAGGGCGCCCTTGAGCTCGCCCAGCACGTCAGCGCCCTCGGCGCCGTCGATCACCCGGTGGTCGAAGGTGAGCGAGAGCCGCATCACCGGCGCGATCGCCAACTGCCCGGCGCGCACCACGGGCCGCTCGGTGATCCGGCCCAGGCCCAGCGTGATGGTGGCCCCGCCCACCGAGTAGAAGCCGTCCACCGGGCGGTGCCCCAGCGAGGTCACCGCGAAGGTGCCGAACGCCCGCGCCCGCCGGCTCAACGGGCGCACCCCGAGCCGGAACAGCAGCCCGCCCAGCGGCCACGGCAGCCGTTGCAGCAGCCGGGTCGGGGCGAACTCCGGCAGCACCGCCGGATCGCCGTCGCGGAAGTGCTCCACCCGCTGCTGGATCTCCGCCAGGGTGGCGCGCTGCAGATCGGGCAGCACCGTGGAGATCACGACCCGCTGCCCGTTCATTGTCCGGTCCAGGGTGAACTTGCCGTTCACCGACGGGTAGTGGGCCACCCGCGGGAGGCGGCGGCCGCGCATCGCGGCGTTCGCCTCCGGGTGGGCGGCCAGCACCCGGGCGGCCGTGAAGAGCACATAGCTGACCACGGAGTACTTGTGCACGGTCTCCCGGTGGCCCACCACCGCGGTCATGTCGACCTCGGTGTCCAGGAAGACCGGGGAGATCGCCCGCACCTCCCGCAGGAAGTGCAGGGTGGGCCGCCGCTCACGGGCGACGGGGCCGATCCGGCCCGGCCCGCTGCTCACTTCGCCCCCGCCGCGGCCGTGGTGGGGACGGGGAGGGGCGCGCCGAACCAGGTGCTGAGCGCCGCGCGCAGCCCGGCGTCCGGCTCCTTCGCACCCTCCAGCGGCCCGGCCCAGGCCACCCGGCCGTCCGGGCGCAGCAGCACCACCGGCGCCGCGATCTCCGCCGCGGGCTCGGCCGTCACCACGCGGACCCGGTCCTGCCAGCCCGCCAGATCGGGCAGCGCCACCGTGCCGTCCGACAGATCGAGCAGCACGCCGCGGGCCGGGTGCAGGGTGCGCGCCACGGTGGTGGGGCCCTGCTCCGTCACCAGCTCGGCGTTGACCAGCCGGCGGCCCAGCAGCGGATGCCCCGGGACCTCCGGGCTGTTGCCGGGGTAGGTCACCCCGAGTCCACAACTGAGCTCGACCAGATAGGAGTTGACCTCCGGCAGCTTGACCAGCTCGCCGAACAGCTCGCGCAGCGGGCCGATCCGGTCCACCGGGTGGGTCAGCGCCACCTGGGCCCGGCTGGTCAGCACCGAGCGGGCGCCGACCGGGTGCCGCTCGGCGTGGTAGCTGTCCAGCAGCGCCTGCCCGGCCTGCCCGGTCACGGCGGCGGCCAGCTTCCAGCCCAGGTTGATCGCGTCCTCCAGGCCGCTGTACAGCGCCATGCCGCTGAGCGGGAACTGGACATGGGCCGCGTCGCCGGCCAGGAAAACGTCGCCCTTGCGGTACTGCTCGGCCTGCTTGTTGACGTTGTACCAGCGCAGCAGCCAGCGGGTGCGGCCGGTGGTCATCGGCCGCCCGGTCATCCGCTCGGCCAGCGCCCGCAGTTCGGCCAGGGTCGGCTCCTGCTCGCGGCTGGGCGGCTCGGCACCGAACTCGCCCAGTGCGATCCGCAGCACGTTCTCGCCCACCGGCGAGAGCATGTAGGGGCCGAACGGTGTCTGCTCGGGGCCCAGGTGCTGCATCAGCTCGTCGCCCGGCTCCACCTCCAGGTCGCCGATCAGGCCGTGGAACGGCAACTCCTCGCCGGTGAACGCGATACCGGCAAGCGTGCGGACGGTGCTGTCCGAGCCGTCGCAGCCCACCAGGTAGCGCCCGGCCACCGTGCTGCTCCGGCCGGTGGCGGTCTCCCGCACGGTGACCTCGACGCCTGTCGCGCGCTGGAGCAGACCGGTGATCTCCTGGCCGCGCCGGATCTCCGCGCCCAGCTTCAGCGCGTACTGCGCCAGCCGCCGCTCCACGTTGGACTGCCCGACGATCAGGGTGGAGCTGTGCCGCTCGGGCAGCGCGGCCGGGTCCAGCGGGTAGCCGGCGAACATCGCCAGCGGCCACTCGAAGCCGTCGGCCCGGATCGCCGCCATCACCTCGCGCTGGTCCAGGATCTCCACCGTGCCGGCGTTGAGCGCCGAGCCGAGCGACTCCTCGCGCGGGTGCGCCAGCCGCTCCAGGACGACGGTCTCCACGCCCAGCAGGCGCAGCTCGCAGGCGAGCAGCAGGCCCACCGGGCCGGCCCCGGCGATGACCACGGGGTTGTTCATCGGTAACTCCTCTGGGATGACAGGACGGTGGGGCTCATGGGGCGGTTGGTCGTCATTGGGCGGTTGGTCACTGGGCGGTTGGTCGTCACTGGCCAGTTGGTCACTGGGTGGTTGCTCGTCACCGGGCGGGGGCGAGCGCGTCGGACAGGGTGTCCAGCAGCGCGCGGGCCAGGTCGAGCAGGGTGGGCTGGTCGTAGATCAGCGCGGGCGTCAGCTCGATACCGGCCTCCCGGGTGCGGGTGACCAGCTCCATCGCGGTGAGCGAGGAGAAGCCGAGGTCCATCAGGTCGGCGTCGGCGCTGACCTGCTCGCCGGCGGCCAGGCCGAGCACCAGGGCGACCTCGGCGCGCAGATGGGACAGCAGGATCGCCGGCCGCTGCTCGCCGGGCGCGGCGATCAGCCGCTCCAGCACCGAGGCGCCCGCCGGCTCGGCGGCGGCCGGCCCGGACAGCGCCGCGAAGGCCGCCCTGGCCTGCGGGATCTCCTCGAAGAACCGTGCGGACGCGGGGAGTTGCCCGGCCAGCACCGGCCAGTCGAAGTCGGCCACCAGCAGGCGGCCCGCGCCCGGCTCGCCGCGCCGGTGCAGCTGCTCCAGCACCGAACGGGGCGACAGCGCGCGCAGGCCCGTGCCCTCGGCGCCCGGCCCGGCCCACGGGCCGCAGCAGAGCGCCAGCGCGGCCTCGCCGACCGCCTGGCGCTGCGCGGCGAGCGCCTCGTGGCAGGCGCTCAGCGCGGCACCCGCGGCGGCGTCGGGGCCGCCGAAGGCCCCGGCCGGCTCGCTGACCAGGACGAAGGCCGACAGCCGGGCGCCGCGGGTCAGGCCGTCCAGGTTCACCGCGGCGCTGCGCCGGCTGCCGTCCTCTCCGGCGGCGGCCGGGTCGACTGCCGCCGGGGCGAGGTGGATCACGCCGTCCAGCGGGTGTTCGGCCGGCACGGCGTCCAGTACGGCGGCCAGCGCCTCGCGGTCCGCCAGATCACAGACGGCGACAGTCAACTTGGCGCCCAGTTCGGTCAGTTCGGCCTCCAGATCGGCCGGGTGGGGCTGTGCTCCGGCGCTCGGCGGCACGGTCAGCAGCAGGTGCCGGGCGCCGTGCGCGGCCAGCCAGCGGGCCGTCTCCCGCCCGGCCTCGGTGGCGCCGCCGGTGACCAGCACGGTGCCGGCCGGCGTCCAGTGCCCGGCGTCCGGCCCGGCGCCGAGCGGCTGCAACCGCCGGGCCAGCAGGCCGCCTTGACGCAGCGCCAGCTGGTCCTCGCCGGTCGCGCCCGCCAGCACCGCCGACAGGCGCCGCTCGCCCGCCGGATCCAGTACCGGCGGCAGGTCGAGCAGTCCGCCCCACTGCTCCGGGTACCGGGCAGCCAGCGCCAGCGCCTGGCTCCACAGCGCGCTCCCGCCGCCCAGCGGATCGGTGGCCGTGGCCGCCACCGCGCCCCGGGTGAGCACCCGCAGCGGCAGCCGCTCGCCGAGCGCCGCCAGCGCGGCCAGCAGCGGCTCGGCGCCGCCGCTCGCCTCGGGCGCGCGGCCCTGACGCTCGCTCGCCGGTCGTGCCGTCGCGGGCGCCGGTGCCTGCGCCTGTGCCTGCGCCGACGCCTGTGCTTCGAGCAGGATCCCGCTCAGCGGCCCGGTCTGCCGTGCGGCGGCCAGCAGCTCGCGCAGCTCCTCCTGGTCCACCGTGGCGGCCGCGGTGGTCAGTTCGGCACCGCAGCGGGTCAGCGCGGCCGCCAGCCCAGCCGGGCCGGCCGCGCGTCCGTCCGTCGCGGCTGCCGGTCCGTCCGTGCCGGTCGCCGGCCCGGGGGCGCCGAGCAGCAGCCAGTGGCCGGTGAGCGGGGGAGCGGGGGTGTCGGCGACCGGCTGCCAGCCGATCCGGTAGCCCAGCGCCGCCCGGCGGCGCAGCCCGGCCAGCGCGGGCAGCAGGGCCGCCAGGCTCTGCCGCTCCGCCTCGGAGGCGTTCAGCAGGCCCGCCAGCTCGCCGAGGTCCGCGCGCTCCACGGCGGCCCAGAAGCCGCTCTCGGCCGGCGCGGTCTGCTCGGCGGCCGGGCCCTCGGACGCCGCCACCGGCGCGAGCCAGTAGGGGCGGCGCTGGAAGGGGTAGGTGGGCAGATCGAGTTGGGCCGCCTCGCCCGGGAGGGCGTCGCTGCCCAGCACCTCGGGCCAGGCCACCGACCGGCCGCAGGTGTGCAGCGCGGCCAGCGCGGTGAGCGCGGTACCCGTCTCGGGGCGCCCGGCGCGCAGCGTGGCGGCGAGCACGGGGGCGGGCTCGGCCGGTTCGGCCGGTTCGGCCGGTTCGGCCTCGGAGCGCCTGCCCGGTTCGCCCAGGGTGTCGCGGGTGAAGGCGGTCAGCACCGGGTCGGGACCCAGCTCGACGAAGGCGTTCACCCCCGCCCGGGCCAGGGTGCGGACGGTGTCGGTGAACCGGACGGCCTGGCGGATGTGGTCGGCCCAGTAGTCCGGGGAGGTGAGCTGCTCGGTCGTCGCGAGCCGGCCGGTGACGTTGGAGACCACCGGGATCCTCGGTGCGCCGAAGGTGAGGTGGGCGGCCTCGGCGCGGAAGGCGTCGAGCACGGGGTCCATGTGCGGGGAGTGGAAGGCGTGGCTGACCTGGAGCCGCTTGGTCTTGCGGCCGAGCGCCCTGAAGTGCTCGGCGATCCGCTCGGCCGCCGCGGGATCACCCGAAATCACCGTGGAGTCGGGCGAGTTGAGTGCGGCGATGGCGACCTGCCCGGTGAGCTGCGCGCGCAGTTCGTCCTCGGTGGCCTGGATCGCGATCATCGCCCCGCCCGCCGGGGCCGACTGCATCAGCCGGGCCCGGGCGGCCACCAGCCGTGCGGCGTCCTTCAGCGACAGGACCCCGGCGAGGTGCGCGGCCGTCAGCTCGCCGACCGAGTGCCCGGCGAGGTAGTCGGGCGTCACTCCCCAGGACTCCAGCAGCCGGAAGAGCGCCGTCTCCAGGGCGAAGAGCGCGGGCTGGGTGTACCGGGTCTGGTGGAGCAACTCGTCCTGACCGAAGACCACTTCGCGCAGCGGCCGGTCGAGGTGCGGGTCCAGCTCGGTGCAGGCCGCGTCGAAGGCGGCGGCGAACGCCGGGTAGCGGGCGTGCAGTTCACCTCCCATGCCGGGGCGCTGGGCGCCCTGGCCGGTGCAGAGGAAGGCCAGCTTGCCGGGGCGCGCGACGCTCTGCACCAGGGCGGGGGCCGCCTCGCCGCGGATCAGCGCGTCCAGCGCCGGGACGAAGTCGGCCGGCTCGGCGGCCAGCACGGCGGCCCGGTGGGCGAAGTGCGTGCGGCTGCCGGCCAGCGCCCGGGCCGGCCCGGCCGGATCGAGCCCGGGCCGGTCCGCCAGCCAGCCGCGCAGCCGCACGGCCTGGTCCCGCAGCGCCGCCTCGCTCTTGCCGGACAGCACCCAGGGCACCAGCGTCGGCGGTGTCTGCGAGGCGGGGGACGGCGGTGTCTGCGCGGTGGGGTCCGAGGGCGCCTGCGGCGCGGCCTCCAGGATCACATGCGCGTTGGTGCCGCTGATCCCGAAGGAGGAGACCGCCGCCCGGCGCGGGCCCTCGCCCGCCGGCCAGGGCACCGGCTCGGTGAGCAGCCGCACCGCGCCCGACTCCCAGTCCACCTGCGGAGTCGGCCGGTCCACGTGCAGCGTCCTGGGCAGCAGGCCGTGCCGCATCGCCTGCACCATCTTGATCACCCCGGCCACGCCCGCGGCCGCCTGGGTGTGGCCGATGTTGGACTTGACGGAGCCGAGCCACAGCGGCCGGTCCGCCGGGCGGTCCTGTCCGTAGGTGGCCAGCAGGGCCTGGGCCTCGATCGGGTCGCCGAGCGTGGTGCCGGTGCCGTGCGCCTCCACCGCGTCGACCTCGGCCGGGGTGAGCAGCGCGCCGGCCAGCGCCTGGCGGATCAGCCGCTCCTGGGAGGGGCCGTTGGGCGCGGTCAGGCCGTTGCTGGCGCCGTCCTGGTTGACCGCCGAGCCGCGGATGACGCCCAGCACCGGGTGCCCGTTCGCCTCGGCGTCCGCCAGGCGCTCCAGCAGCAGGACGCCGCCGCCCTCGCCCCAGCCGGTGCCGTCGGCGGCCGCCGCGAAGGACTTGCAGCGGCCGTCCGGCGCCAGGCCGCGCTGGCGGCTGAACTCGATGAACACCCCCGGGGTCGCCATCACCGTGACCCCGGCGGCCAGCGCCAGGGTGGACTCGCCGCGCCGCAGCGACTGGCAGGCCAGGTGCATCGCGACCAGCGAGGAGGAACAGGCGGTGTCGATGGTGACCGCCGGGCCCTCCAGACCGAAGGTGTAGGCCACCCGGCCCGAGGCCAGGCTGCCCGCGCTGCCGGTGCCCAGCAGGCCCTCGGCCTCCTGCGGGATCCGGTGCATCAGGCGGCCGCCGTAGTCGTCGTACATCACGCCCGCGAAGACGCCCACCGGGGTGCCGCCGACCGAGGCCGGCACGATGCCGGCCCGCTCGAAGGCCTCCCAGGCCAGTTCGAGCAGCAGTCGCTGCTGGGGGTCGATGGCGGCCGCCTCGCGCGGGCTGATCCCGAAGAAGGCGGGGTCGAACTGGTCGGCGTCGTAGAGGAAGCCGCCCTCGCGGGCGTAGCAGGTGCCGGGGTGGTCCGGGTCCGGGTGGTAGAGCTCGGCCAGCGGCCAGCCGCGGCCGCCGGGGAAGCCCGAGACGGTGTCGGTGCCCTCGCTGACCAGCTGCCACAGGTCCTCGGGGGAGCGCACGCCGCCCGGGTAGCGGCAGCTCATGCCGATGATCGCCACCGGCTCGCGGTCCGCCGACTCCGCCTGCCGCAGCTTCTGCCGGGTCTGCTTGAGGTCGGCGGTCACCCACTTGAGGTAGTCGACGAGCTTCTCCTCCTTGCTCATGGCCGTCGTCGGCTGCTGGTTGTCGGATGCGGTGTGCGTCATGAGCCTGGACCCTTCTGGGAGCCGGTGAACGTCATTGCAGGGCCCGTCCCAACTCCCGGTCGATGAAGTCGAACACCTCGTCGGCGGTGGCCGAGTCGAGCTCGTCCTCGCCGCCGGGGCCCGCCGGGGCGGCGGCCTCGTCCAGCCGGGCCAGCAGGGTGCGCAGCCGCACGGTGATCTGGGCCCGGCCGGTGCTCTCCGGCGCCATGCCGAGCAGGTCGGCCTCCAGCCGGGCCAGCTCCGCCAGCGCGTCCCGCTCGCCGGGCGAGCCGCCCAGCTTGGCCAGCAGGTACTCGGTGAGCGCGGCGGCGGTGGGGTGGTCGAAGACCAGCGTGGCGGGCAGCTTCACCCCGGCGTCGGCGGCCAGCCGGTTGCGGAACTCGACCGCGGTGAGCGAGTCGAAGCCCAGCTCCTGGAAGCGGCGGTCGGGATCGATCGCCTCCGCCCCGCGGTGACCGAGCACGGCGGCGACATGGCCGCGCACGGTGGCCAGGATCAGGCCGGGCCGCTCCTCGGGCGCCAGCTGGGCCAGCCGCTCGGGCAGCCCGGTGCCGCTCCCACCGGCCCGGCGGGCGGGCACCGGCACCAGGCCGCGCAGCACGGCGGGCAGCAGGTCGGCGGCCGCCTGGCGGCGCAGCACCGGGAGGTTGAGCCTGGCGGTGACATAGGCCGCCCGGCCACCGGCCAGCGCGGCGTCCAGCAGGTCCAGCGCCTGAGCGGTCGGCATCGCGGCCAGGCCGCCGCGGGACAGCCGGGCCAGGTCGGCCTGCGCCAACTCGCCGGTCAGCCCGCTGCCTTCCTCCCACAGCCCCCAGGCCAGCGACATCGCGGGACGTCCCGCCGCCCGCCGGTACTCGGCCAGCGCGTCGAGGAAGACGTTGGCGGCCGCGTAACTGGCCTGGCCCGGGTTGCCGAGGGTGCCCGCCAGCGAGGAGAAGAGCACGAAGGCCGTCAGGTCCAGGTGCTCGGTGAGCCGGTGCAGGTTCCAGGCCGCGTCCACCTTGGGCCGCAGCACGGCGGCCAGCCGGGCGGGGGTGAGCGAGGGCAGCGTGCCGTCGTCCAGCACGCCCGCCGCGTGGATCACGGCGCGGACCGGGTGTGCCGCCGGGACGGCCGCGAGCACCTCGGCCAGCACCGCCGGGTCGGCCGCGTCGCAGGCGGCGACGGTCACCTCGGCACCCAGCGCCCGGAGTTCGGCGGCCAGCTCGGGCGCCCCCGGGGCCGCCGGGCCGCGCCGGCTCAGCAGCAGCAGCCGCCGCACGCCGTAGCGGGCGATCAGATGACGGGCCGTCAGAACAGCCAGGGTGCCGGTGCCGCCGGTGATCAGCACGGTGCCGTCGGGGCCGAACGGGGGTGTGGCGGCCTGCTGTTCGGCCGTGTCGTCGGCTGCTTCCTCGGTCGGCTCGGTGGTCGGATCAGTGGTCGGATCGGGGGTCGGCTCGGTGGTGGCTCGGACGACCCGGGGCACCTTGAGGGTGCCGGCCCGCAGCAGCAACTGCGACTCCTCCCCGGCCAGGGCGCCCGGCAGCGCGCGGTAGGAGTCGGGCTCGCCGTCGTGGTCGAGCAGCACCAGGCGGTCGGGGTTCTCCGACTGCGCGGCGCGCAGCAGGCCCCAGAGTGCGGCGGCGCCCAGATCCCGCAGCTCGCCGGAGCCCGGCGCCGCGCCCGAGGTGGCGATCAGCAGCCGGTGCTCGGACAGCTCCGGAGTGGCGAGGAACTCCTTGACCAGGACGAGCAGTTGCTCGGTGAGCGCGTGCGCCCGGGCCACCGGGTCCGCGCCGTCCGCCGCCGGGGCCACCGGTTCGCCCCAGGCGTGGGCGTCGAGCCCGGCCGCCTGGAGCGCGGCCACCAGGTCGGCGGATCCGATGACGGACCAGGGGCCGGTGGCCGGTCCGGTGGCGGAGCTGGTGAGCGCTGCTACGGGCGACGTCCAGCGGACCAGGTGCAGCGGGTCGCGACGGGCGGTGCGCACCGAGGCGAGCTGTTCGGGCGTGATCGGACGCAGCGTCAGTGAGTCGATGGTGGCCACGGGTTGGCCGTTGCCGTCGCCGATCCGAAGCGCGACCTCGCGGGGCCCGGCCGGGGTGATCCGCACCCGCAGAGCCTGGGCGGCGACGGTGTGCAGGGCGACGCCGGTCCAGTTGAAGGGGAGCTGGACACCGGCGTCGGCCCCGGCACCCTCGGCACCCTCGGCGGTGAAGGCGATGGCGTGCAGCGCGGCGTCCAGCAGGGCGGGGTGGATGCCGAAGCCGTCCCCGGTCGCCTCCGGCGGCAGCGCCACCTCGGCCAGCACGCTCTTCCCGCTGCGCCAGGCGCGGCGCAGGCCCTGGAAGCTGGGCCCATAGGTCAGGCCGGCCGCCGTGAGGTCCTGGTACACCTCGGCGAGGTCGACCGGCACCGCGCCGGCCGGCGGCCAGAGCTCGGACTCCGCGACGGGCGGTGGAGCCGCGTGGGCGAGGGTGCCGTTGGCGTGCCGGGTCCAACTCTCGTCCCGGTCCGGGCCGATGCGGCGGGAGTGCACGGTGATGGCGCGGCGGTCGTCCGCATCCGGGGCGTCCACCCGGACCTGGAGCTGGGCGGTCTCCTCCTCGGCCAGGGTGAGGGGCGCCTCCAGGGTGAGGTCCTCCAGCCGGGCGCAGCCGGCCACGGTGGCGGCCTGCAGGGCGAGTTCGATGAAGGCGGTGCCGGGGAGCAGGACGGTGTCCAGGACGGCGTGGTCGCTGAGCCAGGGGTGGCGGGCGTGGGCGAGCGTGCCGGTGAGGAGGTGAGTGCCGTCGGGGAGGGTGGTGGTGGCGGTGAGGATGGGGTGGTCGAGGGGGTGCAGACCGGTGCTGGTGAGGTCGGTGGCGGCGGTGGTGTGCAGCCAGTAGGGCTGGTGTTGGAAGGCGTAGCTGGGGAGTTCGACGGGCTTGGTGGTGGCGGGGAGGAGGGTGGTCCAGGTGATGGGGGTGCCGGTGGTGTGGGCTTGGGCGGCGGAGGTGAGCAGGCGGGTGAGGTTGCCGTGGTCGCGGCGCAGGGTGCCGATGGCGTGGCCGGTGCCGTCGAGGGTGTCCTCGATGGGGGTGGTGAGGACGGGGTGGGGGCTGGTTTCGATGAAGGTGGTGTGGCCGGTGGTGGCGAGGGTGCGGATGGTTTCTTCGAAGCGGACGGTGGTGCGCAGGTTGGTGTACCAGTAGTCGGCGGTGAGGGTGGTGGTGTCGATGGTCTCGGTGGTGACGGTGGAGGCGAAGGGGATGGTCGACGGTTGGGGTTGGATGTCGGCGAGGTCGGCGAGGAGTTGTGCGCGGATGGGTTCGACCTGGGCGGAGTGGGAGGCGTAGTCGACGGGGATGGTGCGGGCGCGGATGCCTTGCTTCTTGCAGTGGTCGACCACGGTGTGCACGGCGGTGGCGGTGCCGGCGATGACGGTGCTGGTGGGGCCGTTGATGGCGGCGATGCTGACGTTGCCGTCGTGTTCGGTGAGGAGGGGTTCGACCTGGGTGGCGGGGAGCGGGATGCTGGCCATGGTGCCGGTGCCGGCGAGATCGGTGGCGATCGCCTTGCTGCGTAGGGTGACGATGCGGGCGGCGTCGTCGAGGGTGAGGGCTCCGGCGATGTGGGCGGCGGCGATCTCGCCTTGGGAGTGGCCGATGACGGCGTCGGGGTGGATGCCGAGGGATTGCCAGGTGCGGGCCAGTGAGACCATGATCGCGAAGAGGGCGGGTTGCACGACGTCGACGCGTTCCAGCGAGGGGGCGTCCGGTTTCTGGTGGAGCAGGTCGAGCAGTGACCAGCCGGTGTGGTGGGCCAGGGCCTCGGCGCAGGCGTCGATGTGCTGGCGGAAGACCGGTGATTCGTCGAGGAGTTGGCGGGCCATGCCGTCCCACTGGGACCCCTGGCCGGGGAAGACGAAGACCACCTTGCCAGGTCGGTCCGCCACCCCCTGCACCGCCTCGGCGGTGGCCAGTCCGTCGGCCAACTGCCGCAGGCCCGAGACGAGTTCATCGCTGTCCCGGCCGATCACCACAGCCCGTCGTGCGTGCTGCGTGCGGGTGGCCAAGCCATGGGCGGCAGCGGCGAGTTGCAGGTCGGGGTGCTCGGCCAGGTGGGCGGCGAGCCGCCGGGCCTGCTCGCGCAGCGCGGGCTCGGTCTTCGCCGAGAGCAGCAGCGGCACGACGGCCGGGGCCGGCCCGTCCACCGTGGCCGCACTGTCCGGTGCGGCCTCCAGGATGATGTGCGCGTTCGTCCCGCTGATGCCGAAGGAGGAGACAGCCGCCCGGCGCGGGTGGCCGGTCTCCGGCCACGGCAGCGTCTCGGCGAGCGGTGCCACCGCGCCGACCGTCCAGTCCACGTGTGTGGTCGGCGCGTCCAGGTGCAGGATCTTCGGCAGCAGGCCATGGCGCATCGCCTGCACCATCTTGATCACACTGGCCATGCCGGCCGCCGCCTGGGTGTGGCCGATGTTGGACTTGATGGAGCCGAGCCAGAGCGGCTGTTCGGTGGCGCGCTGCTGTCCGTAGGTGGCGAGCAGCGCCTGGGCCTCGATCGGGTCGCCGAGCGTGGTCCCGGTGCCGTGCGCCTCCACGGCGTCGACCTCGTCGGGCGACAGCCGGGCGTTGGCCAGCGCGGCGCGGATCACCCGCTGCTGGGAGGGGCCGTTGGGGGCGGTCAGGCCGTTGCTGGCGCCGTCCTGGTTGACCGCCGATCCCCGGACCACCGCGAGCACCTGGTGCCCGTTGGCCCGGGCGTCGGCCAGCCGCTCCAGCAGGAGCACGCCGGCGCCCTCGCCCCAGGCGGTGCCGTCCGCCGCCGCGGCGAAGGGCTTGCAGCGCCCGTCGGGCGCCAGCCCGCGCTGGCGGCTGAACTCCACGAAGATGCCGGGCGTCGCCATCACCGTGGTGCCGCCGACCAGCGCCAGTGAGCACTCGTCGTTGCGCAGCGCCTGGGCGGCCAGGTGCAGGGCGACCAGCGAGGAGGAGCAGGCGGTGTCGACGGTCATGGCGGGACCTTCGAGCCCGAAGACATAGGAGAGCCGGCCGGAGGCGACGCTGGTGGTGGTGCCGGTCAGCAGGTAACCCTCCAGCGCCTCCGCGCTGTTCATCGCGTTCGCCGCGTACCCCTGGCCGGCCACCCCGGCGAAGACGCCGGTGCGGGTGCCGCGCAGGGTGCCGGGGGCGATGCCGGCCCGCTCCAGCGCCTCCCAGGCGACTTCGAGGAGCAGGCGCTGCTGCGGGTCCATGGCGTTGGCCTCGCGGGGGCTGATGCCGAAGAACTCGGGGTCGAACTGGTCGGCGTCGTAGACGAATCCGCCCTGGCGGGCGTAGGTCTTGCCGGCGGCCGTCGGGTCCGGGTCGTACAGCTCCTCGATGTTCCAGCCGCGCCGCTCGGGGAACTCGCCGATCGTGTCGACCCCTTCGGCGGCCACCCGCCAGAGCGCGTCCGGGCTGGTCGCGCCGCCGGGGAACCGGCAGCCCATGCCGACGATGGCGATCAGGTCCTCGTCGCCGCCACCGGCACGGGCGGGCTGCGCGGCAGCTGTCGCCGCCGCTGCGGTGCCGCCGGCCAGCAGCTCGCGCAGGTGCGCGGCCATCGCCGCGGGGGTCGGGTAGTCGAAGACCAGCGTGGTGGGCAACCGGGTGCCGACCGCCCCCGCCAGGCGGTTGCGGAACTCCACGGCGGTCAGCGAGTCGAACCCGAGCTCCTGGAAAGGGCGTTCCGGATCGATCGCCTCGGTCGCGGTGTGGCCCAGCACCGCGGCGATGTGGCCGCGGAGCAGCTCCAGCAGCAGCCGGACCTGCTCGGGCTCGGACAGCTTGGCCAGCTGCCGGGTGAGCGGCGCGCCGCCCCGCGCGCCGGCCGTCCGGCGCGCGGGGGTGCCGACCAGCCCGACCAGCAGCTCGGGGACCGCCCCCGAGCCGGCCCGCGCCCGCAGCGCGGGCAGGTGCAGGGCGAGCGGCAGCACCACCGGCTCACTCTCGGCGAGGGCCCGGTCCAGCAGGGCGAGCGCCTGCTCGGTGGCGAGCGGCAGGATGCCGGAGGCGCGCATCCGGGCCCGGTCCTGCTCGGTGAGCGAGCCGGTGATCGCGCTGCTCTCCTCCCACAGGCCCCAGCCGAGCGAGGTCGCCGGCAGGCCGGTGGACCTGCGGTGCTGGGCGAGTGCGTCGAGCCAGGTGTTGGCGGCCGCGTAGTTGCCCTGGCCGGGCGCGCCGAAGGTGCCCGCCGCCGAGGAGAACAGCACAAAGGCGGCCAGGTCCTGATGCTTCGTCAGCTCGTGCAGGTGCCAGGCGCCGACGGCCTTGGGGCGCATCACGGCGTCCAGCCGCTCCCCGGTCAGGGCGGGGATGGTGGCGTCGTCCACCACGCCCGCCGCGTGCACCACGGCGGTCAGGGGGTGCGCGGCGGGTACGGTGCTCAGCAGCGCTTCGAGGGCCGACCGGTCCGCCGCGTCGCAGCCGGCGACTGTCACCTCGGCGCCCAACGCGGACAGCTCGGTGACGAGTTGCTCGGTGCCGGGGTGCCGGGTGCTGCGCCGACCGGTCAGCAGCAGATGGCGGATGCCGTGCCGGGTGACCAGGTGCCGGGCCACCAGCGAGCCCAGGGTGCCGGTGCCGCCGGTGATCAGCACGGTCCCCTCGGGGTCGAGCGCCCGGGGGATGCTGAGCACCACCTTGCCGGTGTGCCTGGCCTGTTGGATGAAGCGGAAGGCCTGCGGAGCGTGCCGGGCGTCCAGCGCGCGCAGCGGCAGCGGCTGCAGCACACCGGCCTCGAAGAGCTCGACCAGCTCCACCAGCATCCGCTGGATGTGCGCCGGATCGGCCTCGCTCATGTCGAACGGCCGGTAGGCGAGGGCGGGGTGGAGCGCGGTCACCCGGGCCGGGTCCCGCAGGTCGGCCTTGCCCATCTCCAGGAACCGGCCGCCGGGGGCGAGCAGCCGCAGCGAGGCGTCGATGAACTCCCCGGCCAGCGAGTTGAGGACGACGTCCACCCCGGCCCCGGCGGACCGGGTGCGGAACCGCTCCTCGAAGTCCAGGGTCCGGGAGGAGGCCAGGTGGTCGTCGTCGAGGCCGAGTTCGCGCAGCACCCGCCACTTGCCCGGGCTCGCGGTGGCGAACACCTCGGCCCCCCAGTGGCGGGCCAGCTGCACGGCCGCCATGCCGACGCCGCCCGCACCGGCGTGGATCAGCACGCGCTCGCCCGGGGTGACGGTGGTCAGGTCGGTCAGCCCGTAGTAGGCGGTCAGGAAGGTGATCGGCACGGTCGCGGCCTGGGCGAAGGACCAGCCGGTGGGCATCCGGATCAGCCAGCGGTGGTCGGTCACCGCGACCGGGCCCACCGCACCGGCGACCAGACCCATCACCCGGTCGCCCGGCGCCAGCCCGGTGACGCCCGGGCCCACCTCGGTCACCACACCGGCGGCCTCGCCGCCGATCGGCGCCTGACCCGGGTAGAGGTCGAGCGCGATCAGCACGTCGCGGAAGTTGACGCCGGCCGCGCGCACGGCGAGCCGCACCTGGCCATGGGCCAGCGGGGCCACGGCGTCCGGCGCGGGGACCAGCACCAGGTGGTCCAGGGTGCCCTTCGCGCCGACGTCCAGGCGCCAGGCGGCCGGGTCCGCAGGGGCGTCGGCCTGGGTGCCGGTCGGCAGGGCGAGGGCGCCGGGGCGCTCGCCCTGCGTGAGCCGCGGAGCGAGCAACGTGCCGTCGCGCAGCGCGAGTTCGGCCCGGCTGGTGGTCAGCGCCGACGTGATGAGCTGGTAACCGGCGTCCTGGCCGTCGAGATCGAGCAGGACGAACCGGTCCGGGTTCTCCGACTGGGCGGCCCGGAGCAGACCCCAGGCGGCGGCACCGGACAGGTCCCCGGGCGCCTCCTCGGCGCCGGTCGCAACGGCTCGCTCGGTGAGCAGCGCGAGCCGGGTGGCGGCGAGACTGCGGTCGGCCAGGAACTCCTGCACCGTGGCGAGCAGTTCGGCGGTGGTGGCGATCGCGGCCGAGCCCTGGTCGGTGCCGGCCCCGGCGGCCGCTGAGGCCTGGAGCAGCAGCACGGTGGGCGGGGTTCCGGTGGCCGCGCGCAGCTCCGACAGGTCGGCGTAGTGGGCGAGTTGCCCGCCCAGTGCCGTCGCGAGCCGGGGATCGGCGCTGCCCAGCAGGGCCCAGCTCACGGCGTTCGGCGATGGTTCGCCGGGTGCGGCGACCGGCGCCCAGTCCAGCCGGTAGAGACGATCGCGCTGGGCGGCGCCTGCGGCGGCGAGCTGGTCGGCCGACACCGCGCGCAGCGAAACGGAGCCGATCGTCGCGACCGGCACGCCGTTGGCGTCGGCGATCGCCAGCGACACGGTGTCCGCGCCCTGGCCGGTGGGGGAGATCCGGACCCGGAGCCCGGGGCCGGCAGCGGCCGTCAGGCTGAGGTCCTCCCAGGAGAACGGCAGCCGGATCTGGTCGAGTTCGCCGCCGCCGTCGAGCCGGGCCGCGAGGATCGCGTGCAGCGCCGCGTCCACCAGCGCGGGGTGCAGGCCGAACGCGTCCGCGCCGGACGCGGACTCGGGGGCCAGGGCGACCTCGGCGTAGACGGTCTCGCCCGCCCGCCACGCGCCGCGCAGTGCCTGGAACGCCGGGCCGTAGACCAGGCCGAGGGCGGCGAGGTCGTCATAGAGGTGCTCGATCGCCACCGGGGAGGCATCGGCGGGCGGCCAGGCGGTGAGATCGGCGGGCTGTTCCTCGTCCGGCCGGGCCGTGTCGGCGAGCGCACCGGTCGCGTGCTTCGTCCAGCCGTCCTCCTCGCCGGCCTCGGCAGGGCGCGAGTGGATCGACAGCGGCCGGCGACCGGCCGCCTCGGGCAGACCCACCCGGACGCGGAGTTGCAGAGCCTGCTGCTCGCCGATGACCAGCGGACGGTGGAGCGTGAGCTCGTCCACCCGGAGTCCGTCCGGGCCGTCGCCCAACTGGCCGGCGACGTGCAGCGCCAGCTCCACGAAGGCGGTGCCGGGCAGCAGCACCGACCCGAGGATCTGGTGGTCGGCGAGCCAGGGCTGGCTCGCGAGCGAGATCCGGCCGGTGAACACCACTCCCTCGTCCGGGAGTTCGACGGCGGCCGCGAGCAGCGGGTGCCCGGCCGGGGCGAGACCGGCACCGGTCACGTCGGCGGGGCCGGCGCCGGCTTCCAGGGCGTAACGGCGGCGCTGGAAGGGGTAGGTGGGCAGCTCGACGGTCCGGCCGGTGGTGGGCCAGGTGACGGGGTGGCCGTGGGTGTGGAGGTGGGCGAGGGCGGTGGTGAGGGTGTGGGGTTCGGGGTGGCCGTTGCGGAGGGTGGGGATGGTGAGTGGGGTGTCGGTGAGGGTGGTGAGGACGGGGTCGGGGCCGAGTTCGAGGGTGGTGGTGACGCCGTGCTGGTGGAGGGTGCGGACGGCATCGGTGAAGCGGACGGTTTGGCGGATGTGGTCGGTCCAGTAGCCGGGGGAGGTGAGGGGGTGGGTGGTGGCGAGCTCGGAGACGATGGGGATCTTCGGCTCGTGGTAGGTGAGTTGGGCGGCCTCGGCGTGGAACTCGTCGAGGATGGGCTCCATGTGGGGGGAGTGGAAGGCGTGGCTGACGTGGAGGTGTTTGGTTTTGCGGCCGAGGGTCTTGAAGTGGTCGGCGATCTGCTGGGCTTGGGTGGGGTCGCCGGAGATGACGGTGGAGTCGGGGGAGTTGAGGGCGGCGATGGAGACCTGTGGGGTGAGGTGTTCGCGCAGTTCGTCTTCGGTGGCTTGGATGGCGATCATGGCGCCGCCGGTGGGGGCGGATTGCATGAGGCGGGCGCGTGCGGCGACCAGGCGTGCGGCGTCCGGTAGGGAGAGGATGCCGGCGACGTGGGCGGCGGTGAGTTCGCCGATGGAGTGGCCGGCGAGGTAGTCGGGTGTGACGCCGCGGCTCTCCAGGAGCCGGTACAACGCGGTTTCGAGGGCGAAGAGGGCGGGCTGGGTGTAGCGGGTCTGGTGCAGCAGGTTCTCGTTGTCGAAGACGATCTCGCGTAGTGGCTGTTCCAGGTGGGGGTCGAGTGCGGCGCAGGCTTCGTCGAAGGCGGCGGTGAAGACCGGTTCGGTGTGGTGGAGTTCGCGTCCCATGCCGAGGCGTTGGGCGCCTTGTCCGGTGAAGAGGAAGGCGAGTTTGCCGTTGTGTGCGGTGCCTTGGACAAGGTTTCGGGAGGTCCGCTGTTCGGTCAGGGCGTCGAGTCCGGTGAGCAGGTCTTCGCGGGTGTCGCCCAGGATGACCGCGCGGTGCTGGAACTGGGCCCGCCCGGTGGCGAGGGTGAGCGCAACGTCGGCCAGGCCGACTTCCTGGTCGTCCGCGATCAGCGAGCGCAGCCGGGCGGCCTGCTCGCGCAGCGCGTCCTCGGTCTTGGCGGAGAGCAGCAGCGGGGCGACGGTGTCGTCACAGGGCGCTGCCTCGGTCGCCGGGGCGGCCTCCAGGATGATGTGGGCGTTGGTGCCGCTGATGCCGAAGGAGGAGACGGCTGCCCGGCGCGGCCGCCCGGTTTCCGGCCAGGGGCGGGCCTCGGTGAGCAGCTCCACCGCGCCCGCCGACCAGTCGACGTGCGGGGTCGGCTCGTCCACGTGCAGCGTCTTCGGCAGCAGGCCGTGCCGCATCGCCTGGACCATCTTGATCACCCCGCCGATCCCGGCGGCGGCCTGGGCATGCCCGATGTTCGACTTGATGGAGCCGAGCCAGAGCGGCTGCCCGGCGGCGGCGCGCTGCTGTCCGTAGGTGGCGAGCAGGGCCTGGGCCTCGATCGGGTCGCCGAGCGTGGTCCCGGTGCCGTGTGCCTCCACGGCGTCGACCTCGTCGGGCGACAGCCGGGCGTTGGCCAGCGCGGCGCGGATCACCCGCCGTTGGGAGGGGCCGTTCGGCGCGGTGAGGCCGTTGCTGGCGCCGTCCTGGTTGACCGCCGAGCCGCGGATCACCGCCAGCACGGGGTGTCCGGCCGCCTGCGCGTCGGAGAGCCGCTCCAGCAGCAGCATGCCGACGCCCTCGGCGAAGCCCGTCCCGTCGGCCGCCGCCGCGAAGGCTTTGCAGCGGCCGTCGGGGGCCAGCCCGCGCTGCCGGCTGAACTCGACGAAGACGTTGGGCGTGCCCATCACCGTCACGCCGCCGGCCAGCGCCATCGTGCACTCGCCGCCGCGCAGCGAGCCGGCGGCCAGGTGGAGGGCGACCAGCGAGGAGGAGCAGGCGGTGTCGATGCTGACGGCCGGCCCCTCCAGCCCGAGCGCGTAGGCGACTCGCCCGGAGGTCACGCTGGGCGCGCTGCCGGTGCCGATGTAGCCGTCGACGCCCTCCAGCCGGTCGGGCAGGTCGCGCAGGTAGTCCTGGCCGCTGGTGCCGACGAAGACACCGGTCCGACTGCCGCGGACGGCGTCGGGGCGCAGCCCGGCCCGTTCGAAGGTCTCCCAGGCGGTCTCCAGCAGCAGCCGCTGCTGGGGGTCCATCGCGGCGGCCTCGCGCGGGCTGATCTCGAAGAAGTCGGCGTCGAAGTGGTCCACGGCCGGCAGGAAGGCGCCGGCCCGGGAGTACGTCTTCCCGCTGCGCTCGGGGTCCGGGTCGTAGAGGTCGTCGAGTCGCCAGCCGCGGTCGGCCGGGAACTCGCCGACCGCGTCGACGCCGTCGGCGACCAGCCGCCACAGCCCGTCCGGTGTGCTGACCCCGCCGGGGAACCGGCAGGCCATGCCCACCACCGCGATCGGCTCGCTGTCCCGGGCCTCGGCGTCGCGCAGTCGGCGGTTGGCCTGCCGCAGGTCGGCCGTCGCGCGCTTCAGGTACTCGCGCAGCTTCTCCTCGTTCACGTTCAACGCGAGATCCCTTCTGGTGGCTGGTGTGGTGGCGCTCGTCCCGGTCGTCGCGCTCGTCTCGGTCATGCCTCAGGGATCCCGAACTCGCTGTCGAGCGCCCGGAAGAGCTCTTCGTCCGTGGCGGCCTCGATCTCGCCGACCTCGGCCTCGGTCAGCGGGTCGCCGCCGAGGCGGCGGGAGAGCGCCTGCAGCCGGGCCGCGACCAGGGCGAGGTCCCCGTCGGCCGGGTCGATCGCCAGCGCGGCGCTCTCCAGCCGGTCCAGCTCCGCGAGCAGCGCCTGGGCGCCGCCGGGTGCCTGAGCGGGGGCGAGCAGCACCCGCAGCTCGGTGGCCAGGGCCGCGGGCGTGGGGTGGTCGAAGATCACGGTTGCGGGCAGCCGCAGGCCGGTGCCGCTGTTCAGGCGGTTGCGCAGCTCCACCGCGGTGAGTGAGTCGAACCCGATCGCCTGGAACGCCCGGCTCGGGTCGATCTCCTGGGCCGAACCGTGGCCCAGCACGGCGGCGATGTGGCCGCGGACCAGGGTCAGCAGCTGCTCGGTCTGCTCCGCCTCGGTGAGCCCGTCCAGCTTGCCGCGCAGCCCCTCGGCGCTGACCGGGGCGGCCTGCTGCGCACTGCGCCGGGTGCGTCGGGTGCCGAGCCCGGTCAGCAGGCGCGGCAGTTCGGTGGCGCCGGCCAGTGCGGCGCGGTCCAGCAGGATCGGCAGCTGCACCGCGTCGGCGGCGCCGTCGAGCGCGGCGTCCAGCAGGTCGAGCCCCTGCCGGTTGGTCAGCGCGAGGACGCCGTTCCTGGCCAGCCGGCGCTGCGAGGCGCGGTCGACCGACTCGGTCAGCTCGCTGGTCTCCTCCCACAGGCCCCAGGCGAGCGAGAGCGCGGGCAGCCCGCGCACCCTGCGGTGCTGGGCCAGCGCGTCCAGATACTGGTTGGCGGCGGCGTAGTTGGCCTGCCCGGGGCTGCCCAGGGTGCCGCTCGCGGAGGAGTACAGCACGAAGGCCGTCAGGTCGAGGTGCTCGGTGAGCCGGTGCAGGTTCCAGGCGGCGTCGACCTTGGGACGGAACACGGTGTCGAGCTGCTCGGGGGTGAGCGCCGCGACGGTGGCGTCGCTGAGCGCGCCCGCGCTGTGCAGCACGGCGGTGAGCGGGTGGGCGGCGGGGATCGAGTCGAGCAGTGCGGCGAGCGCCGCGGGGTCCGTGGTGTCACAGGCGGCGATCCGCACCTCGGCGCCCGACTCGGCCAGTTCGGCCGCGAGTTCGGCGGCCCCGGGGGCGTCGGGCCCGCGTCGGCTGACCAGCAGCAGATGCCGCACGCCGCGCTCGGTGACCAGGTGCCGGGCGGTGTGCCGGCCCAGCGTGCCGGTGCCGCCGGTGATCAGCACCGTCCCCTCCGGGTCCAGCGTGCGCGGCAGGGTGATCACCAACTTGCCGGTGTGGCGGGCCTGCTGGAGGAACCGGAAGGCGTGCGGTGCGTGCCGGACGTCCACCGCGTGGACGGGCAGCGGGTGCAGCGCGCCGCGCTCGAAGAGGTCGAGCAGGTCGACCAGCATCTCCTGGATCCGGTCCGGACCGGCCTGGATCATGTCGTAGGCGCGGTAGTCGACGCCCTGGTGCGCCGCCGCGACCTCGGCCGCGTCACGGATGTCGGTCTTTCCCATCTCCAGGAACCGTCCGCCGCGCGGCAGTAGCCGCAGCGAGGCGTCCACGTACTCGCGGGCCAGCGAGTTGAGCACGATGTCGACGCCTTCTCCGCCGGTGGCGGCGAGGAACGCCTGCTCGAAGTCCAGGGTCCGTGAGGAGGCCAAGTGGTCGTCGTCGATGCCGAGTTCGCGCAGCACCCGCCACTTGCTCGGACTGGCGGTGGCGTAGATCTCGGCGCCCCAGTGCCGGACCAGCTGGATCGCCGCCATGCCGACACCGCCGGTGCCCGCGTGGATCAGGATCCGCTCGCCGGGCCGCACCGTGGTGAGGTCCACCAGCCCGTAGTACGCGGTCAGGAAGGTGACCGGTACGGCTGCTGCCTGCGGAAAGCTCCAGCCGCTCGGCATCCGCACCACCCACCGGTGGTCGGTCACCGCCACCGGCCCCGCGGCGCCGCCGATCAGCCCCATCACCCGGTCGCCGGGCGCCACATGGGTGACCTCGGCACCGACCTCGGTG
This sequence comes from Kitasatospora sp. NPDC008050, assembly GCF_042957465.1. Lineage (NCBI taxonomy): Bacteria > Bacillati > Actinomycetota > Actinomycetes > Kitasatosporales > Streptomycetaceae > Kitasatospora > Kitasatospora sp. NPDC008050. The sequence continues at coordinate 189,831 of NZ_JBIBIJ010000007.1, forward strand.
ACGATCCCGGCACCCTCGCTGACGATCGGCGCATAGCCCGGGTACATGCCGAGCGAGATGAGCACATCGCGGAAGTTCAGCCCGGCGGCGCGCACCGCGATCCGCACCTCGCCCGGGGCCAGCTCCCTGGTGGGCTCGGCGGTGGCGCACAGCGCCAGGTTCGCGAGGGTGCCCTTGCCGGTGCTGTCCAGCCGCCAGGCGCTCTCACCGGCCGGTGGGCGCAGGATGTCGGCGCTGTCCGCCGGGGCTAGCCTGGGTACCAGGACCTGGCCGACCCGGACGGCGAGTTGCGGCTCCCCGGTGGCGAGCGCGGCGGCGAGGGCCTGCTGCGAGACGTCGAGCCCGTCGATGTCGAGCAGCACGAACTGGTCGGGGTTCTCGGTCTGGGCGCTGCGCACCAGGCCCCAGGCGGTGGCCGCGGCCAGGTCGCCGATCTGCTCCGCCGGATGGGTGGCGACCGCACCCCGGGTGAGGACGACCAGGCGGGAGCCGGCCTCGGGCGCGGCGGCGAGCCAGGACTGCACCAGGGCGAGCGTGCGGCGGGCGGCTTCGTGGGCTGCGGCGGCGTCCTCGTACGGCGTGTCGGTCGGGGTGGCGAGGACGTAGGCGGGCGCCGGGCCCGCCGCGAGCAGGGCGGCGAGGTCCTGCGACACGTCGAGAGTAGTCAAGTCGCCGACGGGCGACGGAAGTTCCTGCAGAGGAGTCCAGTCGAGCCGGAAGAGCGCGTCGTTGGCGGACTGCGTCGACGTGGCGAGCTGGGCCGGATCGATCTGACGGAGCGTCAGTGCCTCGATCGTTGCCACCGGTTCACCCGCCTCGTCGCTGATCGCCAGCGCGATCTCGTCCGCCCCGGCGGCCGTGACGCGCACCCGGACGGCCCGCGCGTCGACCGCGTGCAGCGTGATGCCGGACCAGTTGAACGGCAGCCGGATCCCCTCGCTCTCCTCGGCGTTCAGCGCCAGGGTGTGCAGGGCGGCGTCGAGCAGGGCGGGGTGGATGCCGTAGCCGTCGGTGCTCGTCGCCTCGGGGAGCTTGATCTCGGCGTGCACGGTGCCCTCGGAGTCGCGCCAGGCGGCGCGCAGGCCCTGGAAGGCCGGGCCGTAGGCGTAGCCGTGGGCGGCGAGCCGGGGGTAGAGGTCCTCGACGGCGAGCGGGGTGGCGCCGGTCGGCGGCCAGGTGCCGCTGACGGGGGCGGGCTGCCGATCGGCGCCGGTGAGGGCGCCGGTGGCGTGCAGGGTCCAGGGCTGCTCGTGGGTGCGGGAGTGGATGGTGAGCGGCGCGGCGCCGCCTTCCTCCTGCGGGCCGACCGCGAGTTGGAGCTCGATCGCCGCGCCCTCGGACACCACCAGGGGCTGGTGGAGGGTGAGTTCGGCGAGCTGCGGGTGGCCGGTGTGGTGCGCGGCGTGCAGGGCGAGTTCGACGAACGCGGTGCCGGGGAGCAGGACGGTGTCCAGGACGGCGTGGTCGGCGAGCCAGGGGTGGCGGGCGTGGGCGAGCGTGCCGGTGAGGAGGTGGGTGCCGTCGGGCAGCGTGGTGGTGGCGGTGAGGACGGGGTGGTCCAGGGGGTGCAGGCCGGTGCTGGTGAGGTCGGTGGCGGCGGTGGGCTCCAGCCAGTACGGCTGGTGCTGGAAGGCGTAGGTGGGGAGTTCGACGGGGTTGGCGGTACGGGGGAGGACGCTGCTCCAGTCGATGGGGGTGCCGGTGGTGTGCGCCTGGGCGGCGGAGGTGAGCAGGCGGGTGAGGTTGCCGTGGTCACGGCGCAGGGTGCCGAAGGCGTGGCCGGTGCCGTCCAGGGTCTCCTCGACCGGCGTGGTCAGCACGGGGTGCGGGCTGACCTCGATGAAGGTGGTGTGATCCGACTCGGCCAGCACCCGGACCGCCTGCTCGAAGCGGACGGTGGTGCGCAGGTTGGTGTACCAGTACTCGGGGGTGAGGGTGGTGGTGTCGATGACCTCGGCGGTGACCGTCGAGCAGAACGGGATCACCGACGGCTGCGGCTGGATGTCGGCGAGGTCGGCCAGCAGCTGTGCGCGGATGGGTTCGACCTGGGCGGAGTGGGAGGCGTAGTCGACGGGGATGGTGCGGGCGCGGATGCCCTGCCCGGTGCAGTGGTCGACCACGGCGTGCACGGCGTCGACGGTGCCGGCGATGACGGTGCTGGTGGGGCCATTGATGGCGGCGATGCTGACGTTGCCGTCGTGGGGCGTGAGCAGGGGTTCGACCTGGGTGGCGGGGAGCGGGATGCTGGCCATGGTGCCGGTGCCGGCCAGCTCGGTGGCGATGGCCTTGCTGCGTAGGGCGACGATGCGGGCGGCGTCGTCCAGGCTGAGCGCGCCGGCGATGTGGGCGGCGGCGATCTCGCCCTGGGAGTGGCCGATCACGGCATCCGGCCGCACGCCCAGGGACTCCCAGGTGCGGGCCAGCGAGACCATGACCGCGAAGAGGGCGGGTTGCACGACGTCGACGCGTTCCAGCGAGGGCGCGTCCGGCTTCTGGTGCAGCAGGTCGAGCAGTGACCAGTCGGTGTGGTGGGCCAGGGCCTCGGCGCAGGCTTCGATGTGCTGGTGGAAGACCGGGGAATCGTCCAGGAGTTGGCGGGCCATGCCGTCCCACTGTGACCCCTGGCCGGGGAAGACGAAGACCGTGCGTCCGTCCTGCTCGGCGCTGCCGGTGACGACGTTGGCCGCCGCCTCGTCCTGGGCCAGCGCGGTCAGTCCGGCGAGCAGCTCCTCGCGGTCCTGCCCGATCACCACCGCGCGCCGCTCGTGCTGCGCCCGGGTCGCCAACACGGCTGCGGCGCCCGCTGGTTGCAGCCCGGGGCGCTCGGTCAGGTGGGCGGCCAGCTGGCGGGCCTGGTCGCGCAGCGCGGGCTCGGTCCGGGCCGAGAGCAGCAGCGGCACGACGGCCGGGGCCGGCTCCTCCACCGTGGCCTCGGTTTCGGGCGCCGCCTCCAGGATGATGTGCGCGTTGGTCCCGCTGATCCCGAACGACGAGACGGCGGCCCGGCGCGGGTGGTCGGTCTCCGGCCATTCCCGTGCCTCGGTGAGCAGTTCCACCGCGCCCGCCGTCCAGTCGACGTGCGGGGTGGGCGCGTCCACGTGCAGCGTCTTCGGCAGCACGCCGTGCCGCATCGCCTGCACCATCTTGATCACGCCGCCCACCCCGGCGGCGGCCTGGGAGTGCCCGATGTTGGACTTCAACGAGCCCAGCAGCAACGGCGGTTGGGCAATGCTCCGCTGCCCGTAGGTGGCGAGCAGCGCCTGTGCCTCGATCGGGTCGCCGAGCGTGGTGCCGGTGCCGTGCGCCTCCACCGCGTCCACGTCGTCGGCGGTCAGGCGGGCGTCGGCGAGCGCGGCGCGGATCACCCGCTGCTGCGCGGGGCCGTTGGGCGCCGTCAACTGGCTGCTCCGGCCGTCCTGGTTGACCGCCGAGCCGCGCACCACCGCGAGCACCGGGTGCCCGTTGGCCCGCGCGTCGGAGAGCCGCTCCAGCAGCAGCATGCCCGCACCCTCGGCCCAGGCCACCCCGTCGGCGGCGCCGGCGAAGGACTTGCACCGCCCGTCCGGCGCCAGGCCGCGCTGGCGGCTGAATTCCACGAAGGTGGTCGGGGTCGCCATCACCGTGACGCCGCCGGCCAGCGCCATCGTGCACTCGCCGTTGCGCAGCGCCTGCACGGCCAGGTGCAGGGTGACCAGCGAGGAGGAGCAGGCGGTGTCGACGGTGATCGCCGGGCCCTCGAAGCCGAAGGTGTAGGACACCCGGCCCGAGGCCACGCTGCCCGCGCTCCCGGTGCCGAGGTAGCCCTCGAAGCCGTCCGGCGTGTGTTCGAAGAGGCGGGAGCCGTAGTCGCCGTACATCAGCCCGGTGAAGACGCCGGTCCTGCTGCCGTGCAGCGTCCCGGGATCGATGCCGGCCCGCTCGATCGCCTCCCAGCCGGTCTCCAGCAGCAACCGCTGCTGCGGGTCCAGCGCGAGCGCCTCACGCGGGCTGATCCCGAAGAACTCGGCGTCGAACTGCTCGGCCTCGTACAGGAATCCGCCCTCGCGGGCATAGGTCTTGCCGACCGCCTCCGGATCCGGGTCGTACAGCTCCTCGGTGTTCCAGCCGCGACTCGCGGGAAACCCGCCGATCGCGTCGAGTCCGTCGACGACCAGCCGCCAGAGCCCGTCCGGGCTGGTCACCCCACCGGGGAACCGGCAGCCCATGCCGACGATGGCGATCGGATCCGTTGCGGCCCCGGTGAGCTTCTCGTTCTGCTGCCGCAACCGTTCGTTCTCAAGGAGCGATGCCCGCAGGGCAGTGACGATCTTCTCTTCGGAAGGCGTGGCCATTGGCAGTCCCATGATCGAGTGCGGTCACAGAGAGCGGAATCTCGATGGTTGGCACCGGGCCTAAGCAGCACCTAGGCGCGCCCTAAAGCCCCGACGGCTTAGCGCGGGTTAAGCGGGCCCGCGCATGCTGGCGACGTCCGACCGGCCACCGAGGTGAAAGGAGCGCGCCGATGCGGCCCACCGCCAGGGCACTGCCCGCCCGGCTGACCGCCGCCCTCTGGCGCGCTCTGGTCGGCTTTGGCGCCCTCTGGATCCAGCCGCCCGAGCCGGCCCCCGAGCCCGCCTTCGACGTTGCCGCTCCCCGGGGCGTACCCCCGCAGCACCCCGAGCGCCTCTGCCCGGAAGAGCCCGCGAGCCCGGCCGAGCGCGCCCTGTGGGCCCAACTCGCCGAGCTCGACAACTGGTTGGATCAGTAGGCCGTCAGTCCGTGATCTCCGCAGTGATCCACCGCAGGTACTCCGCGCTGCCGTGGGTGATCTCGGTGGCGATGATCTCCGGCGTCTCGTAGGTGTGCACGGACGAGATGATCCGCTCCAACTCGCCGAACCGGTCGGCAGGCAACTTGTAGACCACCCGCCACTCCTGCTCCGCCTGGAGCGCCCCCTCCCACCAGTACACCGACGTGATCGGCCCGTCGATCTGCGCACACGCCGCCACCCGCGCCCCCACCCCGGCCCGGGCCAGCTCCCCGGCACGCTCGGCACTGTCGGTGGTGGTCAGGACGGTGAGGTAGCCGGACATCGCTCTCCTTGGGTCACAGCGGACTCCGAGCCTACCGAGCCGGGGACGTAGCGGGAGCTGGTCCGCGTCCAGTCGGCCAGGGCATGGCGGAAGTCGTCGAGCACGTGAGCGAAGCGGCGAGTGGCGGTGTCGAGCTCTGCATCGTCGCGGACAGCGGTGCACAGCCACCAGAAGCGGCGCTCCTCGGCTTCCAGCAGCCCCCGCGCCTTCCCTCTCGCCTCGGCGTCGGGCATCCCCTGGCCGACCCGCAACGCCCGGGATGCGGTGAAGGTGTCGGAGTCGGCGGCGGCCAGGTCGTTGGTCAGGCACCCGACCGTGGAGAAGCTGCGCAGCAGGGACTGCACCAGCGCGTCATGCCAGTCGGGCGTGACGCACCGCCCGGCCAGTTCGCACCACATCGCAGCGAGCACCATGCCGCCGTCGGCCGGCCGGAGCAGCAGGTACTCACGCAGGGTGGGCGTGCGCTGCGGCTGTACGAAGTCGACCAGCTTGGCGGAAGCCGCGTGCACCCACTCCTCCAGGTGCGTCAGATACCGCTGCCACCAGAACTCCGGCACCATCGCCCGCGTATCCGCCACGAGAGCGGCGAGCGCGTGCAGGGTGGGGTGGTCGCCGGGTCCGGGCCTCGCAGTACCGCCCGCGACGAGCAGCAGCGAGAGCGCGAACTCGCCTACCAACTGGCGCGATGCACCCAGCATCTCCGTATCGAAGACGTCGTCCACGATCCACGTCCACACCGCCCAACGGGTAGCGAGGTCCAACTCGGCGCCGCATGCGGAGGGCCATGCGGCCAGGCACAGGTCCACATACCCGTGGGCGAGGTAGGCGGCGGGATCGGGGCGGAGCCCGTACTGGGTGAGGAAGGTGGCCACGCCGACGTAGAGATCGGTGTGCCGGTGGTCGGTTACGGCCCGCAGCAGCGGCAAGGAGGACCCGCAGGTGATGCACGCGCGCTCGTGCAGTTGGTCGTGAGTGTGGGGTCGGTCCGTAGGCGGCAGCCCAGTAGTGGGCTGCGGCGGAACCGTGAGATCTGCCATGGTCATCAGAATCGGACGACTGACAGTCACTCTCGATACCCATCCGGTAATCTCACGGTGAGATAGTCCATTCCGACCGGATGGATCACTGTGGCAACTTCCCTCATGCCGCTCGTTCTGTCAGAACGCACCTGGCAGCACGCTGATGTGCGCAACGCGCTGCGTGAGCGCAACATCGCGGGGCTCTTTCGCTTGGTCCAGCATCACAGCGGCGCCAGCCAGGCACGTATCGGAGTCGCCGTCGGCATGAACCAGGGACGTGTCAACGAGATCATGCGTGGGCGGCGGGAGGTGTCGCGCCTGGATGTGTTCGAGCGAATCGCGGAGGGGCTTGCGATGCCTGATAACGCGCGCCGTCAACTTGGGCTCGCGCCCCAGCGTGAGCGGCACGCTGGGGGCGCGGCCTTCGATCTGGCAGCCTTCCCTGAGGCCGTCCGCGTCTACAGTGACCAGGCTGCTGCGGCAACCGAGATCCAGCACCTCGCTCGGACGGCACGTGAGGTCGACGTGCTCGCGGTGCGCGGGCTTGGCCTGCTGGGGCTGCGTGACTCCCTCCTCCGGCCGCATCTCGACCGCGAAGATGGCCTTCCGGCGACGGTGCGCGTTCTCCTCCTCTCTCCCGACAGCCCCGCCATGGCCCGGCGGGCCGCGGAGATCGGCGAGTCGGTCGAGTCGTTGGCGAGCGGCGTGCTCCTGGCGGAGGCGCGGCTGCGTGAACTGGCAGAAGCCGGTACCCTCGCCGTCTACCGATACGACTCGCTCCCTGTTTGGCGCATCATCAGGCTCGACAGCACCCTCTACGTCGGAGCGTTCACCGGCACATGGGAGGGGCATGAGTCCGCCACCTACAAGTTGGTACGCACCCCGCACGGACCCTTGTACCACGGGTTCCTGAGGCTGTTTGATTCCATGATTGATCACGCTCAACGCATCATCTGAGGAGGACCGATGGCGATCGAGGCTGAGTTGAAGGCGGTCGTTCGGGACCCGGAGGCGGTGATGCACCTCCTGGAGAAGTCCCACGGCCCCGGCCGTCCCGAGGTGTATCAAGACACCTACTACGACACGTCAGTTGGCACGCTCGGAGCGGGCGACCGTGAGCTGCGAATCCGTACGGTGCACAGCGACACCGACACCCGCACGGTGCTGACGTACAAGGGCGCGCGGGTGGACGAGGCCTCGGGCTCGAAGCCGGAGCACGAGACCCGTGTCGGCGACGCGGTGGCTGCCCACGCGATCGTGCGCGGGCTCGGCTACACCCCGACGATCGCTTTCGAGAAGCAGTGCCGCAACTACGGATTCGAGGCCGGGGGCTATCAGATGCTTGCCACGCTCGTCCGGGTGCCCGAGCTGGGTGGCACCACCTTCATCGAGGTCGAGACAGCCGCTGCATCCGAGGCAGAGCTGGCTGACGCACTGGCGGCGATCCGTGCGGTCCTCACGACTCTGGGGATCGACGAGGCGGATCACACCACCGAGCTCTACACCGATGCCGTAGCAGCGGCACGGTGAGGGAAAGTCAGTCGGGCCAGGTGTCGTTCCGGCAGTCTGCTACGTGGGCTGTCCTTCGTCACTCTCGACGGTGAGCCAGAGGGTGAAGAGTTGGCCGCCCTCACTCTCGACCTTCAGGATCCGCCAGCCAGGCTTATCAGCAAATCTTGCTGCCACCAAAAGTGCCGGCTCCGCGCCGCCGTCAGATCTCAACCTCAGGCGCAGATCGTCGTGCTCAGGCACGTCGACGTCGACGTGAGCGTGCGCGATGGTCGCGACCGTCTTCAGTAGCTCCGCGGCGAGCTCTCGGCGCGTCAGCATCGGGGTCCTCCTGACGGATGTCGGCTTCCCTGCAGACTGCCGTTCGGCGCCCCCTTGTGGAGCCCGTTTGCGAAAACACCGGCTGCTGGCGCCCGCTCGGCGAGGACGTAACCGTGATCCTCCAGCCGGGCGTAGATCCCGCCGCCGCCCGGGTTCTCGGCGAACATCGCGGGGATGTCCTTGACGACATCCCACGGCAGGTAGGCCGGCTCATCGCTCGCCGTAGTCCTGCAGGGTCTCCTATTCTCCTGTACATGAGTAACAGTGCCCCGGAGAGGGCGTCAATGCCTCTCCACTCCGTATCCGTGGCCGGTGCCGTCGTCAGGGAGGACGGTCGGGTGCTGGCGATCAGGCGCGCGGACAACGGCACCTGGGAGCCGCCGGGCGGGGTGCTGGAGCTGTCGGAGACGGTCGAGGACGGCGTGCGGCGCGAGGTGTACGAGGAGACCGGCATCAAGGTCTCGGTGGAACGGCTCACCGGCGTGTACAAGAACGTGAGTCGGGGCGTGGTCGCCCTTGTGTTTCGCTGCCGGCCCGAGAGTGGGCTCGAACAGCCGTCGGACGAGTCGACTGCCGTCGCGTGGCTGACCCGCGACGAGGTGGCCGACCGCATGAACGCGGTCTACGCCGTGCGGCTGCTCGATGCCCTCCAGGGTGAGACGGCACCGCGCATTCGGACGCACGACGGTCGGACGCTCATCGATGTGCCGCAAGCCGGTTGACCCAACGGAGCTTCGCCGTCGTGCGCCTCTGTTCCCGGGCGGGTGCCGTCGCGCACGGCTCCGCGCCGTCGGATGTCACCGCAGCCCCGGCACGAACTCGATCAGCAGGTCGATCGCCTTGATCCCCAGGAACGGCACCACCAGTCCGCCCAGCCCGTAGACCCGCAGGTTCCGGCGCAGCAAGTCGGTGGCGCTGGCGGGTTGGTAGCGGACGCCGCGCAGGGCCAGGGGGATCAGGGCGACGATGATCAGGGCGTTGAAGATGATGGCCGAGGCGATGGCGGAGGTCGGGCTGTGCAGGCCCATGATGTTGAGGTGGTCCAGGCCGGGGTAGGAGTGGCCGAACATGGCGGGGATGATCGCGAAGAACTTCGCCACGTCGTTGGTGATCGAGAAGGTGGTCAACGCGCCTCGGGTGATGAGGAGTTGTTTGCCGACGCGGATGATCTCGATCAGTTTGGTGGGGTTGGAGTCGAGGTCGACCATGTTGCCGGCCTCCTTGGCGGCCGCGGTGCCGGTGTTCATCGCGACGCCGACGTCGGCCTGGGCGAGGGCGGGGGCGTCGTTGGTGCCGTCTCCGGTCATCGCGACCAGGTTGCCGTTGGCCTGTTCGTGCTTGAGGTAGGCGAGCTTGTCCTCGGGGGTGGCCTCGGCGAGGTAGTCGTCGACGCCGGCCTCTTCGGCGATGGCCTTGGCGGTGAGCGGGTTGTCGCCGGTCACCATCACGGTGCGGATGCCCATCCTGCGCAGCTCGGCGAAGCGTTCGGCGATGCCCTCCTTGACCACGTCCTTGAGGTGGACGACGCCCAGCGCCCGGGCGCCGTGCCAGTCGTGCACGGCGACCAGCAGGGGGGTGCCGCCCTCGGCGGCGATCCGGTCGACCAGCGCCTTGGCCTCGATCGGCAGTCGCCCGCCGCAGGAGGTCACCCAGCGGGCGACCGAGGCCGCGGCGCCCTTGCGGACCTGGCAGAGCGAGCCGTCCGGCCAGTGCAGGTCGACCCCGCTCATCCGGCTGTGTGCGCTGAACGGCACGAACTCCTGCTCGCCGAGTTCGTTCTCCTCCCTTGGCGGGACAAAGAACTGACGCTCGGTCAGTGAGATGATCGAGCGGCCCTCGGGGGTCTCGTCGGCGGCTGAGGAGAGTTGCGCGGCTTCGGCCAGCTGGTCGATCGGCACGCCGGGGAAGGCGTGCAGGTCCACGGCCTGCCGGTTGCCGTAGGTGATCGTCCCGGTCTTGTCGAGCAGCAGGACGTCCACGTCGCCGGCCGCTTCCACGGCGCGGCCGGAGACGGCGACCACGTTGCGGCGCACCAGCCGGTCCATGCCCGCGATGCCGATCGCGGAGAGCAGGGCGCCGATCGTGGTGGGGATGAGCGCGACCATCAGGGCGACGAGCACGACGGTGGTCTGCGGGGCGTGCGCGTAGATCGCCATCGGCTGCAGGGAGACGACGGCGAGTATGAAGATGATGGTCAGCGAGGCGAGCAGGATGTTGAGGGCGATCTCGTTCGGCGTCTTCTGCCGGTTCGCGCCCTCCACCAGGCGGATCATGCGGTCGATGAAGCTCTGCCCGGGGCGGGCGGTGATCCGCACCACCAGCCAGTCGGACAGCAGCCGGGTGCCGCCGGTCACCGAGGTCCGGTCGCCGCCCGCCTCGCGGATCACCGGCGCCGACTCGCCGGTGATCGCCGACTCGTCCACCGAGGCGACGCCCTCGATCGCCTCGCCGTCGCTGGGGATCACCTCCCCGGCGTGCACGAGCACGATGTCGTGCAGCAGCAACTCCTCGGCGGGGACGACCTCCTGGGGGCTGTCGGCGATGCCCAGCCGCCAGTGCAGCAGTCGCCGCGCGGTGGTGCCGGTCTGGGCCTGGCGCAGCGAGTCGGCCTGCGCCCTGCCCCGGCTCTCGGCCACCGCCTCCGCGAGGCTGGCGAAGAGCACGGTGAGCCAGAGCCAGACGCTGATGGTCCAGGCGAAGACACTGGGGTGCAGCACGGCGGTGAGCGAGGTGAGGCTGGCGCCGACCTCGACCACGAGCATGACCGGGTTCCTGGCCATGGTGCGCGGATGCAGCTTGCGCAGGGCGACGGGGAGCGCGGCCCGGAGCTGCTCGCGGTCGATCAGCTTGCCGGTGACGGCGGGGACGGCGGGGACGGCAGGGGCGGCTGGGGTGGTGGGGTCGGCGGGGCTGGCAGGGCCGGCTGGGGCGGCGGGCCCCGGGGCCGACCGGTGGAACCAGTCCTCGGCCGGCTGATCCGAGGCCGGCTGCTCCGACCAGGAGGGACGCGTCGGCGGCTTGCCGGGGGTGCGGACCGAACGGCGCATCAGGCGCGGACCTCCAGGAGCGGTGGACGTGAGCCGTCCTCGCGGACAGCGGTCAGCCAATCACTCGCAGGTGCGGCCCCGGCGCGCCCTTGACGTGACCTTTGCACTTGCCCGCCCGTCCTTGATGCGCCCCTGACGCGCCCCAGCTCCGTTGTCGCAGCGTCGCAGCGTCGCGGCGTGGCAGCGTCACGGCGTCACGGAGTCACGGCGTCACAACGTCGCGCCGTCACCGCGGCCCAGCCCGGGCGCGGCCCGCCACCTGCGGTTACCGTGGATATGGTCAACCGGCCTGGTCAGGGACGGGTGGTGGGCGAGGTGATCCGTAGGGTTCACCTGGAGTCGCAGTGGCGCAGCGAGGCGCTGCGCACGAACCTGTGGCTGGTCCCCACGCTGGAGGTGTTCCTCGCCGTCGGCCTCTTCCTGGCGACCTGGAGCCTGGACCGGGCCGCCTACCGCGGGTCGATCACCCTGCCGTCCTGGGTGATCAGCGGCACCGCCGACGCGGCCCGCCAGATCCTCGCCGCCATCGCGGCGGCGCTGATCACCGTGGTCGGCGTGGTCTTCTCGATCATGATCGTGACCCTGACGCTGGCCTCCACCCAGTTCGGGCCCCGGATGCTGCGCAACTTCATCCGCGACCGCACCACCCAGCTGACCCTGGGCACCTTCGTCGGGACCTTCGTCTTCGCGATGCTCGCGCTGATCTCCATCGGCCCCGCCTCGCACGGCGACTTCGTGCCGCACCTGTCGATCACCGTGTGCATGGTGCTGGTCCTGGTCGACCTCGCGGTGCTGATCCACTTCATCCACCACATCGCCACCTCGATCCAGCTGCCGCATGTCATCGCCTCCATCGCGGCCGACCTGTCGACGGCGATCGAGGCGGGCGCGGGGGAGCCGGAGTGGGCCGGCGGCGTCGAGCACGGCCCCTCGGCCGCCGAGCTGGAGGCCCGGCTGGACGCCGAGGGCGCCACCGTGCCGTCCCCCGCCAGCGGCTACCTCCAGTTCGTCCGGCACCGCACGCTGGTGGCCATCGCCACCGAACTCGGCGCGGTGATCCGGCTCGACCACCGTCCCGGGCACTTCCTGGTGGAGGGGCACCAGCTGGCCACGGTCTGGCCGCCCGAGGCGGCGCCCGGGGTGGCCCACAGCTTCGCCCGGGCGCACATCGTCGGCTCGTCCCGGACCCTGGCCCAGGACATCTCGTTCGCCGTCGACCAGTTGGTGGAGATCGCGATCCGCGCGCTGTCCACCGCCGTGAACGACACCTTCACCGCCCTGACCTGCATCGACTGGCTCGGCGAGGGGCTGTGCCGGATCGCCGCGGGGTGGCGGCCCAACCCGGTCCACCGGGACGAGGGCGGTTACATCCGGGTACTGGCCGTGCCGGTGGGTTACGAGCGGCTGGTCCAGCGGGCCTTCGAGAAGATCCGCCAGGCGGCACACGGTATGCCGGCCGTGCTGATCCGCCTGCTGGACGCGCTCGCCGAGATCATGGCCGAGACCCGCACCGAGGAGCAGCGGCAGGTGCTGCTCACCCAGGCGGAGATGATCGACCGGCTGAGCAGGGAGTCGGTCGCCGAGCCGGCCGACCGGGCGGACGTGCACCGCCGCTACCTGACCGTGCTGGCCGTGCACGCGAGCCGCCAGGGCTGAGGCCACCGCGCCTGAAGGCGCCAGGGCTGACCGCCCCAGGGCTGACCGCCCCAGGGCTTGTCGGACAAGACCGAGCCGCTGCGGCTGAGCCGATGGTGACCGCTGCGGCTCAGCCGACGGTGAGCAGGCGGACCGGGTTGGTGCGCATCATGGTCTCGATCTGCCGCTCGCCGACCCCGAGTTCGCCGAGCAGCGGGAGGAAGACGGCCGGCAGGTAGCGGTATCCCCACTGGCCGTGGGTGGTCGGGTTCAGATACATCTGACCTCCCGTCAGATCCTGGGACAGGAGGAGCTGTTCGGCATAGCCCTCGGCGACCAGCCGGGCCAGCCGCCGGGCCCGGGTGAGGTCACTCTGGCGCAGCGAGCGCTTGGTGTACTCGCCGTCCGGGCGCGGGGCGGCCGGCGGCGGGGTCCGCAGGTCCCAGTCCTGCTTGCCGACCGAGTCGAAGGCGACGGTCACTCCGGTGTCCAGGACCCTTCGCACGTAGTCGAGTTCGGGATGGTTGTCCAGGTGTCCGAGGATCACCCGGTCACGTGGCACCTGCTCCTGGTCGAGGATCGCGAGCTGCTCCAGGGCCATCGTCCCGTGCGTGGTGTGGGTGTTGAGCGCGAGCCCGGTGGCGTGGTGCGCGCGGGCGGCGGCGCGCAGGCCGGTCTCCTCGTGCGCGGTCACCTCGCCCAGCCCGGTCGGCTGCTCGCCGAGGATGCCCGCCCGGACGTCCGTCGGGCCGATCCCGGTCCGCGCGTCGGCGACGAAACGGCCGGTCAGCTCCTCGCCACCGGCCGCCCGCACCCACGGCGGGCTGAACTCGGCCCGGTAGGTGGCGGTCCCGGCGACGATGTGCACCCCGCTGCGCCGCGAGATCTCCCGCAGCAGCGCGACGTCCGCCCCGTGCGGGTCCCGCCCGGCGTCGCCGTACGGGCTCAGGTCGACCACCGTGTCGACCCCGTACGCGGCCAGGCCGCCGAGCGCCGCCACCGCCACCGCCACCCGATCCTGCCCCGAACCGGGGCCCGGGGTCAGCGCCAGCAGGTGCTCGTGGCTGAGCACCCGGCCCAGCCGGTCGGGCGTCACCGGGCCGAGAACGGTCTGGACATGCGGCACGGCTGGCTCCTCGGGTGGGGTCGGGCGGGCCACGATCCTCGCCCGCCGACACTTCGCCCGCGCCCGAACGGTGCCCGAAGGGCGCCGGCGCCAGGGCCCCTAGAACTTCTCCGGGTGGAGCAGGGCCACGATCAGGTAGCCCACCAGGGCCACGGCGACCAGCAGGCCGACGATGTTCTCGACACTCATGGGGACCTCACTCAGGACTCGGGCAGGGGACGGCAGGGGTGCGAGTGGTGCCTCCGGGCGGCCGTCAGGGGAAGGTGCTTACGACCACCCGGAGGAGTTCAGGGGATTGCCCCGGGGCTCAGGCGGCGCTGGTCGTGCGGACCATGCGCCGGTCGAACGGCGCGGCGGAGCGGGCGGGCACCGCGGCGGCCGCAGTGGCCCGGGCCGGCAGCGGCTTCGGCGCGGGGGCGGCCAGCTGCGGGTCCATGGTGAGCGTGGTGACGCCGAGCGGCTCGGTGAGCGCGCGCAGGGCGGGCTCGGCCAGCGCGATCCAGGGCTGGGCGTCGCCGAGGACGGCGGTGAGCCGCTCCAGGCTGCTGAACGCGACCGCCGTGCGGTCGCCGAGCGGAGTACGGAAGAGCCGGGCCGTGTGGCCCAGCGGACCCGACCGGACGGGAACGAGGAACTGTCCGGCCGGGACGGGTTCCGAAGGCTCCGGGTCCTCGGTGTTCTGACGCTGGTTCATTGCGGTCCTCCAGCAGCTGGTGGAGCGGAAAGTGCGTGCAGGATCGACGCTAAGCCCGCCCACCGGCGCACCGCCCGTGTCCCTGACGCCTCCTTGATCCCGATCCGCGATCTCCTGACACCGTGTTGACACCACGTCGGCGGATACCTCCCGGTGCCTTCCGGTGCCTCCCAGTGCCTTCCGGCAGCGGCTGATCGGCCCCCGTGCGGATGATCATCGTCCGCATACACTGCTCGCCATGCCCTGGATCGACGCCCTCCGAGACACCGCGCGCACCGGCCTGCGCGTGGACCGCACCCTCACCAATCCCAAGCGCGCCCTGCGCGGCGCGCTCGGAGTGGGCCTGGTCCTGTTCCCGGTCCTGGCGCTCAGCGGACCGGGGGCGGCCACCTCGGCGGCGACGGGCGCCCTGATCGCCGGTGCGGCCACCTTCCAGCGCAGCTTCCGGCCGCGTCCCTCGCTCGCCGTGGCGGCGGGCATCGGGCTGGGCGTCAGCACCTTCACCGGCTACCTGGCGGTCTCGGTGCCCGGGCTGTTCCCGGTGGTGCTGGCGCTGTGGGCGCTGCTGGCTGGGCTGGCCTGGGCGGTCGGGCCGACCGGCGGGGTGGTCGCGGCCACCACCGTCTCGGTGATGCTGGTGATCGTCCAACTGCCCGTCAGCGTGGGGGCCGCGCTCGGCCACGCGCTGCTCTGCGCGCTCGGCGGCGTGGTCCAGGCGGCGCTGATCGCGCTCTGGCCGATCGACAGCTGGCGGGCCCAGCGCGACGCGCTCGCCGACGCCTACGCCGCGCTGGCCGAGCACGCGCGCGGGCTGCGCGAGGACCCGACCACGCCGGTCGACCCGGAGTCGCTGATCGTGGCCCGCCAGGCCGCCGCGCTCACCCCGTGGCAGGACCGCCACCGGCCGCCCGAGCTGCGCGGACTGCGCGGCCTGGCCGAGGCCATGTGGCCCGCGCTGACGGCGCTCGCCGACCCCAGGGCTCGGGGCGGGGCGCCCGACCAGGGCCACGAGCGGGACTGGATCCGCGAGTTGCTGGCCGCCGCGGCCGAGACGCTGGACGCGGTGGCGGACGCGATCCGCGGCGGTGAGGCGCTGCACCTGCCGCGCTCCGCGTCCGCCCTCGCCCTCGGCGGACAGTCGGCGCAGCAGGCACCCGCCGAACCCTCGTCGGCCGAGCCTCCCGCCACCGGCGCCCCCGCCCCGGAGCCCCCCGCCCCCGCGACCGAGCTCCCCGCCACCCACACCCCACCGGCCCCGGTGTCCGAGCAGCTCCACGGCCCGGCCCGGGTGGCCGCCCGCCGGCTGACCGCGCTGCTCGGCCGGGCCGTCGACACCCTGGACCGCACCGCCCGGCACACCGTCAGCCCGATCGCCGAGCCGCCCCGTCGCCACCCCGCCGCCGCGCTGCTGCGGCCCCCGCTGTTCGGCATGGTGCCGCTGGTGCTGCGCGCGGTCCGGCGCGCGATCCGCCCCGGCTCGCCGGTGCTGCGGCACGCGGTGCGGCTGGCCACCGTCGTCACGGTCGCGCAGCTGGTCGCCGACCTGGCCGGCCTGCACCACGGCTACTGGGCTCCGCTGACGGCCGTGATGGTGATCCGGCCCGACTTCGGCCAGACCTTCAGCCGCGGGGTGGCCCGGCTGGCGGGCACCATCCTCGGGGTCGCGGTCACCACCGTGGTGATCGAGCTGCTGCACCCGGGCCCCTGGTGGTCGGCCGGTCTCGCGGTGCTCTGCGCCGCCGGCGCGTACCTGACCAACGCGAGCGGGTACGCGGTGATGACGGCGTGCGTGTCCAGCTACGTGGTGGCGCTGCTCGGGCTGCAAGGGGGTCACCTGCTGACCACCGCCGTCGACCGGGTCGGTCTGACGCTGCTCGGCGGTGCCGTCGCGCTGCTCACCTTCGCGCTCTTCCCCAGCTGGGACTCCGCCCGGCTGGGAGACCGGCTGGCCGACTGGATCGCCGCCAGCGGGGTGTACTGCGCGGCGGTGCTGACGGTCTTCGGGGAACCGGCCGCGCACGGCGCCGAGCATGTGCGCGGCGCGCTGCTGGACGCCCGGGAGGCCCGCGCCGAGCTGCGGCTGGCGGTCGAGCGGGCCGAGGTCGAACCGGTCCGGCACGCGCTGCCCGTGCCGGCGGCCAAGCAACTGGAGAAGGCCAGGGCGGCGGTCGGGCTGCTCGGCCGGTCCGGTGTGCTGCTGGAGGCCCACCTGCCGGGGCGGGAGGCCGAGCCGGTGCCGGGGGCGGCGCCGTTCGCGGCCGCGCTGGTGGACGCCACGGCGGTCGCGGCGCACGCGGTCCGGGACGGGCAGCCGGTCGACTTCAGCCGCCTGCGGGCCACTCAGCAGGCCTGGGAGCTCCAGCTGCGGCAGGCGGCGGCCGAGGCACCGGCCGGGAGCGCTCTCGCGGACCGGATCGACCTGGTCCGCGCCGCCTCCCGGCTGCTGCTCCAGGCCGTGGCCGACCTGGAGAGCGCGCTGCACCGGGGCAAGGTGGTGCCGGGTGTCGGCGGCCCGCGCCCGTCCCCGGACCCGGGGTCCGTCAAGGTGTCGTGAAGGAAGGCGTGTTCCGCGTAGTCCGCGCGTCAAGACCGGGTGCGAACGGCCGGCGCGGGGGCTCCACTGGAGACGGGCCGAGATCCCTTGTGTGCCTGTGCCGTGAGTGGAAGGAAGCGCGATCCTATGCCCGAGACCAAGGTCGCCGTCAGCCCCGCAGTCACCGACTTCGCAGTCACCGACCCCTCAGTCGCCGACCCCTCAGCCACCGGCTTCACCGTCACCGACCCCTCAGCCACCGGCTTCACCGTCGCCGACCCCGCGGTCCCCGCCGAGCCCCGCCAGCGGTGCGACCAGCCGCTCGGCAGCCCGTGGCCCGCCTCGGCCCGCACCGCGTCCGGCGGCGAGGTGCTGGTCGGCGGTGTCGGGCTGGACGAGGCAGCCGACCGCTTCGGCACGCCGCTCTACGTGCTCGACGAGGCCGAGGTCCGGGCCCGCGCCCAGGCCTACCGCCGCGCCCTGCCGCACGCCGAAGTGCTCTACGCGGCCAAGGCGTTCCTGTGCAGCGCGATGGCGGACTGGGTGGCGGAGGAGGGGCTGGGCCTGGACGTCTGCTCGGCGGGCGAACTGCGGCTGGCCACGGCCGCCGGGTTCCCGGCCCACCGGATCCTGCTGCACGGCAACGCGAAGACTCCCGAGGAGCTGCGGCTGGCCCGCCGGCTGCGGGTGGGCCGGATCGTCATCGACGGCATGGCCGAGATCCCCCGGCTGGCCGCGCTGGCCATCGCGGACGTCCCGCAGCGGGTGCTGATCCGGGTGGTGCCGGGCGTCGCCGCCGGCCACCACAGCGCGGTCCAGACCGGCGTGGACGGGCAGAAGTTCGGCTTCCGGATCGCCGGCGGCGACGCGGCCGAGGCGATCAGCCGCACCCTGGCCCAGCAGAGCCTCGAACTCGCCGGCCTGCACTGCCACTTGGGCTCACAGATCACCGAAGTGGCGCCCTACCTCGACGCGTTGGACCGCCTGGTCGAGCTGCTCGCCGAGGTGCGGGACCGGCACGGGGTCCAGCTGCCCGAGCTGGACCTCGGTGGCGGCCACGGCGTGCGCTACCTGCCGCAGGACCGCGAGCTCGACCCGGCCCGGTTCGCCGCCGCCGTGAGCGAGCACCTGGCGGCGCGCTGCCTGGCGCACGGCCTCACGGTGCCGCGCCTGATCGTGGAGCCGGGCCGGGCGATCGCCGCCCCGGCGGGCGTGGCCGTCTACCGGGTGCTGTCGGTCAAGCACACCGCCGACGGCCGGACCTTCGCCGCCGTCGACGGCGGCATGAGCGACAACCCGCGCCCGGCGCTGTACGGCTCCGCGTACGACGTGCGCCTGATCGGCCGCGCCTCGACCGCCCCGACCGCCGTGATCGACGTGGTCGGCCGGCACTGCGAGGCCGGCGACGTGCTGGTCCACGACGCCCGGCTGCCCGCCGACCTGCGCCCCGGCGACGTGCTGGCCGTCCCGGCGGCCGGGGCCTACCAGCTCTCCATGGCCTCCGGCTACAACCTGGTCGGCCGCCCGGCGGTGGTGGCCGTGCGCGACGGCCGGGCCCGGCTGCTGATCCGCCGTGAGACGGTCGACGACTTCCGCGCCCGCGAGGTCGGCCGCTGACCGGCCGCTGACGGCCGCTGACCGGCCGCGCCCCGGCGGACCGTAGGGGCGGCCGGGCCCGCCGGCCCGGCCGCCGATCCCGTTACGGCGCCCCGGTCTTGACCAGGGTGAGCTCCACCGGCGGCTCCTGGTACGGCTGTTGGAGGCGCTCGCCCTCGATGTCGAGGTTCGGCAGCAGCCGGGCGAGCGGTCCCGGGAGCCACCAGGCCGCGTGGCCGGTGAGCGCCAGGACGGCCGGCACGAAGGTCATCCGGATCACGAAGGCGTCCAGCAGCACGCCGACGGCCAGGGCGAAGGCGATCTGCTTGAGCATCTGGCTGTCGGTGCCGAGGAAGGCGGCGAAGACCGCGATCATGATCAGCGCCGCGGCGGTGACCACCCGGGCGCTGTGCCGGCCGCCGCTGTGCACCGCGGCGAGCGGCTGCCCGGTGTGGACGTAGGCCTCGCGCTGGCGGGAGACCAGGAAGACCTCGTAGTCCATCGCGAGCCCGAACAGCACGGCCAGCAGGATGATCGGCAGGAAGCTGCTCACCGGTCCCGCCTGGTCCACGCCGATCAGCTTGCCGAAGTGGCCCAGTTGGAAGACCCCGACCACGGTGCCCAGGGTCGCGGCCACCGAGAGCAGGAAGCCCACCGCGGCCTTGACCGGGACGACCAGAGAGCGGAAGACCAGCAGCAGCAGGAGCAGCGACAGCCCGACCACCACGGCCGCGAACGGGATCATCGCGGCGTTCAGCTTGGCCGAGACGTCGATGCCCACCGCGGTGCTGCCGGTGACGCCGATCGTCGCCCCGGTCTGCTGCTGGAGCGTCGGCGCGTCCGCCCGGATCGTGCCGACCAGGTCCTTGGTCGCCTGGTCGCTGGGTGCGCTGGCGGGGATCACCTGGATCAGCGCGGTGTGCGTCGCGGCGTTGAGCACCGGGTGCGCGACGGCGCTGACGTCGGGCAGCGCGCGGATCGCGGTGGCGATGTGGTCGGCCGCGGCGGTGGGGTCGGTGCTGTGGCCGGTGTCGGCGAGCACCAGCAGCGGCCCGTTGAAGCCGGGCCCGAACTCCTTGCTCACCTGGTCGTAGGCCAGCCGCTGCGAGGAGCCCGCGGCGGCGGTGCCGTTGTCGGGCAGCGCGAGCCGCAGGCTGTGCGCGGGCCAGGCGAGCGCGCCGACGCCGATCAGCACGGCGAGCAGGGTCAGCAGCGGCCGACGGGTGACCAGCCGGAACCACCGCTCGCCGCCGTTCGCGGGCTTGCCCCGGGTGGCCGCCTCGCCGCCCGGACCGGCGCCGGGGGCCTCGGCGATCGCCTGCTCGCGCCGCATCGCCCGGGAGCCGGGCCTGGGCGCCAGCCGCGACCCGGCGAAGCCGAGCAGCGCGGGCAGCAGCGTGATCGCGACCAGCACGGCGATCAGCACGGCCGCGGCCGCGCTCAGGCCCATCACCGTCAGATAGGGGATGCCGACGACCGACAGGCCGGCCATCGCGATCACCACGGTCAGCCCGGCGAAGACCACCGCGCTGCCGGCCGTGCCGACGGCCAGTGCGGCCGACTCCTGCGGCGAGGTGCCGCGGGCGAGCCCGGCCCGGTGGCGGCTGACGATGAAGAGCGCGTAGTCGATGCCGACCGCCAGGCCGATCATCAGCGCCAGGCTCTGCGCGGTCGACGAGATCGCCGTCACGCCGCTCAGCGACAGCACGCCGGCGATCGCGGTGACCACCCCGGCTATCGCGCTCAGCAGCGGCAGACCGGCCGTCAGCAGCGAGCCGAAGGTCAGCGCGAGGATGACCACCGCGATCCCCACGCCGATCAGGTCGCTGCCGCCGGACTTCGACGCCCCGGGGCCGAAGGCCGCGCCGCCGACCTGCACGTCCATCCCCGGCTGGTGCTGCGTGGCCACCGCCACGGCGCCCTTGAGCGCGTCCAGCGGACCGGAGCCCAACTGGCTCGGGGTCACCTCGTACTGCACCTGGGCGATGGCGGTGCTGCCGTCCGCGGAGACCGTCTGCGCGGCGATCGGGTCGATCACCTTCGCGACCTGGGGTGCGGTCCTGGCGGCCGCGAGCGCGGTGCGGATCGCCGCCAGGTCGGCCGGGTCGGTCACCTTCTGCCCGGCGGGTGCGGTGAAGACCACCTGGGCGCTGGTGCCGGAGGAGGCGGGGAAGTCGCTCTTCATCCGGTCCAGCGCCTGCTGCGACTCCGAGCCCGGGATGCTGAAGGTGTCGTCCAGTTTGCCGGGGCCGCCGAAGGCCAGCATGCAGCCGACGACCGCGGCGATCACCGCGAGCCAGAGGGCCAGCACACGTCGTCGGTGCCGGAAAGCGCACCGGCCCAGACGGTAGAGAAGGGAAGGCATGGGGGCTCCATGGCTGAGGATCTGCGAGGAAAATCTGGCAGTTCTGCCACATTAGCAAACCTGGCAGAACTGCCATTTTTGCCCCCGGCAGGACCGCGCGGCGGGAGCTGAGATGATCCAGGAGTGAACGACGAAGGACCGGGACGCAGGGAACAGAACAAGCGCCGCACCCACGACGCCTTGGTGAGCGCGGCCGCACGCCTCTTTCGGGAGCAGGGCTACGAGGCCACCACGGTGCGGGACATCGCCCTGGCCGCGGGCGTGGGCGAGCGCACCTTCTTCCGGTACTTCCCCTCGAAGGAGAGCCTGATCCTGCAGCAGGTCAAGGACCTCGTCCCGCTGCTGGCCGAGGGGATCCGGTCCCGCCCGGCGGCCGAGCCGCCGCTGGCCGCGCTGCGCGAGGCCACCCTGGAGCTGGCCCGCCACTCGGACGCCCCGCCACTGCTGCTGCTCGGCCCGCGCCCGCTGAGTCCGGACCCGACCAGCCGGGGCGACCGGTTCCTGCTCTTCGACCTGGAGGAGGCGGTGGCCGCCGCCTTCCTGGCCCGCCTGGCACCGGGCATGGACGCGGGGCCGGAGACGGACCCCGAGGACCGGCAGGTGCTGCGCGCCGCCGTGCTGTCGCGCGCGGGCGTCTCGGTGCTGCGCGCGATCCGGATCAGCTACTCGCGGCTGCCCGAGTCCCGGCGCGCCACCCTCGACCTGCTGGACTTCGTGCGCCGGGCTTTCCTGGCGCTGGAGGAGCGGGCGGACTGAGCACCGGCGTTGGCGGATCGGATGCGCCGCCGTATCTTCTTCAGGGTCCGCATCGCCGCCGACACCTGGAGTGGGCCGTGAGCAGTTCCACCGTGAGTAACCCCGCGAGCGCCGAGGCCTCGGCCGCGAAGGCCGCCGCCCTGGCCGCCGTCCTCGGCCCGGTGCCGGAGGGGGTCACGCTGCCGCTGCCGCCGAGCTTCGACTCGATCGAAGCCGAGCGTCAGTACCGCAAGGAGCAACTGGCCGCCGGGTTCCGGCTGTTCGGCAAGTTCGGCTTCTCCGAGGGGGTGGCCGGGCACATCACGGTGCGCGATCCGGAGAACCCGCAGTGGTTCTGGGTCAACCCGTTCGGCATGTCCTTCACGATGATCAAGGCCTCGGACCTGATCCTGGTCGACCACGAGGGCCAACTGCTGCACGGCAACCGGCCGGTGAACCGGGCGGCCTTCGTCATCCACTCCCAGGTCCACGCGGCCCGCCCGGACGCGGTGGCCGCCGCGCACTCGCACTCCCTCCACGGGAAGGCGTTCTCCAGCCTCGGCGTCCTGCTGGACCCGATCACCCAGGACGCCTGCGCGTTCTTCGAGGACCACGCGGTGTACCGCGACTACCGGGGCGTGGTCAACGAGATCGACGAGGGGCAGCGGATCGCCAAGGCGCTGGGCGACTGCAAGGCCGTGATCCTGCAGAACCACGGGCTGCTGACGGTGGGTCAGTCGGTGGCCGAGGCGGTGTGGTGGTTCATCACCATGGAGCGCTCCTGCCAGGCGCAGCTGCTGGCGATGGCGGCGGGCACCCCGAAGCTGATCGACCGGGAGACGGCGCTGATCACCCGGGGGCAGCTCGGCTCGTCCCTGGCCGGCTGGTTCCAGGCCCGCCCGCTGTGGGACCAGATCACCGCCTCCGACCCCGACCTGTTCGACTGAGCCCGACCGCTTCGACCGAGCGAGGGCCGTCCGGACTTGGACGGCAGCCGCCGCCGAGCGCTGCTCAGACGGGCGCCCGGTGGCGCCGCTCCGTGATGGCTCGATGACGCTCGGTCCCCGGCCGGTCAAAAGTTGGCAATGATTATCAGATCGGTGGCTGCCGGCCTGGATGTGAAAACCATTTCTAATTACTCTGTGTGGTGTCCACGAGAGACGGATCCCCCAGGTCGGGAACCGCAGGCCTGAGGAGAGACCCAGCCATGAGCACCGCCATACCCGGTGCCGGCCGCCGCCGAGCCGTCACCGCCGGGTGTCTCGGCGTGATCGCGGCCGCGACGCTCGCCGCGACCAGCGGGTGCTCGACGGCCTCCAGCGCCGCCACCCCGGCGGCCGGCGGTTCGAGGGTGATCCAGGTGGTGGCCGCGGAGAACTTCTGGGGCAGCATCGCGAGCCAACTCGGCGGCACCCACGTGAAGGTGGCCAGCCTCATCAGCAACCCGGACACCGACCCGCACTCCTACGAGCCCACCACCGCCGACGGCCGCGCCGTGTCGGTCGCCGACTACGTGATCAGCAACGGGATCGGCTACGACGCCTGGGCGGGCCAGCTGCTGAGCGCCAACCCGATGCCGCACCGCACCGCCCTCAACGTCGGCACCGTGCTGGGCAAGAAGGTGGGCGACAACCCGCACCAGTGGTACTCGGCGGACAGCCTCCACCAGGTGGTCGACCGGATCACCGCCGACTACAAGACGATGGACCCCGCCGACGCGGCCTACTTCGACGCCCAGCAGCAGACCTTCCTGACCCGCACGC
Organism: Kitasatospora sp. NPDC008050; assembly: GCF_042957465.1. NCBI lineage: Bacteria > Bacillati > Actinomycetota > Actinomycetes > Kitasatosporales > Streptomycetaceae > Kitasatospora > Kitasatospora sp. NPDC008050. The sequence continues at coordinate 213,246 of NZ_JBIBIJ010000007.1, forward strand.
TGGCGCCGTACGACCAGTTGGAAGCCGAGATCGAGGCGAGGTACGCGGGCACCCCGATCGGTGCCTCGGAGTCGATCGTGACGCCGCTGGCCGAGAGCCTCGGGCTCAAGCTGCTCACCCCCGAGTCCTTCCTGGACGCGGAGAGCGAGGGCAGCGACCCGACCGCCGCCGACAAGGCCGCCATCGACCGGCAGATCGCCACCAGGCAGATCAAGGTCTACGTCTTCAACACCCAGAACTCCGACCCGGATGTGATGGCCCAGGTGAGCGCCGCCAAGGCGCAGGGCATCCCGGTCGCCCAGGTCACCGAGACCCTCGCGCCCGCGAACGACAGCTTCCAGGACTGGCAGGTCCAGCAGCTGCAGGGCATCGAGAGCGCGCTGAAGCAGGCGACCGGCACATGAACGGACAGACGATCGAAGAGGCCGGTGCCAGCATGAGCGTGACCGATGTGGAGAAGAGCGGGATCGGGACCGGCGGTGAGCCGGTGGTGTCGCTGCGCGGCGCCGCGGTGCGGGTGGGCGGACGCACGCTCTGGTCGGGCGTCGATCTGACCGTCGGCCCGGGGGAGTTCACCGCGGTCCTCGGCCCCAACGGGGTCGGCAAGTCGACCATGGTGAAGGTGCTGCTCGGCGTGCTGGCGCCGGCGGCCGGCGAGGTGGCGGTGCTCGGCGCCGCACCCGGCGCGCGCTGGGGCTCCCGCCGGGGGCAGGCCGACGGCGGAGCGGTCGGCTACCTGCCGCAGCGCCGCCACTTCGACGCGAGCGTGCGGATCCGCGGCGTCGACGTGGTCCGGCTGGGCCTGGACGGGGACCGGTGGGGGATCCCCGTCCCGGGCCTGGCGGCGCTCAAGCGCCGGCGCGCGGCCCGCCTCGGGATACCCGGGGCCGACGAGGCCGCGAGGGTCGCGGAGGTCATCGAGCTGGTCGGCGCCGCGGCCTACGCACACCGTCCGATCGGCCAGTGCTCCGGCGGCGAGCAGCAGCGGCTGCTGATCGCCCAGGCGCTGGTGCGCCGCCCGTCGCTGCTGCTGCTCGACGAGCCGCTGGACAGCCTGGACCTGCCCAACCAGAGCGCGATAGCGGCGCTGCTCGGCCGGATCTGCCACCAGGAGGGGGTGGCGGTGGTGATGGTCGCGCACGACGTGAACCCGATCCTGCACCACCTGGACCGGGTGGTCTACCTCGCCGAGGGCGGCGCGGTCTGCGGCACGCCGACCGAGGTGATCACCTCCGAGACGCTGACCCGCCTGTACCGCACGCCGGTCGAGGTGCTGCGCACCAGCGGCGGCCGCCTGGTGGTGGTCGGCCAGCCGGAGGCGCCGGCCCGGCACAGTGACCGGCACCCCGGCCGGCAGGCCGACCTGCCGGCCGCGCGCAGCGGGGGTGCGGCCGCATGATGCTGGCAGCCGACGTGACCTCACCCGTCTTCTCCTGGAACCTCGTCGCCGACTTCCAGGACATGTGGTCCTACGCCTTCATGGTCAACGCCTTCCGGGCGGGCCTGATCGTCTCGGTGGTCTGCGCGCTGGTGGGCTGGTTCATGGTGCTGCGCCGCCAGACCTTCGCCGGGCACACCCTCTCGGTGGCCGCCTTCCCGGGCGCCTCGCTGGCCGTCCTGGTCGGCTTCAGCACCTCGCTCGGCTACTTCGGGTTCTGCGTGGCCGCCGCCCTGGTGATCGCGATGCTGGGCCGCAGGGGCCGCACCGACGGTGCGGAGGAGTCCGCGGTGACCGGCACCGTGCAGGCCTTCGCGCTCGCCTGCGGCTACCTCTTCATCAGCCTCTACAAGGGCCTGCTGGAGGGACCGACCGCGCTGCTCTTCGGCAGCTTCCTCGGGATCACCACCAGCCAGGTGACGGTGCTGGCGATCGTCGGTGCCGCCGTCCTCGCGGTGCTCGCGGTGATCGGGCGCCCGCTGCTGTTCGCCTCCGTCGACCCGCAGGTGGCGGCCGGGCGCGGGGTGCCCGTGCAGGCGCTCAACGTGCTCTTCCTGGTGCTGCTGGGCGCGGCCACCGCCGAGGCCAGCCAGATCACCGGCACGCTGCTCGTCTTCGCGCTGATGGTGATCCCGGCCGCCACGGCCAACCAGCTCACCGCGCGGCCCGGCCTGAGCCTGCTGCTCTCGGTGGTGCTGGGCCTGGGCGCCTGCTGGGCGGGGCTGATCGCCGCGTACTACCAGCCCTACCCGCTCGGCTTCTTCGTGACGGGCTTCGCCTTCGCCGGCTACGTCCTGGCGCACCTGGTGCGCCGCGGCCGCGAGGCGCTGGAACGGTCGCGCGAGCGCGGCCCACTGGACGTCGGCCCACTGAACGCCGGCCCGCTGAGCGTCGGCCCGGGAGGCACGGCATGACTTCGGTACTGTCCCAGGACTTCTTCCAGAACGCCCTGCTGGCCGGCACGTTCATCGCCCTGGCCTGCGGCCTGGTCGGCTACTTCCTGGTGCTGCGCGCGCAGATGTTCACCGGTGACGCGCTCAGCCACGTGGCCTTCACCGGCGCGATGGCGGCCCTGGCCGGCGGCTACGACCTGCGGCTCGGCCTGTTCGCCGCGACCATCGGGGTCGGCCTGCTGCTCGGCGGCCTCGGGCGCCGGGGCAAGCCGGACGACGTGGTGATCGGCAGCGTCTTCGCCTGGATCCTGGGCCTGGGCGCGTTCTTCCTCACCGTCTACACCACCTCGCGCAGCGGCTCGGGCCAGGGCGGAGCCGGGACCACCGTGCTCTTCGGCTCGATCTTCGGCCTGCACGGCAACCAGACCACGCTGGCCGTCGCCATCGCGGGCGCGATCTGCGTACTGATCCTGCTGATCGGCCGACCGCTGCTGTTCGCCACCCTGGACGAGGCGGTCGCGGCGGCGCGCGGGGTGCCGGTCCGGGCGCTGGGCCTCGGCTTCCTGGTGCTGGTCGGCGCCTGCGCGGCCGAGGCGACCCAGGCGGTCGGCTCGCTGCTGCTGCTCGGCCTGCTGGCGGCGCCGGCCGGTGCGGCGATCCGGCTGACGGACCGTCCGTTCCGCGCGCTCGCGCTCTCCGCCGGGCTCGCGGTCGGCGAGATGTGGGGCGGGCTGCTGCTCAGCGCGGCGCTGCCCAAGCTGCCGCCGAGCTTCACCATCATGGCCACCGCGAGCGCCGTCTACGCGCTGACGTTCCTGGTCCGCCCGCGCCGCCGGGCGGCTGATCAGGCAGCCGATGGGGCGGCCGAGCCGGTGGCGACGGCACGCGGTTAGCCCGGACGGGGGGCTCTTCGTCAAGGTGCCGTCAAGGACCGGCGGGTGCGCGTAGTCCACGCGTCAAGGCCGGGTGCGCTTGCGCTGGGATGGGGCTCCACTGGAGCTGCGCGTGGGGACCACCGAGAGCCCTCAGCGTCACCGGCTCCTGGAAGGAAGCGAACCACCATGACCGATATCCAGGTCTCCGTGCCGATCGAGCCCACCGATCTCCCACTGCCCCGGCCGCTGGCCGAGGCGGTGCTGCGCGGGCTGCTGAACGGGACGGCCTTCACCCCGATGGGCGCCGAGCAGCAGCGCCTGTGGCCGGTGGAGCGGGACGAGGATCGGGACGGGGTGGCGGACGGCACGGGGGACGAGGAGGCCCTCCCGGTCGCGGAGCGCGAGCGGACGGCGCCTGCGCACTGCCGGTACGCGATGCAGTATCTGGACTGACCGGGCTCGTCCCGGGGCTCCCGTACCCGACCGCTTCCCGTCACCGGATTCTTGCCATCGGAGGAACGCCGTGACCACCGCAGCACACGCCTCGCAGCCCGCCGAGGCGCCCGAGGAACCCCCGGATCCCGCCGTCCGCGACAGCCTGGTCCGTGACAGCGCGACCCACGGCAGCCCGACCTGCGGCAGCCCGATCCGCTACGTCCCCGTCCGTGAGGTGCCGCTCGGCCACGTCGGCGCCACCCAGGTGCTCCGGCTCTTCCGGCAGCGTGACGGCAGCCGCTGCGCCGTCGCCTTCAGCTCGCTCCAAGCCCTGCACGCCCTGCTGGGCGCCGGGCAGCCGGCCGCCGAACTCACCGAGTCGGCCGTGCGGGAGCTGACCGAGCCGCTGGGCGTGCACCGCCTGGTCCTCGACCCGAAGCTGGTCGCCCCGCCGTCCCCCGCCCGTGCCCCTGCCCCGGCCCCCACCGCCCCGCTCCGGACCGAGCGGTGCCGTGCCCACGGGCGGTGAGCCGTCCCTGCTCCCGTAGCGATCGCCCGACGGCTCCAAGTGCTGAGCCCCTGCGCGGCCATGGGCTACGCAGGGGCTCAGTGGGAGAGTGGGTCAGACGGTGCCGAAGCCGCCGGCCTTGACCTCGGTGACGAACGAGGCGAACGCGTCGGCGCCGAAGATCAGGGCGCCCCCCTCTGGATTCTTCGAGTCACGGACGGGGGCGAGGCCCGGAAAGTTCGGGGCTACCTCGATGCAGTCACCGCCGTTGTTGCTGTAGGACGACTTGAACCAGGAGGCGCCGGACAGGTCTACGGGGTCGTTCATGGCTGAATTTCCTTTCGCGCCTTACGGATCAGTGCGAGGGATGGCGCCCGGGGCAGCGCTTCCACTAGCAGGTGATCGTACTCCCTGGACCAAGCCGTCACGGCTGCGCGCGACCGCTCAAGGTGGCCCTTGGCGATTGATTCGGCGTACCCCACTACAGAGTGGTCCGGGAGGTCAAGCAGCACAACCGGCAGGGTGAACGTTAAGTTCTCCCCGAGACTGAAGGGGGCAACCTGAATTGTGATGTTCGGGCGTTGTGCCAGTTCCTCAAGATGGCACAGCTGCTCCGCCATTACCTGTGGCCCCCCGATAGCCCGATGCAGACACCCCTCCTCAAGCACTGCATGGAGAACCGGCGGCGCCTTCTGGTTAAGCAGCTCTTGACGGACAGCCAGGTACTCGGTCCGTTCGTCCGCCTCGGTCCGCGTGATGGCCCCCCGTCGGACCGCCGCGGACGCGAGAGCTGCGGCATATGCCGGCGTCTGGAACAGACCGGGAACGATGATCAAGCCAACTGTTCGTAGACGGCGACACTTGGCCTCCGCATCCGCGAACTCGGGGAACCCCTCCAGTAGTGCCGCGCGTGTGTACTTGCGCCACAACTCATAGAACTTCTGCCCGGTTTCGAAGACCTCATCGGCCTTAACAGCGACCTCCCGTGTTGGAGCTCGCTTAGCTCGTTCGAGGTACGAGACGAACGCGCCGGTGTAGCCCATGCGCTTCCCAAGCTCCACCTGTGACCACTGTCTAGCCCGCCGCGACCTGCGCAGTTCCAGGCCGAAGCGCACGTGCGGAGATGACTGAAGGGCAGCGTCGTTATCGCTCAAGATCGTCGAACTCCTTAACGCGACAGAGCTGTCAAGGTCAAAACACTAGCGAGCGTACGGGGTCGTGCCGATCCTTGGTAGTGGAACCACTACGGAGAGGAGCGATGGTGAGTGCGCGCAGAACGCCCCCACAAGCGCAGTACGATCCCGAGGCGAACGGGCGTGCGATCAAGGCCACTTCTGCCGGCGACAACGTCGCGGGCCCCAAGCCCGTCGCCCTGGTGGTCGACGTCCCCAGCACCGCCCCGCCGACGAGATCGCGCCGGCGGGTCGGTCCCGAGGAATCGGCGGCGATCTTGGCCGAGTACAACCCCACCATGGCGGACGCCGTTGGTCGCAGGCGTGCTCCGGTCGACTGGCCGTTCTGCGAGTGCGGCAGCAGCAACTGCCCGGACAAGGGTGCGGCCTGATGACCGACGACTTCCCGGCCGGGACCGCCGGCGACTGCCACAGCTGCCAGTACCTGGACGCGATGGCTGACGAGCCCGAACCGATTGCCCTGCCGCCTCCGCACCAGTGGCGCCAGGGTCGCTGCATCTGCTGCGACCGTCCTGCCCTGGTTGCTCCAGGACCGCAAATTCCGACCCCAGACAACCAGTTGGTGACGCTGCCGTTCTGCTTGGTCGGATTCGAGCGGGCAGCGCGCCACCTCCACCGCATCCGGATGGCGGCCCAACTTCCGCCCATCCGAAGTTAGTTGAACAACCCAACAGACTCCCGTGTCGAGCTACCGGCGGCACGCGGCGCCCTGACGAACACAGTCAGGGCACATGACCCTTTCGCGGCTCGGTCTGCTCCCCGCGAAGGGGCCCTCCAGCCCAACCCTGAGGAAAGGCACAACCATGGCCCACTGTGATGTTGACTCCGCGAGCCCGCCCCGCCGTCGTATCGGCGCCGTGGTCCTGGTACGCACGCTCACCGGATCCGTGCTGCTGGTCAAGCCGACCTACAAGGAAGGCTGGACCCTCCCCGGCGGCGCCGCCCACCAGGGCGAGAAGGTCTCCGACGCGGCGGCCCGGGAGTTGAAGGAGGAGACGGGCCTGATTCGCGAGATCACGCACTACCTCGCCCTCGACCAGGTTCCGGCCGGCGACGACGGCAGCTCCGCCGAAGGCTTCAACATCGTGGTGGACGGCGGCACGCTCACGCCCGCCGAAGCGGGGTCCGTCGCGATCCCCGCGAGCGCGTCCGACGAACTGTCCGGCCTCACGTGGGTTCCCCTGGAGCAGCTCGGCGGGTACACGGTGCCCTACCAGGAACGGCGCATCCGTCAGGCCTACGCCGCTGCTCAAGTCGGCCTCCGGCTCCCGCTGCTGGACCACGGCCGGGCCATCGGCGACCGCGCGCGTGACTGAGCCGGTCGACCCTCGTGATGCCTGTGCACCGCCCACGCCGGCCTGCCCGCGCTGCGACGAGCTGGATGCGCGGCAGAAGACGGCCAAGGCGGCGCACGACAGATCTGCCCTGGTGGACGAACGCGTCCTGAGACGCGAGCACGCGCGCCGTGCGCAGTGCGAACGGGCCCGTGCCATTGCGCAGACCTTTCCGTGTCTCTGACAGGAACAAGCGTCCCGCCGGGCATCTGCCGACGGATCCTCTGCTGACCCGGAACCGGGTTGCCCGCGGGCTCATCCCTCGGGGACAGGCCGACGGGCAGCCCGTCTAACTCCCAAGAATGGATGGACACATGTCGTACAAGAACGGTATCTGGAAGGTTCTCCTGCAGAGCGCCGGCAACCCCAACTGCCCGTTCTGCCGGGGGACCGGAGTACGACTCGGGTCGGAGCCCGGCAAGGTGCGGATCTGCACCGGCTGAATCTCGCACCTCAGGACCCCCGTCCCCGGGGGAGGGTGCCCCATTGGGTTCCCTCCCCCTCGCAGGAGGGATTGCGCCATGGAGCCTCATGTCAACTGGGTTGAACTCCCACAGTCAGTAAGGAGATTGGTCAGGGAGCGAGAAGGAGAGGTGATCTCTGCAAAATTGTGGAAGATGGGATCACCTGCCGAACGGCACTCATCCTCTCCACGGCAACGGAGACGCTGTTTCTGAAGGGTACGCCGGTCTCTGAACGCAGCGGCGTGGAAGCACAGCGCATGGAAGCTGACGTCAACGCAGCAGTCGCGCGGGTGGGTCCGGCGCTTCGCTGGGAAGCTGTTGCCGATGCGTGGCACCTGATCGCCTTTAACTACGTGAGCGGCCGGCACGCGGACCTCACGCCCCGAACTCGCGACGCTGTGGTCGTGGCTGACACTCTCAAGTGTGTTGGTTCATGTCGCCCACCCAAGAGTGGCATCGTCCCGTTGCTGGCTGAGCGGTACCATCAGACTCTCGGGCCCGGGGATTACAAGGCGCTTGACGGCTCATCGCTGCTGCATACTGACACCAACCCGCACAATCTCTTGATCGTGTCTCAGCGCGGCTACCTGGTCGACTGGGCCATGCCGGCTGTTGGGCCCGCTTGGGCGGACGCTGCACAGATGGCCGTCCGACTCATGGGTTACGGCTGGAAGCTCCAGGATGCCCGTACGTGGCTCAGCAGGTTCCCCGAGTGGGAGCGCGCCGGCCAAGCCACCAGGGGCACATTCGTACGTGTGGTCACCGACGACGCAACGATCCGTTTCGGCACACATGCAGAAGAGGAGAACGCCCGGTACCGCGCGCTGTTGGGGTGACCAGTCCCCGTCCGTGTGTCGATCAGGGCGCATGGGCGGGGCTTCGCCGTCAGCGCGGCGGCACCTCCAGCCGGAAGCGCAGGCGGCAGATCAGCGCGTCGGTGTGCTGACGGATCGCACGGTCCAGCAGTACCCCGCGCTGGTTCTGCAGCAGGCGCTGCCAGGCGTGCGGCAGGTGCATCTCGGGGATCAGCACCACCAGCCGGTCGTGTTCCAGCCCCGCCTCCAGCCGGCGCAGGTAGTCCACGATCGGCCGGGTCAGCGAGCGCGAGGGGCTGGGCAGCACGATCAGCGGCACCTGCGGGTGCCAGCGGTCCCAGGCCTGCCGCAGCTGTTCCCCGCCCGGCATCCCCTCGTCGTCCGGATACGACACCGTGACGGCGCGCACCTCGTCGCCCAGCGAGAGCGCGGTGGCCAGCGCCTCCTGGGTCAGCCGGTTGACCGAACTCACCGGCACGATCACCAGCGAAGGCTGCTCCCGCGGCGGCCCGGGCACCTCGCCGATGTGCAGCGCCCGCCCGATCCGCCCGTAGGCCCGGTGGACGGACTCGAAGAGCAGCACCAGCACGGCGACCGCCAGGAAGACCAGCCAGCCGCCCTTGCCGAACTTGGCGATCAGCTCGATCACCGTGGCCGCCGCCGTCAGCACCGCGCCCACGCCGTTGAGCAGCGCCCGGCCGCGCCAGCCCGGGCCGCGTTCCAGCCGCCAGTGCCGCACCATGCCGACCTGGGAGATGGTGAAGCCGATGAAGACACCGATCGCGAAGACCGGCACCAGCGCCTGGGTGTCGCCCTGCGCGCCGACCAGCAGCACCAGCGCCGCGCCCGCCAGGACCAGCACACCGTGCCGGTAGACCTGCCGGTCGGCGCGGAGCGCGAAGACGTGCGGCACGTGGTGGTCGCGGGCCAGCAGCGAGGTCAGCACCGGCATGCCGCCGAAGGAGGTGTTGGCCGCCAGCGCGAGCAGCGCCACGGTGCTGAACTGCACGATGTAGAAGCCGGCGTTGTGGCCGAGCGAGGCGTCGGTGAGCTGGGCGAGCACCGTCTTGGTGCTGTTCGGCGCGACGTGGAAGCGGCCGATCAGCACCGACAGCCCGATCAGCATGGCGCCGAGCAGGCCGCCGAGCGCGAGCTCGGTGTGCTGGGCGCGCCGCACCCGCGGCTGCCGGAAGGTCGGCACGGCGTTGGCGATCGCCTCCACTCCGGTCAGCGCCGCGCAGCCGGAGGCGAAGGCCTTGAGCAGGAGCAGCACCCCGACCGTCTCGGTGGCCGGGCCGGGGTGCGTCGGCTCGGTCACCGGATGGGCGCGCAGCAGGCCGACCACGATCACCGTGAAGACCGCGACGACGAAGACGATCGTCGGCAGGATCAGCGCCTTGGCCGACTCGGCGACGCCGTACAGGTTGACCCCGGTGACCAGCGCCAGCACCAGCACGCAGAGCCAGACCCGGTCGCCGTAGAGCGAGGGGAAAGCGGAGGTCAGCGCTGCCACGCCGGCCGAGACGGAGACGGCGACGTTCAGCACGTAGTCGATGATCAGCGAGGCGGCGGCGATCAGGCTGACCCGCCGGCCCAGGTGCCGCCCCGCCACCGCGTAGGCGCCGCCGCCGTTGGGGAAGGCGGCGATCACCTGCCGGTAGGAGAACGTCAGCGCGGCCAGCAGCACGACGATCGCCACCGTCACCGGCAGCGTGTACCGCAGCCCCTGGCTCCCGGCGACCGCCAGCACCAGCACGATCGCCTCGGGCCCGTAGGCCACCGAGGCCAGCGCGTCGAGCGAGAGCGCGGCCAGCCCCTGGGGCACCGTCAGCCGGTCGCGCTCCTTGCCCACTGCGGGCATGGCCACCACCCTTCCCGTCATCCCGTCTGTCAGGACGCTAGTGGCGCACGGTGGCCCGGGACGCGACTGACGCGCGGTCAGCTGGCTGGTTCGACGCTGGGGTCGCCCGCCGTGCCTCCCTTCTGGGCACGCAAATATGTGCAAACTCCTGGTGCCACGGTTGCTCAGCGTGCCAGCCTGAGTTCGGAGATCCAGTCCTTCTCGGAGGCGAGCAGTGCCCGAGGCCCCCTCGATCGAGGAGCTCATGGTGGCGTGCAGGCAGTCGGCCGTGCATCTGGAAATGCGCGACGGCTACATGTGGGACGACCCGAGATTCATCGCCTGGCAGGAGGGCAGGCTCGATGTGGGCGCGTTGTACGCCACGTCGTTCGAGGCGGTGTGGGGGCGTTCGATCCCGCATGAGGAGTACCGGCCGGCCTGAGCAGTCATCAAGCAACCGCGCAGAAACGTCCTACAGGAGGGCATCATGTCGCTACGGTTTGGTGGGATTGACCCCGACACCGGGAAGGACGAGAGCCCGATGGTGTGGGTTGACGACGAGGAGCGCGAGTTGGTGGTCCAGGGCTGGAAGCCCAGCGAGGCGCTTCTGGCGAAGATCGGCACCACCGAATGGGTGCCCGGCCACGCTGTCGGCATCCCCGACCATGAGAACGTGACCCGCATCCCGTTGCGCATGGCGGCGGTCATGAGGAAGGCGCTCAATGATGCAGAACGTGCCGGGCTTCTCTGAGCTGCTGGCCGGCGCCCAGCACTCGGCGGTCCACCTGGAGATGCGCGACTCCTACGGCATCGCCGGCGAGGCTGCGGAATTCGCGGAGTTCAAGCGCTCCGGCATCCACCCGGATGTCGACCCCGAGTCCGAGGGCTGGGCCGGCTGGGTGTCGATGGTTCGGGCGGCCGTTGCCCGTGGTGTCGTGATGCGCCGCGCCCGCATCGTCTCCGAACCGGTCAGCGATTACATCCGTTACGAGCATGCCGGAACGGTCGTCAACATCGCGGCTGGGGAACTGGTGCGTTGGCTGCCTCGCCGACGGGCTTCGGACATCGCGCTCCCTGGTAACGACTTCTGGGTGTTCGACGGTCGCGTGGTGCGCTTCAACCACTTCACTGGTGAAGGTGCGTCCGCCGGACCGGAGATGTGCGAAGACCCCACGGTCGCCGAGCTCTGTGCCGCTGCGTTCGAGGCTGTCTGGGAGAGGGCCGTTTCGCACGAGGAATACACCATCTAGCTTCCCGCCAGGACAGCCAGCTCATGCCCAACTCACCGTCCTCCGGCGCCCAAGGGGCCCGCCTCGCTGTCGCCGCGCGATTGCGCGAGCTCATGCTGGATGCCGGTCTCCAGGGGCAGGAGCTGGCTGCCCTGTGCGGTTGGAACGGTGCCAAGACCTCCCGCATCATCAACGCCAGGACGGCACCGTCCGACAAGGACATTCGCGCGTGGTGCGCTGCTTGTGGTGCGAACGACCAGGTCGAGGATCTGATTGCCGCCAACCGCGCCGTGGACTCCATGTATGTCGAGTGGCGCAGGCTCACCCGTACCGGTCTGCGCAGGCTGCAGGAGTCGGCGGTTCCCCTCTACGAGCGCACCCGTCACTTCCGCGCCTACTCCTCGCGCGTCGTGCCGGGTGTTCTGCAGACCGAGGCGTACGCAACTGCTCTGCTTGCCACCGTGGCCGACTTCCGCCGCACGCCCGACGACGTTGCCGAAGCCGTGGCGGCCCGTCTCGCCCGATCCCGTGTCATCCGAACGGGCAATCACCGCTTCGCGATACTGGTGGAGGAGTCTGTCCTGTACTACCGGCTCGGCAGCGTCGGGACGATGGCCGAGCAGTTGGCGTACCTGCTGGTGGCCATGTCCTTGCCGAGTGTCTCGCTCGGCGTCATCCCGTTCACCGCGGTGCGCACCATGTGGCCGGTGGAGACCTTCAACATCTTCGATGACGCGGAAGCCGGCATGGAACTGCTGTCCGCCCAGGTGACGGTCACCGCCCCTGGCGAAGTCGGCCTCTACGCCCGAGCGTTCGACAGACTCAAGGACTTCGCCGTGTACGGCGCGCAGGCACGCGCTCTGATCTCCAAGGCGATTGACTCGCTGGAGTGAAAATCTGCAAGCGAAAGCAAACGCGTTGATGGCGCTCCCGGCCGCTCCCTACCGTCCTCGGCATGGCAGATCTCGCGCCGTCGCGCAGCGGCTCCTCCCGGTCGGGCACCGCACGGTGACCCCGTCCCCGCCCCCGGCCGATCGCCGGCACACCGACCTGTACGTCGGTGCCGCCACCTTTCTCACCCAGTACGGTCTCCACCCGGACCCGGCGGCCTTCCTCTCCCACGGGTATGTGGATCTGTGCCTGGCCGCCTGGCCCACCGCGTCCGGCGCCTCGCTCGACCTCGCTACCCGCTGGGCGGTGTGGACGTGGATCGTGGACGACGTCTTCGATGCGGAGATGCTGGGCGAATCGCGGCAAGTGGTGGGCGAGTTCGCGCTGTCATTGGTCCTGGTCGCGAGCGGCAGCACCCGCCCCGCCCCCGCCGACCACCCCACCCTGCACGCGCTCGCCGATCTCGTGGCGGACACCCGGGCGGTGATGCCGGCCTTCTGGTGGCGGCGGTACCTGACACACCTCGAAGGCTGGGTGCATGCTGCCTCCGCCACCCGCCGCCTCGCGCGCTCGCTCGACCACTTCCGCCACGCCCTGGCCGACTGGACCAGCAGCAGTTCCCGCTATGCGACGCGTCACGAAACCTCGGCTGCCTGGCCATCATGACTGCATGATCGAGAATCAGGCGGCAGACGAGCTCCCCGCCGCCGTGGACGCGCCCGTGCTCCTCGCGCTCTCGGCGGGCCACCATGGGTGCACCGTGCGGGCGTTCGGGGTCCGGGAGATCGCCGGGCAGCCAGGGCGCTCGGGCTCGGGGTGGTGATGGTGCATGCGGGGGAGGGGTGTAATGAAAGTCGTTTTCATTTAGAGTGGTGACGCGCACACCCGTCCCCGGCGTCCGGAGTCCTGCCATGTCCGAAAGTGAAGCCACCGCTGATCCTGTCGATACCGTGGAGACCGTCCGGCTGCCGGTCGTGGTGGTCGCGGGCCTGCATGCGGCCCGGCGGCGCCAGGTGGTGCTGGAGCTGCTGGACGGCTGTGTCGACGCCGTCGTCCTCCACCACGACCTGCGGGATGCCGCCGACGGCATCGTGCACCGGCGGATCCGGGACAGTGAGGGGGAGTTCGCCTCGACGGTGGTCCCGCTGACCAATGACTGCCCGTGCTGCGCGTTGCGTGAGGACCTGCTGCCCGAGCTGCTGCGGATCGCCGAGCTCGGTCAACACGGCCTGGCGATCGTGGAGTTGTGGGGCGCCTGCGACCCGCACCCGGCCGTGGAGCTGATCGCCGAGGGTGAGGTGGACGGGCGCCGCCTGGGCGAGGCGATCGAACTCGCCGGTGTCGTCACGGCGGTGGACCCGGCGCACCTCGTCGCCGACCTCTCCGTGCCGGACGAGCTCCGCGCCCACGGCCTGCAGACCTGCGTCCAGGACGTCCGCACCCGGGCCGAGGCGCTGGCGCACCAGATCGAGTACGCCGGTGTGCTCGCCGTGACCCGGGCCGGAGTCGAGGGCGGTGACGCTCCGCTGCGGCGGACCGCGCTGGCGATGCTCCGGCAGCTGCACCCGACCGCACGCACCGTCCGGCTCGGCACCGGCGAGCTGATCCGCGCCGCGCTCGCCGGGTTCGATGTGCCCGCCGCCCGGGACCGGGTCAACCCGGCGCTGGCGCTGCTGCCGCAGGAGCGGGACGAGGCGGGCGTGGCCACGGTGGTCTGGGAGCGCCGCCGTCCGCTGCACCCGGCCCGGCTGTACGAGGCGCTGACCCGGCTCGTCCCGGCCGCTCAGCGCAGCCGGGGCCGGTTCTGGTTGGCCAACCGGCCGGAACAGCTGCTGGCCTGGGACGCGGCGGGGGCCAGCCTGGCGGTGGAGGAGTGCGGCCCCTGGCTCACCTCCCTGTCGGACGCCGCCTGGGAGCTCTACCCGCCCAGCCGCCGCGCCGCCGCGGCCCTGGACTGGCATCCGCTGCACGGCGACCGGGTGCAGCAACTCGCTTTCACCGCAGCGGGTCTGGACGCCGAGGGGATCGTCCGGCTGCTCGACTCCTGCCTGCTCACCGATGCCGAACTGGTCGGCGGGGAGAGCGGCTGGAAGGCCATGACCGACGCCTTCGCGGGCCTGCTGGACCCGGTGCCGTAGGGCCTGCCCGGTGGCGGAACTAGCCGTCGGCGAACGGCCCGTCGGTGACGAAGCGGTGCAGTTGGTGGGCGAAGGTCCGGGCCTCGGCGGCGGGCCAGGAGCCGAGGGCGGCCTCGATGCGGCCGGCGAGGCGTCGGCGGCTCTCGGCCACCACCGCCTCGCCCTGCTCGGTGAGGATCAGCAGGGCCGCGCGCCGGTCGGCCGGGTCGGGCTCGCGGCGCACCAGGCCCGCGTCCTCCAGGCGGGAGGCGCGCCGGGTCACGCCCGACCGGTCCAGCCCCACCTCGGGCGCCAACTCGGCGGCGCTGCACGGGCCGGTCCGGGCCAGGCCGCTGAGCACCGGGTAGGTCAGCTCGTCCACGCCCTCGCCCAGGCCCTCGGTCAGGCCCCGGTAGAGGTGTTCGCGGGTGGTGCGCCGCAGCAGCAGGCCCAGCGCGTCGGCGATCTCCTGGCCCACGTCATTCTCCATGCCCACAGACTAGCGTGCGCTGCGCACGCTTCGCGCGTCCGAAGCGCGTCCGAGGCGCGTCCGCAGTACGCGCCGGGCGCCCCCAGCCCCGCCCCCGCCCGCTCGATCTTCACCAGTTCATCACCATCGGTCCGCCGGACCAGAGCCCGACATCAAGCGGGTGACCCCGGAGCCAGTTGCACCCTTCGTGCGCCGCGTCCAGTCCGTAGATGAATATTCACCCTTAAATTTGTCATATCCCCCTTCGCCGGAACCCCGCCACACGATGCTGTGGTGGCCGACCGTCAGGTCGGCTGAAGACCCGTACTCACGTGGGGTGGGAACTTTGCTGAAACGAGGAGCGCGATGGTTCGCCGCCGGGGTGGCCGCGCTCACCCTGGTGGCGACTGCGCAGGCCGTGGCGCCTGCCGTCGCGGCGACGCCGCCGCAGCTCGATCTGAAGGTGCTGCTGATCGGTGGGGGATCGGACGACCCCACCACGACCGCCTGGCAGAAGGCGCTCGACACCGAGGGCGTGCCCTACACGCTGGTGACGAGCACCGGAGCGCTCGGCAGCGAGACCGTCGCGCTGCCCGCGCTCTCCAGCGGCACCCATGGCTACTACAACGGCGTGGTGATCGCCGACTCGCCCACCTTCTTCGCCGCCGGTCAGCTCAGCGGCCTCGACAGCTACGAGTCCAGCTTCGGCGTGCGCCAGCTGGACGGCTACATGTACCCCTCGGCCTCGCTCGGTCTGACCGCCGCCGGCTCCGGTTCGGTGACCGGGACCGCGCAGCTGACGGCGCCCGCGCTCGCCCAACTCCCCGAGCTGAAGGGACCGGTGCCCTTCGAGTCCGGCTCCTACGGCTACCCGGCCACGCCGGTGGCCGGCGCCCCGGTGACCCCGTGGCTGCAGAACGCGGCGGGCCAGACGCTGGCCGCCGTCTACCAGCACCCCGGCACCGACGCGCAGGGGGGCGTGTCGGAGCTGTCGCTGACCTTCAACTACAGCTCGACCATGCTGCCCTGGCTGCTGCTCTCGCCCGGGCTGATCAACTGGGTCACCCAGAACACCCATCTCGGCCTGTACCGGAACTACTTCGGTCAGGACGTCGACGACCTCTTTATCGCGGACAACGAGTGGAGCCGGCAGTACCAGTGCACGCCGGGTGCCACCAACCCGAACGACGTGTACTGCCCGCCCGGTGTCGGCGGCAACGCCGCTGACGGCCCGCCGGACCAGCAGATGAGCGCGGCCGACGTGGACTACGTGGTCAACTGGGAGAAGCAGACCGGCATCAAGCTGGAGCTGGCCTTCAACGCGATCGGCGCCTGCACCGCGCCCACCGCGGGCCAGGTGTCCGGCGCCAACTGCGGTGGCAGCGCCACGGTGAACGGCAACACCTTCACCGACCCGGGCCAGACAGTGGACAGCGGCTACCCGGACGACTCCGCCTTCGTCAACGAACTGCTCAAGCAGCAGGCCTCGTTCGACTGGATCACGCACACCTGGTCGCACATGTACCTGGGCTGCCAGGTCGGCGGACCGCAGCCGGCCAACGCGCCGACCGCGGGCACCGGCGGCTCGCTGACGGCCGGCGGCTACAGCTACGAGATCACCGCGGCCACCGCCTACGGTGAGTCGGAGCCCTCCACCCCGCAGCAGGTCACCGTCGGTGCCAACGGCTCGACCGTGCTGACCTGGCCGGACGCCCCCAACGGTGGCGGCCCCTCGCTGGCCAAGCTGGAGTCCCTGTACTCCGGCGGCACCGGCTTCTGGGGCTACGACATCTACCGCGCACCGGCCGGCTCCACCAGCTTCGGCCTGGTCGGCGAGGTCAAGGAGGACCCGACCGGCGCGGCCACCAGCTACTCCTTCACCGACACCGGGGCCACCGCTCCGGGCGGCGGCCCGGGCAGCACCAGCACCTTCCCGACCGCCACCGACCCGGGCATCGGCTGCTCCTCGGCCGCCGCCTGGCTGCCGGCCACCAGCACCCAGCCGGACTCCAGCATCGAGCAGGAGATCGGCCTGGACGACGCCTTCGCGGTCAACAACGGTCTGACCAACTACAGCACCAGCAGCCTGGTCACCGGTGAGCACTCCGGCCTGGAGAGCCCCACCATGCCGCAGTCGATGGCGGACATGGGGATCAAGGTCTTCGGCACCGACGCCTCGCGCCAGCCGCAGAGTTACAGCATCCAGGGGACCTCGGCCACCGGCGCGAGCAACTCCGCTGTCTCCGCGCCGCGTTACCCGAGCAACATCTACTACAACGCGGGCAGCTGGCCCGACGAGCTGAGCGAGTACAACACGTTCTACGTGAACAGCAGCTCCTCGATGGGCGACCCGCTCTACCCGAACGAGACCGGCAAGTGCGTCGACACCCCGTCGACCACCTGCACCAGCACCCCGGCCACCGAGTCCACGGTGCTGGCCAACGAGTCCCGGATCCTGCTCGGCCACGTGCTGGCCGACGACCCGCGGATGAACTACGCGCACCAGACCAACCTGATCGGCCCGGCCACCCAGACCGTCAACGGGGTGACCTCCGACTACGGCTACACGCTGCTCAGCCTGATCAACACCATGCTGTCGCAGTACACCAGTTGGTACACCGCACCGCTGACCCAGACGAACGACGCGCAGACCGCGCAGACCCTCGGTGAGTCGGCCGCCTGGGCCACGGCCGAGCAGGCCGGCACGGTCACCGCCTCGGTGCAGAACGGCAACGTGGTGATCGCCAACTCCGGTGGCGCTTCGGCCGACGTCCCGGTGACGGTCCCGGCCGGGACCACGGTCAACGGCGCCGCCTTCGGCCAGTCCTACGGCGGCACCCTGTCCGCCTGGACCCCGATCGCGGCCGGCGGCTCCACCACGCTGACCGTCAATGTCGCCCCGCTGATCACCAGCACGGCCACCGCCAGCGCCACCGTCGGCACCGTGCTGAACGCCACCGTCACCGCGACCGGCTCCCCGCTGCCCGCGCTCAAGGAGAGCGGCGCCCTGCCGAACGGGGTGAGCTTCACTGACAACGGCGACGGCACCGCGACCCTGACCGGTACCCCGGCGGTCGGCAGCGGCGGCAGCTACCCGCTGGTCGTCACCGCGACCAACGGCGCCGGCTCGGTCACCCAGAACCTGTCCCTGACCATCGACGAGCATCCCGCCATCACCAGTGCGGGCAGCGCGGCCTTCAGTACCGGCACCGCGGGCACCTTCGCGGTGACCACCAGCGGGTACGGGGTCCCGGGGCTCACCGAGAGCGGCACCCTGCCGAGCGGGCTGAGCTTCAAGGACAACGGTGACGGCACCGGCTCGATCCAGGGCACCGCAGCCTCCGGCACCGCCGGCAGCTACCCGGTGACCATCACCGCGACCAACCTCGTCGGCAGCGCCACCGCCGCCGTCACCGTCACCGTCACGCAGTCCACCGGACCCTCGGTGACCAGCCCGAGCGCCACCACGCTGACCACCGGCGCCCCGGTCAGCTTCGCGGTGACCGCCACCGGCAACCCGGCCCCGGCCCTGAAGGTGGCCGGAGCGCTGCCAACTGGCCTGTCCTTCAAGGACAACGGGAACGGCACCGGGAGCCTGACGGGCACCCCGGTGGCGAACGGCGGCGGCGTCTACCCGCTGACGCTCACGGCCACCAACCCGGTGGGCACGGCGACCCAGGCCCTGGCGGTGACGGTCGACCAGCCGCCGGCGATCACCAGCAGGTCCAGCGCGACCGCCTTCCTGCTGATCCCGTTCAGCTACACCATCACCACGACCGGGTTCCCGAACGCGGTGCTGAGCGAGAGCGGCACCCTGCCGGCCGGGCTGAAGTTCACCCCGGGGAGCAACGGCACGGCGACCATCTCGGGTTCCGAACTGGCGCTCGGGGCCTTCCACCTGACCATCACGGCGAAGAGCGCGGCGGGCACCGTGAGCCAGCCGTTCACCCTCAACGCGGCACTGTGAGTCGCTGAGCCGACTCAGCGACGAGCCGACGAGCCGACGAGCCGACGAGCCGACGAGCCGACGAGGCACTGAGGCGCTGAGGCGCTGAGCGGACGAACGCGGCACGGCCGCCCCGGACTTGGTTCCGGGGCGGCCGTTGCCACGTCCGTCGCCTCAGCGGCCGCCCGCCGGGTCGGTGCCGGTCAAGTCGCAGCTGGCCGCCCAGAGATGGGCTGCGGACGCGGTGTCGGCCAGGTGGGGCCAGATGCGTTCGGCCCTGGGTGTGCCGCGCAGTCCGAGGACTCGGGGGCTCCACAGCTGGCCGCCGCGCACGTCCGGGTCGAGCACGGCCCGGACCGCGGGCCATGCGGCGGCGTCCTTGCCCTGGACGAGGAGGCCGAGTCGGAGGTGGCGCACCCGCTCGCCGGTGGTCCGGGTATGGACGGGCGGACGCGAGGGGGTGAGGGAGTCGAGCGCGCCGCCGGGATGGGCGACCACGCTCAGCGTCGTGCTGCGGGCGGCACGCAGGCGGCGGTCGAGCTCGAAGGCGAAGAGCATCTGGGCCAACTTCGACCGTGCGTAGGCGCGCTTGGGCCGGTAGTCGTGCGTGCTCTGGAGGTCGTCGAGGTCCAGGCGTTCGGACTTGGCGGCGAAGCTGCCGGTGGTGACGATCCGGCTCCCCGGGGTCGCCGTGAGCAGGGGAGCCAGCCAGTGGGTCAGTGCGAAGTGCCCCAGGTGGTTGGTGGCGAACATCAGCTCGTGGCCGTCCTCGGTCTCGCGGCGCGGTGGATCGTCGAGCGCCACGCCGGCGTTGTGGACGACCGCGTCGAGGTGGTCCAGTTCGAGCGCGTCCACGGACGCCTTGAGCGAGCTGAGATCGGCCAGGTCCAAGGGCAGGTGCTGCACCTTGGCACCGGGGACGCGTGAACTGATGGAGGCGATCGCGGCTTTGGCCTTCGTCTCGGCACGGCTGCCGAGGACGACCGTGGCCCCGGTGCCGGCGAGCTGCTCGGCGACGAAGTACCCGATGCCCGCGTTGCCGCCGGTGACCAGGACGTTCTTTCCCTCGGCGCGCGGCAGCCGGTGAACGTCCCACTGCGGGGTCCTGGAATCGGAGGGCATGGCGGGCTCCCGGAGTTCGAGTGAGTTCGACTGAGTTCGAGTGAGCTGGAGGCGGGGCGATGGCACTTTCACCGCCCGCACCCACCCTCACAGAGGCGGCTCACAGCCCACCGGCAGATCGCTGTCACCCGGGCGGCCGCGAACGGGGAAACCCGTCCGTGTAAGCCGTGGCGCGGCTACGGTGAGGTGCATGAAGTCCACGTTGATTTTCCTACTGGGCATGGCAGGAGCGTTGGCCCCCGAGATCGTTCGCCTGTACGCGGTCCGGCAGAACCCCGAACGCTTCCAGTGGTCGCGCTTCTACCTGTTGATCTCGCTGGCCTTCGCCGGGCTCGGCGGGCTGTTGGCGCTGGTGCTGCCGGCCACCACCTCCTGGGGCGCGGTGTACGTGGGGGTCTCCACGCCGGTGCTGGTCAACTCGATGGCGCGCAAGGGCCGCGAGCTCACCCAGGAGGAGATGAGAGGGGCGCCGACCGCCGTGCGCCGGCTGTCGCCGGTCGACTCCTACCTGCGGGGGCTGTAAGCCATGGACATTGGCGTTCCGGAGTTCGCCGTCGGCGACACCGTGGTGGTGTGCCGTCCGGACCAGCTGCGCGAGGCGGCGGTGGTGGCCTCGTGCCTGCCCGCCGACCGCCTGACGCCGGTCGTCGCGATCGAGCCGCCGCCGACGTCCAGGGAGGAGCACATCAAGGCCTACGAGCTCCACCACCTGGCCCAGCAACGCACCCAGGGCCGGATCGGCACGCCGCTCGGGATGGCCGAGGTGCTGGGGTCGGACGGGAGGAGCGTGCGCGAGATGCTGGCCGCGATCGAGACGTCCGGGCGGCTGGCCGCGAAACTGACGGCGTATCGCTCCTGGGTCAAGCACAACGAGATGGTGTCGCGGATCGTCTCGCGCCTGGGGATCGAACGCGTCGTCCTCCTGCACGACTTCACCCCGGAGGACCTGGTGACCGTCGATCCGGCCCTGGACGAGCGGTACAACCGCTACCTCGCCGCCAACGGGCAGCAGGCCGCGCAGCCGATCACCCAGATGTTCGCCGAGGTCCCGACCCGGCTGCGCCTGAGCGGCCTGCGCCTCGGTGAACTGACCGACGCCGCCTGGCGGTTGCTGCGGGACGCGGACGGCCTGCCCGAACGCGTCATCGAGGTGCCCGCCGACGGTCCCGCCCGATGGCCGGCCGCGCTGTTCACCGCCCTGCGCAGCGGGGCGGTGCTGCGGGCCGTCGACCACCCGGCGCCGCCGCTCGACGAACTGTTCGCCGCGGTCAACCCGGACGGCCCGGAGGCGGTCCTGGTCGAGGACACCGGCGACGCGTCGACGTTGCTGGGGGCGCTCTACGCGCACCATCGCGGCGCGCGTCTGGTGGTCACCCCGCCGCCGGACCTCTCTCCCGTCCGCGCCGCGGTGGCCGCGCGCCAGCAGCGGGTCGGCGCCGCCGCCCGCGGTGAGAACGGCGGCGACGGTGAGGGCGGGAGCGACGGCGCCAGGGGCTCCGGGGTGCTCGGGAAGCTGCGCGGGCGGTTCTTCGACGGTGGGCGCCACCAGTTCGCCGAGCTGGAGGCCGCCGTGACCGGGCAGGTGCCGGCGGCCGCGATCGCCGAGGTCGGCGAGCGGCGGCTGACCGCGTTCACCACCGGGCTGCCCTACGGGTTCGTCCGCACCGCCACGGCGGACTGGTCGCACAAGCCGATCGGGCACGTGGCGG
This sequence comes from Kitasatospora sp. NPDC008050, assembly GCF_042957465.1. Classification (NCBI taxonomy): domain Bacteria; kingdom Bacillati; phylum Actinomycetota; class Actinomycetes; order Kitasatosporales; family Streptomycetaceae; genus Kitasatospora; species Kitasatospora sp. NPDC008050. The sequence goes on from NZ_JBIBIJ010000007.1 coordinate 234,524, forward strand.
CCGACGCCGCGCTGATCATCCTGAACGAGCTGCACGCGCAGGGCGCCGGGCGCCCCGAGGGGGCCTTCAGCCTCGTCTTCGACCCCGGCTTCTTCGTGGTGTCCGAGACCGAGGACGTGCTGCGGGCGGTCGGTACCCACTTCACCCACCCGATCCTGCTCTCCGGCGAGGACGCCTCCATGCGGGCCCTGCAGGCGCTGCCCCGCCGGCTGCCGGTGGAACTGATCTTCTTCAACACCCATGGCACGGACGACGGGATCATGCTGGGCGATGTGCCGCTGCCGAGCCATCTGCTGCCCCAGCTCTTCGAACTCGACCACCGGCCCATCGTGTTCAACAACTCCTGCCAGTCCTGGACCGGTATCGGCCGCGAGTTCATCCGGATCGGCGCGCGTGGGTACATCGGCACGCTGTGGGACATCCCCTCGCGCCGGGCGGCCGATTTCGCCCGCGTGGTCACCGACCGGCTGACCGTCGAGGAGGCGCCGGCGGCCGACGCCATCGTCAACACCGGACTGCAGGCCATCGAGCGCTCCTACCTGTACGTCGGCACCGTCAACGGCCGCCTGAGCCAGTGGCCCGACCGGATCAGCGGCGGCGAGGCCGTGCTGCGCCACGGCGGCCTGCTGGCGGCGGCGGCCCTACAGGTCGACGGCGAGGTGGCGCGAACGCTGCACCGGGAGATCACCACCCTGCGCCGGGCGGTGGCCGGCACCGAGTTCGCCCGGCACCTCGCCTTCGCCGACCTGCTGCTGGACGAACTGCGCCTGGTCGGCGCCCGAGGACCGGGGCCCGACGCCGACCGCCAGGCGGTCGAGGAGCTGGTCCCCCTCCTCGACGAGACGCTGCACCGCCTCGACCTGCCGCCGGTGAGCGCCGATCAGCGCTGGGCCGCCCGGTTCCAGTTGACCGGCGATCTCCACGCGCAGCACGGCGAGTGGGGTGCCGCGCTCGCCGACTACGACCGCAGCCTCGGATACGGCGAGGCCTGCCCGAACCGGGCGCACCTGCTGCTGCGCAAGGCACAGCTCCTGATGCGCGGCGGCGACCAGGAGCAGGCGCTGCGCACGGTCGCCGCCGCGCGCGACCTCTGCACCGAGCAGGGCGACGAGCCCACCCTGATGCGGGCGCTCGGGGTGCTCGGCCAGCTGAGCAAGCGGTTCGGGCGCCACGAGGAGGCGAGGGCGCTCGCCGAGCAGGGGTACGCGCTGGCGGTGAAGCTGGAGAACCGGCGTGAACAGGGGACGTTCCTCCTCGACCTGAGCACGCTTCAGCAACTGACCGGAGACCTCGGCGCCGCGACCGCCTCGGCCGCCGCGGCGCTGGAGACCCTGCGGGCCTGCCGCAACGAGGAGGGCGAGCTGGTGGCGCTCGGCAGGCTCGGCGGGTGCTACCGGGAGCAGGGCGAGCTCAGGGCCGCGGGCGACTGCGCCCGCACCGGTCTGGAGCAGGCGCGCAGGCTCGGGAACCGGGTGGAGGAGGCGGCCTTCCACAGCGACATCGCCCAGCTGCTCACCCTGGAGGGTCGGCATGCCGAGGCGCTGGAACACCACGTCGCGGCGGCGTCGGGTCTGGTCGAGCTGGGGGCCTTCGGCCTGGGCGCGCCCATGGTCGGCTTTCTGGTCGACTGCGCCCTGCGGGTGGGCGCCGCCGAAGAGCTCTGGTCGGCGGCGGTCTGGGGAGTGCGGATCTGCACGGCGGTCGAGCAGCACCAGTGGTCCGCGGTGGTGCCGAAGGTGGTCGCAGCGCTCAAGGAGGCGTTCGTGATCAGCCCTGCCACCACGATGGCGAGCCGGCTGCCGGAACTCGTCGAGTTGACCTCCGCCGGACGACCGAATGGCCGACCCGACGGCCGACCGGAGCAACTACGCCTGCTCGACAGCGTGCTGATGCTGCTGTGGCACTGGCTGATGGGGGAACAGCCGACGGAGACGGCCGACCTGGCCGGCTGGCTGGACTCGCAGACGCAGGGCGTGTTCGGCCTGGCGGAGTTCGTCGCGCTCTCGCACGCCGAGCGGGTCCGCACGCGGTGAGCGTGCCGGCGGTCCGTGCCGGCGGTCCGTGCCGGCGGTCCGTGCCGCTCGGCTGAGCGGCCGCTCGAACGCGTCACGAGGAGCCCGCGGGTTCGCCGGGATCGGATCAGAGCGGCACCCCGCGGGTGCGCGGCGGTCGTGGCAGGGTGGGTGACGACGGGAGTCCGATCCGTCCCTGTTCGTCCCCTGCCTGACCGTTCGAGCGAGGAGCAGCGCATGAGCCTGAGCATCCGCAACCGGATTCCCGGTACCGTCACCGCGATCACCGACGGCGCCGTGATGGCGACGGTGCGAGCCCGCCTGGCGGGCGGCCAGGAGATCACGGCGGCGATCACCCTGGAGGCGGTCCGGGAGCTGGGCCTGGCCGAGGGGTCCCGGATCGACGCGCTCGCCAAGTCCACCGAGATCGCCCTCGCCACCGCGACCGCCCCCGTGGCCGGGCTGAGCATCCGCAACCAGCTCCCGGGCACCGTCACCGAGGTGGCCACCGGCGGGGCCATGGCCACCGTCAAGGTCGCCATCGAGGGCGGCGAGCTGACCGCCGCGATCACCAAGGACGCCGTCGACGACCTCGGCCTGCGCGCCGGCACCCCGGTGGTGGCCCTGATCAAGGCCACCGAGATCTCGCTGGCCGCCGCCTGATCCCGTCGCCTGATCCCGTCGCCTGATCCACTGCCTGATCCCGCCGGCTCCCGCGCGCCGCCCCCTGCCCGCCGATGCGGGTTCGGGGGCGGTGGCGCGTTGCGCGGGGGGTGGCAGGTCCGTGATGATGCGTCAGTACGGTAATCAAACCCGCCGAGTGTGAGCCGAGTGTGAGAGGGCAGATCGCATGGATCACCAGGAGCTTCAGCAGCGCTTCGAAACCCTGACCACCGCCCACCTGGCGGACGCCTGCCTCCGCGCCCAGGTCCCGGTGCGCTGCGCGCCCGCGCAGCTGCGGGCCGTGGTGCCTGGCGGGCGGGTGGCCGGCCGGGTCCGGCCGGCCCGGCACGTGGGCAGCGTGGACATCTTCCTGGAGGCCTTCGAACGGTCCGAGCCCGGCGACGTGCTGGTGGTGGACAACGGCGGCCGGCTCGAAGAGGCCTGCGTCGGCGACCTGGTGGTGCTGGAGGCACGCGCCGCCGGGGTGTCGGGCGTGGTCGTCTGGGGCCTGCACCGCGACACCGCCGACATCCGGGCCATCGGACTGCCGGTCTTCAGCCTGGGCGCGCTGCCGACCGGGCCGCAGCGCCTGGACCCGCGGCCCGCCGAGGTGCTGGACTCCGCCCGGGTGGGGGAGTGGACGGTGAACGGCGAGGACCTGGCGCTGGGCGACGAGGACGGCGTGCTCTTCCTCCCCGCCGCCCGCGCCGAGGAGCTGTTCGCGCTCGCCGAGCAGATCCGCGACACCGAGCGGCGCCAGGCCGAGCGGATCCGCTCCGGCGACACGCTGCGCGCCCAGGTCCGCTTCGACCGCTACCTCGCCGCGCGCCGCGAGCAGCCCGAGCTGACCTTCCGCGAGCACCTGCGCGCGGTGGGCGGAGCCATCGAGGAGTGACCGGGTGGCCTCACCATGCCTTGGAGGGTCCGCGCTCCGGTCACACCCCGCCCGGCAGCCGCACCAGACCCTCCCGGCGGAGGTCGGCCAGGGCGGGGTAGCCGTCCACCGCCATGAGCAGGTCGGCCTCGGCGAGCAGCGAGCGCAGCACGTGGACGACGCCGTCCGTGCCGCCCAGCGCCAGCCCGTAGGCGTACGGGCGGCCGACGCCCACCGCGGTGGCGCCGAGGGCGAGGGCCTTGACCACGTCGGCGCCACTGCGCACGCCGGAGTCGAAGAGCACCGGGAGGCCGTCGGCCGCCGCCACCACGCCGGGGAGGGCGGTCAGCGACGGCAGGCCGCCGTTGGCCTGTCGGCCGCCGTGGTTGGAGCAGTAGACGCCGTCCACCCCGGCGTCCCTGGCCCGGCGGACGTCCTCGGGGTGCAGGATGCCCTTGAGGATCAGCGGCAGCGTGGTCAGCGAGCGCAGCCAAGGCAGGTCCGCCCAGGTCAGCGGGTTGCCGAAGATGCTGATCCACTCCAGCACGGCCGCGCCCGGGTTCTGCTCCGGCGGCTGCTCCAGCCGGGCCCGGAAGACCGGGTCGCTGGTGTAGTTGGCCAGGCAGTTGCCGCGCAGCTGGGGGAAGTTGCCGGTGCGCAGGTCGCGCGGGCGCCAGCCGGTGACCCAGGTGTCCAGGGTGACCACGATGCCCTTGAACCCGGCGGCCTCCGCCCGGTTCACCAGGCTCGCGGCCAGCTCCCGGTCGGTGGGGGTGTAGAGCTGGAAGAAGCCCGGGGTGTCGCCGAGTTCGCCCACCACCTGCTCCAGCGGGTCCACGCTCAGGGTGGAGGCGACCATCGGCACGCCGGTGCGGGCGGCGGCCCGGGCGGTGGCGAGGTCGCCGTGGCCGTCCTGGGCGCAGAGCCCGATCACGCCGACGGGGGCCAGGAAGAGCGGTGAGGGCAGCGTCAGCCCGAACAGCTCCACCGTCAGATCGCGCTGGGCCGCGCCGACCATCATCCGGGGGACCAGTGCCCACTGCTCGAAGGCGCTGACGTTGGCCCGCTGGGTGAACTCGTCACCGGCGCCGCCCGCCACGTAGGACCAAATGCCCGGGGGCAGGGTGGCCTGCGCCCGCTCGGCCAACTCCGCGAAGGCCATGGGGAGATCGGGCAGCACGCCGCGCAGGGCGTCGAAGTAGATCTCGTTCTGGTAGTCACCGAAATGCGAGGCCATGGTGGCCATCCTGCCACCGCGGCGCGGCGGTTGCGGGCATTCCGCGCGTTCGGCGACCGCGCCGTCGGCGGTCTCGTGGTCAGCTGCCGTGCGGTCAGCTGCCTCGGGGGGTGAGGTCCAGCGAAGGCTTCAGACGGCGGTCGGCCCGGCGCTCAGGCCGGCGCTCAGGGCGGCCGACAGGGCGTCCAGGGCCGCCGGGTAGCCGCGTTCGGTGGGCGCGGCGAAGCCGATCAGCACGCCCGCCGCCCGGCCGGTGGGGTCGTGGTGCAGCTCGCCCAGGCCGCGCAGGCCGACCCCGTGGCGGGCGCAACTGTCCATCATCTGCTGCTCGGTGGGCCCATCGTCCGGCAGCGTGACGAGGGTGTGCAGGCCGGCGGGGACCCCGTGGGTGGTGAGGCGGGGGAAGGCGGCCAGCCGGTCCGCCAGCTGCTCGCGGCGCCTGCGGTAGCGCAGCCGGGCGGCGCGGATGTGGCGGTCGTACGCGTGCGTGCCGATCAGCTCGGCGAGGGTCAGCTGGCCCAGGGCCTCGGTGTACAGGTCGGTCCGCTGCTTGGCCCGGACCACCGGCTCGACCAGGTGGGGCGGCAGCACCAGCCAGGCCAGCCGCAGCGCGGGGCCGAGGGTCTTGGACGTGGTGCCGCAGTAGACGACGTGGTTGGGGGCGCTGCCCTGGAGCGCGCCGACCGGCTGGCGGTCGTAGCGGTACTCGCCGTCGTAGTCGTCCTCGACGGTCAGGCCGCCGGTGGAGCGGGCCCATCCGCACAGGGCGCGGCGGCGGCCCGGCTGGAGCGGGACGCCGGTGGGGTAGTGGTGTGAGGGGGTGAGGAAGACGGCCCCGGTGCCCGGCGCGAGCGTGTCGACCCGGGCGCCGTGGGCGTCGACCGGCAGCGGTGCGACCGCGAGTCCGGCGCGCTGGACGACGGCGCGGAAGACGTTGTGGCCCGGGTCCTCCACGGCGACGGCGCTGATGCCGGCCTCGGCCAGTACGCCGCTGAGCAGGCCCAGGCCCTGGTAGTAGCCGGAGGTGATGACGATCCGGTCCGGGCCGGCAACCACGCCGCGGGTGCGGCCGAGGTAGTCCGCGAGGGCGGCGCGCAGTTCGGGCCGGCCCTGCGGGTCACCGGCGGCGAAGGCCTCGGGACGGGCCGCGTTGAGCACCCGGCGGGTGGCGGCGAGCCAGGCACGCCGTGGGAAGGCGCCGACATCGGGGAGCCCGGGGCGCAGATCGTGGCGGGGCGCGGCGGCGGCGGTGGCGGCCGGTCCGGGCGGGGGCGCCGCCGGAGCCGGGGCGCGGGGCGCGGGTTCGGCCACCGAGGTCCCCGAGCCCGGACGGGCGATCAGGAAGCCTTCCTCGGCCAGCTGGTCGTAGGCGGCGGTCACGGTGCCCCGGGCGAGGCCGAGCTGCTCGGCCAGCCGGCGGGTGGAGGGCAGCAGGGTGCCGGCGGACAGGCGGCCGTCGCGGATCGCGCCGCGCAGCGCGGACTCCAGCGCGGCCCGCCGGCCGCCACCGCCGAGGTCGACGGCGAGATGCAGGTCGACCCCGGAACCGGACCAATCAACTGGCATGGAACTGGATCTTATGCCTGGTCCGGCCACCGTCTAGCTTCGTCCCCGGGACCGCCCGATCCCGACGCCCGCCCAGGGCCGGACAGGCCCCACCAGCGAGAGGACTACCACGCATGATCGTGATCGCCCACCTCAGCGACCTCCACATCGACGAGGACGCGCGCAGCGCCGAGCGCACCCGGGCCGTGCTGGCCTACCTCGAAGGCCTGCCGTACGACCTGGACGCCGTCCTGGTCACCGGTGACATCGCCGACCACGCCGCGCCCGCCGAGTACCAGCGCGCGCGTGAACTGCTGGCCTCCCGGCACCCGGTGCTGCTCTGCCCGGGCAATCACGACGACCGCGCCGCGTTCCGGCGGTTCCTGCTCGGTGAAGTCCCCACCGGGCAGGCCGATCCCACTGCTCCGGTCAACCAGCGGTACCAACTGCCCGGCGGTGCTGTGCTCGCGCTGTGCGACTCCTCCGTGCCGGGCAAGGACGAGGGCTTCCTGGCGGACGGGACGCTGGCCTGGTTGGACGGTGTGCTGACCGAAGCCCCGCACGGCGTACCGGTGTTGGTGGCCTTCCACCACCCGCCGGCCGAGCTGTACGTCCCGTTCGTCGACGGCCTGCGCCAGTTCGGGGCCGAGCGGCTGGCCGAACTGGCGGGCCGTCACGCGAATCTGACGGCCTTTCTGGTCGGCCATGCCCACACGGCGGCGGCGACCACCTTCGCCGGGCGGCCGCTGCTGGTGGCCCCGGGCGTCGTCTCCACGCTCCGGCTGCCCTGGGAACACCACGCCCACCCGCGCGACGTCGTCCACCTGGACCAGCCGCCCGCGCTCGCCTTCCACCTGCTGGACGAGGCGGGCCGACTGACCACGCACTACCGGACCGTTCAACTCCCTTGAAAGAAGCAGGAGTCAGCGGGCGATCACGGTCAGCGCGCCCGGGCGCACCCTGATCTCGGCGGGCAGCTGCGCGATCTCGTCCCCGTCCGCGCAGACCGGTATCGGGCGGTCGGCGTCCACCGTCACCTCGCGGGCGGTCCGCACGGTGACCTCGGGGCGGTTCGGATGCGTGCCCCGCTTGGCCTCGCGCATGAAGGCGACGATCTTGGCGCGCGGTCCGTCGCCGACCACCATGACGTCGAGCAGTCCGTCGTCCAGCACCGCGGACGGCACGATGCGCAGACCGTGCCCGTAAGCACCGGAGTTGGCGACGACCACGGTGTGCGCGCGCACCGTGCGGCGCTCGCCGTCCACGGTCAGCGTGTAGCCGGCCGCGCGCCAGCTGAGGATGGCCCGCAGCGGGGCCAGCCGGTAGAGCAGCAGGGCGGGCAGACCGCGGCCCGCGTTGATGATCCGGGTGGCCAGCGAGTCGATGCCGATGTAGACGTTGCCGGGCGCGATCCCCCCGTTGACCTCCAGCACGTCGAGGGTGCGGGTGGGCGCGGCCAGCAGCAGCTCGGCGATCGCGCTCGGATCGCCGACGCCGGGCAGACGCAGGGTGCGGGCGAGGTCGTTGCCGCGGCCCGCCGGGACGATGGCCATGGTGCCGCCGCCGCGCACGGTGCCGTCCGCCACGTCGCGCACCATGCCGTCCCCGCCGACCGCGACCACCACGTCACCGCGCTCGGCGGCCTGGGTGGCGCAGCTGATCGCGTGGGCGCGGTCGCGGGTCGGCACCGTGCGGACGGTGGCGCCGGCCGAGCGCAGCAGGGTGGCGATCGGCTCCCAGCGGGCGGCGGCGTGGCCGCCGCCCGAGACGGGGTTGACGATCGCTGTGAAGGTGGCGGGGGCCACCTCAGGCCCCGCCCTCGGCCTGACCGCCCTGCGCCGCCGCGTCCTGCGCCGCCGCGTCCGAAGTGGGGATCAGCACGCCCGGGTTGAGGATGCCCGCCGGGTCCAGCACCTGCTTGACCGCACGCAGCGAGGCCACCGCCAGCGGGCCGACCTCGCGGGCGTAGACCTCGCGGTGGTCGGTGCCGACCCCGTGGTGGTGGGTGATCGCGGCGCCGGCCGCGCGGATCGCCTCGTTGGCGGCCTGCTTGGCCAGCCCCCACTGCGCCACCGGGTCATCGGTCTGCGCGCAGGCGATGGTGAAGTAGAGCGAGGCGCCGGTCTCGTAGACGTGCGAGAGGTGGCACAGCACCAGCGGCGGAGTGCCCTGCGCGGTCAGCGAGTTGCTCAGCGCCTCGGTGACGGCGGCGCGCAGCGCGTGCAGGTTGGACCAGAAGGTCACCGTCTCCAGCGTCTCGATCAGCACGCCCGCGTCCAGCAGCGGATCACGCAGGTAGGGCGCGCGGTAGCGGCCGCTGCGCCAGGACTCGCCGGGCTCGGTGCCCAGTGGCTGCCCGCCCGCGGCGCTGAGCAGCGCGCTCGCGCCGGCCCGGCGGGCGGCCACCTCGGCGGCGCTGCCCTCGTAGCCGGTGACGGCCAGGCAGCCGCCGGGGCCGCCGCCGAACATCGCGGCCGGGTCGGCCAGGTTGATCGAGGTCTCCGCCTCGTCGGACAGTCGCAGCACGGTCGGCACCGGGCCGTCCTGGACGAGCTGGCGCAGCGCGTCCGCGCCGGCGGCGAAGGAGTCGAACCGCCAGGCCTCGTAGACCCGTTCGGCCGGCACCGGGCGCACTCGCACGGTCACCGAGGTGATCACGCCGAGGCTGCCCTCCGAGCCCAGCACCAGCTGGCGCAGGTCGGGGCCGGCCGCCGACTTCGGTGCGGTGCCAAGCGTCAGGGTGCCGCGCGGGGTGGCAAGGACCAGGCCGACGACCATCTCGTCGAACCGCCCGTAGCCGGCCGAGGCCTGCCCGGCCGAACGGGCCGCCGCGTAGCCGCCGATGCTCGCGCCCTCGTAGGACTGCGGGAAGTGACCCAGCGTCAGACCGTGCTCGTGCAGCAGCCGTTCGGCCTCGGGGCCGCGCACCCCGGCCTGCAGGGTGGCGGTGCGGGAGATCTCGTCCACCGCGAGCAGTGCGTCCAGCCGCTTGAGGTCGAAGGCGATGACGCCGGTGAACCCGGCCCGCTCGGGCGCGAGGCCGCCGACCACCGAGGTGCCGCCGGAGTAGGGGACGACCGCGATCCGCTCGCGCTCGCACACCTCCAGCAGTGCCACCACCTCCTGGTGCGAGCCGGGCAGCACGACGGCGTCGGGCGCGTCGGTGACGTCGCCGGCGCGCAGCCGCAGCAGGTCGGGGGTGGACCAGCCGCGGGTGTGCGCGAGCCGGGCCGCGGTGGTGGTGTCCAGGTGCTCGGCGCCGACCAGGCCGGCGAGCTCGGCCAGCACCTTGGCGTCCACCGCCGGTTCGGGCAGCGTCAGTTCGGCCAGGTCGACCGGCGGTTGCGCGGGCGTGCGGACCCCGAAGGCGGCCAGCGTCTCGTGGGCGGCGGCCGGCAGTTCGGTGTGGTGGGCGGGGTCACCCCAGCGGTAGGGGTGGAAGTCCGCGACGGGCAGGTCTGACTCGGTCATCGAGGTCCTCAAGGCCGGAGGGGCAGGCGCTGATACACTTGTACATGTGGTGTCGCAGCGAATCAACAGCAGGGTAGGGAACACAGAGAACGGCGGGGCCGCGAAGAGCGGGCCGGACGCCGGCCGGGTCGCACTGCGGGCCGCGAACGCGATCCCCGAGGAGCGGATCCTGGACGCGGCCTACCGGCTGCTGCTCACCATCGGCATGCAGCGGATCACCATGGCCGACATCGCCCGTCAGGCCGGGGTCTCGCGCGCCACGCTCTACCGCCGCTGGGGCGGGGTCCACGAGGTGCTCGGCACGCTGACCACCCGGGTCTGGACCGAGCTCGCGGAGAGCGCCTTCCCCCTGGCGGAGGCCGCTGAGGCTCCGCAGGCCCCGCACGGCCGGGCCCACGTGGTCGACGGGGTGACGCGCCTGGTGGCCGCCATCCGGGTCCACCCGCTGCTGCGCAAGATCATCGAGCTGGACCCGGACTTCCTCACCCCCTACCTGCTCAAGCGGCGCGGCACCAACACCAACCACCAGCTCGCGATGCTCGAAGCCGGTCTGCGGACGGGCATCGCGGACGGCTCGATCCGGCCCGGCGACCCCGCCCTGCTGGCCCGCGCGGTGCTGCTCACCGCCTGGTCGTTCACCCTCACGGGCCCGGTCTTCGTGGACGCCCCCGAGGGCGCCGGGGCGGCGGTCGACCGGCTGGACGAGGAGCTGCGCCTGCTGCTCGACCGGTACCTCGCGCCCGAGGCGCCGTCCGCATCCCCGACCCCGACCCCGTCCGCGTCCCCGACCCGGTCCGCACCTCCGACCCCGTCCGCACCCCTGCCCGAAGGCGGTACCGCGTCATGACCAGCACCCCGGCCGCCGACCCGCCGCGCACCCCGCCCAGCGCCTCGTTGAACGCCGCCCGCCGGGCCCGCGAACTGGCGCAGCTGGCCGAGCCCGGCGCCGTGGTCGACCTGCTGGTGATCGGCGGCGGCGTCACCGGCGCCGGCATCGCGCTGGACGCGGCCGCCCGCGGCCTGTCCGTCGCCCTCGCCGAGAAGCACGACCTCGGCTTCGGCACCAGCCGGTGGAGCTCCAAGCTGGTCCACGGCGGCCTGCGCTACCTCGCCTCCGGCAGCGTCGGCATCGCCCGGGAGAGCGCCGTCGAACGCGGCATCCTGCTGGAGCGCACCGCCCCGCACCTGGTGCACGCGCTGCCGCAGATCGTCCCGCTGCTGCCCGGCACCACCCGGGCGGGCGCCGCGCTGGTACGCACCGGTTTCCTGGCCGGGGACCTGCTGCGGGTCACCGCCGGCACCCCCGCCACCACGCTGCCCCGCTCCCGGCGGCTGACCGCCGCCGAGGTGCTGCGCTACGCCCCTACCGTGCAAGCCGCTGGGCTGCGCGGCGGCTTGGTCTTCTGGGACGGCCAACTCGTGGACGACGCACGGCTGGTGGTCGCCCTGGCGCGCACCGCGGCGGCGCACGGCGCCCGGATCCTGACCCGCTGCTCGGCCGGCGCGGCGAGCGGGAACGGCGCCCGGCTGCGGGACGAACTGACCGGCGAGAGCTTCGAGGTGAAGGCCCGCGCGGTGATCAACGCCACCGGCGTCTGGGCCGGCGAACTGGCCCCGGGCATCACGCTGCGGCCCAGCCGGGGCACCCATCTGGTGCTGCCCGGCTCCGCCTTCACCGGCCCGACCGGCGGCCTGAACGCCGGGCTCACCGTGCCGGTGCCCGGCGAGAGCAACCGCTTCGTCTTCGCGCTGCCCGCCCCCGACGGGCGGGTCTACGTCGGCCTGACCGACGAGGACGCCCCCGGGCCGATCCCCGACGTGCCGCAGGCCGCCGAGGGCGAGATCGACTTCCTGCTGCGCACCATCAACTCGGCGCTGCGCACCCCGCTCACCCGCGCCGACCTGCTCGGCACCTTCGCCGGACTGCGCCCGCTGCTGGACGACGGCACCGGGCGGACCGCCGACGTCTCGCGCAAGCACGCGGTGCTGACCGACGCGGACGGGCTGGTCACGGTGGTCGGCGGCAAGCTCACCACCTACCGGCGGATGGCCGAGGACGCCCTGGACGCGGCCCTGGCCCGGACCGGCCTGCCCGCGCGCCCGTGCCGCACCCGCTCGCTGCCGCTGGTCGGCGCCGCGCCGCGGGCCCGCCTCGACCAGCTGGACGCCCCGCTGCGCCTCGTCCGCCGCTACGGCACCGAGGCCGCTGCCGTGCTGGCCGAGGCCGGGGGCGACCCGGCGCTGCTCACCCCGATCGCCCCCGGCACCGAGACCACCGCCGCCGAACTGCGCTTCGCCGTCCGCCACGAGGGCGCCCTCGACGAGGACGACCTGCTCGACCGCCGCACCCGGATCGGCCTGGCCCCCCGCGACCGCACCGCCGCCCTGGCAGCCGCTCAGCAGGCGCTGGGCGCTGTCCGATAGGCCGTGGGACAGGTCGGCGGGGCTCCGCACCGACGGGTCAGTCCCTGGAGATCAGCGGTGACTCGGGTGGTTCCACCAGGCGGACGGGGTCATCTGCGACGCCGACTCCACGGTGCCGGCGTTCGGATAGTGACAGGCGTGGCAAATCCAGGCGTCCGGGCCGGCCGAACGGGCCGGGGCCGTGTCCGCGAATGCCTGGCCACCGCCGAGGCCGAGCAGCGCGACCGCTGCGATACCGACTACTACACGCTTGAGCACGATGGCCCTCCAACATCTCGGAAAGATCTTGGCGGCAGCAGACCAGTCGCTGATGGACAACCGGTTGACGCGGACGGCCCGGAACCCTCCGCGCGGGCGTGCTACCCCTGGGCCTGGGCCTTGCGCTGACGCTTGCTCAGCGCCGCCTTCGACATGTCCTCGGCCTGGGAGCGCAGGTTCTTGTAGCCGTAACCGCGCTCCGTGAGCCAGGTCGCGGCCGCGGCCTCGGCCCGCGCACCGGCCGGGAGGATGTCCTCGTCCGCCTCGCCGGTCTCCAGGTAGCGGAAGGAGAAGACGTCCCGGGGCGCGAGCTCGTAGCTGAGGTTGCCCTCGGTGGTGAAGGTGGCGAAGAGCATGCTGTGCTGGTCCGCCTGCGCCGCCAGCTCGGCGCGCTGCTCCGTGCTGAGGGCGTCGAAGCTGCCGCGGACGGTCACTCGGAAGGTGCGCTCGGTCATGCGCGCGAGCGTAGCCCGCGGACCTTCGCCCGTTCCAACCGATTTAGAGCCCCAAGCGATCGCCGATACGACCTGCTCGGCGACCACCATCCGTAGCCGCCGCGACGAGTGGATCCGGCTCGGCATCGACGCCCTCTTCGACCTCACCGACACGATCATCACCCTCCGCAGCCTGATCCGCCGAGCATGGACCACCCACCGCTGGGACCAACGCCCCCGCCGCCGCCCATGAACCCCCGGCCGACGCGCGACCTCCTAGGCTGCCGGGGCGGCCAGGATCACGCGGGTCTCGCTGACGCGGTAGCCGCCGCGTCGGAAGGCCGCAGCCATCGGGATGTTGGTGGTGTCAGTGGTGGCAGTGATCCGCGCTGCACCGCGCCCGACGTGGGAACGGGTGATCTCAGCGAGGATGTCGTCGATGTAGCGCCGACCCCGCAGTTCGGGGACAACGCCGAGGTAGCCGACGTTGGGGCCGTAGGGCGTGCGGGAGGGGATGGCGAAGCCGGCGAGCCGCCCGTCCGGGGTACGGGCGATCCGCCACCAGTCGCGCTCACCCAGACAGCCGAGGTAGAACTCCAGGTCGTCGCGGGCGGCGCCCTCCTCCCCCATCGAGGCGAGATTGGCGATCGTCTCGCGATCCAGACTGCCGCGGGCCACCTGCCGGAAGACCTCGACGAACACCTCGTCGTCCGGCTCGACGGTGAAGACCAGCCGGTCTGACGGCCCGGGGGTGCCGGCTTCGGGCGTCCACTCGAAGCGCAGCCGCTCGATCTGCTCCGTCAAACCGGCGCGCCGAGCGGCGTCCTCTCGCCAGGCAACGGCAGCGGCCCGGGCGTCCTTGTCATGCGGGCCCTCCTGGGACAGCATGATGTTGTACTCGGGTACGGCGGTGAACCCCTGCTCGGCGAACGCCTTGTGGGCAGTGGCCAGCAGTTCGGCGGCCAGCGCAGCTCGGTCGGTGACCGACGGGTGCACGGACAGGCAGTCCAGGACGATCGGATGGCCGCTGTCGGAGCGGCCCCACCACAGGGCACGACCCAGCACCCGGCCGTCCTCCTCGGCGATCCACGTCCACTCGGGCCGCAGCCGGCGGCCGGCGGACTCCTCACGATGGCGGTCGGCCGTGATCCAGGCGACGGGTTCGGCGACATCCCAGTCCAGGACGAGGGCGAGGTCGGTCTCGGTGGTCGGGCGAAAGCGCATGCGGTCTCCGTGGTGCAAGGGCTGTGCTGCAAGAGGTCGGGGCTCACCAGGCGGCGGCTGCCCGGCAGAAGGTATGCCACCGCGTAGACATACCGCCACTGCCTTTCCGCGCGGCCTCTTAGCCCCACCGCGCTGCTCAGCGCCTGCGGGCGAGGAAGAGGTCGGTGAGGTGGAGCATGCCGATCCCGCCGCCACGCGCGTCGAGCAGCCGGCCGGTCTCGGCCAGCGCCCGCTCGCGCTGCTCGGCCGGCAGGACCCGGTAGGAGGAGATGGAGGTGAGCATGCTCAGGTAGCGCTCCGTGTCGTAGTGCACCTGAGCCCCGTGGCGCAGCGAGCGCAGCGCGGTGAAGCGCCCGTCCTGCCGGCACTGCGCCTGCGGCCAGCCGCTCGGGTCCTCCTCCCCGTCGGCCCAGTGCCCGGCCCGGTCACCGTAGTCGGCCGCGAGGGTGGCGTGCGGCGAGCTGGGCACCCCGTACCGGCGGTCGATCTCGCCGAGCTCGGCGTGCAGATCGGGGTCCAGGACGCCGTGCGGGTTCCAGAGCAGGGCCACCGCGCCGCCGGGGAGGAGGGCGGCGTGCACCAGGTCCCAGCGGCGGGCGGGGTCGAACCAGTGCCAGCAGGTGGCGGCGAGGAAGAGCCCGAAGCGCCGATCGCCCCGCTGCCACTCCTCGAAGCCGCTCACCTCCACCGACACCCGGGGGTGGCCCGCGGTGTTGCGGCGCAGCACCTCGGCCATCTGCGGGTCGGGCTCGACGCAGAGCAGCCGGGCGTTCCGCTCGGCGAACAGCACCGAGGCCTTGCCCGTCCCCGCGCCCATTTCGAGCGCCGTCGTACCGTCCAACGAGGCGTAGGCGAGCACCTCGTCGACCAGCTCGGGCGCGTACCCGGGCCGCCCGGTGTCGTACTCCTCGGCCGCCTGGCCGAACACCAGCGCCCGTGGGTCCTGGACGCGTTCCTCGCTGCTCATCGCTCCCCCTCGTGATCACGTACTGCCGGATACTGCTATCGCTGCCCCGCGCTGGCCGTCAACGGCTTTTCGCGCAGCAGGGCCCGCCCCGGCAGGGCGGTCGCGGCCAGGGCCAGGAGGACGACACCGGCCGCCACCGGCAGCACCAGCGCCGGCGAGACGTACGGTGCGGACTCGGTCAGGCCCCGGGCGACCGGAACCAGGGTGACCCAGGCGATCGCGCCGCCGAGCAGCAGGCCGGTGGTCGCCACCAGCAGCGCCTCCCAGCGGAACATGCCCCGCACCTGGCGCCGGGTGGTGCCCGAGAGCCGCAGCAGGCCGACCTCGCGGCGGCGGTCCAGCACCGTCATCACCAGTGTGTTCGCCGCCGCGACCGCCGCGAAGCCGCCCAGCACGCCGGCCATCACGGTGTTCGCCCAGGTGTTGAGCTCCTGGTCGTGGTTGGCCGCGGTGGCGTACCCGGCCGCGTCCGTCACGGTCACCGGGGCGCCGTCGCCGAGCCCGGCCAACGCGGCGGCCACGGCCCGCCGGTCGGCCCCGGGGGCGTCGCTCACCAGCACCTGGCTGTCGTAGCCGGTGCCGACGTGGGCGGCCAGGGCAGCCCGCGGCAGCAGCAACTCGCCCATTCCCAGGCCGCGTTGGTAGGTGGCCACCACCGTCGGCCGGACCGGCGTGCCGTCGCCGAGCTGCATCGGCAGGCGGTCGCCGACCTTGACCTTCATCGTGTCGGCCACGGTGGTGGCGACGGCGACCGTGTCCGTGCCGCCGGCCAGCCCGCTCAACGAGCCGTCCCGGACCCCGAGGTTCAGCACCTTGGACGGGTCGCCGGAAACGCCCAGCACCGTCGCGGTGTTCAGCGTGTCGCCCGAGCGCAGCACCGCCCCCGTGTGCAGCACCCCGACGGCCTGCGCGACCCCGGGTACCCGCGCGGCTCGCGCGGCGGCGTCCACCGGCAGCCCGGGGCCGGCCGAACCGACGATCTGGTCGGCCACCATCCCGCCGCGCACCTGCTCGGCCGAGACGTGCTCGATGCTGCTGCCCATCACCAGCAGGGTGCCGCAGAACGCGGTGACCATCACGATCGGGGTGATCGCCGAGGCCAGACGGCGGGCGTTGGCCCGGGAGTTGTCGGCGGCCAGCGAACCGGCGGCACCCGCCGGACGGGTGCGCAGCGGCAGGCCGAGCACGGTGGTGGCGAGCCAGGCGACCAGCGGGCCGAGCAGCGCCATCGCCAGCAGGAAGCACATCACCACGCCGAGCGCGGTGTTGGCGGCGTCCGCCCCGCTCTGCCCGGTCGTCACCTCGGCCAGCACACAGCCGCCGACCAGCGCCAGCAGACCGATCGTGGTGCGGATCCAGCCCGGCCGGGCGCGCTCGACGGCGCTTTCGCCCAGCGCCTGGCTCGGCCGCAGCTTCGCCGGGCGGCGCGCGCCGAGGTAGCCGGCCAGCAGGGCGGCGAGCAGACCGGAGCCGGTGGCCACGAGCATCGGGATCGGGCCCACCGAGAGCGAGACGCCCGCCGGAACGGCGCCGCGCGAGACCAGCTGCCCGAACCACCAGTGCGCCAGGCCCAGACCGGGCAGGATGCCGAGCAGCCCGGCCAGCGGTGCGATCAGCACCGCCTCGGTGGCGATGGTGCGCCGGATCTGCCGGGGTGTCGCGCCGATCGCCCGCAGCAGCGCGAACTCGCGGGCCCGCTGGTTGGTGGCCAGCGCGATGGTGCCCATCACCACGAAGACCGCCGTCATCGTCGCGACGCCGCCGAAGCTGCCGCCGAGCGCGGTCAGCATCACCTTGGCCTGGAGCAGCAGCGGCTGCTCCACGGTCGCCCGGCCGTCGCCGGTGAACACCTGGGCCTGGCCGCCGACCGCCTGCCGCACCTGGGCGGCCACCTCCTTGACCGGCACACCGGGGCGCGGCTGGACGGCGATCGCGTCGATGCGCCCCGGGTGGCCGGAGAGCTGCCCGGCGACGGCGTCGGTGAACCAGGCACCGGCCGCCCCCACCCGGGCGTCGGCCAGCCCTACGATGCGGTAACTGCCGCTGCCGGTCGGCGCGGTGAGGGTGACCCGGTCGCCGACGGCCAGGTGCGCGGCCCGCGCCGTCGCGGCGTCCAGCACCACCTCGCCGACCCCGGGGGCCCGGCCCTCGGCGAGCAGGCCGCCGCCAGGACCGGGCTGCGTGCCCGGGACGGTACCGGGCTGCGTGCCCCAGGCGGTCAGCCCGATGCTCGCGAAGCCGTGCGCGGTGAGCACCGGCGCGCCGGGCGTGGTGGCCTGGACCGGGAACGCCAGGTCGGGCAGGGCCGCCGCGACGCCGGGCAGCGCGGCCAGTTTGTCGGCCAACGCCGCGTCCACCCGGGCCCGTTCGGGCAGCGGGGCGCTCACGGTCTCGTGGCTCTGGCCGTGCTGTACGGAGATCTTCGCGGACGGGTCGGCGGCCACCAGCACGGGTGCGTTCGCGTACCGGACCGGGGAGAGGTGGGCGGTCAGCCCGGTCTGCAGCAGCAGGCCGCAGGCGGTGATCACCGAGGAGGCGAGCAGCAGGGCCACGA
Organism: Kitasatospora sp. NPDC008050; assembly: GCF_042957465.1. Taxonomy (NCBI): domain Bacteria; kingdom Bacillati; phylum Actinomycetota; class Actinomycetes; order Kitasatosporales; family Streptomycetaceae; genus Kitasatospora; species Kitasatospora sp. NPDC008050. Next base: position 252,187 of record NZ_JBIBIJ010000007.1, read on the forward strand.
AGCTGCCGACGAAGGAGGAAGGTCGAAAGCGCACGGCGGCGCGTGCCAGGCCGTTCATCATGCCGCGACCGCCGAGCTGTAGTCCGCGGCGGTGTTCGTGCCGGTGCCGGTGCCGGTGCCGGTGCCGGTGCCGGTGACGGCGGCCGTCAGGCTGAGCATCCGGTTGGCGACCGTGCCCGGGTCGGGCCGGTGGAGGGAGTCGACCAGCTGACCGTTCGCCAGGAAGAGCACCTGGTCGGCCTGAGCGGCGGCGACCGCGTCATGGGTGACCATGACCACGGTCGCGCCGAGCTCGTCCACCGCGTGACGCAGCAGGCCGAGCACCTCCAGCGCGGTGCGGCTGTCCAGTGCGCCGGTCGGCTCGTCGGCGAAGACCACCTCCGGGTTGGTGATCAGGGCCCGGGCGATCGCCACCCGCTGCTGCTGCCCGCCGGACAGCTCCCCGGGGCGCCGCCTGCCGTGGTCGGCCAGGCCGACCCGGGCCAGCAGCTCCTGCGCCCGTCGCCGGTCCTGCCGCTCCCCGGCCAGCCGCTGCGGCAGCAGCACGTTCTGCTGCACGGTGAGCGAGGGGAGCAGGTTGAAGGACTGGAAGACGAAGCCGATCCGGCTGCGGCGCAGCTTGGTCAGCTGGTTCTCGTTCAGCCCGGTCAGCTCGGTGCCGCCCAGCAGCACCTGGCCCGCGTCCGCCCGGTCCAGCCCGGCCGCGCACTGCAGGAAGGTGCTCTTGCCCGAGCCGGAGGGGCCCATCACGGCGGTGAAGGTGCCGTGCGGCAGCACCAGGTCGATGCCGCGCAGGGCCTGCACCGCCCGCTCGCCGCGGCCGTAGGTCCGCCGCACCCCGCGCAGCTCGACCGCGAACGGCGAGCCGGCGGGCGCCTGCGGCGAGGACGGAGCGGAGTCGTGACGAGGGCGGCGGCCTTCGCGCGGTGCCATGGGAGTTCCTTCCAGCGCGGGTTTTCTGACCCTGCCAACGCTAGGAATTCGCCGTCCCACCAGCCATGGTGACCACCCGTGTCTTGGGGGTGGGGTTATCCCCCCTGCCCCCGGGGGCTGCCCCTAGGCCTCGTGCCCGCCCCGTCCGAAGAGCTGCTCCAGCGCCCGGCGATCACGCTTGGTCGGCCGCCCCGCGCCGTGGTCGCGCACGGCCACCGGGGCGGGCCCCTGCGAGGCGGGGGCGGGCGGGCTGTTGTCGACGAAGCAGTCGACGGCGACCGAGGCGCCCACCCGCTTGTTGATCACCCGGGAGACCACGACCACCCGGCCCCAGTCGCCCTGCCGCACCCGCACCTCGTCACCGACCCGCACCGCGTGCGCCGGCTTGACCCGCTCGCCGTTCACCCGCACCTGCCCGGCCCGGCACGCCGCGGCCGCGACCGCACGGGTCTTGGCCAGGCGCACCGACCAGATCCAGCTGTCGACCCGCGCGGTGCCTTCGTCTACGCCCATGCCTCGACTCTAAGCCACCGCTCTGACCTGTTCGACTCTGTTGGTGTCTGTGCGCTGCTGCGAATGGCGGCGGGAATGCCGAGTTCGTGTCCGATGGGCCGGGCCGCCGAAACGGGGGATGAGTTGCGCAAGCGGGAGAGTATCTGCGTGTGACGTGACATCAGCAGGGTGCGATTCAACTGATTCTGATGTTCATTCAGTTTATACCGCCCACTCGGACAACGCCTCAGGTCAGCCAAGGTGCGGCGCCTGCCAGGCAGTTGTTTCCGTCGTTCGCACCACTGGATGACGATCGGTGACTCATGCCGCTCCCAGGTAAACCCAAGGTTGAATCCTGCTCGGACTCTTGTTTGACCTGACCATGCCTGGTTAATCTCAACGCCAGTCGCCCGGACGAACGTTGATTCGGGCCGCGGTACCCCCACATTTCGCAATGCCCCCGATCCACCAGCCATTGGAGGCAGTTCGTGCTCAGCACCCTCACGGCGACCGGCACCCCCACCGCCGCTCGCGCCCGTCGCATCGCGCTCGCCCTCACCGGGACCGCCGCGCTCGCGCTCTCCGCGTTCGCCACCGCCGGCCCGGCCGGCGCCGCCACCGCGGCCACCGTCCACAGCAAGGGCGGTGTCTCCTGGGTGCAGTCCTGCGCGACACTCGCGGCCGGCGACACCATGGCCTGCAACGCGCTCAGGGTCACCAGCGTCGCCCAGCACATCGCGCCGCTCGGCGTCACCCCGAACGCGGCGCCCTCCGGCTACGGCCCGAGCGACCTGCTCAGCGCCTACAACCTCCCCGCGAACGGCGGCGCCGGGCAGACCGTGGCCATCGTGGACGCGTACAACGACCCGAACGCCGAGTCCGACCTGGCCGTCTACCGCTCGCAGTTCGGCCTGCCGTCCTGCACCACGGCCAACGGCTGCTTCAAGAAGGTCAGCCAGACCGGCAGCACCACCAGCCTGCCGTCCAACAACTCGGGCTGGGCCGGGGAGATCTCGCTCGACCTGGACATGGTCTCGGCGATCGCCCCCAACGCGCACATCATCCTGGTGGAGGCGAAGACCGCGACCACCGCCAACCTCGGCACCGCGGTCAACGAGGCCGTCAAGCTGGGCGCCAAGTTCGTCTCCAACAGCTACGGCGGCAGCGAGTCCTCCGCCGACCCGACGTACGACAGCCAGTACTACAACCACCCCGGCGTGGCGATCACCGCTTCCGCGGGTGACTCCGGCTACGGCGTCGAGTACCCGGCGGCCTCGAAGTACGTGACCTCGGTCGGCGGCACCGCGCTCTCCAAGGCGTCCAACGCCCGGGGCTGGACCGAGAGCGTGTGGAACACCAGCAGCACCGAGGGCACCGGCTCCGGCTGCTCGGTCTACGACGCCAAGCCCAGCTGGCAGAAGGACACGGGCTGCAGCAAGCGCACCGTCGCCGACGTCTCGGCGGTCGCCGACCCGGCCACCGGTGTCGCGGTCTACCAGACCTACGGCGGCTCGGGCTGGAACGTCTACGGCGGCACCAGCGTCGCCGCCCCGCTGATCGCGGGCGTCTACGCGGACGCGGGCACCCCCTCGGCGGCCGTCCCGGCGGCCGACGCCTACGCCCACCCGAGCGCGCTGAACGACGTGACCAGCGGCGCGACCGCCAGCTGCTCACCGTCCTACCTCTGCAAGGCGGGCGTGGGCTACGACGGCCCGACCGGCCTCGGCACCCCGAACGGCCTGGCAGCCTTCACCGGCTGACGGTTGCCCGGCCCGGTCGAGCATCCCCCTCGCCGGGCCGCGGAACCCCCACCGCACGCCACCGCGCCCCGCCCGTCCCCGGCGGGGCGCGGTGGCGTGCGGCTCCGCATTTCGCTGGCCGGGGCTCCGCGCCGACTGGCAGGATGGGCCGCAATGACCGCCAACCCTGCCAACCCCGTCAACCCTGCCAACCCTTCCGGCACCCCCATCCCCTTCGACCACCGCGCCGCCGCCCGCGACAGCCTGCGCGGCCTCGCCACCGGCGACGCCTTCGGCGCCGAGTTCTTCGTCCCGGACAACCTCCCCGCGCTGCGCGAACGGCGTCTGCCGCCCAGCCCCTGGCCCTGGACCGACGACACCGAGATGGCCTGCTCCGTCTTCGCCGCGCTGCGCGACCGCGGCACCGTGGACTCCTACGAGCTGGCGCACTCCTTCGCCGAGCACCACGACTTCGACCGCGGCTACGGCGCCGCCACCAACCGCCTGCTGCGCCTGGTCCGCGAGGGCGGCAACTTCCGCAAGCTGGCCGCCGACCTCTTCGACGGCCAGGGCTCCTGGGGCAACGGCGCCGCCATGCGGGTGGCCCCGCTCGGCGCCTGGTACGCCGTCGACCCGGGCGAGGCCGCCTGGCAGGCCGCCCGCTCGGCCGAGGTGACGCACACCCACCCCGAGGCGGTGGCCGGGGCGATCGCGGTGGCACTCGCCGCCGCCTGGGCGACCCGGGCCCGCGTCCAGTGGCTCAGTGCTGCTGACCTGCTGGCCGCCGTCCTGGAGCTGACCCCGCCCAGCCGGGTCCGTGACGGGATCGCCGAGGCCCGCCGCCTGCTGGGCCAGGACGCGGTCTACGTTGCCCAGGTGCTCGGCAACGGCCGCTACGTCAGCGCGGTCGACACCGTGCCGTTCGCCCTGTGGTGCGCGGCCCGGCACCTGCGCGACTACCCGCAGGCGCTGTGGACCACGGCCGGGCAGGGCGGTGACATCGACACCACCTGCGCGATCGTCGGCGGCATCGTCGCCGCGAACGTCGGCACCGAGGGCATCCCGGTGCAGTGGCGTGCGGCGACCGAGCGGCTGCCCACGTGGGTGGACGAGGAGACGCTCGGCGCAAACCTCGGCCCGGCCGACTTCCCGCGCCACACGCGGATGGCGCAGCCCGAGCCGATCCCGGTGCCGAACGTGGCCTGGACACCCGGGCAGTGGCAGCGCATCCGGCACGGCGTCGCCTCCCGCTCGATGGAGGAGCGCTGGGAGTCGTACCTGGTGGACGCGGGCGACCATCTGCTGATCTTCCGCAACTCGATAGACCACCCGCTGTACGACGTGGCGATCACCCACACCCCGCACGGCCCGCGCCCGACCGCCGCGTGGGTGACGGGTACTCACCGGCAGCGCCGCGGTGGCGTGACGGCCGACGTCGCCTTCCTGGAGTTCCTGCTGGAGAGCCTCTTCGGCCGGGACCGCCCTGAACCGTGGGACCGGTACCAGAAGTTGTCGACCGGCTCCTGAGCAGTGCCCCGGCCGGGATGATCTTCGATCGCTGAGCTGTTGGCCACGAGCGGGCGGAGGGGCGGCCCGGACATCACCTGCCGGCCCTAGCACCCGCTCGTTTCCATTCCCACGAAACCAAGGGGGCCAGGCGTGATCGACGCACGACAGCGCAACACCGCTCTCCTCGTTGCCGGCTGCTTCTTCATGGAGAACCTCGACGGCACGATCGTCACCACCGCGGCCCCGGAGATCGGCAGGGCGCTGGGCACGTCCTCGACCTCGACAGGGCTGCTCGTCACCTCCTACCTGCTGACCCTCGCGGTCCTGATACCGCTCAGCGGCTGGCTCACCCGGCGCTTCGGCAACCGCAGGGTGTTCCTGTCAGCGATCACGGTCTTCACCCTGGCCTCACTCGGCTGTGCCCTCAGCGCCAACCTCGGCGAACTCCTCGCGCTGCGGGTCCTGCAAGGCGTCGGCGGCGCGATGATGGTCCCGGTCGGCCGCCTCATCGTGGTGGCCAGGAGCGAGAAGCAGGACCTGATGAGGATCACGTCCTACATCGTCTGGCCCGGTCTGCTCGCCCCCGTCATCGCTCCGCTGGCCGGCGGCCTGATCACCACGTACATCTCGTGGCACTGGCTGTTCCTGATGAACATCCCGCTCGGGATCGCGGCCTTCGGTGTCGCCTGGCGGCTGATCGAGGACACCGGCGCCACCACCCCGCCGCCGCTGGACTGGGCCGGCGTCCTGCTGACCTGCACCGGCCTGGGCGGGTTCACCTACACCGCCCACCTCGTTTCCGAGACCACCGCCTCCTGGACGGTGGCCGCCGTATCCGGCGCCGTCTCCCTGGCGCTGCTGGCAGCAGCCGTGCTGCACCTGCTGCGCACCCCGTACCCGCTGGTCAGCCTGCGGACCCTGCGTATCCCGACCTACCGGGCCACGGAGTTCGGTGGCTTCCTGTTCTGGCTCGTGGTCGGTGCCGCCCCCTTCCTGCTGCCGCTGCTGTTCCAGACCCAGTTCGGCTGGAGCCCGGTCAAGTCGGGCTCCGTCGTGCTGTGCGTCTTCGTCGGCAACATCGCCATCAAGCCCGCGACCATCCCACTGATCAACCGCTTCGGCTTCAAGCCCCTCCTGGTCGTGGCCACCCTCGGCGTCGCCGTCACGATGGCCTGCCTGGGACTGATCACCGCCACCACCCCGCTGCCGGTCATCGCCGCGCTGACCCTGCTCAGCGGGGTCGCCCGCTCGCTCGCCCTCACCGCGTACGGCACCGTCTCGCTCAGCGACGTCGCCCCCGAGCAGATGCGCGACGCCACCACCCTCGGCGCCACCACCCAGCAGCTCGCGAGCGGTCTCGCCGTCGCGGCGGCCACGGTCGCCCTGCGGCTCGGAGACCGGCTCGGTGGCCTCCTGCCCGGCACTCACACGCACACGGCCGCCTACACGGTGGCTTTCGGACTGCTCGCGCTGGTGGCACTCGGCGCCACCTGGTCCGCGCTCCGGCTGCACCCCCAGGCCGGCGACTCCGTACGCCAGCACAGGCCGCCCCACGCGACCGAGTCACCTGAGCCCGGTGCCGCGACGACGGGTCGGAGCGTCACCGGCCGGTGAAGCCCTGCCGTGGATCAGGCGGCAGAGCAGCGGCAGTTGGGGCCATCCTGGACCCGCCCGGGGGTGGCGCGGGCGGGTCGGGTGCGGCTTTATCCGCTCAGGGGCGCAGGGTGACGGCGATCAGCGGGACGAGGAAGACGAACAGCCCGGCGGCCGAGACCGCGTAGGCGGCGAGCGTCTCGGACCGGTCGTCGGTCCGGGGGCGCTCAGGAGCGGGCTCCTGACGGTCGATCACAGCTGCCTCGCTCCCCGGATCGCCTGCGCGAGGCGGGCGACTTCGAGCAGGCCGAGCGGGCGCAGCTGGATCAGGACAGCGCCACTTTCGGTGACGCGCCAGCCGTCGTCGAGCGGATCGAGGTCCACCGCCGCATCGGTGATCGCTTCATTCAACTCAGCGATCGAATTTGTTACTTGCTGGCGCAGACTGCTCACGCGTCGGCCCCCGAGGTGTTTCCGGCCCCGGTGTCGGACGTCTCCCGGGTCGGCGGCGGCTTCTCCAGCCACCGCGGATCCGCCTCCCACTCGGGCCCGCCGCGCTCGGGGCGCAGGTAGACGACCCGGCTGACCTGGTCCATGAAGACGCCGAGCCGCTCGTTGAGCGCGTCGTAGACCAACTCGCCCTTGCGCTGAGGCTGGTAGGTCAGCTCCGGCGGGTGGGTGCCGGAGGGCCTGACCGCCGGGTAGGCGAGGGTGAGCCGCTGCCCGAGCTCGGGGCGCCCGCCGCAGTCGGCAGGGCAACGACACTCGGGCATGCCGCGGTCGAAGAGGGAGAATCCCCCGTCGATGGGCCCGGGATTGTTGATCTGATTATCTGTCATTTGCTGTGCTCCGCTGCCTTGTTGGCATGGGAAGTAGCTCCCAGTGATGGAGCGGATTCCCAGTGTTGCCATTCTCTTCCCAAGCATCGGCACGTCTGCTTAGGATCGGAAGCGGTTGCACTGCACAGCTGCCGCTGTTGTATTGGAGGCACCCCCATGAACAAAAAGGATCTTGATCCAAGCGAGTCCCCGTTGGCCGCATTTGGCCTGCAGCTGCGCAGGTTGCGCGAGGCGGCGGGGTTGACGCAGGGCCAACTCGGCAAGCTGTTGAGCTACAGTGCCGGCTTCATTTCGTATGTTGAACGGGGAGAGCGCAAGACAAAGTTGAGCTTTGCGCAGCGTGCCGATCAGGTGCTGGGAACCGGCGGAACGCTGGAGCTCATGTGGTGGGGGATGTACCACGCAGCGCTGGTCGAGGGCTTGCCTGCGTTTGCTGCGGAAGAGGCGCTGGCGGCGCTCATCAGAATGTTCGAAGTCGACGTGATCCCGGGGCTGCTGCAGACGAGGGAGTACATGCTCGCTCAGTTGACGGCTCCGGGCGCGGGCTTCTCGCAAGAGGCCGTCGATGAGCGCTACGAATTCCGGCTGGCCCGCCAGCGTTCCTTGGAGCGCACGCCGCCGCCAATCGTTCACGCCATCCTGGACGAAGGCTGTCTGCGTCGCGTCATCGGCGGTCCGGAGATCATGGCCGGACAGCTGCTGCACCTTGAGAAGCTGGCCCGCCGGCCGAACTTCATCATTCAGGTTGCCCCGTTCACGCTGGGGGTGCGCCGCGCCCTGGACATGCCGGTGGCCCTGCTGACTCTCCCGGATCGGACCGTCCTGGGCTACACGGAGACCATCCAACGCGGCTACCTGGAGCGGGAGACTGAGCTGATCGACTCCTGGTCCAGACTGTACGATCGGCTTCAGGCTGAGGCGCTCCCACCGGCCGACTCCCTGAGCATGATCCGCGCAGTACGGAAAGGATTCCTCAATATGGCTGCCGCCGACTACTCGAACGCTTCGTGGCTCAAGAGCAGTTACAGCAACGGCAACGGCGGCGCTTGCATCGAGATCGCCCCCTCCTTCGGCCCCACCCTCCCCGTCCGCGACTCCAAGGACCCGGAGGGCCCGGTCCTCGCCTTCCCCGCCCCCTCCTTCACGGCCTTCGTGAACGGTGTCAAGGCCGGCCAGTTCGACCGGCTCTGACGGTTCAGGCCCCAACAGGCAATCCACGCCCTGCGCAGGAAGCCAACGAGGGCCTGTGGCAGGTCCAGTGCGGCAGGACAGGTAGTCACCAGGGCTCCCCGGCAGAAGAGTTGAGACGTCAGACGCCTCACTCAACGGCTTGGGAGCCCTGTCCGTTCTTCCGGTCCGCAGGACGCCACCGACCCGTTGCCTACGAGGTCCAAACACCCACTGGAAGAGATTTCGGAGTTGTCCGAAATGGCGCCGGCCAGGATACTTTGACCGCCTGGCTGGACAGTCGGGCTGCGTGAAAATCGCTACGGGGGAATGAATTTTGTTGCGCTCGAAAGCATCTGGAATTCCGGCGGACCGCGTTCGCGGATCGGGTGGGGGCCGGTGAGCGAGATCAGCATGTCGCATGCGGGGGAGAGGAAGCCCTCATGATGTGGCAACAGGACTCTGCCGCAGTGCCGGCACCGGCGGACAGGATCGAGTGGTTCACGGAGGCGATGTCCAGCGGGTTGATGCCGTTGGACTTCACCATTGACCGCACGGTCGAGTTCCATGCCGAAGCGGCTCTGCTCGACCTCGGCACCGTGCGAGTCTCAAGGATCTCGCACTCGTTCTTGCGATCGCGGCGCACACGAGCCCTGATCAGGAGGGAGGATCCTGAGCAGTACCAGCTCGGCCTGGTGACCGGGGGCTCGATGTCGATCTCCCAGTCCAATGGCGAATCGGTTCTACTGCCTGGTGACATGGCGCTATGGGATACCTCGCGGCCGTTCCAGGCCGGGGTGGGCGGGAGCGCGGGGATGGAGGCGTTCGTCGTGCAGATTCCCAAGGGCGTGCTTCCGCTGCGCGCCGACCGTATCGACCGGATTCTCGCTCAGCGCATTTCGGCAGGCAGCGGCATGGGCGCGATCTTCGCGCAATTCGTGACGGCCCTGGCCGGCCATGGCTCTTCCTGTACGCCGCAGGACCGGGTTCGACTGGGTGCGACCGTGGTGGACCTGGCAGCCACCTGCCTGGCACAGCAGCTCGGCGCTCTCCACGAGGCACCTGCTGATGCGCGCGCCTGCGCCATGTTCGAGCGGATCGACGCGTTCATCGAGCAGAATCTCGCCGATTCGGAGCTGACCCCGCGTGTCATCGCGGAGCGGCACCACCTCTCGTTGCGTGGCCTGTACAACCTCTTCGAGCGATCCCCGGAGGGTGTCGCGGCCTCGATCCGCAGGCGCCGCCTCGAACGCTGCCGAGCCGATCTCGCCAACCCCGAGCTGGAGAAGCGCCCGGTGCAGGCTGTCGCCGCCCGCTGGGGCTTCACCGACGCGGCCGTCTTCAGCCGGGCGTTCCGTGACGCCTGCGGTCTCACCCCCACCGAATACCGTCATCAAGCCCTGCGTGGTGCCCTGCACGCATCGTCAAGGAACGGCGCACGCGTTGCAAAGGCCTGACGGCGTCCCGCCGATACGGTTTCTCGAAGTAAGGAACCACACTCGGCACCCGGACGCCGCCTTCATCGCTGTGCGTGTGACGGGGTGCCATCCGCTCGAAAGGCGTATTTCCATGCACAAGGCGCTCATGGGCAAGACCATGGCCATTGTCGCGACCATCCCAATGCTGATGCTGGCCGCGAGCGGATCGGCTTTCGCCGACAGTGAGATCACTTGGACGAATGTCAAGACCGGCGGATGCCTGACAGTGAACATGGACTCCAACACGGTTCAGACCAATATTCCGGACGTCAACTCGGCCTGGTCGTGTTCGCACCTGAACACCGACAACCACTGGTGGGACTCGCAGGACAACCTCAATGCGCCGAACGGCGCCTACGCCGAGCACCCCGACTCCAACAGGTCGCAGTGCCTCACCAGTTACTGGCCGGACTCGACCGGTGTCGGCGCCGTCTACCTGGAGCAGTGCTCCAGCCCGATCAACTGGTATGAGCAGTGGTACGAGAACCGCAACTCGGACGGCACCTGGCAGCTCAAGAACCGCGAAACCGGAGCGTGCCTCGACAGCGGCAACGACGTATCGGGAAACGGCCTCGGGGCTGTCTACGCGATGGCTTGCGGCAGCGATTACCAGAAGTGGAAGTAGCCTCGAAATTTCGTGATGGTCCGCCAGTTGATCTGGCGGACCGTTTCGGTCTGTCGAGCCGGCTACGGGCAGGTCGGCGGCCCGGCTGTCGCATCGGGCGAGCGCCGGGTGAATCCTCACGCGGGCGTGATCCGGACGTGTGTCAGCGCCGGTGCCTGCGCTTCGTCTTGGTCAGAGCTCGCTGGCGGAGCAGGTCTTGGTAGAAGCGCGATCGGGCTTCGTGGATCTCGCTCCACTCCACGATGTCAGCGGCGCTCTCGGCGTCGTCCGCGGTGCCGGTCATGCCGGCGTGCGCGACAACCCAGAGCCCCTCCCGGATCCGCGCCCTGCACTCGTCCCCGAGGTGACCGCGTCCGTGACCCACCTCGGTCCAGTGGGCATCTCCGCCGGCCATGTACCAGAGCATGTCCATCAGGTGACCCCGAGCCGGCGACGACACCTCACCGGCGAGAGCTGCCAGAATCACCTGCACCGCGGGCACGGATACCTCGAACAGGTTGGTCTGGTGCTCGATGTGGTTGTCGAGAGTGGGGCCCACTATGTCGGTCGACGTCTCTGCCTGAAGGACCGTCTCGAACGTCAGCGGAATGTGCTCGGCCGTCTTCCCGCAGCCGCACCGCAGTCCGCCCCAGTCATGGCGGCTCAGTTCAGCGCGGACCAAGGCGCTGACGCCGAAGCCACCCCCCGTGTTCATCAACCTCGATGCTCCCGTCCTGGATCAGTGGGGACACAGCATCTCGCGTCGGAGTGGCCGGCTCAAGGTTCTTCACGGGACTGGGGTCAGGGCCGGTTCGACCGGCCCTGACGCCGCACCGGGCTCAGGCGCCTGTGGTCCCGTCCAGGCCCTCGCGCAGGAAGTCCGCGTGGCCGTTGTGGCGGCCGTAGTCCAGGAGCACGTGCATCATCACCATCCGCAGCGATACGTCCTCGCCCCAGCGGGGCTGGTGTCCGGCCAGGTCCAGTGACTCGGCGGCCTGCTCGATGCGGCGCGAGTTCGCCACCTCGGCCTCCCAGGCGGCGAAGGCCTCCGACCTGGTGGATGCGCTCGCGTCGTACGCGGCCTGGAAGTCGATCTTGTCGGACCAGACCATCGGCGCGTCGTTGTCCTCGAAGACCCGGCGGAACCAGGCCCGCTCCACCTCGGCCATGTGCCGCACCAGGCCGAGCAGGGTGAGCGTCGACGGCGGCATCGAGCGCTGCCGCAGTTCCTCGTCGGTGAGCCCTTCGCACTTCATCGCGAGGGTCGCGCGGTGGTAGTCCAGGAAGGCCCGCAGCATCTCGCGCTCGCTGCCGAAGTGGGGCGGTCCTACACGGTTGTCGCTGGTCACTGGTCGTCCTCCGTAGTCGTATCGTCCGGAGCGCCAGTATTCCTCCCGGCCCGCTCGCCTCCCGGCCGGGGTGTCCTCCCGACTCGCCGTCAGGCGGCGGTCGCGGTCGCTCGCGTGGTCGCGCTCGCCGCCGAGGCGGACCAGTCGATCCGGTGCTCGTACTGCCAGGCCATCTTCTCCGGGCTGACGAGCTTCATGCCGAGCGGCATCAGCGCGTCCCGCAGCACCCGGGCCACCGGGCCGGCCGCCTTGTTGCTGTTGGTCCGCTCGGCGGCCTTGATGATCCGCTCGACCCGCGGGCGGCGCAGCGCCTCGTACTGCGCCAGCGCCTGGGGCAGGGGCAGATCCCGCAGGCAGCGTGCCAGTTCCACGGCGCTCTCGATGGCCAGCGACGCCCCCTGGCCGGAGCTGGACGAGGGCGCGTGCGCGGAGTCCCCGACCAGCACCATCCGGTCCCGGCTCCAGTGCGGCATCACCGGCATGTTCTCCACCGGGCCGGTGATCATCAGCTGGGCCGGGTCGGTGCGGCGGATCAGCTCGACGGCCGGGGTGCGGTCGCCCGCGCACGCGGCCTCCAGCTCCTTCAGCCACCGCGCGGCGCCGTGCGCCACGGCCTCGGCCTGGGTGAGCGGCTCGGCCCACGGCAGGTTGACGAACCAGACGGCGTTGCCGTTGATCACCTGGAGGCCGAAGAAGGCCCGCTTGCCGAAGGTCATGTACATCCGGCCGCCGGTGTCCGGCACCAGTCCGGTCTGGGCGTTCATCGAGCCGAAGCCCTGCAGGCCGGCGTAGCGCGGCTGCGGGGCGGCCGGGTCGATCAGGCCGCGCACGGTGGAGCGGATCCCGTCGGCGCCGATCAGGAGCTCGCCGGTGGCGGTGGAGCCGTCGGCGAACCGCGCCGTCACGCCGTCGGCGGCCTTCGTCACGCCGGTCAGCCGCTTGCCGTGCTCGATCCGGATGCCCCGCCGGAGGGCCTCCGCGTACAGCGCCTGGTACAGGTCGCTGCGCATCACCAGCCGGGTCGGCTCCAGGCGGCCGGGGCTGCCGAACTCGGCGAGCCGCTTGCCGTTCCAGCTCTGCAGCACGATGGCGTCCATCGGGTCGCCGAGCCGGCGCACCAGGTCGCCGGCGCCGATCACGTCCAGCGCGGCCAGCCCGTTCGGCGCGAGCCCGAGCCCGGCGCCGACGCCGGTGGCGGTCTCCGGGTACGCCTCGTGGACGGTGGCCTCGATGCCCGCCTGCTGGAGGGCCATCGCGGTGACGGGGCCGGCGACTCCGCCGCCGATGACGAGTGCGTTCTTGATCTTCGATGCCATGGCTCTGTCCCTCTCCTGATCGTTCGCCGTTCGGGCCGGCGCTCTGTCGGCTCCCAGCTCGGCCTCTCCATAGTTGCACCGTATCTAGTTTCAATGCAACTAGTTCCGTCGCGGGTAGCATCGGCGGCATGAGTACCGCAGTGAAGAGCTCCCCCCTGGGCCTGACCGTCCTGTCGTTGCTGCACTTCAAGCCCCTGCACCCGTACGGCATGCAGCGGCTGCTCAAGCAGTGGGGGAAGGAGCAGGTGGTGAACGTCGGCCAGCGCACCGGCCTGTACCGCGCCATCGACCGGCTGCTCACGGCGGGCCTGGTCGCCGTCCGCGAGACCGAGCGCGACCAGCAGTACCCGGAGCGGACCGTCTACGAGCTCACCGAGGCGGGGCGGGAGGCCACCCGCACCTGGCTGCTGGACATGCTCCGCTCGCCCAAGCAGGAGTTCCCCGAGTTTCCCGTGGCCCTCTCCAACCTGATGCTGCTCGCCCCGGCCGAGATCGAGGAGGCGCTCGCCGCCCGCCTCTCCTCGGTGCGCGACGCCCAGTCCGTGCTGGAGCGCGGGCAGGCCGAGGCCGCCGGGTCCGGCGTCCCCCGGGTCGCTCTGCTGGAGACGGAGTACAGCCTCGCGATCGCCCGTGCCGAGGCCGGCTGGCTGGCGGCGGTCATCGCCGACTTCCGCTCGGGCGCCCTCGCGTGGGACGCCGAGGAACTGCTCGCCATCGCCGCCGCCAGCGAGGCCCAGACCCTCTAGCGGCGACGGGTGACCGGTGACCGGCGGCTGAACGCACAAGGGCGGCCGCCGAAGCGGCCGCCCTTGTGCGGTGTTGCCGTCCAGGACTCTGTCTGGAGCCGGGTGCGTCAGAGGGGGTTGAGACGGGTCCTGAGCAGGCAGAACTCATTGCCCTCGGGGTCGACCAGGACGTGCCACTGCTCGTCCCCCGTCTGGCCGATGTCGGCCGGGCGCGCGCCGAGCGCCAGCAGGCGTTCGAGTTCGGCGTCCTGATCGCGGTCGGTGGCGTTGACGTCGATGTGCAGCCGGGACTTGCCCTTCTCCGGCTCGTCCCTGCGACTGAGGAAGATCGTCGGCTGCAGGCCCCCGAACCCCTCGCGCGGCCCGATCTCCATCGAACCGTCGTCCTCGCGACCGAGCACGACGAAGTCCAGGACCTCGCACCAGAACCGCGCCAGCACCTCAGGGTCGTGGCAACCGAGCACGAGCTCACTGATACGACATGCCATACCGAAACTCCCCACCGTGAAACCGACCCCGCGACCGTACCGGACGAGGCGGGCGCGGGCGAGACGATTTCAGGGCCCGTCCCGCCGTCGCGGCCGTCAGTCCGGGCGGTGTGCGAGAAGGGCGCGGTCCTGCGCCGTCAGCCGCAGCGCGCCCGCGGCCACGTTCTCCGCCAGGTGTTCGGGATCGCCCGTCCCCGGGATCGCCAGCACGTGCGGCCCCTGCTGCAGCGTCCAGGCCAGCCGCACCTGCGCGGGTGACGCGCCGTGCGCGCGGGCCACGGCGAGCACGTCCGCTCGCTCCCCGGCTCCGGCCTGCTGCCCGCTGCCCGCAGCCGCGATCGCCATCGCAATCGCGGAGAACGGGACGAAGGCGATGCCGAGTTCGCCGCATCGTCGCAGCAGTTCCTGCTCCTCCTCGGGTGCGCCGACACCGTAGGCGTTCTGCACGCAGACGACCGGCGCGATGGTCCGGGCCTCGGCCAGCTGTTCGCCCGTCACATTGGACAGGCCGAGATGACGGACCAGCCCCGCCGCCCGCAACTCGGCCAACGCGCCGACGTGCTCGGCGATCGAGGTGCCCTTGCGGCTCGGTGGCACCCGCAGGTTGACCACGTCCAGATGGTCGCGGCCGAGCTGGCGCAGGTTCTCCTCGACCTGCCCGCGCAGCTGCTCGGGTGTGGCCCACCACCAGGCGCCGGAGGGGTCGCGGCCGGGCCAGACCTTGGTGGTGATGACCAGGTCGTCGGGGTAGGGCGCGAGGGCCCGGTTGATCAACTCGTTGGCGGAGCGCGTCGACGAGAAGTAGAACGCGGCGGTGTCGAGGTGGTTCACGCCGAGTTCGATCGCGCGCCGCAGCACGCCGATCGACCGCTCGCGGTCGCTCGGCACGCCGAGGTGGAAGGGGGCGCTGCCGGTCAGGCGCATAGCGCCGAAACCGAGGCGGTTGACGGTGAGGTCGCCGAGTCGCCAAGTACCGGCGAGGTCAGCGGTGTTGTTCCATGAGGTGGGTGTGGGCATGAAAAAAGCCTCCGCGGCCCGGACCGGAATCCGTGCTGAGGAGGCTCTGAACGTCTGTCGGCATTTTACCACCGCGGCCCCGGTCCGGTCGCGTGCCGGAAAGCGGTTGCGGGGCGTCAGGTGTTGGGCGAGGATCCCTCTCGTGATGACCAGCCTCTTCAGCCGCCGCCCGACCGCCGTCACGCCTGCAGAGGATCACCACCTTGAGCTACACCGTTCGCCCCTACGCGCCCACTGACGAGACCACCTGGCTGCGCTGCCGGGTCCTCTCCTTTCTCGACACCCCGTACTTCGACGACGTCCTGCGGGCCAAGCCCGACTCCACCGCCCCCGGCCTGGATCTGGTCGCCGTCGACGGGAACGGTGACGTCGTCGCGATCATGGACACCGGCATCGAGGGTGAGCTGGCCACCATCGACACCGTCGCCGTGCACCCCGACCACCAGCGCAGCGGCCTGGGCCGACTCCTGCTGGACGAAATCCGGGTGCACGCCCGGCAGTTGGGTGCCGACACGCTCGACGCCTGGACGCGTGACCACCCCGGCACCCTGAGCTGGTACCGGGCCATGGGCTTCGCCGAGAGCAGCCACTACCTGCACGTCTACGCCAACCACTACACCGCGCCCGAGGAGCCGGGCCGGGCGGTCGCGCAGGCCGGGGACGGCCTGCGGCCGATCGCCGCCTTCCTGCACGCGAAGCTCGCCGACGAGCAGCGGCTGCGTGGCGAGTTCGCCCGGGTCCACGTCTGCCGGCGCTTCGCGCTGCCCCTGGTATCGGCAACCGACGGGAACCGAGCGTGACTTCATCGATTCTGCTCACCGGCGGCACCGGCACCCTCGGGCGCCACGTCCTGCCGCTGCTGCGCGCGGCGGGCCGTGAGGTCCGGGTGCTCAGCCGGCAGGCCCGTCAACCTGCCGACGGCGTCGAGTACGCGACCGGTGACCTGCTCGCGGCGTCACCGGAGGACGGGATCGCCGCTGCCGTGGCGGGAGTCGAGATCATCCTGCACCTCGCGGGCGGCCCCGAGGGCGACGCCGAGGCGGCCCGCAACCTGGTCCGCGCCGCCCGGTTGGCCCGCGCTGCGCGGGCCGAAGGGTCGCTCGGGGTACGGCACTTGGTGTTCGTCTCGGTGATCGGTGCGGACCGGGTGCCGCTCGACTGGTTCGCGTCCAAGCTGGGCGCCGAGCAGGCGGTGACCGACTCCGGTCTGCCCTGGACGACGCTGCGCGCGGCCCAGTTCCACGACCTCACCCTCACCGTGGTGCGCCAGATGGCCAAGCTCCCGGTCATGCCGGTCCCGGGCGGCCTGCGCCTGCAACCCGTCGACCCGCGCGATGTGGCGGCCCGGCTGGTGGACCTGGCCCTCGGCCAACCGGCGGGCCTGGTCCCCGACTTCGCCGGCCCGCGAACCTACGGCATGGCCGACCTGAGCCGCGCCTACCTCGCCGCCACCGGCGAGCGCCGCACCATGGTCCCGATGCGCACCCCGGGCAAGGCCGGGCGCGCCTACCGCGCCGGCGAGAACCTCGCGCGCGAGGGGGCGCACCTGGGAACGCGCACCTGGGAGGAGTTCCTCGCCGAGCGGCTGCTGAGCGGCTGACCGGCCGACCGGCTGATCTGCTGAGCGGCTGACCGGTTGAGGCCCCTTGGGGCCCGTGCGGCAGTGCGGCAATGGATGGGCCCCGCGTCAGGGGACGCGGGGCCCAGCTCACCTCATGGCCGCGCACTGGAGATCTGACGATCTGTCAGAGACTGGTCCAGGAACAGGTCCAGGTGCACTGCGGGGGGTTCGCCAGTGCGACGGTGTCCTGCTCGTCGCTGGCGAGCGCCTGCAGCTCGTTGACGTCGTTGCTCATGTGGATTCACCTCCTCTCGTCACGTGGTGGGGGAATTGGCCGGGCACGGTGCTCAGAGGCTGGTCCAGGAACAGGTCCAGGTGCACTGCGGCGGCTCGGCCATGACGGCCGTCTCCTGCTCGTCGCTGGCAAGTGCCTGCAGCTCGTTGACGTCGATGCTCATATGAATTCACCTCCTTTCTCCTACCGCGGTTGTCGGGCCGGCAGGTGCCGGCCGGGGCAGGTCTGGTGCGGGTGCCGTCGCGCAGGGACGGATCCGGTGCGCGAGGACCCGGGGTGCGAGGACCCGGGGTGCGAGGACCCGGGGTGCGGCCGGGGCGGCCGGGGTGGTATCCCGTCGTCGACGGGCCCGGCCGCCCCTACCGTGCGGGAGGGGTTGGCCAGTTGGGCAGCCACATCCGGGGGCCGCCGTGCCTCAGTCGCAGGAGCAGGGCGAGAACGCCGGACAGACCGGTGTTGTAATCCGCGGTCACCTTGGTCAGCGACTCGTCCGGGACGAGCAGCAGCCCATCGCGGAACACCCGGCGGGCGTAGGCGCACGCCACGAGTTCCTCGGCCCAGTGCCGGTAGCGCTGCTCGCCCAGAGCGGCGGCCAGGTCCAGCAGGAAGTCGGCGTTGCCGGCCAGGCCGTGGCAGGCCGCCGGTGCGGCCCGCCAGCGCCTGCGGTACACCTCCACGGCGCCCTGCTCCGCCAGTTCGCGGTAGCGGTCGGTGCCGGTGGCCTGCCAGAGGCGGATCAGGAAGGTGCCGACTCCGGAGGAGCCGCTGCACCAGTGCGGTGGCTGCAAGGGGCTGTTGGCGGATGTGTCGCTCATCGGCCACCAGGCGGTCGTGCCGTCCGTCCGGGCCGCTGCCACCAGGGTGTCGCCCGCCCGGCGGGCGAGTTCGACGAGATCCCCGCGCTCCGCGGCCAGCCCGGCCAGCAGCAGGAACGTGCCCACTCCGGCGACCCCGTGGCCGAAGCCCAGTTGGTCCTGTCCGGCCAGGGCCGAGTCGAAGTCGGCCGGGATCGGCCAGCTCACCCCCGACCGGCCCGGGCGGGCGGCGGCGACCAGGCCCTCGGCGGCTTCCAGTGCCCGCTTGCGGAACTCGTCCTCGCCGGTCACCTGCCAGAAGTGCAGCTGGGCGAGACCCGCTCCGGCCGCGCCATGGCAGACGTCCGGGTTCGGCCAGCGCATCGGTATCCGGCGCGCCAGTGCCAGCGCCCTGGACTCCAGGGTGTCGTCCCCGAGCAGCCGGGCGGCGTCGAGCAGTGCCCAGGCGGTCCCGCTGCGGCCGAAGTACAGCCCTGGAAGCGGCACTTCGCCATCGTCGTCGAGCCGGTCCGCGATCCAGCCGGCGGCCCGGGAGACCGCCGCCCGGAGCTCCCCGGCCCGGCCGTCGCTGCCGGCCCCGCCACCGCTGCCGGCCCTGCCACCGCTGCCCGTCTCGCCGGCCGCGCAGGCGGCCGACAGCACCGCCAGCACACCGCCGGCGCCGTGCTGCACGCTCAGCGCGTCCGTACCGGCGGCGAAGCCCGTGGCGGGCCACAGCCGCTCGGCGGCCGGAGTCATGGTGGTCAGCAGCAGGCTCAGACCGTCGGTGACCATCCGGGCCTCGACCCCGGCGGGGACCGGCTCGGTGGGGGAGACCTCCGCCCAGTCGGCGCCGGCCGTCGCGTCGGGGGCCGAGGCCAGGTACTCCCGGACCCGGGACAGCGGCCAGCGGTCCTCGGCGGACTCGGCCAGCAGGCCCAGGACCAGCGGCTCGAACCACCGCAGACCGGGCCCCGCCCCGAGGACCCCGGACACCAGCTCGGCGCGCCGCCCGGCGTCGTCCCGGTGCTCCGCGTCGTCGCGCTCCGCCGGGCTGTCCGCCGCCAGCCTCAGGTCGGTACCGGACGCCAGGTGGAACAGGGTCGCGCCGAGGCTGAACAGGTCCGACTCGGCGGCCGGTGCGGGACCGTCGACCGGCCCGGACACCACCTCGGGAGCGCCGTAACCGGGGGTGAACGCCTTGCGGACGCGCTCTCCCGGTCGGGCGAGCATCTCCAGGTCGATCAGCCACAGCCGGCCCTCGGCGGTCACCATCAGGTTGTTGGGGTTGAGATCGCGCAGCACCAGGCCGGTCCCGTGCACCGCCGACACCACGTCGACCAGTTGCCGGGCGAGGTGGACCAGCGGGCCCGGCGCGTGGTCCGTCCGTCCGGCCACCCAGGCGTACAGGGTCCGGCCGACGATCCGCTCCTGGACGAGGTACTGGTTGCCGCCCTGCTCGAACCGGTCGAGAGCGCGGGGGGCGATGCCGAGCGGAGCGAGTGCGGTGTGCATCCGGGCTTCGTGCCGCAGCAGCGTGGACGCGTCCGTGCCGCTGAGCGTCGCGCCGACGTGCCGTCGGGCCTCCTTGATGATCACCTCCGCCCCGGTCTCCTGGTCGGTGCCGATGAACACCCCGCCCTTGTAGGCGTGCCGGACGGCCCGGCGCACCACGTAGCGGTCGTTCAGCAGCACCGCCGACGGAGCCGCGCTGCCGCTGCCGCTGCCCGCGGCGGCGACCGGCACTGGCACCGGCGCCGGCAGTGGACAGCGTGCCCAGCTCGGCGGGCTGTACCGGGGCTGCCGGCCGTCCTTCTCCAGCCCGCCGTCGGGCGTGGTCAGCACGGCCTCCCATGAGCCGTCGGTGCTCAGCCTCACGCTCCGGCTGAACGCGCCGTAGCGGTAGTGCACCAGGCTGCCGGGCCGGTGGACCCGGTCGGAGAGGATGCCCGGCCCCGGCAGTCCTTCGGTGGCCAGGTGGAGTTGCTCCGCGAGGTGGCGGAACTGCTCGTCGTCCTGCGGATAGACGGTGATGAACTTGCCGCCGCCGCTGCGGTCGTAGCGTCCGCTGACCAGGGCCGTGGCGTTGCCGAGCGTGCGGGCGAACTTGAAGCGCGCCCGCTGGGCGACCAGGACCTCCGCGCAGCGGTGCAGGACCAGGGGTGCCGCGAGCGGTGTGGCCGAGACGTGCAGCTTCCAGCCCTGGGCCGGGAGTTGCGGCTCGTCCTCGGGCACCACATGGCACCAGAACGCCCGCGGGGTGACCTGCCAGCGGTCGGCGGGCAGCACCGCCCGGACGATGCCCGGGAGGAACTCGGAGTCCGGCTCCAGGTCGTCCGGGGGCACCGGGCCGTCCGTCACAGTCATCACCGCGCCTCCGTCGTGGGGATGGACGGGTGAGCCGGGGTCCGGCTGCCGTCCGCGGTGCCCATACTTCCGGGGCTCCTGGGGGCGCGGCATGGGTGATCCACACCCATCTTCCGCACCCCGACCCGGCACCAAGCACCCAGTACCCGGCACCAAGTACCCGGCACCCAGTACCCGGCACCCGGCAGCGTGCGTGAGCTCCTAGGGCTTGCCCGCGGCCAGCTCGGCGGAGAGCCGGCACAGCGCCGCGCGGTCCGGCCGGCCGGTCTTCTGGAACAGGCTCGCCATGTGCTTCTCCACCGTGCGCGTCGAGATGGACAGCCGCCGCGCGAGGTCCTGGTTGCCGGGCCGTTCCGCGAGCAGCACCAGCACCTCGAACTCGCGCGGGGTGACTCCCAGCGCGCGCAGCGCGGCCGGTATCAGCTCGCGTCCGCTCCTGCGCTGGGTACCGCCCGCGCCGGCCTGCCGCAGCATGACCCGGCAGGCGGACGCCACGGACGGCGCGTCGAGCGCGTGGAAGTACTCCTCCGCCGACCGCAGCCAGGCCACCGGATCGCCCCAGCCGTCGGCCAGCGCGGCCTCGGCGACCAGGCGCAGACCGAGGTGGCGCCCGGTCGGGAACGGCGTGGTACCGCGCCGCATCCGCTCGACCTCCTGCGCGGCCTGCTCGCCCTGGCCCCGCCGACCCAGCAGGATCGCCCGGGCCAGGGTCAGGAACTGTGCGTTCCAAGCGAGTTCGGCGGCCGGTGCGGCCGCCACCGCGGCGTACTCGTCCCACCCCGCGGCGCCGGCCAGCACGGCCAGCAGCGGGGCCAGTCCGTACCGCCCGGCCAGGTAGAAGACGTTCGGGTGTTCGGCCTCCCAGGCCGCTCCGGCCGCGAGCTCGGCGCCGGCCGCCGCGCGGTCCTCCTCCAGCAGCGCGCAGACCGCTCGGCACAGCCCGAACATCAGCGGCACGAGGAACGAGTCCTCGCCTCCGGCCTGCCGGAACTCCCGCAGCTCGCGCTCCATCTCCCGGCGCCGGCCGCGGTGGGCGGCCAGCGTCGCCGCGGTCAGCAGCAGGTAGCGGTGAGTGCCGATGTTGCGCATCCGGACGCTGCTGTCCCGCCAGCGTTCGATGATCCCGGTGGCCTTCGCCTGCTCGCCGCGCAGCACGGCGTTCATCGCGAGCAGGCTCTCGGTGCGCTGGGTCAGCACGATCGAGCCCAGCTCGCGGGCCTCCTCGCGGGCCTGTTCGAGGAGGCCCGGGTCGCCCGTCCGCATGAACGCGTTGGCGCCCAGGCGGATCAGTGCCTCGAACCGCCAGGTCGGCAGGGCATGGGTCTCGGCGACGGTGAGCATCCGCGCCAGGCAGGCGTCGGCGGTGTCGAAGCCGTCCTCGCGGGCCAGCAGCGCCAGCAACTGCCAGGCCTGGCAGGCCAGTACCGGGAGTTCGGCCCGCTCGGCGACCTCGGCGGCCTCCTCGGCCCGCCGCCTGACCTCGCTGAGCCGCTCGTCCTGCCCCGGATGCAGCGCCAGGTGCCCTTCGATCACGGCCAGTGCGGCGGTCTGCTCCGGTCGGCCCTCCTCGCCGAGCAGCGCCCGGGCGATCGCCAGCTGCGTGACGGCCTCCGTCCGCCGTTCGGTCATGACGGCCGCCCAGGCGAGCCGGGTGTGCAGGGCCGTTCTGCGGTCGGGGTCCAGGGCCGTCGTGCCGGCCGCCGGCAGTGTCTCGGCCAGCGCCAGCGCGTGGTCCAGCCGGCCGGCCTCGGCCAGTGCGTACAGCAGCGATTCGGTGACCGGGGTCCGGTCCGCCGGGGCCGCCAGCTCCCGGGCCCGCTCCAGGAGTTGGACGGCGGACGCGCAGGCCCCGCCGGCCAGCGCCTGGCGGCCCGCCTCGGCGTAGAGCAGCGCCGCGCCGGGCAGGTCGCCCGCCGCCACCAGCAGGGTGGCGACCTGCTGGCACCGTTCGGCGGAGATCGGCGGCTCGGCGGGCCTGAGTGCGGCGGCCGCCCGACGGGCGAGGGCGGCGCGTTCGGCCGGCGCGAGGCCCGCCAGGACCGCCTGGGCGGTGAGGGCGTGGCGGAACGCGTACTGCTCCGGCGCGGTGGTGTCGGGGACGACGAGGCCCGTCTCCACCGCGGACCTCAGGACGGCGAACAGGTCCGACTCCTCCCGGCCGGTGACCAGCCGCAGGGCGTCGACCGGGAACCGGTGGCCGAGGGTGGCCGCGAGCAGCAGGAGTTCCCGCAGGTGCGGTGGCAGCCGGTCCAGGCGTTGGCCGTGGCTCTGCACCACGGTGGCGGGCACGGTGACCGCGAGCTCGCCGGCCACCCGCCAGCCGTCGCCGTCCCGGTGCAGGACGTTCGAGCCGATCATGTCGGCGAGCAACTCCTCCACCAGGTACGGGATGCCGCCACCGTCGGCCAGCCGCTCGACCACCGGGCCCGGCACCTCTGCCGCCGCCACGCCGAGGCAGCCCGCGGCCAGCGCCCGGACCTCGGGCCGGCCCAGGGGTGCGGGCGCGGTGATCGAGGCCACCCGGCGCCGCTCGGCCCCGCACGCCAGGTCGAGTGCGGGACCCGGTTCCGGCCGCAGGGCGGCGACCAGCAGCACCGGCACCTGGGTGAGGTTGTCGACCAGGTACTCCACGACGGCGACGGTTTCGGAGTCCGCGTCGTGCAGGTCCTCCAGGGCCAGCACGCAGCCGGCCGTCCGCCCGATGACGGCGAGCAGCCGGAGCAGGGCCTCGGCGAGCTCGACCACGCTGTCCGGGTGGCCCGGGGCCGCCGTGTGCCGCCACTCCGGGACCAGGCGGGCCAGGGCCGGCCGGTAGGGCACCAGCTCCGGGTCTCCCGGCGGCCCGCTCCGGCGGAACTGCGAGGACAGTGCTTCGACGAGGGGCCGGAACGGTGTGCCCGCCCCGGTCGTGCTGCCCCGGCCGCGCAGCACGGGCAGCGGGAGCGCGACGGCCCGCCCGGCGCAGTGGTCGATCAGCCGGGACTTGCCGATGCCGGCCTCGCCGACCAGGAACACCGCTTCGCCGCAGCCGTCCCGCAACCGCGTCAAGGCCCCGTCGAGCTGCAGGATCTCGGCCTCACGGCCCACCGTGACCGGTGAAGTGGTACGCATGGCTGCAGGGTATTGGATCATCAGAAACCCGCAGGACAGCGGTCCTTCGGCGCACTGCCGGCCGCCGGGCCCGGCCGGCGCGGGCACCGCCGGCTCCCGGCCACGCGACCCCCGGTACGGCCCAGGGCCGTAACCGGGGTCGCGTGGCCGGTGGCTCACCGCACGGGCGGCCGGTGTCGGCTCAGGCGGGGCCGGTCATCGTCTCGTACGTACAGGGCGGCTCGTTGCGGTGGCTGCCCAGCAGCGCGGAGCGGCGGGTGAGCCGGCTGCCCGAGCGCAGCTCGATCCGGCCGGCCGGGTGGTCGAGCGCGCCGGGCGGGGGCGTGACGGGCGGCTTGCGGGTGTCGGGTATGGCGGGGCTGAGCATGGTGGTCGATCCTTTCCGGTGAAGGTCACGGCGTCCGTGGCGACGGCCGTGTACCGATCGGCGGCTGCAACAGCAGCGCCGAGGTCGTGTGGTCGGCGAAGCCGAGCCGCAGCAGCGTGTGGCCCACCCCCGCAAGGCCGGTCAGCAGGCCGGGGGAGCCGAGGCCGCCGGGGGTGCCGCAGACCGGTTCGGACCGGTCGAGCCCGGCCAGCAGCGCGGCCGTTCGGCGTTCCAGGGCGGCGCGGCAGGCGGGGTCGGATGCGCGGCGGAGCAGTTCGAGGACACCCGACTCCCCGTGGCACAGGCTGTGGTTCGGCAGCGGACCCGCGGCGACGGCCTGCCGGAGGAACCTCTCGGCCCCGCTCGCCAGCTCGGGATCGGCCATCGCGGCCGGGCTGTCCACCAGCGCGAGCGCGACACCGGGCGTGCCCGCGCACCAGGACCCGCCGCTCGCTGCGCCCACAGCTGCGCCCACAGCTGCGCCCACAGCTCCGCCCACAGCTCCGCCTACAGCGGCGCGCAGGGCGGCCAGCCCGGCGCGTTCGCAGTCGGCGCCGCCGCCGGCCCGCGCGAAGCGCAGCAGCGCCCAGCCGACCCCGGCCGCGCCGGTGCTGAAGCCGGGTTCGGCGGGCAGTGGCCGGTCGAGCAGACGCGATGCGCACAGCGCGGCGCCCTGCCAGGCCTCGGCGCTGCCGGTGGCCTGGTGCACGGCGAGCAGGGCGGCGAGGCCGCCGGCCGTACCGTCCGCGACGGCGGACGACTCCTCCTGCTCGGCGGCGCGGGCGGTCAGCCGGACGGCGGGTTCGAGCCAGCCGAGGATCTCCCGGTCGTCGAGCAGGACCGTCAACTGGGCCAGGGCGTAGGCCGGTCCGCCCAGGCCGGCGAACGCGCCCGAGCCCACGACCGGCAGGTCCTCGGGCCGGGCGGCCAGTCGCTCCAGCAGCTCGGGTATCGGTTGCAGCGCGCTGCGGCTCACCTCCGCGTACCGTGCCCGGCCGGTGAGCGCGGCGAGTTGGGCGAGGAACAGGGCCGGCCCGAGATAGCCGCCGCCGAGGTCGGCGCCCGAGGCCACCGGCCGCCAGTACCGGTCGGCGAGCAGTTCGAGTCCGATCCAGTTCGACCTCTCCGGGGACCGGTGGGCCTGGGCCACCAGCCGGTCGCCGAGGGCGCCGGCCGCGGCCAGTGCCGCGTCAGGCAACTGTCGCGACAGGGCGAAGGTTGCCTGACGCGGCACCAGCAGCCGGGCGGGGTCCGGTGCGGGCGCGGCCGGTGGTTCGGGCAGCGGGAGGCCGGTCCCGTGCGCGGGGGCGGTCGAGCGGCTCGTCATCGCCGCCCTGATGATCCACTCCTGGGCGGCGAGGTCGGCCGGCGCCAGCGCGGTGATCTTGGCTGCCACCCGGTCGAGGCCGGGGCGCTCCAGGACACCGGGGAACCGCCGGCCCCGACCGCTCCACAGGTCCGTGTCGCCGGGCCGCGCGGTGAACAGCGGGACGTCGCCGTCCCACAGTTCGGCGATCTCGGCGTCGACCAGCTCGGCCCAGCTCCGACGGCCGTCCTGGTCCAGGCCCACCAGCCGGAGCAGGTGCTCCCGCTCGGCCGCGTCCCGCAGCACGTCGGGGTGGGTCGACTCGTCCAGCAGCGTCGCGTACTCGGCGGTGGCGCGGACCACCACCCGCACCTCGTCACCGGCGAACGTGGCCAGCAGGCCCTGACGGCCGGTCAGTTCCCCGGCGCCCGCGGCGAGGGCGCGGTAGCCCGCCCGGAAACCGGCCAGCAGTGCGTCGACGTGGTCGGCCGGGTCGGCGACCACACCGCCGAGCCGTGGGCGGTTCTCGGCGCCGCCGAACTCCCCGGCGCGCCGGACGAGCCGCATCTCGTCGGTCCCCGGCGCCGCCCAGGCCACCGCATCGGTCGGCGATCCGGCGCCCGGGTCGCCGCCGAGCCCCGAGGCGTCCAGGGCCCGCTCGTCGCCGAGGAGCAGCACCGGCAGCAGACCGGTCCGGTGCACCGAGGCGTGCAGTGCCAGCGCCGCCGGATCCGCGACCTGAGGATCGCCTTGCGCCGGTGACCGGTGGGCGGGTACCGGTGGGTGGAAGAGGGTCTCCACGTCGACGGGGACGGGATGCTCGGCGCAGGCGATCAGGTTCTCGAAGTGCAGGTCGGTGCAGTCCAGGGCGTGCAGCAGGGCGAGCCAGGCGCCCTGCCGCCGGTAGAAGCGCCGCAGTTGGTCCGGATCGTCACAGGACCTGCGCTCGACGAACTCCAGCCAGCCGTAACCGGGGCGCTCCAGCAGCGCGAGGGTTCGCAGACCGGGCGTGTCCGGCTGGGCGTTGAACCACTCCACCACCGTGTTGAAGTGCCGGTGGGCCCGGATCGAGCGCGGCTTGTACACCACCCGTGTGCCGTCGGCGAAGCGCAGCACGGTCACCGCGCGGCCGCCCCGGTGCCCGTCGCCGGCCGTCCGCCCGACCGCGACGAGCGGGCCGGGGTCGGCCCCCCGCAGGAGGACCGCGACCAACTCCGCCCGGTCGGCGGCGAACCGCTCCAGCAACTCGGTCAGCGCGTCGGCGGCGGCCAGGCTCGTGCGGCCGAGGAGCCGGGCCAGCACCGGGTATCCCCGGAAGAGTTCGGACAGGCCATCGCGGCCCGCCGCCCTGGTGACGAAGGAACGGAAGCGTTCGGCGGGTGTGGCGCCGGTCAGTTGCCCGGCCGTCCTGGCCGTATGGAGCTCCAGGACGAGGGTGCGGGCGGCCTGCCGGACCAGGGCGTCGGTGAGGTCGTCGACGAACTGCGCCCGGACGGCCGCCAGATCGGCCTCGGCCCGGGGCAGTGCCGTCGCCAGCAGTGCCGTCGACGGTCGTGCCCCCGACAGCCGTGCCCCCGACAGCCGGGCCCCGGCCAGCCGGGCCCCCGCCAGTTCGGCCAGCGGCGCGAGGACGGCCCGGAAGCCGGTGGTGCCCGGCAGCGGGCCCTCCGGTACCACCGGCACGGGAGCGCCGGCGACCGCCTCCTCCACGAACGCGGCCCACGCGGGCCGGCGGCCACCGGACACTGTGCCCGACGGCCCTGCGCCCGACGGCAGCGCGCCCGACGGCCCTGCGCCCGAGCGCAGTTCGCTCGCGGACAGGCCGGGCTCCCACCAGCGGTCCGCCCCCGACCCGGTCGCCGTCAACGTCGGAACAGTGATCACAGTGCAGGGTGGCAGGAAGTGAAGGTTTCGTGCAAGAGCGTGATCAAGAATGCTGCCCTCGTCACCACTTCGCTGCCTGGAGAGCGCCGTTCAGAGGTTGCCAGGGCCCAGCAGCTCCCGCAGCGCGCTGAGCCCCCGGCTGTCGTACGGATCGCCGGGGTCGACGAAGACCGTGTGCTGCTGGCCGTCGCGGGTGTACACGTCGATATAGCCGCTGCCGTACCTCGGCCGCCCCATGGCCCACTCGGCGGACTCGATCTCGGCCACAGCGAAGGTGCGGTTGCCGACGTTGATGGTGCGCTCCGCCTGGCCGTACTGCGGGTCGAGGTCGCGCAGCAGGCCGCGCGCCTGACGCACCGTCTGCTGGTCCGCGCTCGCGGTCGCGTCGGCGATGGCCCGCACGTAGACCTCGCAGGCCTCGGCGAGGCGGCCGGAGTCGACCTCGATGAGCCGCCGGTGGGCCCGCTGCGCGGTGTCCCCGTGGAACGGGGGCTCCATGGCCCGCAGGAACAGGCCGCAGGCCTCGCTGACCCGCCCCTGATCGACCGCCAGGTTCGCCAGGTTGAACCGCGCCTTGCGGGCGTGCTCGGGATGCCCGTCGGCGACGGCCTGCTCGTACAGCTCGCGGGCGTGCGCGAGTTCGCCGTTGCGCTGCTGGAAGATCGCGTAGTTGAACAGGGACTTCGGCGCGTGGTCGGGATGCCCCGTCGCGATCGCCTGCTCGAACGCGGCCCGCGCCTGCGCGACCCGCCCGGCCGAGGCCTCCAGCACCGCCAGGTTCGCCAGCGCCTTGGGGCCGACCTCCGGGTCACCGGTGGCCACGGCACGCAGAAACGCGGCGCGCGCGGCGTCGACACGGCCCGCCGCCCGCTCGCTCGCCGCCAGCTCGAACGCGGCCTCGGCTGACTCCTCGCCCGGTCCCTGCGAGCGCGGCGTCCCGTCCGGGTACCAGGTGCGCAGCGTCCCGTCCCGGAGCCCGGACAGGTAGCCGGCCAGCGCGATCACCCGGCCGTCGGCATCGGTGTACTCCACCTCCCCGGTGAACGGCACGCCCCCGTGGCAGGCGCGGTCGGACTCGTCGTATCGCATGTCCCGTCGGTTGATCCGCATCCCCACAGTCTCAGTGCAGAGCCGCCCGCGGACAAGGCCGTTGGGATGTCGCAGGGTCCGCCGGCGGGGGCCGACGGACCCTCCTACGCGCCCCGCGCGGAGCAACCGGCGGCCGCGCTCCGCAGCGCGTCGAGCAGTCGGTGCAGCGCGGGGTGGACGGGGGCCGGCTCCCGCAGGGCCGCGTAGACCGCCCGCACCGGCTCCGGATTGCGGACCTCGCGGACGACCACATCGGGATGGTGGTTGCCCAGCCCCATCTCCGGGATCAGGCCCACCCCGAGCCCGGCCGCGACGAAGCCCTGCGCGGTGGCGTAGTCCCCGCTCTCGACGACGAAGTCCGGGCTGAATCCGGCCGCCCCGCAGGCCTCCAGGACCGGGTCCAGGCAGGGGCCGGGCTGATCGCTGCCGACCCACGGCTCGTCGGCGAGGTCGGTCAGGTCGAGCACCTGCTTCGCGGCGAGCCGGTGTCCCCGGGGCAGCACGGCGACGTACCTGTCCTCGGCCAGGTGCACGAACCGGATGCCGTCGACGGACACCTTGTCCCGCGGCCGGATCAGCAGGGCCACATCGGCCCGACGCTCCCGCACCTCCACGAGCGAGTCCTCCGCCTCGCCCAGCCGGAGTTCGACCTGGACACCCGGCTGTTCACGGCGCAGCGCCGCCACGGCGGGAGCCACCAACCTCGCTCCCGCCGTGGCGAAGTACCGCACCACCACCCGGCCCGTCCGGCCGGCCCGCAGCTCGGCGAGCGCGGTCTCCGCCTCGGCGAGGTGTCTGCCGAGGACGGCCGCGTACTCGGTGAGCAGCCGCCCGGCCTCGGTGGGCCGCACGCCCCGCCCGGTCCGCTCCAGCAGCCCGATGCCGGCCTCCTTCTCCAGCGCCGCCATCTGCTGGCTGACGGCGGACGGCGTGTACCCGAGATTCCGCGCTGCCGCGGTGACCGATCCACTGGTGACCACGGCCCTCAGCACCTGCATACGCCGCATATCAAGCATGTAGCACAGCTTAACTCTCGATGCAGATCTTTTCGCTTGTCTTACAACGAGGCGCGGGGCACCGTACGGGGAGGAAAAACCCCGACCAGGAGGCGGACAGTGCTCAGCGGCTCACGCGCAACCCTCATACGCATGGCCGTTCTCGCCCTGCTGTGGGGATCGGGCTTCCTCTGGATCAAACTCGCCCTGGACGGCGGCCTGTCCCCGCTCCACATCACCGTCATCCGGTGTGCGCTCGGCGCGGCGGTGCTGCTGGTCCTGGCCCGCTCCGGCGGCCAGCGCCTCCCGCGGGACCGCAGGACCTGGGGCCATCTCGTGGTGGCCGCCCTCCTGTGCAACGCCCTGCCGTTCCTCCTCTTCAGCATCGGCGAACAGAGCGTCGACTCGGGCGTGGCCGGCGCCCTGAACGCCACAACTCCACTGTGGTCCCTGGCCATCGGAGTCGCGTCCGGCTCGGAGCGCGGCCTCTCCCCGGTCCGGCTGGCCGGCCTGCTGCTCGGCTTCGCGGGGACGGTGGTCATCTTCGCCCCGTGGCAGCAGGGGGGCCTGACCGGCCGGGGTGCGCTGGCCCTGCTCGCCGCGGCCGTCAGCTACGCGGCGGCCTTCGCCTACATGGCCCGCCACCTCATCGGCCGCCGGACCGCACCGCTGGCCCTCTCGGCGGCCCAACTCCTGGCCGCGACAGGCCTGAGCGCCCTCGCCCTGCCCGCCGGTCCCACGACCCTGTCCGGTCCGACCTGGACGGCGGTGGCCGCCGTCGTGATCCTGGGCGTCTTCGGAACCGGCATCACGTTCCACCTCAACTCCCGCCTCATCGCCGACGAGGGCCCCACCACCGCGGCCAGCGTCGGCTATCTGCTGCCGGTGGTCTCGGTGGCGCTGGGCGCGATCGTCCTCGACGAGAGGGTGGGCGTGCGCGTCGTCGCGGGCATGGCCCTGGTGCTCGTCGGCGTCGGACTGACGCGCGGTCAGAGCAGCGGTCCCGCCCGGTCCGGCGCCGCCCGGCCGCAGCCGAGCCCCGGAGCGAGGATCGGATGACCGTGCACACGCAGGACGAATCCCCTTGGCGCGAAGCCGACTTCCGCACCCTGTTCGGCGCGACGGCACTCAGCCAGCTCGGCACCAACGTCGGCTACGTCGCCATCCCGTTCATCGCCGTCTCCGCCCTCGACGCGAGCCCCGGCCAGGTGGGGGCACTCTCCGCGCTGAGCACGGCCGCCTTCCTCCTCATCGGCCTGCCGGCCGGAGCCTGGGTGGACCGGATGCGGCACCGCCGGGTGCTGATCGCCGCCGACCTCCTGCGAGCCGTCCTGCTCGCCACCGTCCCGCTGGCCTGGTGGCTCGGCTCCCTCACGCTCGGTCAGCTGTACCTGACGGTCCTGCTGAACGGCTGCGCCACCGTCTTCTTCGACGTCGGGTCCCAGAGCGTGCTGCCGCAGCTGGTCGGCCGCGAGAGCCTGGTCCGGGCGAACGCCGCCGTGGTGAGCCTGATGGCCGTCGGCAACGTGGCCGGCCGGGGCGCGGGCGGCGGACTCGTCCAACTGCTCACGGCCCCGGTGGCGGTGGCCTGTGCGGCCGGTGGCTATCTGGCCTCGGCCCTGCGCCTCACCGCGATCCGCCGCACACCCCGGCCGGCCCCGCTGGCGCCCGGGAGGTCCACCCGGCTGAGAGCACAGATCGCCGAGGGTCTGCGGCACGTCCTCGGCGACCGGGAGCTGCGGGCCCTCGCGCTCACCGCGGCCCTCAGCAACCTCGGCTCCCAGATCATCAACACCATGCTCCCGGTGCTGTTCATCCGCGAACTCCACCTTCCGGCGTCGGTGTTGGGGCTGTTCTGGGCGATGGGCGGAGTCGGCCTCCTGCTCGGAGCGCGCTGCGCCCGGCCCATCGCCCGGCGCCTGGGCCACGGCCGCACCCTCGGCCTGCTGGGCCTGTGGCTGGCGCCCGCCGGACTCCTCGTCCCGCTGGTGGGCCGCGGCCCCTGGCTCTGGTTGGCCGGGACCGGCTGGCTGCTGGCCATGGCCAAGACCGGCACGGACAACGTGCTGGGCGTCAGCCTGCGGCAGCGTGCGACCTCGGATGCCCTCCTCGGCCGGATGAACGCCACCTTCCGCTTCCTGCTCACCGGTGCCCTCGCCATCGGCTCCGCCGTGGCAGGAGTGATCGGCGAGCTGGCCACCGTCCACACCGCGCTCTGGGTCGGCGCCGCCTTCCTGGCGACGGCGTTCCTGCCGGTCTTCCTCTCGCCGGTCCGAACCCGACGCGAACTGCCGAAGCAGCAGGAGGCCCCGCCCACGAAGATCCCGGCGGGGACGACAGGCCCTAGGGCCTAGGGCCCTTTCGGGCAGCGGCCCGTTCGCCTGCAACCATGGCCCTCCCGGCTGCGTCCGATGCGATACCGGGGGCCGGTGGCGAGGTGAGCGGGGGAGCGGCGGACGTGCGCGTGCTGGTGGTCGAGGACGAGGAGATGCTGGCCCTGGCCATCGCCGAGGGGCTGCGGCAGGAGGCGTTCGCCGTGGACGTCGTGCACGACGGCGCGGCGGCGGTGGAGCGGCTGGGCGTCCACACCTACGACGTGATGGTGCTGGACCGCGACCTGCCGCGGCTGCACGGCGACGAGGTGTGCCGGTGGGTGGTCGCGCAGGGCCTGGAGGTGCGGGTGCTGATGCTGACCGTCTCCACCACCCTCGCCGAGCGCGTCGCGGGCCTGAACCTGGGCGCGGACGACTACCTGGCCAAGCCCTTCGCCTTCGCCGAACTGGTGGCCCGGATCAGGGCGCTGGGCCGGCGCTCGCGCCCCGCCACGCCGCCCGTGCTGGAGCGCGCCGGGCTGCGGCTGGACCCGCACCACCACGCGGCCAGCCGCGACGGGCGGCCGCTGGCGCTCTCCCGCAAGGAGTTCGCGGTGCTGGAGGTCCTGCTCGGCGCGCAGGGGGCGCCGGTCTCGGCCGAGCAACTGCTGGAGCGGGCCTGGGACGAGAACATCGACCCGTTCACCACGATCGTGCGGGTCACCATCCGCAGTCTGCGCCGCAAGCTGGGAGAGCCGGACCTGATCGAAACACTGACCGGCACCGGCTACCGGATCCCCTGACGGTCGCCCCGCCGGTCGTCCTGAGGATCGGTCAGCGCCGGTCCGTCGGCAGCACCACCCGCACCTCGATCCCGCCGCCCGGCAGCGGCCGCGCGGTCGCCTCGCCGCTGTGCGCCTGGGCGACCGCGCGCACGATGGACAGGCCCAGGCCGCTGCCGCGCGCCGAGCCCACCCGGTCGGTGAGCCGGCGGAAGGGCGCGAAGAGCACCGGGATCTCGTGCTCGGAGATCAGCGGCCCGGTGTTGCCGACCAGCACCTCGGCGCCGTGCCACCTGCCCCGGGTGCGCACCGTGACCCGCCCGCCGGGCACGTTGTAGCGGATCGCGTTGTCGACCAGGTTGCGCAGCACCTGCTCCAGCAGGATCGGGTCGCCGGTGGCGGGAGCGGGCGCCAGCCGGCACTCCAGCGTGACGTCCTGGCGGGCCGCCTCGGCACCGGCGGACGCCACCACCGCCTCGGCCAGTTCGGCCAGGTCGAGCGGCAGTTGCTCGGTCAGCGCGTCATCGGTCCGGGCCAGGGTGAGCAGCGCGTCGATCAGCCTCTCGTGGCGCTCGCTGACGGCCAGCAGGTTCTCGCCCAGCGTCCTCACCTCGGGCGGGGCGGTGGGCCGGTTCATCGCGACCTCCACCAGGGTGCGGCTGACCGCGATCGGGGTCTTCAACTCGTGCGCGGCGTTGGAGATGAAGCGCGACTGGCCGGCGAAGGCCTGGTCGAGCCGGTCGAGCATGCTGTCGAAGGAGTCGGCCAGTGACTTCACCTCCCCGGGCGGCGCCTGGAGGTCGATCCGCCGGTGCAGGGTGCGGGTGGCGATCCGCTCCGCGTGCGAGCTGATCACACTGAGCGGACGGGTCAGCCGCCCGGCCACCAGCCAGCCCGCGGTGGTGGCGACGACCCCCACGACGAGCACCGTCAGACCGCCCTTGGCGAGCAGGTTGCGCTTCATCGAGGTCAGGATGACGGCCTTGGTCGCCGCCTCCCCGCCCTGCCGCTGGGCGAGGTGCTGCTGGAGGTCGGCGGCGGGGTGCGGGTCGAGGGAGTAGCCGGGGGAGAAGGCGAGATCCAGGCTGTACCGCATCGAGTTGTCGACCAGGATGA
This sequence comes from Kitasatospora sp. NPDC008050, assembly GCF_042957465.1. Taxonomy (NCBI): domain Bacteria; kingdom Bacillati; phylum Actinomycetota; class Actinomycetes; order Kitasatosporales; family Streptomycetaceae; genus Kitasatospora; species Kitasatospora sp. NPDC008050. The sequence continues at coordinate 285,436 of NZ_JBIBIJ010000007.1, forward strand.
TGGTGACGGCCAGCACCGCGGCGGCGGCGACGAAGAACATCAGGCCGAAGACCAGCGAGAGCCGGGTCCGCAGGCTGCTGCGCCAGGCACCGCCGCTGCCGCCTCCCTCGCCCCGGTCGGCTCGTCCCCCGCCGCCCCGGTCGGGTCGCCCTCCGTCACCTTGGTCGGATCCCTGCTCGGGCCCGGAGACCGATGTGCGCATGCTGCCCGTTCGTCGTCGTGGCGGCCCGCCGTGCGTGGTTCGGCGTGGCGTCCCCTTCAGTATGCAGACGCGATGTGAGCTGGGTGTGAGTGATCACCTCACCAGGGTTTAACGGGGCCTCGGCTGGAGTGTCGTGCGAACGGCGACACCAGGAGGTCGGTGCTCATGCGGAGCGCGACGAGAGAACGGGGCCCGGCGCCCCACGGCCGGTACGTCCGGGCCCGCGGGGCCCAGGACACCTGCAGCACAGCACGGTTGCCCGGGAGCGGCGACGCCTACGCCGAGGCGGTGGTCGACCTCGGCGCGATCGCGCACAACACCCGGTTACTGGCGGCGCGCTCACGCGGCGCCGTGATGGCGGTGGTGAAGGCGGACGGCTTCGGACACGGCGCGGTGCCGGTGGCCCGCACCGCGCTGGCCAACGGCGCGAGTTGGCTGGGCGTCACCTCGATGCGGGAGGCGCTGGAGCTGCGCGCGGCCGGTCTCACCGCGCCGGTGCTCAGCTGGATGCAGCTGCCCGACGAGGACTTCACCCCGGCGCTGCGGGCCGGCGTCGACCTCTCGGTCTCCTCCTACCTGCACCTGGCCGGCATCTCGGCCTGCGCCGAGCGGGCCGGGCTCACCGCGCGGGTGCATCTCAAGGTCGACACCGGGCTGCGCCGCAACGGTGCGGCGCCGGGCGACTGGGGGGCGCTGGTCCGGGCCGCCCGGGCGTTCGAGCTGCGCGGCACCGTGCGGGTGCGCGGGCTCTGGTCGCACCTGGTGGACTCCGACGGCTCGATGGGATCCGCGCCGAGCTGCACGGCGCGCCAGGTCCGGGACTTCGAGGACGCGGTCGCCTTCGCCCGCGCGGCCGGACTTCGCCCCCGGCTGCTGCACCTGGCCAACTCGGCCGCCGCGCTGAGCGATCCGAGCACCCACTACGACCTGGTCCGGGCCGGGATCGGGCTGTACGGCGTCGAGCCGGTGCGCGGGCTCGGCTTCGGACTGCGCCCGGCCATGACGCTGCGCGCCCGGGCCGTCATGGCCCGCCCGGTGCGGGCCGGTGAGGGTGTGTCCTACGGGCACGAGTACCGCGCGGCGCGGGACGGCACCCTGCTGCTGGTGCCGCTCGGCTTCGCGGACGGCGTGCCGCGCGCCGCCTCGGGCCGCGCCGCGATGTGGGCCGCCGGGGCCCGGCGCCCGGTCGCGGGACGGATCGCGATGGACCAGTGCGTGCTGGACGCCGGGGCGGCGCAGGTCCGCATCGGCGAGCCGGTGGTGGTGTTCGGCCCGGGGGAGCGGGGCGAGCCCACGGTGGGCGACTGGGCCCGCTGGGCTGGCACCAACGCGCACGAGCTGCTCACCGGCATCGGCCCCCGGGTGCCCAGGCGCTACCTGCCGGCGGGCGGGCCCGACGCCACCCAGGACCCCGACACCATCCGCGAGTTCGACACCACTCGCGGGTTCGACAGCACCGAGGAGAACCGCCATGGCTGAGCAGAACCGGATCCGGGTCGCGGTGCTGTTCGGCGGCCGCAGCGGTGAGCACGACGTCTCCTGCGCCTCGGCGGCGGGCATCATCACCCACCTGAACCGGGACCGTTACGCGGTCCGGCCGGTGCGCATCACCAGCACCGGTTCCTGGGTGCCGGGCTCCGAGGACCTGCCCGTCGGCTCGTACGGCCCGGACGACCTCCAGCGCCTGCTGCCCGACGACGGCGCGCCCTGCTGGACCGGCCTGGCGCAGGCGCTGCCCGTCCTGGCCACCGCCGACGTCGTGGTGCCGGCCCTGCACGGCCCGTACGGCGAGGACGGCACGCTGCAGGGCCTGTTGGAGACGCTGGGCGTCCCGTACCTGGGCAACGGCGTGTTCGCGAGCGCGGCCGGGATGGACAAGGACGTCACCAAGCGGCTGCTGGCCTCGGCCGGCCTCCCGGTGGCGGCCTCGGCGCTGCTGCACGGCCCCGCGGCCGAACTGCCGGTGCGGGAACGGGAGTGGCTGGGCCTGCCCGCCTTCGTGAAGCCGGCCCGGGCGGGCTCCAGCCTCGGCGTGACCCGGGTGGACGACTGGGCGGAGCTGGACGCGGCACTGGCCGGCGCCCGCGCCTTCGACAGCAAGGTCCTGGTGGAGGAGGCGGTGCTCGGTCGCGAGGTGGACCTGGCGGTGCTGGAACACCCGGACGGCCGCCTGGAGGTGGGCCCGGCGCTGGAGATCCGGGTGCACGGCGGGCATCGGTTCTTCGACTACGCCGCCAAGTACCAGGACGGCGCGACCCGTTTCGAGATCCCCGCCCGGCTGCCCGAACCGGTCGCCGAGCGGCTGCGGGAGATGGCGGTGGAGGTCTTCCGGGCACTGGACTGCTCGGGGCTGCTGCGGATCGACTTCCTGCTCCGGGGCGGCACGGAGCCGGTGGTGAACGAGGTGAACACCTTCCCCGGCTTCACCGCCGCCTCCCAGTACCCGCGGATCTGGGCCGCGACCGGGCTGCTGTACGAGGAACTGCTGGACGTGCTGATCGCCACCGCGCTGGTCGGCGGCGAGCGCAGGACCCCGACGGCCGTGCCGGCCGCGGTCGGGTGAGGGGGCCGGCCTGGCGGCAGCTGGCGGGGGTGGCGGCCGTCCTGCTGGGCGTGGCCACCTGCGTGGGCGCGGTGCTGCTGAACACACCGCCGCCGCCGCGAATGCCACCGCCGCCGCCGCGAACACCGGCCCCGCTGACGGCCGGCCCGGACGCGCCGTCCCGCTCCAGCCTGCTCCCCGGTGCGGCCGCCACCCGATGAGGTGGGATCAGCCGAGGTCCTTGGTCATGAACACCCGGCTGGTGCCCGGCGGGTCGCACGGGATCTCCCCGAACACCCGCCAGCCGTGCCGCTGGTAGAAGCCGGGCGCCTGAAAGGTGATGGTGTAGAGCACGGCGCTGCGGCAGCCGCGGCGCCGGCCCTCCTCCTCCGCCCGCCGCAGGATCTCGCTGCCGAGCCCCCGGCCGCGCAGCGCGGGCGGCAGGTGGAAGAGGTCCACGAAGAGCAGCCCGAGCGAGGTCCGGCCGGTCAGGCCGCCGAGCACCGCTCCGGTCCCGGGGTCCTTGACCAGCACGGCCAGCGGTCGGCGGTCCGCGGTGCCGCTGGCCTCGATGTTGAAGCGGTCCAGCTCGTCCGAGATCAGGGCGAGGTCAGCCGGCGCCGGGTCGTCGGTGACGACGATGGCGGGGACGACGGTGTCGGGGACGACGGTGTCGGGGACGACGGCGCCGGCGACGGCGCTCCGGGACAGGGTCGGTTCGGTGGTCGGTTCAGCCATCCGGCGACCGTAACGTCAGCCAGTGACAACCCCGGTGGCTGCGGACCTCCCGGTGCCGGCGCGGCTATCGCAGCGAGGACAGGTCCGTGTTCGCCCCGCACAGCACCACCGCGACCCGCTCGCCCGGCGCCGGCCGGTAGACGCCGCTCATCAGGGCGGCCAGCGCGGTCGCCGCGGCGTGCTCGATCACCAGGCGGCGGTGCTCCCAGATCGTCTGCCGGGCCGAGCGGATCGCTTCCTCGCTCACCAGCAGCGAGAGCGCCGACGCCCGCCGCGCCCAGTGGAGGGCGGTCTGCGAGGCGCGGCGCGCGCCGAGCGAGTCCGCGGCGACGGAGTCGACCTCGACGTCGACCACCTCGCCCGCCTCGATCGCCGCGTTCAGCGCGCGGCAGCGCTCCGGCTCGACCGCGACCACCCGCACCCCGTGGTGCGCCGCCGCGATGGCGGTGCCCGCGAAGAGGCCGCCGCCGCCCACCGCGACGATCACCGTGTCCAGGCCGGGCACGGCGGCGAGCAGTTCCGGCAGCAGGGTGCCGGCCCCCGCGACCACATGGGGGTCGTCGTAGGCGTGCGAGACCAGCGCGCCGGTCTCCCGGCCGAAGCGCTGCGCCGCCGTCTGCGCCTCGGCGTACTCGGTGCCGACCTGGCGCACCCGGGCACCGAGGGCCCGCAGCCGGGCCACTTTCACCTCGGGCGCGGTGACCGGGACGAAGACGGTGGCCGGCACGCCGTGCCGCTCGGCGGCCCAGGCGCAGGCCAGGCCGGCGTTGCCGCCGGAGGCGATCACCACGCCGGCCGCCGGCATGGTGCCGGCCGCGAGGTGGGCGGCGGCGAAGTTGGCCGCCCCGCGGTCCTTGAAGGAACCGCTGTGCTGCATGAAGTCCAGGGCCAGGAAGACCTCGGCGGAGCCGACCGCGCCCGGGTCCACCGCGATGACCGGCACCGGGCGGGTGATCCCGCTGATCCGCTCGGCGGCGGCTTTCACGTCGTCATAGCTGAGTTCGCTCACAGTTGCCGAGTCTCGCGGTCGGCGGGGACCCGGGGCAACCGTTGTGGGCGGGTCGTCGGGGCGCTGTGCGGCACGGGGTGGGCGTGCCCTAGGCTGCGCGCCATGCTTTCGGTCGGATCATCACATCAGTGCGCAGTGGGTTGGTGACCCATGGCCGACTGGAACGTCATCTCCGCGCTGGCCACCGCCGGGGGCACCCTGGTGCTGGCCGGCGCCTCGTTCGCCTCGATCCGCTCGGCCGACCGTGCCGCGCTCTCGGCGGACCGGGCCGCGCTCTCGGCGGAGCGCGCGCTGCAGGCCTCGCTGCGCCCGCTGCTGATCGGCTCCCGGCTCGAAGCGCCGCAGCAGAAGCTGATCTGGCAGGACGGCCACCGGGCGCACCTGCCCGGCAGCGCGGGCTACCTGCGGCTGACCGAGGGCAACCTGTACCTGGCCGCCTCGATCCGCAACATCGGCCCCGGGCTCGGCGTGATCCACGGCTGGCGGTTCGCGCCGCCGGAGACCTACCAGAACGTGGCCCACCCGGACCCGGCCGAGTTCCGCCGTCAGTCCCGGGACCTCTACATCGCGCCCGGCGACACCGGCTTCTGGCACGCGGCGATCCGCGATCCCGAGGACCCCGACCACCAGGCGCTGGTCGAACCGGTGAAGAACGGGGAGCGGGTCAACATCGACCTGCTCTACGGGGATGCCGAGGGCGGGCAGCGCACCATCAGCCGCTTCTCGCTGATCCGGGTCGACCGCGAGCAGGAGGACCGCTGGATCTGCCAGATGGTGCGGCACTGGAACGTCGACCGGCCCGACCCGCGCTGAGCCCACCGGCTGACCAGATCGTTCCGCAGCCGGGCCTGATCGGGCCTTCGCCGGGGCCCGTCCGGCGGCCAGGATGGTGCCCATGGAAACCACGCAGGCAAGCGCCGCCGCCACCCGCACCGCACTGATCGTCATCGATGTCCAGGAGTCCTTCCGCCGCCGCGACAACTGGGCGGCCACCTCCAACCCGCAGATCGTCGAGCAGGTCGACCGTCTGGTCCAGCTCGCCCGCAGCAAGGGCGACCTGGTGGTCTGGGTGCTGCACAGCGAGCCGGGGTCGGGCGACGTCTTCGACCCGGCGCTCGGCCATGTGCACCCGATCGAGGGCCTCAAGCCGCTCGACGGCGAGCCCGTGGTCCTCAAGACCTCGCACAACGCCTTCAGCACCACCAACCTCCAGCAGTTGCTGGTCCAGCACGGCGTGGGCGAGCTGGTGATCTGCGGCATCCGCACCGAGCAGTGCTGCGAGACCACCACCCGGATCGGCTCCGACCTCGGCTACCAGGTCGTCTTCGTCACCGACGCCACCGCCACCCACCCGATCGAGCACCGCGACGCCCCGGCCGGGCGCAGCCTGGCGGAGATCCTGGCCGACCCGCGCACGCTGGGCACCGAGGAGATCATCACGCGCACCGAGTACGCGCTGGCGGGCCGCTTCGCCCGGATCGCCACGGTCGCCGAACTGGAGCAGGCCTGAGCCAGCCCAGGCCGGGCCCGGCCTGGGCTGACTGTACTGACCGGATCGTGTGCCCACCGGCCGGGGCCGGAGCTAGGCTGACGGGATGAGCAAGGTCGTCTTCCTCCTCGCCCCTCAGCTGCACCTGCTGGACCTGGCCGGGCCGGCCCAGGTCTTCTCCTCGGCCGCCGACCTCGGCCACCCGTACGAGATCCACTTCGTGGGCGAGCGGGAGTCCATCCGCACCGCCCAGGGCCTCGAACTGCGGGCGGCGACCGAGTGGCCACCGCTGGCGGCGGACGACCTGGTCATGGTCCCCGGCTGGCGCTCGCGGGTCCCGCGCGAACACGAGCGCGGGCGCCCGCAGGACAACGGCCGGCTGGAGCAGGCCACGCTGGACCGCCTGACCGCCCATCACGCGGCGGGCGGCACGGTGGCCAGCATCTGCGCGGGCGCCGACGCGCTCGGCCGGGCCGGTCTGCTCGACGGCCGCCGCTGCACCACCCACCACGACCTCCAGGAGGAGCTGGCCCGCCGCTACCCGCGCGCCACCGTGCTGCGCGACGTGCTGTACGTGGTGGACGACCGGCTGATCACCTCGGCGGGCATCGCCAGCGGCATCGACCTCGCGCTGCACCTGATCGCGGTGCGCCACGGTCCCTACGACGCCGCCCGGGTGGCCCGCGCGATGGTGGTCTACGCCCGGCGCAACGGCGACGAGCAGCAGGCCAGCGTGATGCTCCGGCACCGCGCGCACCTGTCCGACGCCGTGCACCGGGCCCAGGACCTGATCGACGGCGGCTACACCGGCACGCTCGCGCTGGCCGACCTCGCCGCCGCCGTGGGCGTCAGCGAGCGGACGCTGACCCGGCGCTTCGTCACCGTCACCGGGCTCACCCCGCTGCGCTACCAGCAGGAGCTGCGGATCGAGCACGCCGAGCACCTGATCGCCCAGGGCGGTACCGCCGAGGCGGCCGCCCGCGCGGTCGGTTTCCAGGACGCCCGGATGCTGCGCCGGTTGCGCGCGGCCCGTTCGACGGCCGCGGCTACCGAGGCTCCCCCGGCCGGTCACCCAGCGCCTGTGTCACCGCGTGCCAGGCCGGCGAACTCACCAGTGGCCGCAGTGAAGTGAAGAGCCGCCCCAGCGCCTCGCCCCAGCGGGCCCGGAACTCCGGGCTGATCAGCACCAGGTCCAGCTCGTTGGCCACCGTCAGCTCGGCGAAGTCGCGGCGCTGCTGTGCGGAGGGGACGAACGCCGTGCCGGTGAAGCGGTCGTGGAAGGCGCCGTCGGCCCGCGGCAGCGCGGCGTAGGAGGCCCTGCGGTCACAACTGGCGTAGCGGTACACGATCTCCTCGGCCGCCGGGCCGATCCGCCGCGCCAACTCGGCCCGCCCGGACGCCTGCGGCGACAGCAGTGCGACCGCGAACCCGTCGGTGCCGTAGCAGGCGTGGCACAGGCCCGCCAGCTGCAGCTCGGGGCGGGCACCCCAGGCGGCCAGCATCGCCCGCACCCGCTGGAGGTGGGCCGGCAGAGTGCCGCCGGGGTGCTCGATCCCGGCCGCGCCGAGCGAGTTGAGCCAGGCGACCGCCGGGTCGACCACCGGGTCGACCGTCTCCGGTTGACTGTCCGTCACCATGCCCTCCTCCGCTGCCGGGTCGGCCCCTGTCCAGCCCGGTCGACGTCCGGATCCCGGCTCGCCGCCACTGCCCCCTGCTGTGGCGGACAGGTGACCGCCCCGGCTGTAGTCGATGGTTCTGCAACGGCGACACCCAAGTCAATCCTCAGGTTTTCTTCCATTCATCCAAGCAATAGCTTGAACCGACCTCGCAAGCGATGGCCTGGTAGCTTGCCTCCTCATGACCCTCGACGACCTCCGCGTCTTCGTCGCCGCCTGCGAGAGCGGCAATCTCAGCGCCGTCGCGCGCGAGTTGTCCCGCACCCAGTCGGCGATCAGTCAGCACGTGCGCCGTCTGGAGACCGAGCTCGGTCTGACCCTGCTGGAGCGCCGCCCGCGCGGGGTGGCGCCGACCCAGGCCGGGCGGATCCTGCACCGGGCGGCCGCCCAGGGCCTGGGCCACCTCGACCTGGCGCTGCGCGAGCTGCGTGATCTGCGCACCGGTGAGCGCGGCACGGTGCGGGTCACCACCGGCGCCACCACCATGCGGCACTTCATGACCGCGGCCGTCGTCGAGTTCCGGCGGCAACACCCGGACGTGGACCTGGAGTTCCGCACCGAGACATCCAGCCGCAGCTGCTTCGACGCGCTCGCCGCGGGCGAGGCGGACCTCGCCTGGATCACCATCGGCGCCCCCGTGCGCGGGGTCGAGCAGCGGCCGGTGGTCCAACTGCCCTGGGTGCTCGCGGTCCATGCCGAGGACCCGCTGGCGCAGCGGGAGTCGATCGATCCGGCCGACCTCGCCCGGATCCGCCCGATCCGGCTGCCGGAGAACTCGGTGGCCCGCGCCCAGCTGGACGGCCAGCTTGCCCACCACGAGGACGAGACGGCCGCCGGGACCAACGCCACCACCAGCGTCGCCGACTGGGACACCGCGGTGTTGCTCGCCGGGATCGGCCTGGGCCATGCGGTCGTCCCCGCCCTCCCCGGCTGGCGCGCCTCGGACCACCCGACCCTGCGCCTGGTCCCGATCCCCGGCCTGCCACCGCTCGCGGTCGGCTGGGCCGTCCGCCAGTGGGGCGCCCTGCCCACCCTGGCCCAGGAGTTCGCCGAGACCGTCGCGACCCAGGCGACCCGGTAGCGCCCCGAACGACCCGCTCAGCTGGTCAGTTCACGCTCCAGCGGGGTGCGGAACCGTGGCGTGACCCGCACCTGGCCGAGCCAGCCGGCCAGCCGCTCGGCCTCGGCCGCGATCGCCCGGCCGGCGGGTTCGGCCTCGGTGCCGAGGTCGGTGAGCAGCCGCCAGACCAGCTCGCCGTCCGCGCGCTGCGCCCAGCCGCCGACCACCCGGCCCCGCCACCAGACGGTCGGGCCCGGGTTGCCGGCCCGGTCGAAGAGCGCGGGCACCTGGGCCGGGTCGAGGTACCAGTCGCGGCCGCGCCAGCCCAGCACGGTCGGATCCAGGCCCGGCAGCAGCGCGGCCCACGGCTCGTCGGCCCGCTGCTCGTCGGCCTGGTCCCCGTCGGCCTGGCTCCCGATGGCCTGTTCCCCGACGGCCTGTTCCCCGCCGGGCCGTTCGTCGCCGGGCAGGACCAGCCCCGGGCCGTTCGACAGCCCGACCTCGACGGCGCCGACGTCGGCCAGCGCCTTGCGGGTGTCGCCGAGGGTCCACCCCGTCCACCACTTCACGTCCTCCACCGTCGCCGGCCCGAAGGCGGCCAGCCAGCGCCGGACCACCTCGGCCTTCGCCTCCCGGACCGGCAGGTCGGGCCACTGCGGGACCAGCGCCCACGGGTAGCTGCTGCTCACCCAGGAGCCGCGCGGGCGGCACCGCCGCACGTGCCCGTCCGAGGCGAGCAGTCGCAGCAGCCGGCTGCCCACGCTCTGCCGCGCCTCGTACGGCTTGCCCGGCGCCATCAGGATCGTCTCGCGCAACGCGGGTACGGCGGCGGAGAGTTCGGTGGTGGTGGCCTCGCCGCGGGCGGCCAGCGCGGCCAGCACCGCCTGCTCGGTGGCGGCCAGCCTCGGCTCGTCCCAGCCCTCGGCGCCCTCCCGCAGATGCTTGACCAGGGTGGCCCGCTCCTTCACCGCGATGGCGCGCGCGGTCGAGGAGCTGACGTAGGGCGCGAACTCCTCGGTGACGGCGAAGATGGTGCGCCGCATGGAGAGCAGCTTCACCAGCGACACGTCCTCGTAGAGGGCCCGCTCGACCTCGGCGGCGGCCGGCCGCGCCAGCCGGGCGCCGGCCGAGAGGTAGACGGTCGCGGGGTCGGTGGCGTGCAGGCCCACCATGGCCTCGGCGACCTGCTCCACGGTGGCCGCCCGGTGGGCGGGGGCCAGCAGGTGCCGGCGGGCGAGCCGGGAGCGGCGCTCCTCGTCGCTGAGGAAGGGGGGCTGACGGGTCATGGGGCGAGCGTAGCCGGGGGAGGGTCAGGACTCGGGGGTGTGGTGGCCCCCGTGGTCCTCGTGGCGCCCGTGCTCCCCGTGCTCCCCGTGGCCCTCGGGCCGGCCGTGCTCCGCGTCCGGCGAGCCGCCCATCATCCGCAGCATCGCCCGCCCGCCGGTCCGCAGGAAGCGCACCACCAGCACCGCCGCCAGCAGCAGGAAGGCGATGTTCAGCCAGCTGGTGTAGTCCCAGCTCACCCCCGCCATCGGGATCCTGGCGTCCCGCTGGTCGGGCACCAGCCCGAGCCCGCCGAAGAGGAACTCCACCACGTAGCCGGCCACCACCATCGCCGCGTAGAACGTCGCGAGCAGGAACCCGGCCATCCTGGCGCCGTAGTACTTCCGGTAGATGTTCAGGATCGGCAGGATCAGCAGGTCCGCGAAGATGAACGCGACCACCCCGCCGAAGCTGATCCCGCCCTTCCAGAGCACCACCGCCAGCGACACGTTGCCGATCGAGCAGACGAACGAGAGCATCGCCACCAGCGGCCCGACCAGTGGCCCCCAGAGCTTGCTCGCGACCGGATGCCCGGCGAAGAAGAACCCGTGCCAGAAGCTGTCCGGCACCCAGGCCGCGATGGCCCCCGCGATGAACAGGCCGATCACCAGGTCCTTCAGGATCGCCGCCCACTCCATCACGAAGACGTGCGCGGTCGCGGTGAACCCGGCGGGGGAGAGCAGCCGGCGGCCGAACGAGCCCTCGCCGCCCACCGACATGTCCATCGCGGCGTGCCCCTCCATCGATCCCGCCACCGCGCGGTCGGCCTGTTCGCGGGCCGCGCGCAGCAGCCCGTCCCGCAGCAGGAGCCGGAAGAGCAGGGCGAGCGCCAGGATCATCAGTGGCCCGCCGACGAACTCGGCCGCGGTGAACTGCCAGCCCATCAGCAGCGCCAGGATCACGCCGAGTTCGACCACCAGGTTGGTGGAGGCGATCTCGAAGGCCATCGCCGCCGTGAAGTTCGCGCCCTTGCGGAACAGCGAACGGGCCAGCGCCACGGCCGCGTAGGAGCAGGACGAGGAGGCCGCGCCGAGGGCCGAGGCGACGGCCAGTGTGCGCGGCCGGTCGTCGCCGAGCAGCCGGACGATGGTGGACTTGCGCACCACCGCCTGGACCACCGCGGAGAGCGCGAAGCCCAGGATCAGGGCCCAGGTGATCTCCCAGGTCATCGAGCCGGTGATGGACAGGGCATGCCGGATCGCGTCCATGGCCGATGGTCCGCCTTCCTCGGGTGGCTCGGGGTGCGCAGAGCAGCGCGTCGAGCCTATACCCCTTGGGGGTATCATTCCGAGGCATTCGCCTCCGCCACACCGCGCCGGGGAACCCGCCTCCGCTCGTGTCCCCCGGCGCGCGGTGCTACACAGCGGCCTTCTGCGCGGCCACCACCCGGACGCGTTCGCCCAGCCGCCGCACCGCCCGGCTGCCCGGGTGGCTCACCACGCTCTGCCGCAGCACGTCGAAGTGCTCGTCGCCGCGGGCGGTGGCCAGGGCGGTGTAGTCGTCCAGGAACTCGCCCCAGGTCAGGCAGGCCGCCTCGACGTGCCCCAGCTCCCACTGGCGCGCCGCCAGCAGGCCGTTGGCGTGCAGCCGGCCCTGGCGCTCGTTGGCCGGCCGCACGCGGTTGGACTGCCGCATCGCCTGGATCGAGCCCGGCAGGTCGCCGAGCGCGTACAGCACGCTGCTGACGTGGAAGTGGTACGCGGACCAGTCGTAGCCACCGACCGCGTCGTTGCGGCCGTCGGCCTTGGCGAGCGCCGCCTCGGTCTGGCCCAGCCGGGTGAAGGCCAGCCGCTGGTCCTGCACCAGGGCGGCGCCGTGCGCCTGTTGGCCGCGCAGGAACGCGGTCAGCCGGGGCCCGGCGGCCGGCGCGCACTCGGCGGCGGCGTCCGCGTACTCCAGCGCGCGCGGGCCGTAGCCGAGGTTGGCCGCCTGCAGGGACATGCCCCGCAGGGTCCGGCAGTAGGTCACGTGGTCCTGGCCGTTCTGAGCCAGCGTCAGGGCCTCGGTGAAGTACTGCTGGCCCAGCCCGTGGGCGCGTTCGTACATGGCCATCCACCCGGTCAGGTAGACCAGGTCGGAGGCGGCGGCGAGCATCGAGCGCTTGACCTTCGGCGTGCCGTCGGCCTGCAGCCACGGCATCACCGTGTTGGCCAGGAAGGCCGCGCTCATCGGGCGGGCGTGGCCGCCGCCCAGCTCGTCGAGGATCCCCGCGATCCGGACCGTCATCGCCCGGACCGTCTCCACCTCGCTCTCTCCTATCCGCACGGTGCGCCCCGCCCGCACCTCCTGCTTCGAGCCGTCCAGCCGGTGCGCCAGCTCGGTGTAGCCGGGCACCAGGAGCGCGGCCGAGTAGAGCCCGGCGGTCAGCATGCTGCGGCGCGAGGGGTCCATGTCGCTGCGCACCAGGTCGACCAGGTCCGCACCGGGCTTGCCGTCGGCGGGCGTCGACCCGAGGCCGGCCTCCTGGACGGTGACCGGGCGGCCGAGCCGACGGCTGAACGCCTCGGCGACCACCGGGCGGACGGCCGGTTTCGGACGGACGCCTTTCAGCCAGTGCGAAACCGCAGAGTGATCGTATGTCAGTTCCAGACCGGCGTCCCGGCCGGTCCGGTTCACCGCGCGGGCCAGCTGGTCGTTGCCCCAACGGGCCTCCGACAGCAGCGCGACCAGCTGTCTGTTCGGCGTGCGTGTCATAGCTCCCCCTGCCTGATTCACGTCGTTCACGGCTTCGCCCAGCATGAACCGTTCTCTTCCCTGGCGTAAGTCGGTTGACTGTCAATCAGCCGCTCGGGGACGGCGGAACAGAAGCTCGGCCGCTCCCTGGATCGTCGAGGAGATGCCCTACATGGAGCGCGTGTACCGTCCCCAGTCGGATGTATTCCAGGTCACCACCGGTGCCGACGCCGTTCGGCACGCCCGTGACCGGATCGTTGCCGTGGCCATCGGCTGGGGTGTGCCGCTCGCCCCGGAGGCACTGGGGGACCTGCGGGTGTGTGCCAGTGAGGTCGTCACCAATGCGCTGGAACACGCGGGCGGGGAGTGCCGGGTCACGGTGCGCTGGACCGGTCGGCGGCTACTGGTGGAGGTGGCCGACCGGTCCAGGCGCGCACCCGTGATGCTCTCCCCGGGCGACGAACTGCCCTCGGGGCGCGGCCTGCTGCTGGTGCAGGCACTGGCGGGCGGCTGGGAGTGGGAGCGGACCGAGAGCGGCAAGGTGGTCCGCTTCGCCTTCACCGCCGGGACCGCCGAGTCCTTCCCCGCCGGGACCGCCGAGTCCTTCCCCGCTGGGTCCGCCGAGTCCTTCCCCACCGGGGCCGCCGCGGCCGCCGGTGGGTGCGGCGCGCCGCTGGTGGCCCACTCCCGGTGAGATGAGCCTGCACAGGGCCGTCGTTGGCCCGCGCTACCCCTGACCGTCCGTCAGCAGCGGGGTGAGCAGCGGGCGGGGCTGGGCCAGGGCGAGGGAGACCGGGTCGGTGCGCGGGCTGCGCCGACCGCTGGGCGCGGGGCGCATGACGACGTGGGCCGGGGGGACGGCGACGCCGCAGGGTACGCAGACGCCGGCCGGGCTCAGCCGGTTGCCGCAGGCGTCGTGGGTGAAGACGGTGTGCGACTCCTGTTCGGCGGCGTGCCGCTCGCCCCAGCGGGCCAGCGCGTGCACGGGCAGCCACAGCTCCAGACCGGCCTCGGTGAGCAGATAGCCGTACCGCACGGGCGAGTCCTGGTAGGGCTCCTTGTAGAGCACCCCGGCCTCGACCAGTGCGCGCAGCCGGGCCGTGAGCACCGCCCGCGGGATGTCCAGGTGGACCAGGAAGTCGTTGAAGCGGCTCACCCCGTAGAAGGCGTCGCGCACGATGAGCAGGCTCCACCGCTCACCGATCACCTCCAGTGCGCGGGCGAGCGAGCAGTCCTGCTGGGCGTAGTCCGTTCCGAGCGCCATGGAAACCAGTGTACCCGGAGTCAGTTCGTTGAACAGACTCATGGTGTACAGTCACTCCTGGGTCGGTTCGTTCAACAGACCCATGTGGTCGAGTGAGTTCATTCACCAGACCCACCTCGTGCGCACGCCGGTCCGAGTGCCGGCGAGTGACTGGATCCGACTGGTCGGGGAGGCCGCGGAGATGACCCTGGAGAGCACCCATCCAAGCCCGTTGACGAGCCCGGAGGTGAGCCCGGCGGTGAGCTCGGTGACGGGTTCGGCGCTGAGCCCGGCGGTGAGCCCCGCGACGGCCCGCCCGGTCGGCGCCACCGCGGTGCGCGGACCGCGCCGGGCCCTGCTGACCGCCTGCTACGGGACCTTGCTGGTCCTGATCACCTACACCGTGCCGACCACCACCCTGGCGCCCACCGCCGCCGCGCTGCACGCCGGCGCCGCCGCGCAGACCTGGATCCTCACCGGCACGCTGCTCGGCCTCACCGCCCTGCTGCTGATCTCCGGCACCATCGCCGACGACCACGGCCGCAAGCGCGTCTTCACCCTCGGCGCGGTGCTGCTCGCCGCCTCGGCCGCCCTCGGCGCACTCGCCCCGGACACCGCCGTCTTCCTGATCGCCCGGGTGGTCCAGGGCGGCGCCTCGGCCGCCGTGCTCGCGCCCAGTCTGGGGCTGGTCAGCCACGCCTTCCCGGCCGGCGCGGCCCGGGTGCGGGCGCTCGGCAGCTGGGGCGCCGCCGTGGGCCTGGGCATCGCGGTGGGCCCCGTCTACGCCGCACTGCTGGCCCAGTGGGCCAACTGGCGGGTGGTCTACGGCGTGCTCGCCGCCCTCGCGCTGCTGCTGGCCGGCCTCGGCGCCGCCTTCCTCACCGAGTCCCGCAGTGCGCACCCGCGCCGGCTCGACCCGCTCGGCGCGCTGACCCTGGCCGCCGCCACCGCCGCGCTGATCGCGGGCCTGGCCGAGGGCCGCAGCGGCTGGCTGCGCACCGCCCCGCTGCTGCTGCTCGCGCTCGGCGTGCTGGGGCTGGCGGCGTTCGCGCTGGTGGAGGCCAAGGTGGCCGAGCCGATGCTGGAGCTCGCGCTCTTCCGTGACCCCGGCTTCATCGCCTCCGGCGCCGGTGCGCTCTTCACCGGGCTCTCCATCGTCGGTCTGATGAGCTGCCTGCCCACCGTCCTGGAGCGCGGGCTCGGCCGGACACCGCTGGCCGCGGGCCTGGTGCTGGCGATCTGGTCCGGCCTGTCGGTGGTCGCCGCCCTGCAGGCCCGCCGCCTGGCCACCCGGCTCGCCCCGACCACCCAGCTGGCCGCCGGGCTGCTGGCCTGCGCGATCGGCGAGGCGGCGCTGTACGGGCTGACGCCAGGGTCCGGCTGGCTGCGCCTGGTGCCCGGCCTGGCGGTGGCGGGGGTCGGCAGCGGGGTGCTGAACGCGGCCCTGGCCCGACTGGCCGTCAGCAGCGTGCCGGCGCACCAGTCCGCGATGGGCTCGGGCGCCAACAACACCGCCCGCTACCTGGGTTCGGCCCTCGGGGTGGCCATCGCGCTGGCCCTGATCAACTCGGGCCACTCGGCCGCCGGGTCCGCCGCCGGTGTCACGGCGGGCGCCGACCGGGCGATCGTGGTCGCCGCCGTGCTCTGCCTGCTGGGCGCGGCCGTCGCGCTCTGGGCCCGCGCGGCGAGCCGACGGCGTACGGCAGCCGAAGCCGAAGCCTGACCGGGCGTCGCGCCCCGGCTCGGCGTGCGGCCCGGCTCAGCGGAGCGGCTCCAGAGCCCCGAGCGAGGCGAAGAACGCCGAGTCCAGCGGCAGCTCCCAACTCCCCACCGCCACCAGGTATCCGCGCCATCCGAACCGCGCCGTCCGCAGGCGCGGTTCGGACCAGCTCTCCAGCACCGCGCGCACCGGCACCCCGTCCACCTGCACCGTCTGGGCCCGGGCGCCCAGCGACTCGACGTACTCCGGACGCCCGGTCGGATCGAGCAGGTTGCGCCGCACCGCCTCGGACTGGTCGCGCTCGCTGGACTGCCCGAAGACCACGGCGGCCGGCGAGCGCCGGGAGTCCCCGGCCAGATAGGAGTGGATCGCCGACCGGGGCGTCGGCCCCGCGCCGCCGGTGAGGGTCAGCCCGCGCCGGCCGGGCCAGCTGGGGATACCGAGCAGCGGGAAGGAGGACTCGTCGAGCACCGTGCACCTTTCCAGGAACTGACACACTTTCAACCATTGTGCTCTGCCTGGTGCATAGGAAGTCGGCGGACTCGATCACTCCATCGGATCAGCCGTTCAGCAGCCCGGCCTCCACCTCGGCGCTGATCCCGGTGGGGGAGTGCCTGGTCCCCGCCGGTGCGTGGTTCGGCAGGGTGCGCTGCCAGGCCCAGGTGTCCGCGACCGTCTCCGCCACCGGCCGGCAGCGCAGGCCCGCGGCCAGTGCCTTGGCGACGTTCCCGCCGTGCATGGTGTCGTACAGATCGCCCGGCGGGATCCAGATCGGCAGCTGGTTCCACGGCTCCACACCGGCCGCCAGCAGCACCTGCGGCTCGATCCAGCGCAGTTCGGCGTCCGAGCCGGTGGCCGCCAGGCAGGCCTCCAGCAGTCCGCCCATGGTCGCCTGCCCGGGCGGGCCGACCGTGTTGAACGTCCCGCCCACGCCACCCGCCGCCGCGGTGAGGGCCCAGGCCGCCAGGTCGCGCGCGTCGATGTACTGCAGGGCCAGCTCGCGCGGTCCGGGTGCCGGTACCAGGCCGCCACGGGCTATCCGGTTCAGCCACCAGGGCAGCCGGCCCACGTTCTCGCCGGGGCCGAGCACCAGGCCCGCCCGGACCAGCAGTGCCCGGTCGCCGAAGACCGCCTGCGCGGCCAGCTCGCCGCCGCGCTTGAGCCGCGCGTAGTCGCCCGCCGGGTCGTCCGGGTCGCCCGCCACCACCGGCGCCCGCTCGTCGAGCCCGGGCCCGGTGGGGAACTCGTAGACGGACCGGCTGGAGACGTAGATGTAGTGGCCGGCCCGGTCGGACAGCAGCCGGGCGGCGTCCCGCACCGCGGTGGGGGCGAACTGCCAGGTGTCCACCACCAGGTCCCACTCGCCGCCCGCCAGGGCTCTGATGCCGCGTTGGTCGTTCCGGTCGCCGTGCAGGGCCCGGACACCCGCCGGGGGTGCGTGCCGGCCGCGGTGGAAGACCGTCACCTCCCAGTCACGTGCCAGCCCCGCCTCGGCGAAAGCCCGGCCGACGAACTCGGTACCGCCCAGGATCAGAAGTCGCATGGCCCGACTGTGCCAACCGGCGGGAGGGTTGGGAAGGCGGGCAAGCTCTGGGCGGAATCGCTGAGAGCGGACAGCGCTGTTCAGTCCAGCGCGTGCCGGATCCAGACGTTCGGCTCGGTGTAGGTCGCCGCGTCCGCGTCCGGCACGCAGTGCACCGGCACCAGGGCGCCGGGCACCGTCACCGGCCCCGGGGCGTCGAACGGCAGGCCGGTCCAGGAGCGCCACTGCGCCAGCGAGCCGGCCACCGTCATCGAGCAGGGCGCGATCGAGTCGATCACCCCGCCGGCGCGGACATGGGTGCGCAGCCACGGGTCGGTGGGCAGGCCGTCCGAGGGCCGGGTACGGAACGCGTACTCGGCCATCGGGACGGCCGGTTCGAGGTGCTTGCCGGTCGGCCGGACCGGCGCGACCAGCTCGGCGAAGCCGCGCGAGCGCGCGTTCTCGCGCATCGCGGCCAGCATCAGGTCGGACAGGCCGTGGCCGAGCCAGTCGCTGTGCACGGTGACGTCGATCGCGCTGACCGTGTCGGGCCCGGTCCCCAACCGGTGGTCCCGGAACGCCCAGAGCAGCACCTCGTCCCAGCCGCCCGGCGGCAGGCTGCCGCGCTGCGGCTGGTGCAGCGCGAACGGGACGCTGTGCCCGAGCGCTGCCACCAGGTCATCCTCGATGGTCGCCACGATCGTGAACTCGGGGAAAGTGTCGTTGAGTTGACCGAAGAAGGCGCGGCCGACCGGATCGGCCAGGATGAACTCGGGCCAGGTGTCCGGGAACGACAGCGCCGCCCGCAGCTCCGGGCGCTCGGCGAGCGTGGTGATCTTGACGTCCATGGGCGCAGAGTAGTGCGGCCCGGTGGCGGGGCCAATCGGGTTTCGGCCCGGGTGCCCGCCCGGATTCCGCCCGGATTCCGCCCGGGTTTCCGCTGGTCAGAGCTCGGTCACCCGCACGCGCGGGAGCAGCGAGCGGTACGCGGCCTCGTCGTAGCCGCCCGCCAGCGGGCTCAGGACGGTCGCGGCCGAGAGGGCGACGGCCTGGGCCAGGCGCTGCGGCCAGGGCAGGAAGTCGACCTGGCCGACGCTCAGTGCGGCCACCGCCGAGTCGCCGGCCCCGGTGGGGTTGCCGGCCAGCTGCTCGGGCGGCACCGCCCGCCAGGCGCCCTGCGGCGTCACGGCGAGCATGCCCTCGGCGCCGAGCGAGGCGACCACCGCGCCCGCGCCCCGGGCGAGCAGGGTGCGGGCGGCGGCCAGCGGGTCGGCCAGCCCGGTGGCCTCGCGCAGCTCGTCGGCGTTGGGCTTGACCAGCTCGGGCCCGGCGGCGAGGGCGGGCAGCAGCCACGGTCCGGCGGTGTCCAGCAGCACCGGGACGCCACGGTCACGGGCGAGTGCGACCAGCGTGGCGTAGGCGTCCGGCGCCAGGCCCGGCGGCACGCTGCCGGAGAGTACCGCCGCCCGGCAGCCCGCGTCGAGCAGGGCGGCGAAGTGGGCGGTGAACCCGGCCCACTCGGCGGTGGTGATGTCCGGCCCCGGTTCGTTGAAGAGCGTGGCGTCCGCCGCGAGCGGGTCCACCACCGCGATCGTGCGCCGGGTCTCGCCCCGCACGGCGAAGAGCGCGTCGGTCGGCCCGGCGGAGGCGAGGTCGGCACGGAGCGCGCTGCCCGTGGCGCCGCCGACCAGGCCGGTGACCACGGCGGGCCGACCGAGCCGGTGGAGCACCCGGGCGACGTTGACCCCCTTGCCGCCCGCCCGCGCGGCCACCTGCGCCACCCGGTTGCTCCGGTGCAGTCGGACACCGGGCACCTGGTAGGTGAGGTCGAGTGCGGCGTTCAGCGTGACGGTGAGGATCGGGTCGGGCGCAGGCACGGGGAGCCCTCCGGTATGTGATTGATATTGCTTAGTTCATAGCAGTTCCACGCAGAATTGAGCAAGAGATGAACGGATCGTCCTCGCGCCTCCCCGAGGCTGACGAGTCGTCAGGTGAGGATCGTCCGGTGAGGAAGAGCGAGAACCATGACGAACCGGGTGAACCGGGTGAACCGGGTTATTCGGGGACCGGCCTGCTGGTGCCGCCCGCCTGGCTGGTCCGCACGCTGCGCCCGCAGCCCACCGCCGTGCCGAAGGCGGCCGCGGTCCGGGCGGCCATCGGGATGGCGGTGCCGGTGGCCGTCGGCGCGGCGATCGGCCAGAGCGCGGACGGCGCGCTGGTCGCGATGGGCGCGCTCGGCGCGGTCCTCGGCGACACCGCCGACGCCTACCGGCTACGGGTCTTCAACATCGCCGTCCCGCAACTCTTCGCCGCCGCCGGGCTCGCGCTCGGCGAGCAGGTGCACGGGCACGGCTGGGTCGCCGTCGCCGCGCTCACCGGCCTCGCGCTGGTCGCGGGGATGATGAGCACGATCGGCGCGGTCTCCTCCGCCGCCGGACTCAACGTCCTGCTGATGGCGGTGATCGGCGCGGGCCTGCCGTTCCCGCCGCCCTGGTGGCGCGGGCCCGCACTGATCCTGCTCGGTGCCGGGCTGATCCTGGTGATGGCGCTGCTCGCCTGGCCCGCCCGCTCGGGCGTCCCGGAGCGGACGGCGGTGGTCCAGGCCTATCGGGAGACCGCGAACCTGCTGGACGCCGCCGGCGGCGCCGACTGGAGCCAGGCCCGGACCCGGCTGACCGGGGCCCTGGACCAGGCGTACGACCTGCTGCTCAGCCGCCGAGCGCTGGCGCCGGGACGCAGCCGGGGCATGGTGCGCCTGATCGCGCTGCTGGGTGCGCTCACCCCGCTGGTCGAGGTGGCCCCCGCCGTGCACGCGGCCGGCGGCCACCTCGGCGCGCGGCTCGCGAGCGAGGTGCGCGCGCTCGCCGAGGCGGTGGCCGACCGCAGGCCGCTCCCCGTCCCTCCCACGCTCCTCGCCGACGCCGACCTGCCGTCGGGCGAGGCCGCCGCCCCCGTCGAGCGGGCCGCCGCAGCTGCCCTGCTGCACGCGCACGAGGTGCTGGCGGGCGACTACCAGGATCGCGCGCCGACACCGGCGCTGCGCCCGGCACCGCTGGGGGTGCGGCTGCGCAGCCGCACCCGCGAGGTGCTGCTCTCGGCCGACTCCTGGCGCTACGGCCTGCGGCTGGCGCTCTGTCTGGGCCTGGCCCAGACGCTGGTCTCCACCGTCACGGTGCCCCGCTCCTACTGGGTGCCACTGACCGTCACCTTCGTGCTGAAACCGGACTTCGGCTCCGTCTTCTCCCGCGCCGTGCTGCGGGCGCTGGGCACCGTGGTCGGCCTGGTGCTGGCCGCGGCCGTGCTGGAGACCGTCCCGCGCGGCGGCTGGGAGGCGCCGGTGGTGGCCGTGCTGGCCGCGGCGCTGCCGATGGTGTCGCGACGCAGCTACGGCCTGCAGACCGTGGTGATCACGCCGCTGATCCTGATCCTCTCCGACCTGTTGAGCCACCAGGGCGTCCACCTGATCGCGCCCCGGCTGCTGGACAGCCTGCTCGGGTGCGCGATCGTGCTGGTCGCGGGGTACGCGCTGTGGCCGGAGAGCTGGCACTCACGGGTCGGCGCCCGGCTCGCGGACGCGGTGGACGACGTGGCCCGGTACCTGGAGTGCGCCTTCGCCGCCGGCACCGACGCCGCGCCCGCGGGCGGTGGCGACCACGCGCCGCTGCCCGGGGTGGTGTTCCCGCCGACCGCTCCCGTGCCTTCCGCCGCGCCCGGCTCCCGGGCCCGGCTGCGGCGCCGGCTCTACCGGGACCTCGCCGGGGTGCGCACCGAGTTCCAGCGGGCGCTGGGCGAACCGCCGCCGATGGGCGCGCGGGCCGCCGCCTGGTGGCCGCTGGTGGTCGCGGTGGAGCGGGTGATCGACGCCAGTACGGCCGCCGCCGTGCAGACCGCGCAGGGCGCGGAGCCGCCGCGGCCCGCCGAGGTCGCCGCCCTCGCCGCCGACCTGCGGGCCCTGGCCACCGCGATCCGCGCGGGCGGCGCGGACCTCGCCCCGCCGTGCGACGTCACCACGGGCAGTGCCCTGGCCCCCGTCCGCCGTGAGGTCGCCGGCGCCCGCTCCGCCCTCGCCGGCCCGGGCTAGCGCCCGCCGGTCCGGCGGGCGCTGGGGTGGGTGTGGTCCCGGGCGCCCGCCGGCTATCGCGCCAGGCCGTTGAAGCGCGCCAGGCGCGGGCCCGGCGGGGTGAGGGCGGCCGCGGCGGCCAGCTCCTCGCGGATCGCGCCGACGGTGTGCTCGATGAACAGCGCCGCGGACGCCGGCTCCGGCAGGACGCGGTCGATCACGCCCTCCCGCAGCAGTTCCACCGCGCCGATCCGCTGCTGCTCGGCCAGTTGCGGGGCGCGGTCCGGGGTGCGGTGCAGGATCACCGAGGCGCCCTCGGGCGGCAGCGGGGAGAGCCAGGCGTGCTCGGCCGCCAGCGCCCGGTCGGCGGGCAGCAGGGCGAGCGCCGCACCGCCCGCGCCCTCGCCGAGCAGCAGGCTGACCACCGGGGTGGGCAGCGTGCTCAGTTCGGCCACGCAGCGGGCGATCTCGCCGGCCAGCGCGCCCTCCTCGGCTTCCCGGCTGAGCAGTGCGCCATGGGTGTCGATCACGGTGAGCAGCGGCAGCCGCAGCTCCGCCGCCAGCCGCATGCCCCGGCGGGCGGTACGCAGCGCACCTGGGCCCACCGGGCCGTGCACGGCCGCGGCCGCCCGGTCGTGGCCGACCACCACGCAGCTGCGGCCGCCGAACCGGGCGAGCGCCAGCCGCAGCGCGTCGTCCCGCTCCCCGGCACCGGTGCCGGACAGCGGCAGCACGGCCTCGGCCTCGGCCAGCAGCTCGGCCAGCCCGGGGCGGTCCGCCCGCCGGGTCCGCTGGACGGAGTCCCAGACCGACCCCGCCGGCGGCACCCGCTCGTCCGGGCGCTGAGCCGGCGCCGGTTCGGTGACCGGACCCTGAGGATCGGTCAGCAGACCCACCGCCGTCCTCAGCCACTGCCGCAGCTCGCCGGCCGTCAGCACCGCGTCCACCGTCCCGAACCGCGCCAGATGCTCCGCCCGCTGCACCCCCTCGGGGAACGGCGCACCGTACAGCGCCTGGTACACCCGCGGGCCCAGGAACCCGACCAGCGCCCCCGGCTCGGCCGTGGTCACCTGGCCGAGCGAACCCCAGGAGGCGAGCACCCCGCCGGTGGTGGGGTGACGCAGGTGCACCAGGTACGGCAGCCCGGCCGCCTTGTGCGCGGTCACCGCGTTGGCGATGGCGATCATCCGGACGAACGCGGGCGTCCCCTCCTGCATCCGGGTGCCGCCCGAGGCCGGAAACGCGATCAGCGGCAGCCCCTCGGCCGTCGCCCGTTCCACCGCGTGCAGCAGCCGGGCGGCGGTGGCCGCCCCGATCGAACCGGCGAGGAAGGTGAACTCGCTCACCAGCACGGCGACCCGCCGGCCACCGATCAGCCCCTCCCCGGTGAGCGCGGCCTCATCGGCCCCACTGCGCGCCCGGGCCCGGGCGAGATCCTCGGCATAGCCGGCGGGGCAGGCGTCCTGGTTGCCTCCCTCGGCATGACTCGGCGGCTCGTCCCAGCTGCGGAACGAGCCCGGGTCGAGCACCTGACCGGCGAAGACCAGGGCGGCGGGCACAACGGGCGTCGAAGTCGGTTCGTCCACAAGACCAAGTGTCCTGATCGCGCCCCCACCCCGACAACCCCCGCCTCCCCCACTCCACCCGTGCCCGACCCCGCACCCGCTCCCCGGAGTCCGGTTCAGCTGCCCGCCGTTGTTCCGCCGAGCAGCGCCTCGGCCAGTGGGGTGCGGTAGTAGAGCACCGTGCGGCCCGCCCGGGCCCGGTGCAGGAGGCCGGCGCGGCGCAGGACGGCGAGGTGGTCGCCGACCGCGCCGGTGGTCATGGCCAGGCTGCGCGCGAGCTGGGTGGTGCCGGCCTCGGGTGCAGGAGGCCGGCGCGGCGCAGGACGGCGAGGTGGTCGCCGACCGCGCCGGTGGTCATGGCCAGGCTGCGCGCGAGCTGGGTGGTGCCGGCCGGCTGGTCGAGCGCGGCGAGCAGACGGGCCCGGGAGCGGCCGAGCAACTCGGCCAGTGCCTCGGGCGCTGCTTGCGGCCGCTCCTCCCAGAGCGCGGCGATCCCGCGCGCACGGCGGGGGCGGCGGCCGGTTGGGCCGCGAGGCAGCGCGCGATGTCCGCGCGGGCCGCGGCGGGGGGAGCGCGCCGGATCGCAGTCAGGTCGTCGGCCCAGCTCTGGGCCAGGCCGGTGGGCGGCAGCGCGATGAAGTTGGCGCCGAAGGACGGGGTCTGCAGCGTGAGCACCGCGTCCAGCTCGGTCCGGGCACGCAGCCGCTCGAAGGCCGGGCGCAGCCGGGCCACCCACCCGGTAGGTGGACGGCGACCCGGCACACTGCCCAACAGACCTAGCAGGGTGCAGAGTTCGAAGGCGGGGGAGAGAGCGAAGCGGCTGTGCAGCAGGTCCTCGGTGCCCACCTCGAAACGCAGCATGCGCCGAGCTTACGTCCAGGCACGTAAGAGTGGGCCCGCCTGGCCGCCCCGGGGGACGCTGCCGCCCATGACCGCCACCGCGACCGCCCCCACCGCCGGCGAGCCGCGGGCCACCTACCGCGAGGTCCTGGCCCGCCCGCTGTTCCGCCTGCTCTTTGTCGCCCGGACCCTCGCCGTGGTGGCGGACAGCCTGCGGATCACCACCCTCTCGGTGCTGATCTACGCCACCACCGGCTCCCCGCTGCTCGGCGCGCTGGCCTTCGGGGTCGGCTTCGCCCCGCAACTGCTCGGCACCCTGCTGCTCGGTGCGCTCGCCGACCGGGGCCGCCCGCGCCCGCTGATCATCGCGGGCCAACTGCTGCGGCGCTCGCCGCGGCCGCCCCGGCGCTGGTCCGACTGCCGACGGCGGCGACCCTCGCGCTGATCGGCGCCGTCTCGTGCCTGACCCCGGTCTTCGGCGCGGTGAGCAGCCGGCTGATCGCGCTGGAACTGACCGGCGACGCCTATGTGCTGGGCCGTTCGCTGGGCAACCTCGCCAGTTCGGGCGGGCAACTGCTGGGCCTGGCGGGCGCGGGGGTGGCGGTCACCGTGCTCGGCGCGCGCGGTGCGCTCCTGGTCAGTGCGGCCGGCTATCTGGTGGCGGCGCTGTTGGTCCGGCTGCGGCTGCCCGCACTGCCCGCACTGCCCGCGCCGTCGGCCGACGCCGGGCGAGCAGCGGTGCTGCGGCACAGCTGGACGGGCAACCGCGCGCTGCTCGCCGACCGCGCCGTGCGCCGGCTGCTGCTCACCCAGTGGCTGCCGCCCGCCTTCGCGGCGGGTGCCGAGGGGCTGATCGTGGCGTACACCGGGGAGCGCGGACTGCCGCCCGGCTACGCCGCGTTGCTCCTCGGGGCGCTCCCGGTGGGGATGCTGGCCGGTGATCTGGTGGTGGGCCGCCTGCTGCGCCCGGCGCTGCGGGAGCGGCTGGTCGCACCGCTGGTCGGCCTGCTCGGGCTCCCGCTGCTCGGCTTCGCGCTGCACCCGGGCGCGCCGGCGGGTGCCCTGCTGCTGGTGGTCGCCGGCTGCGGGTTCTCCTATGGGCTCGGGGTGCAGCGCCGCTTCGTGACGGCGGTGCCGACGGACCGCCAGGGGCAGGCGTTCGGGCTGCTCTCGGCCGGGGCGATGACCCTGCAGGGCCTCGGGCCCGCGCTGTTCGGTGCCCTCGCGCAACTCGGAACCGCCGCCGCGGCGATGGCCGCGGCCGGCGTTGCGGTGCTGCTCACGGCCGGGTGGATCTGGCGGACGCTGCCGAACCTCTGAGCGGACGTCAGGCGCGGGGCGGCCTGGCCCGGTTCGCGGTCATTGACACGGACTGGTCCAGGCCGCTTCAGTGGTCTAGTCCAACGGGGTCGCTGCGCGCTGCGGGGTCGCTCCCCGTGCTGCCCCGACGGGCCTCCCCACCCCATCCGTTCGGCAGCAGAGACGCAGGAGCATCCCCACATGCGCAGTCTCAACAGAGCAGGATTCCCGTACGAACAGGCCAGCCCCCGCCCGCGGGTCCGCAGTCTGGCCGCCATGACGACCGCCTGGGCGCTGGCCGCCGCCGGTGCCGTGGGTCTCACCTTCGGCCTGGCACCGAGTGCCTCGGCCGGCGAGTACCTGGTCAACGGCGGCTTCGAGAGCGGTGCGCTCAACCCGTGGAGCTGCGACGGCAGTTCCGGAAGCATCGTCAGTAGCCCGGTGCACAGCGGAAGTCACGCGCTCGCGGGCGCGGCGACCGCGGCGGACGACGCCCAGTGCACGCAGACCGTCACCGTCACCCCGAACACCACGTACACGCTCAGCGCCTACGTGGACGGCGCGTACGTCTACCTCGGTGTCAACGGCGGTACCAGCACCTGGACTCCGAGCACCGGTGGCGGGTACCAGCAGCTCTCGGTCGGCTTCACGACAGCCGCGAACCAGACCAGCGCGACGGTCTACCTGCACGGCTGGTACGGCGAGGGAACCTACTACGCGGACGACGTCTCGCTCAGCGGCCCGGGCGGCCCGACCTCCACGCCGACCTCGACCGTCTCGCCGACCGGCAGCCCCACCTCGACGCCCACCTCGACACCGACGTCGACACCGACATCGACCCCGACGGGCACCCCCACGTCCTCGCCCACCGGGACCCCGACGCCGCCGCCGGACAACGGCCTGCCCACCCACGCTCTGGTCGGCTACCTGCACGCCAGCTTCGCCAACGGCGCCGGCTACCTGAAGATGTCCGACGTCCCCAGCTCCTGGGACGTCATCGACCTCGCCTTCGGCGAGCCCACCTCGGTGACCTCCGGTGACATCCAGTTCAACCGCTGCTCGGTGACCGACTGCCCGACCGCCGAGTCCGACGCCGACTTCAAGGCGGCCATCGCGGCCAAGCAGGCCCAGGGCAAGAAGGTGCTGCTGTCGATCGGCGGCGCCAACGGCGAGGTCCAACTCACCACCACCGCGGCCCGGGACGAGTTCGTCAGCTCGGTGTCGGCGATCATCGACAAGTGGGGCCTGGACGGCCTGGACGTCGACTTCGAGAACCAGTCCCTGTCGCTCAACGCCGGGGACACCGATTTCAAGAACCCCAGCACACCCGTCATCGTCAACACCATCGCGGCGCTGCAGCAGTTGAAGGCCAGGTACGGCGCCAAGTTCGTGCTGACCATGGCGCCGGAGACCTTCTTCGTCCAACTCGGTTACCAGTACTACGGTTCCGGCCCCTTCGGCGGCCAGGACCCGCGGGCCGGCGCCTTCCTGCCGGTGATCTACGCGCTGCGCAACGACCTCACCCTGCTGACCGTCCAGGACTACAACTCCGGTTCCATCATGGGCCTGGACAACCAGTACCACTCGATGGGCGGCGCGGACTTCCACATCGCGATGACGGACATGCTGCTGGCCGGGTTCCCGGTGGCGGGCAACACCAACAACATGTTCCCGCCGCTCGCGCCCTCCCAGGTGGCGATCGGCATGCCGGCCAACACCTATGCGGGCAACGGCTATGTGGCGCCCAGCGCGGTGGACCAGGCGCTGGACTGCCTGACCAAGGGCACCAACTGCGGCGGCTACGTGCCGCGCAGCGGTCCGCAGCCCGGTCTGCGCGGCCTGATGACCTGGTCGATCAACTGGGACCAGTACAACGGCAACGAGTTCTCCGGCAACTTCCACAGCTACTTCGGCTGAGCGTTCCCCCGGCCGGCTGACGGCTGACGGCTGACGGCTGACGGGCGGCGGGCGGCGGGCCGGGGCCCGCCGCCCGCTAGGGCCGCGGCGTCTTCACCCCGTGGACGGCGGCGTACTCCTCGGCCAGCCACGGGCCCAGCTCCATGAGCAGCAGGGCGAGTGCTCGCGGATCCGGGTTGCCGGCCCGGGCGATCGAGGCGGCCGCGCGCATCTGGTCGCCGTGCTCGGGGTAGTACCGGGCGAAGATCTCGGCGGATTCGGCGAGATCGCTGGTCCAGCCCTGCCAGCGCGGCATCACGAGGGTGAAGCCGGCCCGCACGATCGTGCGGGCCGCGCCCCGGCTCAGCGTGCGGCGCTCCGCCTGCGTGCCGGCCGCCGTCGCGCGGGCCTGCCAGCGGGGGAGGAGGCGTCCGAGATCGCCGTTGGTCTCCCGGGCGAGCAGGGTGTCGGGGCGGTAGCGGGGGAGCTGCTCGGCGAGGTCGGGGCCGAGCAGCGGGGTGCACAGGCAGGCGACGAACCAGCCCAGGTCGTACCGTTCCAGCTCGCTGAGCAGGGTCTCGGTGCTGAAGAGCAGGATGCCCCCGCCGTTGATCTGCCCGAACCGCGCGTCGAGTCCGGCCTGCAGGGCGTCGGCGGCGGACCGGTCGGCGGCCGTCGGCTGCCGGCGCAGCGCCAGCAGCAGGTCGAGGTCGGAGTGCCCGGGCACCGCCGTGCCGCGCGGGATGCTGCCGTAGAGGTAGGCGCTGTCCAGCAGTTCGGGGCCGAACGCGGCGGCGATCCCCTCCCGCGCCGCGGTGACCACCGGCTCGAAGGCCACGGGCACCTTGCTCAGCGCGCCCTCACGGACGAACAGGCCGTCCTGGTCCAGGCCCTTGGGCGTCATGCCGGTGATCTTCGTCATGGCCCTCAGCCTGCCACGGGCCCAGCTCCGGGCGCGCCTCGGTATCGGTGCCGGGCCAGGACGGCACGGTGGTGGCCAGGATCACCAGCGCGGCAGCGCCCTCGTCCGCGCGGAACTGGAAGGCGGTCCCGAGCGGGATGCTCACCGTGATGCCCACCCGGAGCGGGGTGATCTCCGCCCGCCCGCCCTGCCGCCGCCACAGCCGCCCCGAACCGGCCACCACATGCCAGATCTCCTGCACCGTCGCGTGCGACACCGCCCGCGACACCGCGCCCGCGGCCAGCTCGAAGCGGGCCATGCTCGCCACCCCGGGCAGTTCGCCGAGCGGCGTGACCGTGGAGCCGTCCGGCGCCACCACGTCCACCGCGTCCGCCTGCTGCCAGGTCCGGTACGGCTGGTGCGTCATGCCCGTCCCTCCCCGTGGGCCGCCGCCCAGGCCCGCGCCGCCGCGATCCGGCGGGCCGTGCTCGGGTGGGTGGCGAAGAGCAGCTCCAGCAGCCGCGGCGGATCGACATCCGCGACGTTGGTCAGCGCGAGGCGGCGCTGCATCGCGATGAACTGCTCCGGATCGCCGGTGAGTCGCAGGGCGTGCTGATCCGCGCCGGCTTCGATCCGGCGGCTCACCGCGGCCTGCGCCGGCCCGCTCAGCGCACCCAGCACCGCGGCCAGCGCCGCCAGCAGCGGCAGGGAACGCGGGTCGGCCACGTCCGGGGCACCGGCGCCGGAGAGCAACGGGTGCAGCGACGCCAGCAGGCCGAGCACGGCCACGGCCACGGCCGCGCCGAGGGCGCCCAGCGCGGTGCCGCGCGGCACGTCGCGGTGCACCACATGGCCCAGCTCGTGCGCGACCACCAGCTCCACCTCACGCGGTTCGGCGGTGCGCAGCAGGGTGTCGTAGGCGACGATCCGGCGGGTCGCACCGAACCCCGAGACATAGGCGTTGAGGGCGGTGGTCCGCCGCGAGGCGTCGGCGACCAGGACGTCCCGCACCCGCACCCCGTCCCGCTCGGCGAGGGCCAGCAGCGTGCTCCGCAGGTCGCCGGGCGGCAGCGGGGTGAAGCGGTTGAACAGGGGCTCCACCAGCAGCGGGAAGAGGAACGAGAGCGCCACCGTGAGCAGCGCGGCCGCGCCCGCCGCCGGGGCCCACCACCAGCGGGTCGACCACCCCGTCAGCGCGTAGACGCCGAGCGCGGTGGGCAGTGCGACCAGCAGGCCCAGTGTCAGCGCGCGCAGCTGGTCCACCGCCCAGCCGGCCCAGCCCTGGGTGACCAGCCCGTAGCCGTGGCGCACCACCCGCACCCGGGCCGCGAACGGCAGCCCGACCAGCTGTCCGATCAGCACCAGCGCCGCCATCCCGGCGAGCACCTGGGCCGTCCGCGAGCCACCGAACAGCCCGCCGGCCCAGCGCACCAGATGCGCTCCGGCGGGCGTCAGCCCGAGGACGAGGGTCACCGCCAGGCCCACCAGCCGCCCGCCGAGCACCCAGGGCACCTGCGCCCGTCGCAGCCCGCGTCCGCGGGCCAGCTGCTCGGGCGTGAAGTCGGCCCCGGCCCCCAGCCGGCTACCGCCCTCGTGCCCGGCCTGCGCCGCCACACCGCTCACCCGTGACCACCTTCCGCACACCCGCACGCCCACCCGACCGGCTCGGGCCCGTGCCACCCAGCCACCCTAGGCCGCCTACCCGGCTGCGGGCAGCCACCCTAGGCCTCCTACCCGCCTGCGGGCAGGCGCCCTAGCGTGGTTACCCGCTTGCGGGCAGGGGGCCCGCGCCGGCTACCGCATCCCGGGGGAGTCGTCCTCGGTCACCCGCTCCACCGCCACCATCGCCGCGTCGTCCCCCAGTCGCCCCCCGGCGTGGGCCAGCAGGTCGTGCCGCAGATGTTCGAGCAGGAGCTTGGGGCGGTCGGTCGTCCAGGCGCGCACGCGCTCGGTGAGCGGGTAGAAGGCGCGGGTGGCGTCGCGGGCCTCGATCACGCCGTCGGTGTAGATCAGCAGCCGGTCCTCGGCCGTGAACGGGAACTCGTCGGCGTGGTAGCCGCTCTCCAGCAGGTTGCCCAGCCCCAGCGGCGGCGCGGGGCGCCCGGCGTCCAGCGCCAGCACCTGGCCCCGGTGCAGCAGCAGCGGTGGCGGATGGCCGCAGTTGATGACCTGGATCCGGTTGCCCTTGTCGGGGATGTCCAGCAGCACGGCGGTGATGAACGACTCCGCCGGCTGGCGCTCGGCGTCCAGCAGCAGGTCACCGTCCTCCGGTGGATCCCCCGGCGCCTCGTCCAGCGGGCTGGGCTCCAGGGCCGCCGCCAGGTCCCAGCTGACGCTGCCGTCGAGGTACGCCGCCAGCTCGGGCAGCGAGGCCTGCAGGTGCGCGGCGGCCCGGAACGCGCCGAGCAGCAGCGAGGCCTCGCCCAGCGAGGTCAGGCCCTTGCCCCGGACGTCGCCGACGAGCAGCCGGGTGCCCGAGGCGGTGCGGGCCGCCGCGTAGAGGTCGCCGCCCACCTGGGCCTCGGCCTCGGCGGCCAGGTAGACCGAGGCGATCCGCAGCGAACCGATCCGGTGCGGCAGCGGACGCAGCAGCACCCGCTGGGCGGCGGCGGCCACCGAGCGGACCTGGACCAGCTCCCGGGCGTGCCGGTCGCGCAGCGCCGTGAACGTCACCACGGTGCCCGAGACCACCACCAGGCCGACGAGCTGGGTCTCGTGGTTGGAGGTGGCCAGGCCGTCGCGCATCACCCCGATCACCGTCAGGGCGGCCACCGCCAGCAGACTGACCAGCGCGGTCAGGCGGGTGCCGGCGAAGGAGGCGGTGATCGCGGGCGCGACCACGAGCAGCGGGCCGAGGTGGATCTGCGGCGGGCTGAGGATGTCCACCGTGGCGATCACCACGATCAGCGTCAGTGGGAGCAGCACCAGGGCGCGCCCGGATCGCCGGGGCCGGGAGCCGAAGTCATCGGAACGCCGCTGGGGAGGCACCTTTCCTCTCTACACCCCGCCTGCCCGCCGCGCACCGCGAGGTAAAGTCGCGACCAACGGATCTTGGGGGCGGGAGACGGGCGGACGGCCCGACGGGGGGAGCAGGCGTGAGTGCCGACGGGAGCGGGGGGTCCTGGCGTTTCGACGACGAGGAGGGCGCGGCGGGTGAGCCGATGGAGGTGCTGGCCGATCCCGCCTCCTCCCCTCCCGTCTCGCGATTCGGCCTCACCCGCCGGCAGCTGCTGTTCGGCGGCGCCGTGGCGCTGACGGGCGGCGCGGCCTGGGCGGTGAACCGGCGCTCGGCGAGCCCGCCCGCGCGGTCCGCCGCGCCCCCGTCCGGCGGTCCCGGCTCCGCCGCTCCCCGGGCGGCGCCCAGCGGGCCGAAGCCGCGCTGGACCTATCGCGGCACCGGCCGGCTCCAGAACAGTCGGATGGGCAGCCTCACCCTTCCGCCGCTCTACCTGACCGACGCCGACCTGGCGCAGCTCGATCCGGCCTCGGGCAGCGCGCTGCGGCACTTCTCCGTCTCCACCGCGGGGCAGCTGCTCGCGGGCGGCTCGCGGCTCTTCGACGCCGGCGCGGACAGCGATCAGGAGCCGGGCCGCATCATCGGATACGACCTGGACACCGGCGCCTCGGACTGGCAGTACGCCGCGCCGGCCGGCACGCCCGGCGGCCCGCAGGCGCAGCTGCGGGCATTCGACAGCGACGGCACCGCGCTCTACTGCCGCAACGACGGCTTCGTCGGGCCCGGCTCGAACGACCCCGGACGCGCGGAGAGCGCCCTGATCGCCGTCTCGCTCGCCACCCGGCAGCCCATCTGGCAGGTGCCGGTGGAGCACAACGAGCTGATCATCCGGCTCGCCGTGGTCCCGGGCGGACGGCTGCTGATGGAGGGCACCTCCAGCACGTCCCTGCTGGACGCCCGGGACGGCCGCCGGCTCTGGACGATCGGCGGGACCGGCTGGTGGAACGCCGACCAGCAGTGGATCTACGCGCCGGACAACAGCTCCGGGCTGCGCCTGCTCAGCATGGCGGACGGCAGCGTGCACCGGACGCTGAGCCCCGGGCCGGGTGACTCCTGGCGCTACCTGGCCCCGCTGCCGGGCGACAACGGGCGGCTCTTCCTCTTCAACGACGACGGGCTGGTCACCGCGCTGGACTCGGGCGACGGCGCCACGCGGTGGACCTACCAGCTGCCGTTCCGGCTGGACTACCGCAGCCGACCGCTGCAGGCGGGCGGCCTGCTGCTGGTGCCCGGGCCGACGGACGGTGGCGTGGTCGCCCTCGACGCCGCGGCGGGGACCAAGCGCTGGGCCTTCCAGGACGGCGAGGCGGGCGTCGACGTCTGGTCGCTCTCCACCGACGGCCGGTACTGCTACGCCGGCCACGACCTGGTGCTGCACGCCATCGACCTGCACGCCGCCTGAGGGGAGCTCGGCGGCAGGCCCTAGTGGACGACGGT
The DNA here is from genome assembly GCF_042957465.1 of Kitasatospora sp. NPDC008050. Classification (NCBI taxonomy): domain Bacteria; kingdom Bacillati; phylum Actinomycetota; class Actinomycetes; order Kitasatosporales; family Streptomycetaceae; genus Kitasatospora; species Kitasatospora sp. NPDC008050. Next base: position 317,647 of record NZ_JBIBIJ010000007.1, read on the forward strand.
CACATGGACCGTCATCGTGCCCAGCACGCAGGGGATCGGGTCGCGGTGGTCCGCGTACGGGCCGCAGGTCGGGAGGTTCTGGTAGGACCAGGTGAGCTCGGCGCTGCCGGTGGTGGTGGCGGTGTAGATCTCCAGCACCTCGCTCTCGCAGCCGGCCTCGGCGGGCGCGCAGCTCCGTGTGGTGGCGCTCGGATCCTGGTGCACGATACGGGAGTTGGCGCTGGTGCCGGTCGTCCAGGCGCGGGGCTGGGCGTTGCGGACGGTGGCGACCCCCAGCCGTTCGCCGACGTGCAGCCGGACTTCGCTGGACTGGTTGCCGCTCGCGCTCCCGGGGAGGGCGATCTTCTGGGCCACCGGTGGCGCCGGCGTCCCCGAGGAGGAGCAGCCGGCCACGGCCAGCAACGTCAGCGCGAGCACACCTGTCTGACGCCTCGTCAGATTCCGTCGGGCCCGCGTCGAGACCGTGGTCATGCTCACTCTCTCCCAGTTCCTGGCCCGCTCGGGTGGGTGCGGGCGTGTTGGTCGAGCATAGAGGGTTGTTCGCGAACGGTCCTTGTGCCGTCCGTGCTGGTGCTGCGGTCAGCGGGGGTGCGTCCAGTCGCCGGAGGCGATCGGGGCGGGGTGCGCGCGCAGCCGGGCGGCCTGCTCCGGGCCGGCCAGGTAGACCCAGGCGGTCACTTGCTCGGCGGGGTCGGGGGCGGGGGGACCGGCACTGGCGTCGGTGGTGGTGGTGGCCGTGGCGGCGGTGGGGGTGGAGGCGGACGCGGAGGCGGTGACCGTGACGGGGAGCGGAAGGCGGATGTAGTGGCCGCTTCCGTCCGGGCGGCACCCCTCCAGCAGGTCCAGCGCGGCCAGTACCGGGGTGAAATCGCCCGGCCGGACGGTGATCAGCTCGCCGAGCACCCGCCGTCGGGAGTCCGGGTCGGCGACCAGGTACGGGTAGCCGGGCCCCTCGTGCAGCAGCGCGCCCGCCAGCACCGCCGGTTGGATCCGCGCGCAGTGGCCGCCCAGGAAGTGCGCGTGGTTGCGCTGCCCGGGGCGCAGCGTGCCGTAGACGAAGAACGGCAGCGGCCGGTCGGTCACCGTGGGCCCTTCCTCTCTCCGTGACACTCTCTCCGTGGCGCTCTCTGCGCGGCACGGGTACCTGCTCGGTGCGGCATGGTGTGTACGCCGATTCTCGCCGCTGGTGGAGCGCGGGGAAATGGGGGTCCGATCAGTCCTCGATACCCGCTGGCGGCCGGGTGCCCCGATGCGCTCTGATGAGCGCTGGCCGGACAGTACCGACATCGGGAGACACGCATGACATCGATCGGGGCCCAACGCTCCTCCGCCGCCTCGGGTCCGGGCTCCGCCGCATCGCTCGGGCCGGGCGGCGCCCGGATTTCGAGGACCGTCTGGGCCGCGCTCGCCGTGGTCTACGTGGTCTGGGGCTCCACCTACCTCGGCATCCGGATCGCGGTGGAGACCATGCCGGCGCTGCTCTCCGGAGCGGTCCGCTTCCTGGTCGCCGGGCTGCTGCTGTTCGGGGTGCTGGCCTGGCGGCTGGGGCCGCGCGCCTTGCGGGTGAGTCGCCGTCAGCTCGGTTCGACGGTGCTGGTCGGCGTGCTGCTCCTGGTCGGCGGCAACGGGCTGCTCGTACTGGCCGAGGGCCGGATCCCGTCGGGCCTGGCGGCGCTGCTGGTGGCGGTGGTGCCGCTCTGGGTGGTGGTGCTGCGCACCGTCTTCGGTGATCGGCCCGGGGGAGCGGCGCTGGTCGGGGTCCTGCTCGGCCTGGTCGGGCTGGGCGTCCTGTCGGCCGCCGGGTTCAGCGGGAGCGTGTCGCTGAGCGGTGTCGTGATGATCATGATTGCCTCGCTCTCCTGGGCGATCGGCTCGTTCATGTCGAGCCGACTGCCGATGCCCGCCAACCCCCTGGTGGCGAGCGCCTACGAGATGCTGGCGGGCGGGCTCGGCTGTCTGCTGGTGGCGCTGGTCCGGGGCGAGGAGCGGGGGCTGGACCTCGGCGCCGTCTCCACCCGCTCCTGGCTCGCGCTGGGCTACCTGATCGTGGTCGGCTCGCTCGTCGGGTTCACGGCCTATGCGTGGCTGCTCCAGTCCGCCCCGCTCAGCCTGGTCGCCACCTACGCGTACGTGAACCCGGTGGTCGCGGTCTTCCTCGGCTGGCTGGTCCTCTCCGAGCGGCTGACCGGGTCGGAGCTGCTCGGCGGGGCGGTCGTGGTGGCGGCGGTCTGCGTGGTGGTGAGTACGGAACGGCGGCGGTGAGGTGGCACCGGCGCGGGTGGGCGGGGGGTACGGGGCGGCCGTACCTTGGGGGGAGGGGGCTAGGAGTGAATGGAGTCCGTGATGCCTGGTTCCGTCACGATCGGCCACACCGAGGCCGTCACCGCTGTCGAGCACGCGGATGCCGAGCGGCTGGCCGTGCTGCTGGATGAGATGGGCCACCTGCTGGCCATGGGCGGCCCCAACCGCCTGACCGACGCCCAGGTCAGCGCCCTCTGCGGGGGCGAGGAGCGCAACCGCGACGAGTTCGCCCGCTGGTGCCGTGGCATGGCGGCGCACCTGCACGAGAAGCACTGACCGGGCGCAGCTGGCGGATGGCTGGCAGCAGCTGGCAGCTGGCAGTCGACGGCTAGTGGATGGCAGATAGCAGCTGGCGGATGACAGATTTCAGAATCTGTCATCCGCCAGCTGCTATCTGCCATCCGTCGTCCCCCGACCGTCACCCGTCATCGCACACCTGCCATCCGCCGACCGTCATCCGTCGCCTGTCACCCACCGCCCCACCCGCCCCACCGCCCCCCGACAGAGCGTCAACCCCCCTGCCAGTCACAGCACACGGAACCCTTGACAGTGATCGCGGGCCCGTGAGTACATGCCAACCGTGCCGATACCCGCTCCCGTCCCAGCCTCCCTACGGCGCCCGCTCGCCCGCGCCGTACCCGCTCTCGTGCTGGCGGTCGCCGCCGCACTCTGCCTCCCCACGGCGGCCACCGCGGCCACCGCAGCCACGTCGGCGACCGCGCCCGCCGCCGGTGCTCCCGCGCCCACCGGGCACCTGGAGACCAACTACGGCAACCCGGTCACCGCGCTGCCCCCGATCAGCCGCCCGGACACCCCGCACTGCACGGTCACCGCCATGCAGCACGACTTCGCCAACAGCTACGGCCAGCCGTTCACCGGCACCCTCGCGCCGCCCGCCTCCTGCCCGGGGCCGTGGAACAAGGTGGTCCTGGACTGGAGCGGCAGCGTCGCGGGCCGCCAGTACGACCGGCTGGCCGGGGTCTGGATCGGCGGCGCCGAGGTCCTGCGCACCAGCACCCCGGAGCCCGACGCCGCCGGCATCAGCTGGCACGTGGACCAGGACCTGACCAGCTTCATCCCGCTGCTGCGCACCCCGCAGCCGCTCGTGGTGGACCTCGGCAACGTGGTCAACTCCACCTACACCGGCGTCTATCACATGACGCTCACGGTCACCTACTACCAGGCCGACCGGAAGCACCCGGCGGCCACCACGGCCGACCAGGTGCTCCCGGTCTCGCAGTCGACCACCGCCGCGGGCTGGTGGACGCTGACCAAGGGCCAGACCGCCACGTCGACGTTGACCTTCCCGCGCAACCTCACCAGCGCCCACCTCCAGCTCTACGCCCGGGGCGGCGGCTGCGAGGAGTTCTGGTACTCCAACGTGCCGGACGACTACGCGGCCGCCCACCCCTCCTGGGGGCTCTGCGGCGGCGGCACCTACCGCGAGGTGCAGGTCCTGGTCGACGGGCGGCTCGCCGGGACGGTGCAGCCGTTCCCGGCCATCTACACGGGTGGGATCAGCCCCATGATGTGGCGGCCGATCCCCAGCATCGACGCCTTCCGCACCCAGCCCTACGACGTCGACCTGACGCCGTTCGCGGGCACCCTCACCGACGGCCGGCCGCACACCGTCACGCTGGTCCCGCCGGCCGGGATCAGCGACGGCTGGACGCTCGACGGCAGCCTGTTCCTGGACACCGACCCGGCGCGCGCGCAGACCAGTGGTGCGGTCACCAGCGACACCATCACCGCCGCGCCGCAGGTGGCCACCACCGAGACCGCGCAGGCCGACGGCGGCGAGCTGATCACCGCGAGCACCGGCCGGGACTGGACGGTGGCCGGCTACGTCGACACCTCGCGCGGCCGGATCACCACCCGGTTGGACCACCATGCCGAGTACCGCAACAGCGACACCATTTCCGGCCAGGGGCAGAACCAGGTCAGCTCGCAGCAGGACAACGGCTGGACGGTGACCAGCACCGACCGCGGCCACGGCGCCCCGGAGCAGGCACGCAGCAGCTGGTCCTACCCGATCGACGTGACCAGCACCTACGTGCCGGGCACGGGCGCGGACAGCTACTTGGCCCGCGGTCAGGTCACGGTGGCCCGCAGCCTGACGGACGAGACGCGCCGCGGCAACGGGCGCTGGCACGAGCGGGCGAGCACCGACGACCGGATGTCGGCGCAGGGCGTGCTGGAGCGCCAGTCCGGCACCATGGTGCAGGCCGACGGCAGTTCGGACGAGCACTACGTGGGCCGCACGGCCGACGGCGGCTGCTACGACCACGAGTTGGCCGCCGATCACGGCTACCTGACGCTGGACCGGCTCCGCAGCTGCCGCTAGCCGAGCCTTCGGCCGCTCCGGCGGCAGCTGACGGTCCGTATGCCGTCAACTGCCGCCGGAGTAAAGGCCGCCGAGCGCATTCGTCACCCTGATCCGCATGCTCTTCGTGAGCGAACTCTCCATTCGCAGCCCCCACCGTGCGCGGCGATCGGCACCCGGCTCGAAAAGCGCTTTCCGCCTACCTCGGGTGGGCGCGCCGGATCCGACCGGCCGCCCTCGCCGCCCCCGGCGGGTAATGCGGCGAGAAAGTGAGCGGGACGTGCGGGGCAATGATTCCGTCGCCCGGAGATCTCTCCGGCCGACGATCTGCCGAGCCGCCCGAACCGGCCACCCGAATCAGTCGCCCGAACCAGCCGCCCGAGCGATCCGTCGAGCCGTCCGTCGAGCCGTCCGCCGTCGTGCTCCCGCAGCGCGGGCGACGGGGCGTCAGGATCGCGTCAAAACGCCTCTGGCCTGCCCTCATGTCCGGTTCCGGGCTGGCGGACTGCGGGATTCCGGTTCCGTGTCCGCGTGCTCCTCCGGACCAGCTGATGCTCCGTCGACCGGGTGGCCGACACGGCCTTGCGGATGGTGAGATCTCCGTCACATCGCGCTTCTCGAAGGTTTTCGCCTGACGGCCAGTGATACATCTGTGACCTGCGGAAACGTCCTGTGTCGGGTGTGATGCTTGGAGGATCGACCAAGTCCACCGACTGAGTTGATCTTGTTCTGAACTGTGTTCTGCGCTTCACTCGTGCGGGTGTCAGCGGCGGAACGGGGTGCGGCCGCCTGTCTGAGAGTGCGATCGGGGCCAGGTGCGGCTCCGATGCTTGAGGCCTGACGAGATTGTGAGCACCTTTGCGTAAGAGGACCGCGCGTCAGAAACCCGCGCTGCGCCGACACCTGGCCCGGGTGACGGACCGGCGGCTACCGCGCCGCCTCCTCGGGACGCTGGTCACCCTGCCCGCCCTGACCTCGTTGGCCGGCTGCGACACCGCGCACGGCCAGGGCGGCAGTGAGCTGTGGGTCGCGAGCGGCGCCGCCGCCGTGGTGCTGCTCGGCGGCACCGCCGTGGTGGTCCGCAGAGTCACCGCCCGGCCGCTGGAGAAGGCCCGTGATCTGGCCACCCGCAACCTCGCCGCGCTGCTCGACGAGCGCGGTGGACTGCTGGAGGAGCGCGCGCGGCTGACCGCCGAACGCGACGCGCAGAACGGGCAGGTGCAGTCACTCGCCGGTGAGCGCCGGATGCTGCTCCAGGAGCGGGAGGAACTCCAGCGACAGCAGCAGGAGTTGAGCCGCCAGTGGGGCGAGGCCGTGGCCGCGGGCGGCGAGTCGGCCGACCGGGTGGAGGAACTGCTGCGGGAGTGCGAGCTGCTGCTCGCCGAGCGGGACGACCTGGCCAAGGAACGGGACGAGCTGCAGGGCAGCGTCGACGCCACCTTCGTCAACCTCGCGATGCGCACCCTGACCCTGGTCGAGCGCCAACTGGTGCTGATCGAGGCCCTGGAGAGCCGGGAGGCCGACGCGGCCCAGCTGGAGAGCCTGTTCCGGCTCGACCACCTCGCCACCCGGATGCGCCGCAACAGCGAGAACATGCTGCTGCTGGCCGGGCTGGAGAACAGCTCGCGCAGCCGCAAGACGGTCACCCTGCTGGACGTCGTGCGGGCCGCCGTCTCCGAGATCGAACGCTACGAGCGCGTCAAACTGGGCTTCCTGGCCGCCGTCCGGCTATCCGGCGCGGTCGCCGACGACACCAGTCACCTGCTGGCCGAACTGCTGGAGAACGCCACGGCCTTCTCCCCGCCGCAGGAGCAGGTCGAGGTCGGCGGCTGGCAGTTGGACAACGGCGAGGTGATGATCTCGGTCAGCGACCGGGGCATCGGCCTGCCCGCGGAGCGGCTGCACGCCCTCAACGGGCAACTCGCCGAGCCGCTGCCGGCCGGCCCCGCCGACCGTCGGGACGTGCTGCTCTCGGGCGCGCTGTCCGGCCGCAGCATGGGCCTGTTCGTGGTGGCCCGGCTGGCCGCCCGGCACGGCGTCCGGGTGCAGCTGCGCGAGAACGGGCAGGGCGGCGGCGTGACCGCCATGGTGGTGCTGCCGCGCGAGGCGCTGCACCAGGACGGGACCGTCGGTGCCGACCTGGACGACCAGCGGCGGGCCGAACGCAGCGCCGCGGCGCAGGCGCAACAGGTCCGCGCGGCAGCGGAGTTCGCCGCCGAGCTGGCGCCGGCCGAACCCGTGGCCGCGGCGGCCCGTGAGGGTCGGTCCGCGACCCCGGCGACGCGACAGGGCCCGGGCGGCGAGAGCGTCGACGACGCGGACCTGCCGCCACTGCCGCGCCGTCGCCCGGCCCACGCGGCGCCGAACGCGCCCCAGGCCGCCCCCGCGTCGGCGGCGGAGTCCGCCACGCCCACGCCTGCTGCGGACTCCGCTCCGGCCCCCGCCCCCACGTTCTCACCGGTGGCCGAGGACGACCGCGCCGCCGAGATCGACCCGCCGACCCAGCAGCTGATGGTCGGCCACCTCCGCCGGGCGCTCGGCGCCGAGGCCGGTGCAGATACCGGTGCAGATACCGGTGCAGCCCCTGGGGCCGCCGCCGGGCCCGCCGGGCCTGCCGGGCCCGCCGAGCCTGCCGAGCCCGCCCAGGGTGCCGGGGCCCCGGGGGACCGCGGGACCCGCGAGACACCCGAGGGCGGCGAGGTCACCTCGCTCGGCCTCCCCAAGCGGGTCCCCAGAGGCAGTGGGCTTCCGGGTACTGGCGAGACCCCGACCTCCGGCCTGCGCCGGCTCGCCGCCGAGCCGACGGCGACCGAGGCCGGCCAGGGCGCCGCCGCCACGCCGTCGCGTCGGCCCCGTACCTCCGCCGAGGAGCTGCGCCGCAGGCTCGGCGGCTTCCAGAGCGGGCTGCGTCAGGCGGCCCGCGACTCCGCCGCCGAGGAACAGGACCGATGACCGATCCCGACCACCGGAACACCCCGGCAGCCGCCCCGCTGTCCAGCTCGTACGCCATCCCCTACGCCATCGGCCGGCCAGGCGTCGGGCAGTCCGGCACCGGGCGGCCCGGCATCGGACAGCCGGGTGCCGGTCAACTCGCCGCCAGCCACCAGCCGGTGAGCCAGGGCGCGTCGAACGTCCGCTGGCTGCTCGGCGATTTCCGCGACTCGGTCACCGGAGTCGAGGAGGCCGTCGTGGTCTCCTCGGACGGACTGCTGCTCGCCGACGCGCGGCACAGCACCCGCTCCGACGAACTGGCCGCCATCGTCTCGGCGTTGACCAGCCTGGCCGGCGGGCTGGCGCGGGCCATCGAGTTCGGTGGGGTCAAGCAGACCATGGTCACCATGGACGAGGGGCACCTGGTGGTGATGGCCATCAGCGACGGGTCCTGCCTCGGCGTCTACGCCTCGCTGCAGAGCGATCTGGGCGTGCTGGCCTACCAGATGGCGCTGCTCGTGGAGCGCGCCGGCCATGCGCTGACACCTCAGGTGCGCAGCGAACTCCACCGGGCGATGGCCGTCCGATGAGTCCGGAGTCGAGTCCGGAATCGAGTCCAGAGGAGGTCGGGAGCATGCCTGGCACCGTTGGCAGCGGGAGCAGTGGGAACGGCGCGTTCGGTCCGAGCGGCCCTGGGGGCGTCGGCCCCGGGCACGGGCGGCGCACCGACACCGTCCGTCCCGGGCAGGGGCGTTCGTCCCGGGTGCGGCCGTATGCGATCACCCGCGGCCGGACCAGGTTCGGCCGGGTGCTGCTGGTCGAGACCCTGGTGTCGGCGCTCAACCGGCCGGCCGACCCGGCCGACCGCGGGCTGCCCGAGCTGGCCGCGATCTGTGACGTCTGCCGGGGGCAGATGCGCTCGATCGCGGAGATCTCCGCACTGTTGCACATGCCGCTCGGGGTGGTGAAGGTGCTGGTCAGCGACCTCGCCGACCAGGGCAGGATCCGGGTGCACGGAGCGGACGTGGCTGACGGTACGGATCTGGCCGGGGAGCTTCCCGGCGCGTCGAAGCGCGATCTGCTGGAGAGGGTGCTGGGTGGACTTCGCAAGCTCTGAGGTGGTTCCGCCCGGCGTTCCGCTGGTGGCGGGCAGCGCCACCTCCACCAAGATCGTGGTGGCGGGCGGATTCGGGGTCGGCAAGACCACCTTCGTCCGCTCGGTCTCCGAGATACCCCCGCTCACCACCGAGGCGGTGATGACCGAGGCGAGTGTCGGGGTGGACGACACCGCGGCGGTCCCGGCGAAGTCCGCCACCACCGTGGCCATGGACTTCGGGCGGATCACCCTCGAATCGGACCTGGTGCTCTACCTGTTCGGCACCCCGGGGCAGGGGCGCTTCTGGTTCATGTGGGACGACCTGGTGCGCGGCGCGGTCGGCGCCGTGGTGCTGGCCGACACCCGCCGACTGGCCGACTCCTTCCCGGCGTTGGACTACTTCGAGGGCAGCGGGCTGCCCTTCGTGGTGGCGGTCAACCAGTTCGACGGCGCTCCGGTCTACACACCCGAGGCGGTCCGCGACTCGCTGGCGGTGCCGGACCAGGTACCGGTGCTGATCTGCGACGCGCGTCAACGGTCCTCCGCGGTCGAGGTGCTGGCGGCCTTGGTGCTGCACGCGCTGGCCGCCGAGCCCGGGCCGCCGCCCTCCAGTCCGCTTCTGACGGCACGCCTCTGACGTTCCGTCACATCTGCCGGGCCGGTCGGGCCGCCAGGCAAGTCAGTGATCCACCAAGCAAGAAGGCAGGCAGCGATGCGCAAGATACTGATCGTCGGGGCCGGGCAGGCCGGGCTCCAGCTGGCGCTGGGCCTCCAGTCGCACGGCTACGACGTGACGGTGATGACCAACCGCACCGCGGCCGAGGTGCGCGACGGGCGGGTGCTCTCCACCCAGTGCATGTTCAGCACCTCGCTGGGCCACGAGCGCGAGCTGGGCATCAACTTCTGGGAGGACGCGGCGCCCAAGGTCGAGGGGCTCGGCGTCTCGGTCAGCGGCCCGGAGTCCGCCCGGGTGATCGACTGGGTGGGCAGACTGGACGGCTACGGGCAGTCGGTCGACCAGCGGATCAAGATGTCCGGCTGGCTGGAGACCTTCGCCCAGCGCGGCGGCCAGGTGGTCATCCACGGTGTCGCCGTCTCGGACCTCGACTACTTCGCCCGCACCTATGACCTGGTCCTGGTCGCCGCGGGCAAGGGCGAGTTGGTCTCGATGTTCGGCCGCGACGCGAGCCGCTCGCCGTACGACTCGCCGCAGCGCGCCCTCGCGGTCTCCTACGTGCACGGCCTCGGCCCGCGCCCCGAGCACGACTTCAAGGCGGTGCGGTGCAACGTGGTGCCGGGCGTCGGCGAGTTGTTCGTGATCCCCGCGCTGACCATTTCCGGCGCCTGCGACATCCTGTTCTGGGAGGGCATCCCGGGCGGACCGCTGGACGTCTTCGGGGGCGTCAAGGACCCCGGCGAGCACCTGCGCCTGACGCTGGAGCTCATGAAGACCTACACCCCCTGGGAGTACGACCGCGCCCGCGACGGTGTCGAACTCACCGACGCGGGCGCCACGCTGGCCGGCCGCTACGCCCCCGTGGTGCGCAACCCGATCGGCGAACTGCCCAGCGGCGGGCTGGTGTTGGGCGTCGCGGACGTCGTGGTGGCCAACGACCCGATCACCGGCCAGGGTTCGAACAACGCGGCCAAGTGCGCGGCCGTCTACCTGGACGCGATCCTGGCCCACGGCGACAAGCCGTTCGACCGGGACTTCATGCAGTCCGCCTTCGACCGCTACTGGGAGAACGCCCAGCACGTCACCAAGTGGACCAACGCGATGCTCGCCCCGCCGCCGGAGCACGTGCTCAACCTGTTCGGCGCGGCGGGCCAGCTCCCGGCCGTGGCTGACCGGTTCGCCAACGGCTTCGACAACCCGGCCGACTTCGAGAACTGGTTCTACGACCCGGAGAAGGCCGGCGCCTTCCTGGCCTCGGTGACCCCGCAGGCCTGACCCGGCAGTCGAGTCCGCCGCCCTGCCCCGCCCCGGCGCCACCGGCGGCGGGGCAGCTCGCTTCAGGGCCCTCGGCGCCCCGCTCAGGACTGGATGGCAGCCTTCAACTCGCTGCACACGCGTTCGTGCCAACTCCCCTCACCACGCTGCGGTCCCGGCCGACGGTTCGTGATCTGCTGTCGCAGCCACGTCACGGACAGGTCGCCGAACTGTCCGCTACGGCTAGCCTGGGGGAGTGTCGAAAGGGGTGGGGGCGATGGAGAGCACGGGCGGATTCGAGATCCGGCGGCGCTGGTCCGGGGATCTGGACGGCTGCGTGGCCGCGCTGGCCGGTGTTCACGAGGCCGATGGCTACCCGGTCGACTGGCCCGCCGAGCCGGCCCGCTGGCTGGTCGAGTCGGACCAACTCGCTTCCTGGGTAGCGGTGTCGGCGGGCGGTGAGATCGTCGGGCATGCCGCGCTCTGCCGCGGTGCCGGGTCCTCGGCGGGTGAGGTCTGGGCGCGGCGGGCCGGGCGGGAGGCGGCGGAGGCGGGCGCGGTGAGCCGGCTGTACGTGGCGCCGCCCGCGCGCGGGTACGGGCTCGGCGAGCGGTTGCTGGCCTCGGTGGTCGGGCAGGCGCAGGCGTGGGGGCTGCACCCGGTGCTGGACGTGGTGACGACCGGCAGCGCCGCCGTCGCGCTCTATCAACAGCTCGGCTGGGAGCTGATGCTGACGGTTGATCAGACCTGGCCGAACGGATCGGTGGTGGCCGTGCACTGCTTCGCGGGGGCCGAGGGCGCCTGACTGCCCGGGCGGTGGGCGCCGCCGCAGCGGCCGCGCGCGGGGAACGGTCTCGCAGGGAGTGGGCGGGGAATGGCCTCACGAGGCGGCCCCGTGCTGCTCGGCCCCTGGTAGCTTTCGCCGCATGACCATTGATCATGAAGCCCGCAGGCCCGCGCCCGTCACCGCGGACGACGTCGACCAGGCCGTCCAGTTGGCCCTCGCGACCCTTGAGGGGGCCGTCGTCGGCGCCGACTGGTCCGTCCCGGCCGGCGAGTTGGAGTGGGACTGCTGGGAGACGCTGGAACACGCCCAGGACGGCCTGTGGGCCTATGCGGCGCAGGTGGTCACCCGGCGGGTGCCGCTGGAGCGCTACCTGGCGCTGCGCTGGCATCGCGAGCGGCCGGGCGGTCCGGCCAACGCGGTGTGGGGCCAGCGCGAGGCGGGGCCGGCCGCGTTGCTCGAACTGCTGGAGGCCGGTGGGGCGTTGCTGGCCTCAGCTGTGCGGACCACGGCGCCGCAGGTGCGCGGCTACCACTCCTACGGGGTCGCGGATCCGGAGGGCTTCGCCGCGATGGGCGTGGTGGAGACCCTGGTGCACACGGAGGACGTGGTGCGTGGGCTCGGGCTGGACTGGGCGCCGTCGGGGGAGTTGTGCGAGCGCGTGCTGGCACGGCTCTTCCCCGAGGTGCCGCGGGACGGCGCCGTGGCGGACCAGTGGACGAACCTGCTCTGGGCGGTCGGCCGGGTCGAACTGCCCGGGCGGCCGCGCCGCGTGTTCGAGCGGTGGCACAGCGCTCCGCTGACGTAGGGCAGTCATCCGTCGCAGGCCGTCGCGCCGACCATGGCGCAGGCCCTCCCGAAGGCCGTGAAAGGTTGCCTCTGGACAGATAGCTCTTATTGAGAGCTAAAATTATCGTATGCCTGTCACCGACCCCGGGTTCCCCGCAGCGCCAAGCTCGGACCCGGAACTCATCGACGAGTTCCCGGCTCTCCTCGCCGGCATCCCGCGCCTGGTGCGTCGCCGCCTGCGTCAGGAGCTCACGGTGCCGCGCCTGCGCGGTGCCCAGGTGGAGCTGCTGCGCCTGGTGGCGGCCAATCCCGGTCTGCGGGTCTCGGCCGCCGCCAAGGAGCTGTGCCTGGCGGGCAATTCGGTGTCCACCCTGGTCAACCAGCTGGTCGCGGCCGGTCTGTTGCGCCGCGAGGTGGATCCGGCCGACCGGCGGGCAGCGCTGCTGCATGTCACCGCGGAGGCGGCCGAGCGGCTGGAGGCCTGGACCGCCAACCACAAGGCGCTGGTCGGCGGCCTGGTCGCCGAACTCCCCGCCGAGGACCGGGCCGCCCTGGCCGCCGCGCTGCCCGCGCTGCGCCGGCTCGCGGCCGGACTCCAGCGCGGGGACGACGGCGCCGGGGGCGAGAGCACCGGCGATCACGACGGCGATCACACCGGCGATCACGACGGCGATCACACCGGCGACCGTGCCGGCGTCGACGACGATGGAGGGGACGACCGATGACGGACACCGACACCGACACCACCGCCGCGACCCCACCGGCCCCCGAGGAGGCCGTGGTCTGCCGCGACCTGGAGTACTCCTTCGGCCACGGCAAGCGCGGCTCGGCCGGCACCAAGGCCGTGGACGGCGTGGACCTCACGGTGTACACCGGCGAGGTCTTCGGCCTGCTCGGCCCGAACGGCGCCGGCAAGACCACCACGATCCGCGCCATCACCACCCTGCTGCCGGTGCCCGCCGGCATGGTCCAGGTCTTCGGCCAGGACGTCGCCCGGCGCCGGATGGAGGTGCGGCGGATGCTCGGCTACGTTCCCCAGCAGCTCTCCGCCGACGCCGGTCTGACGGGCCGGGAGAACGTCGAGCTGTTCGCCCGGGTCTTCGACGTGCCACGCGGCGAGCGTGGCCCGCGCGTGGCCCAGGCGCTGGCCGCGGTCGATCTGACCGAGGCGGCCGACCGGTTGGCCGGCACCTACTCGGGCGGCATGGTCCGGCGTCTGGAGCTGGCGCAGGCGCTGGTCAGCGCGCCCCGGCTGCTGGTGCTGGACGAGCCGACCATCGGCCTGGACCCGATCGCCCGGACCAGCGTCTGGGAGTGCATCGACGCGGTGCGCCAGGCCACCGGCATGACCGTGCTGGTCACCACCCACTACATGGACGAGGCCGATCAGTACTGCGACCGGGTGGGCCTGATGGACCGCGGCAAGATCCGCGCCCTGGGCACCTCCGAGCAGCTGAAGGACCAGGTGAGCGGGCAGAACCCGGAGCTCGAACACCCCACCCTGGATGACGTGTTCCGCCACTTCGCCGGGCGCGATCTCGGCCGTGGCCAGGCACCGGAAGGAGACTTCAGCGATGTCCGCCGTACCCGCCGCACCGCTTCCCGCGTCGGCTGACCAGGCCGCGGGCGAGTCTGCCCCCGCCGCGCAGACCCCTGCCGCGCAGACCCCTACCGCGCAGAGCCCCGCCGGACAGGCCGCCCTCGGGCAGTCGTCGGCCCGCCGTCCCGACCTCGGGCTGCTGCTGGTCCCGCCGCGCGCCCGGACCGGCTGGCGGCTGGTGCCCGCCCGTGTGCTGGCGATGTGCGCGGTCGAGCTGCAGAAGCTGCGCCACGACCGTACCGAGCTGTACACCCGGGCCGTCCAGCCGGCCCTGTGGTTGCTGATCTTCGGTGAGACCTTCACCAAGCTGCACGCCATCCCCACCGGCGGGATCCCGTATCTCGACTACCTGGCGCCGGGGATCATCGCGCAGTCCGCGATGTTCATCGCGATCTTCTACGGCATCATGATCATCTGGGAGCGCGACTCCGGGGTGCTCACCAAGCTCCTGGTCACTCCGACGCCGCGGGCCGCCCTGGTCACCGGCAAGGCGTTCGCGGCCGGGGTGAAGGCGGTGATCCAGGCCGTCGTGGTGGTGGTGATCGCCGCCGCGCTCGGGGTCGCGATGACCTGGAACCCGCTGCGGCTGCTGGGTGTCGTGGTGGTGGTCCTGCTCGGCTCGGCGTTCTTCTCCTGCCTCTCGATGACCATCGCCGGGATCGTGCTCACCCGCGACCGGCTGATGGGCATCGGCCAGGCGATCACCATGCCGCTCTTCTTCGGCTCCAACGCCCTCTACCCGGTGGCGCTGATGCCCGGCTGGCTCCAGGTGATCAGCAAGGCGAACCCGCTGAGCTACCAGGTGGACGCGCTGCGCGGCCTGTTGATCGGCACGCACGCCCACCTGGCCTCCGACTTCGCGGTGCTGGCGCTGGCCACGGTGCTCGGCATCACCGCCGCCTCGGCCCTGCTGGGACGGCTGGCGAGGTAACGCCCCACAGACGGACGAGGGGGTGACCGCTGAGCAGCAGCAGTCACCCCCTCGTCAGCTCCTCATCAGAGCGGCTCAGCCCGCCGCGCGCCGCTCGTGGAGTGTCAGCCCCACCGCCCCGGCCGCCACGGCCACGCCCAGCGCGGCCAGCAGGCGGGCCGCCGAGGAGTGCCCGGTCGGCGCGAGCGCGGCGAGCAGCACCAGGCCCGAGGCCAGGTAGGCGACCGCGACGGCGGTGCGCCCCGGCGGCCGGTGGACGTCGCTGAAGGTGTCCACGTGCAGCAGGTAGGCCAGCAGCAGCGCGGTGTGCGCCGCGGCCGCCCAGGGTGCGGCGGGCGCCACCGCCGCGAGCAGCAGGGCGAGGACGGCCAGCACCGTGTTGCGGTACCGGGCCAGTCGCCGCAGCGCCCGCAGCCGGGGCTGCTCCCGGTCCTCGGGCACCGGCGGTGCGGCCCACCAGGCGAAGCCGGCCCCGACGACGGACAGCCACAGGGCGACTTCCGGGCCGCCCTTGGTGCCCAGCGCCAGCGGGACGGTGCCCGAGACCATCAGCGCGACGCCCAGGCAGCGCGCCGGCAGGTGCTCGGTGAACGCCCGGGCGCGAGGGCTCACCGCCTCCCCGGCCACCGCCTCCCCGGCCATCACGTGATCGGCGGAACTCATCGCTGCCTCCCCTGGATCCGGCTGCGCAGGAGCGGGGCGAGCGCCAGGTCGAGCGCCTCGCCGGGACGGTGGGCGACCACCGGAATGCCGCGGTTGCGCAGCGCGAACCGCATCGCCTCGCGGTCGGCCCGCCACAGTCGCAGCGCCATCCAGCCGATCTCGTCGTCCTGCTCCACCACCGGGTCGCCGACCGGCACCTCCACCACGACCAGCGGGTTGCCCCGGTCGGCGAGGTCGACGAGCACGTTCAGCATCCGCTGGTCGGCCAGCGGCGTGAAGACGTAGACCAGCGCGCCGGAGGGCAGCGCGGTCGGCGGCAGGCGGTTGACCTCGGGCGTGCGGTAGCCGAGGTCGGTACGGACGTCGAGCACGCTCTGCACGATCCGGTAGAAGTGCTGGCTGCCGCTGCCCGCCTGCAGCCAGCGGGTGGTGCCGCCGACCGAGACCACGCCGATCCGGTCGTGCAGGCGCAGGTAGGCGCGGGTCAGCCCGGCGGCGGCGCGCAGCGACTCGTCCAGCGTGGAGGTGCCGGTGGCCGGGTCGCGGAAGTCGCCCAGCGCGTCGAGCAGCATCACGGTGTCCACCGCCCGCTCGGCGCTGAACTGGTTGAGCTGGATGCTGCCGCGCCGGGTGGTCGACGGCCAGTGGATGCGCCGCTGCCGCTCGCCCCAGACGTGCGGGCGCACCCCGTTGACCTCGGCGCCCTCGCCGTGCTGACGGGTGGTGTGCTCGCCGAGCCGCTCCGGCAGCCGCACCGGGATCGGGGTCAGGCCGGCGCTGGTGGGCAGCGGGAAGACCTCCACCTCGCCGAGGTCGACCCGCACGGTGCGCCGGGCCAGGTGACCGGTGTCGTAGACGTCGAGGTCGACGTGGCCGATGGTCCAGCGGCCCCAGCGGGCGGCGGTCAGCTCCAGGGTGACGGTGTCCAGGGTGATCTGCTCGGAGCTGATCGAGACGCCGTGGCCCAGCACGCTGCGCGGGTCGAGCAGCCCGGCCTCGCCGTCGTGGCCGACCCGGATCGTGGCGGTGAGCTGCTCGCCCTCGAAGCAGCGGCGGGACGAGACGCTCGCCTCGGCGTCGATCCGGGTCGGCCGGGTGCGCCCTGGCGCGGCCAGCGCCAGCAGCACGGCCACCCCGGCGGCCGGCGCGAAGAGCCAGGCGTGGCCGGTGACCAGCGCGGCGACCACCGCTGCGACGGCCACCGTGAGCAGCCGCAGGGTCCGTGCGGAGGCCCGCCAGCCGGGCGGCGGCGGGCTGGCCAACTCGCTCATGGCCAGCTGCCACTTGCGGTCCTCGGTCAGCGGCGGCCGGCCCGTGACGATGGCCCGGCTGCTGCCGACGGCCCGTGTCGTGGGGGCGGAGCGGCCCGCCGGCTCGCCCGCCGAGTCGTTCGCGGTGGCCGTACCCGTCGTCATGACCGGGCGGCCTCGGCCGCCGCCTCGCCCTCGGCCGAGGCCGGTGCCGAGGCGCGCGGCACGGTCTGCGGGGTCGGCACCTGCGCCACCAGCGCCGCCAGCACGTCGTCCGACTCGACCTGGCGCACCCACAACTCCGGCTTCAGCGTGACCCGGTGGGCCAGCGCCGGCACCGCCACCGCCTTGACGTCCTCCGGGGTCAGGAAGTCGCGCCCCTCCAAGGCGGCCCGGGCCCGGGCCAGTTGGACCAGCGCCAGGCCGCCGCGCGGCGAGGCGCCGACCTGGATCTGCGGGTGCGAGCGGGTGGCGTCGATCAGTGCGACGACGTACTCGACCAGGTCGTCGGAGACCTCCACCTGCTCCAGCGAGGCCCGCATCGCGAGCAGTTGGGCGGGGTTGGTCAGCGCGGTGAGCACCGCCTCGGGCGCGGCGCGGTCGACCCGGGCCCGCAGCATCCGGGCCTCCAGCTCGGTGGTCAGGTAGCCCATCCGCACCCGCAGCAGGAAGCGGTCGAGCTGCGCCTCGGGCAGCGCGTAGGTGCCC
Organism: Kitasatospora sp. NPDC008050; assembly: GCF_042957465.1. Lineage (NCBI taxonomy): Bacteria > Bacillati > Actinomycetota > Actinomycetes > Kitasatosporales > Streptomycetaceae > Kitasatospora > Kitasatospora sp. NPDC008050. The sequence continues at coordinate 334,953 of NZ_JBIBIJ010000007.1, forward strand.
TCGTACTCGATCGGGTTGGCGGTGGCGATCACCACGAACGGGTCGGCCAGTTTGTGCGTGGTGCCGTCGACCGAGACCTGCGACTCGGCCATCGCCTCCAGCAGCGCGGCCTGGGTCTTGGGCGGGGTGCGGTTGATCTCGTCGGCCAGCAGCAGGTTGGTGAAGATCGGTCCGGGACGGAACACCATGTCGCCGCTGCGCTGGTCGTAGAACGGGGCGCCGGAGACGTCCGAGGGCAGCAGGTCGGGGGTGAACTGGATCCGGCGGAAGTCCAGGCCGAGCGTGGTGGCGAAGGAGCGGGCCAGCAGGGTCTTGCCGAGGCCGGGCAGGTCCTCGATCAGGATGTGGCCGCCGGCCAGCACGCCGAGCATGACCAGCTCCAGCGCCTGCGGCTTGCCGACCACGGCGCGCTCGATCTCCGCCAGGACCTCGCGGGCGAGCTTGCCGGCCTGCTGGGGCGTCAGGGTATCGGTGGTCACAGGGTCCTCACAGAAGGGGAAGGGTTCGCGACGGTGGGTGCGGGGGCCGGCCGGGCACCCGGCACGGGGAAGTCGGAAGGGCCGGTACATCAGCTACGTCAGGTACGTCAGCCATGTCAGGTACATCGGGTACGTCAGGTACATCGGGTCCGTCGGGCCGGGGCGTGGGTCACAGCGCCTCCAGGCGGTTGATCAGCATGGCAAGCACCGCCGGCGACAACTCGGTGTCGGCACCCGGGTCCTCGGGGTCGAGCCAGGGCCAGACCTCGGGGCCGAGCAGGGCCGCGGCCCGGCGCGGTTCGGCGAAGAACGAGATGCTGTGCCGCTCGGTGAGCCGGGCGGCGTACAGCTCCCGCAGCCGGGGCCGCAGCGGGTGCGGGAAGTCCTTGCCGTTCAGGCCGTTGCGCACGGTCCAGTGCCAGTCGGCCAGGCTCGGGTCCCGGCTGACCATCAGCCGCTGGCGCCGCCGGAAGCCGCCGTCCTCGCTGTCGGCGCCGGCCACGTGGCGGGCCAGCAGCAGGGCGGAGCCGCCCAGCAGGACGACCCCGGCGGCCAGCCCGGGCACGCCACCGACCAGGCCGAACAGCAGGAGCGCGATCGGCGTCAGCTGGCCGAGCACGACCAGGGTGTGCCGCACTGAGCCGAGCCTCGGTGCGGGCTTCGGGTCCCCGGCTGCCCGGGCTTCGGCCCGCCCACCGGTGGCCGGGTCGCGGTCGGCCCTACGGGCGGCTTGGCGCTCGGCCTTGCGCTCGGCCTTGCGTTCGGCCTTCAGGCCGGCCCGGCTGCGCGTGATGCTCTCGTGCTCCGGAGACTGCGGGCTCATCGGGACTGCACCCCCGTCGACTGCGATTCGGATCCGTCCGCCGCTGCCGCCGCCCGGGCCGCGGCGGCCTCGGCCTCCGCGGCCGCCCGCTCGGCGATCCGCCCCGCGAGCTGTCCGGCGATCGCGTCCAGGGCGGCGCCGGCCCGCTCCAGGTGGCTCTGGTCCATCGGGTGACGGGAGAACCGGGCCTCGTGGAAGAGCGTGGTGAGCGCGGTGGCGTCCGAGCCGCGCAGCGTCCCGGCGGCCGCCGCCCGCTCCAGCAGGTCGGTGGGGCTGTCCGAGATCTCCCGCTCGACGCCCGAGGCGGCCAGTGACTCCTCCATCGCCAGGTAGCAGGCGATCACGGCGGTGCGCGCGTCGTCGCCGTGCAGCAGAGCCCGCCGCGCCTCGCCGACCGCCTCGGCCAGTTCACGCTCGATGGTGCGCACCCGGCGCCTGGTGGGCGCCGTCTCGGCCTTGGGCACCCGGCGCAGCTGGCGCCAGGCCAGCCAGAGCAGGACGAGCAGCCCGACCAGGGCGGCGATCAGCACGATGTAGACCAGCAGACCGAGCGAGGGGGTGCCGCCGCTGCGCGGCTCCGGTGCGGGCGTCGGGCCCTGACGCGGCGGGCGGCCCGTCGTGACCTGCGGCTGCGGGTGCAGCACGCTCGCCGCGCGGTAGACCAGCAGCAGGGCGACCGGCAGCAGCAGCCCCACCAGCGGGAGCAGCCGCAGCGCCGCCTCCTTCAGCCGTTCGGCGCGCGGCGGCAGGTCCGTCAGGTGCTGGACCTGGCCGCGGAAGTGCCGGTAGGTGCGTTCGATCAGGAACATCCAGGCGAGGCCGAGCACGATCACCAGGCCGAGCTCGCCGCTGAGCGGCGCGTGGGTGCTGCCCTGCAGCAGGCTGCCGCTCGGGCGCAGTTCCAGGGCCGCGAAGCCCAGGCCCGCCACCGCGATGACGGCCAGGGTCTGGCGCAGCCGGGCGGTGCTCGGTTCTGGACGCTCCGGGTGTTCCCGGCCGTCCGAACCATGCGGTGCTCTCATGGTCGTGCTCCCCCCGTACGGGTCCGTCCGCATACCGGTGACGGCCCGCTAGCAGTGCAGCTTGGCACAGTGGTCCAGACATTGTCAGCACTCGCAGGACCGCGCCCTCCACCGGGGGTGCCCAACTGCCCGAAAGGGCCGGTGGCGGCCGCGCGGGCCGCCCCGCGGCGGGCACGAAACGGGCAGGTCAGCCTGCGTGGATGCTGTCCAGCACGTCCAGCCGCGAGGCCCGCCGGGCCGGCCAGAGGGCGGCCAGCAGGCCGACCACCGCGGCGGCCGCGACGAAGCCGAGCATCGGCAGCGGCGGCACCACCGTGGTCAGGTCCTTGAAGCTGCCGGCGATGGTCCGGTTGCCGGCCCACCCGGTCAGGATCCCGAGCCCCACCCCGAGCAGCCCGCCGAGCAGCGCGATCAGCAGCGACTCCAGGCGCACCATCCGGCGCACCCCGCGCCGGTCGAGCCCGACCGCGCGCAGCATGCCGATCTCCCTGCGCCGTTCGAAGACGGCCATCGCCATCGTGTTCACCACGCCCAGCACCGCGATCACCACGGACATGCCGAGCAGCCCGTACATGATGTTCAAGGCCGCGCTCAGCATCTGTCGGTTCTCCTTCTTCAGATCGGCCTGGTCCTTGATCGAGATGAGCGGGTTGCCGCCGGTCGCGTCCTGCAGTGCCTGCCTGAGCGCGGGATCGGCCCCGTGCGCGCCCTTGACCAGCACCCGGTCCGGGCCCTGCCCCGCGCTGTGCGGGGCGAGCAGCGCGTCGGGGGCGAGCAGGCCGTTCACCACCGAGTTGTCGGCCACGATCCCGCCGACGGTGAACGTCCCGGTGCTGCCGTCGGGGTAGCTCCCGGTGAACGAATCGCCCACCGACAGGCGCTCGCCCGCCGCGGTGCTGCGGTCGACCAGCAGCTGACCCTTCGTCAGGGCGTCGAGTGAGCCGGCGACCTGGGTGAGGGTCGCCAAGGCGCCGATGGCGTCCGGGTTCACGCCGGTGATCCAGCGGTCCTGGTCGCCGACCGCCACCGGCACCTGGCGCAGCACGCTGCTCGCGCTCACCCCGGGCGTGGCCGCGATCTGCGAGGCCACCTCGGGCGCGAGCTGGGCGTAGTTCTGCATGGCCACCGCGTAGTCGGCCTTCAGGTCGGTGCCGGCCGCCCGGTCGACGGCGCGGTTCACCGAGGCGCCGACCACGGTCAGCGCGGTGATCAGGGTGACCCCGATGGTCAGCGCGGAGGCGGTGGCGGCGGTGCGGCGCGGGTTGCGCAGCGCGTTCTCCCGGGCCAGCTTGGCGGGGCTGCCGTAGATCCGCTGGAGCAGCGGGGCGAGCAGCGCGATCAGCGGGCGGGAGAGCAGCGGGGTGAGGATGAAGACCCCGATCAGCAGCGCCCCGGCGCCCAGGCCCACGGTGTCGGTGTCATGGCTGCCCGCGCCGAGCACCAGCAGTCCGCTGCCGGCCGCCCCGATCAGGGCGCCGATGGTGTTGCGGATCAGCAGGCTCTTCTGGGTGGCCGGCTGGTCGCCGTTGCTCATCGCGGCCACCGGGGCGATCCGGGCGGCGCGGCGGGCCGGCAGCCAGGCGGCCAGCACGGTGACCAGCACGCCGACCAGCAGGACGCTCGCCACCGTGCTCGCCGTGACGATCAGCGGGCCGTCGGGCAGATCGGCCTGCCCCGGGCCGTTCAGGATCGCGCGCAGCCCGGCCGCGATGCCGACCCCGGCCGCCAGCCCGCCGGTGGCCGCCAGCAGGCCGACCAGCAGCGCCTCGACCAGCACCGAGCGGGTGATCTGCTTGCGGCTGGCGCCGATCGCGCGCAGCAGCGCCAGCTCCTTGGTGCGCTGGGCGACCAGCATGCTGAAGGTGTTGGCGATGATGAAGACGCCCACGAAGAGCGAGATGCCGGCGAAGACCAGCAGCGAGGCGCTCAGCCCCTTGGTGCTCTCGGTGATCTGGCGGTCCTGCTCGGCGGCCAGTGCGGCGCCGGTCTGCGCGGTGAAGTCGCCGCCGCTGGGCAGCAGTTGCCGGACCTGGTCGAGCAGCTTCCGGTCGTCGGTGCCGGGCTTGGCGCGCACGTCGATCTGGTTGAACTGGCCCTGCGTCAGGTAGAGGTGCTGCGCGGTCGCGGTGTCGAAGGCGGCCAGCGAGCCACCCGCGGTGATCCGCGGGTCGTTGACGTGCAGCAGGCCGGTGAGCTTGAGCCGCATCACCGGGCCGTTGACGGCCACCCGCACCGTGTCGCCGACCCGGTAGCCGCCCTTCTGCGCGGTCCTGGTGTCCAGCGCCAGCTCGTCGGGGTGCTGCGGGCCGCGGCCCTCGGCGAGCGGGTAGCGGGCGTCCTGGCCGCCCGCGTCCGGCAGGTAGTTGGTGCCGGTGGTCGAGAAGCCGTCGCCGATCAGCGCGCCCCTGTGGTCGGCGATGCCGGCGAAGCCGCTGACCACGCCGCGGGCCTCGGCGACGCCGGAGAGCGCGGCGATCGCCTGCCGGGTCTGCTCGGTGAGGTGGCTGGTGGTGGCCTTCTGCAGGCCGTGGGCGTAGCCGTTGCTGACCGCGCGGTCGTCACTGACCGAGACGGCGATGCCGGTGAAGCTCTTGGCGTTCCGCGACTTCAGCGCGCTGCCGAGGGTGTCGGTGAAGACCAGGGTGCCGGAGACGAAGGCCGTGCCGAGCAGCACGGCGAGGACGGTCATCAGCAGGCGGGCCTTGTGGGCCAGGACGTTGCGCAGGGCGGTGCGGTACATGGGGTGCGGGGCTCCCGGTCTTCCTCGGTGCGGCCGGTGGGCTTCCTCGGTGGAGGCTCAGGGGGGCGGTCAGGTGGTCCGGCCGGCGCCCTCGAAGCGGCGCATCCGGTCCAGCACGGTGGCCGGGGTCGGCAGTGACAGCTCGTCCACGATCCGGCCGTCGGCCAGGAAGACCACCCGGTCCGCGTAGCCGGCCGCCATCGGATCGTGGGTCACCATCACCACGGTCTGGCCCAGCTCGCGCACCGAGTTCTGCAGGAAGCCGAGGATCTCGGCACCGGAGCGGGAGTCCAGGTTGCCGGTCGGCTCGTCGGCGAAGACGATCGCCGGCCGCCCGGCCAGCGCCCGGGCGCAGGCCACCCGCTGCTGCTGGCCGCCGGAGAGCTGGCTCGGCCGGTGCGACAGCCGCCCGGACAGGCCCACCGTCCCGATCACCCGGTCCAGCCAGGCCTGGTCGACCTTGCGCCCGGCGATGTCCATCGGCAGGGTGATGTTCTGCAGCGCGGTCAGCTGCGGCAGCAGGTTGAAGGCCTGGAAGACGAAGCCGAGCTGGTCCCGGCGCAGCCGGGTCAGGGCCCGGTCGGACAGGCCCACCAGCTCGGTGTCGCCGATCCGCGCGGAGCCGGCGGTGGCGTAGTCCAGACCGGCCATGCAGTGCATCAGGGTCGACTTGCCGGAGCCGGAGGGGCCCATGATCGCGGTGAACTCGCCGGGCCGGAAGGAGACGCTGACCTCGTCCAGCGCCACCACCCGGGTCGCGCCGGAACCGTAGACCTTGGTCAGCCCGGTCGCGGTGGCGGCGGATCTGACGGGGGCGAGGGTCATGGGCATGGTGAGGGCTCCCGGGGACGGACAGGCTCGTGCAGGTTCGGTCCCATCCTGGTGGCGCCCGAGGGCCGATCTGTCGCTCCGTCGAACGGTTGCCCGATCCCCGGCCGGAGGGGCGGCGGGGGCGGTTCTCCTCCTCAGGTATGACAACACCCTGAAATGCCGCCGCGACCGCAACCGGAAGGCCTTGCCAATCCGTCAGTAACCGGAAGTCCCCGCCGCCCGCCGCCGGGCCCCGGGAAGCTGTGGGCCCAGGGAAGCTGTGGGCCCAGGGTCCCGGGTGTCAGGCGATCGCCACCCCGCGCCCGGTCGCCAGCCCCGCCAGCCCGCCGGGCACCGGGCGCACCGCCGCCTCGAAGAGCCACCCGCCGCCCGGCCCGGTGCGCCGGAAGGCGCCCAGCTCCAGCGCGCTCTCCGCGATCCCGCTGGTGCCCTCGGCCCAGCGATGCAGCTCCAGCTCCGAGGCGCGATCGGCGACCACCAGCGCCAGACCGTGCAGGTAGCCCAGCGGCAGCGCCGGCCCCGGGTCCTCCTCGGTGGAGACGGCGACGGCCACCTCCGTCACCTCGGGGCCCACCCGGTCCAGCGCCAAGGACAGCGTCGCGGTGCGCAGTCGGTCGCCCGCGGCGGTGCTCGCCGAGCCGAGCCGGACCACCCCGCCCGGATCGGCGGGGTTGTTGAAGAAGACGAAGTGCTCGTCGCTCAGCACCCGGCCGCCCGCGCAGAGGAAGGCCGAGACGTCCAGCTCGACCGGATCACCGGCCACCGTGTGGGACTGCCACTCGACCCGCAGCCGGACCTCGCCCGCCCCGGCTCCCGACCGTTCGTCCGCCGACTGCCCGGCCACCGGGGCCGACGGCGCCGGGCCGAGCCGTCCGCGCAGCCCCTGCTCGGCCAGCAGCTCGACCAGCTCGGGCCCGTTCACCAGCGACAGCGGCTTGTTCTCGATGTAGTCGTAGCTGCCGCGCCCGAAGTGCGCCGTGGTCACCAGGATGCCCTTGATCGCGCCGTGGTGGCGCACCGTGCTGTCCAGGTCCCGCACCGCGGTGGGGGAGACCGTCGAGCGGTAGCGCTTGGCCTGGATGACGATCTTGCCGCCGGTCACCGGGTCGGGGTCGACGGCCACCACGTCCACGCCCTCGTCCCCGCTGCGCGCGGTGGTCGCCACCCGGTAGCCACGCGCCCGGAACAGCTCGGCGATCAGCTCCTCGAAGGCGATCGGGTCCATGCTGAACAGGTCCGGGTCGTCCTCGCCGTGACCCAGCACCCGGGCGCCCACCTCGTGCGGCCGCCGCTCCTCGCGCACCTCGGCCAGCCGCTCGGGGCGGGCCGACAGCCGCCCGCCCAGGCCCTCCAGGCACTCCACCGGCGCCACCCGGTCCAGCGCGATCACCCCGAACGCGGCACGGGCGGCGCCCACCGCCACCAGCACCCGGCCGGTCTCCCGCCCGGTCGCCGGATCCACGCCCTGCACCAGGCCGTTCAGCGCCACCGAGTCGACCAGGCCGCGGTGATCGGCCCGGAACAGCTCGTCCAGCACCCGCAGCGCGCCGCGCGCCAGCACCTCGCGGTAGATCCGCTTGCGCTCGGCCGCCGCCCTGGCCACCGGGGCCTGCCGGTCGTCCGTCTTCACGTACCGCACCCGGCTGTGCTCGGGCACCACGTCGAAGCCGGGCAGCTCCCACTCGACCACCAGCTGACGCTGCGTCGCATCCCAGGCCAGGCTGAGCCGGCGCGGAAAACCCTCGGGCCAGCCGGCCGATCCGTACAGCGCCGCGCTGAAGTACTCGCGCACCGCCTCGTCCTCGCCGCGGCCCAGCCGCTCGGCCAGCTCCCGGGTGCGGGCGATCCGCTCGGTGTCCTGCCGGCGGTGCTCGGCCGCCCACTCGTCGAAGCCGCGCTGGTACTCCGTCAGCTGCCGCACCCGCTCCCGCTCGGCGGCCTGCGCCTGGTGCCAGTCCCGCTCGTACTGCGCCTGCGCCTGCGCGCGCTGCTCCTCGTAGCGGCGGCGCTGCAGCAGCCCGCCCTGGGCCGGCACCTGGTAGCGCGCCGGATCCGGCATCGGGACCGGCACCCCGAGCCGCCCCGGATCGAAGGCGGCCGGCAGCGCGGCGGGCGCCAGCAGCGGATCGAGACTGAACGCGGGGCGGCCCAGGCCTACCCGCAGCAGGCCGTCCAGCTCGGCCACCCGCTCGTCGAGCCGCGCGCTCAGCTCGGCGGCCTCGGCCTCCCGGCTCTGCTGGTACGCCTTCTGCGCCTCCCGCTCCCCGCGCGCGGCGGCCAGCGAAGCGGCCCTGGCGGCCTGCGCCGCCTGCCGCTGCGCCGCCGCCTGCGCCCGCTCCTGGGCCTGCCTGCGCCGCTGCTCCTGCCGCTGCGCCTCCGCCCAGACCGAGAGCACCCCGCCGCCCGCTCGCCTTGCCACGTCCACCCCTTCACCCTGCCGCCGACTTGCGCAGAGATACCTTAGGCGCTTCCCGGTCGGCCTCAGGCGGTGTCAGAGATACCGTAGGCGGCATGCGGCAGCGCCGCGGTGGGTTCACCGGCCGCCGAGCAGGAACTCCCGGTTCAGCGTGGCGATCGCGTTCAGCCCGATGCCCTTGGGGCAGGCGGTGGCGCACTCGCCGGTGTTGGTGCAGCCGCCGAACCCCTCCTCGTCCATCGCCCCCACCAGCGCCCGCGCCCGGCTGCGCCGCTCCGGCGCGCCCTGCGGCAGCACGTTGAGGTGCACCACCTTGGCCGAGGTGAAGAGCATCGCCGACCCGTTGGGGCAGGCCGCCACGCACGCGCCGCAGCCGATGCACTCGGCGTGCTCGAAGGCGAGATCGGCCGTTTCCTTGGGCACCGGGGTGGCGTGTGCCTCGGGGGCGCTGCCGGTGGGCGCGGTGATGTAGCCGCCCGCGCCGATGATCCGGTCGAACGCCGAGCGGTCCACCACCAGGTCCTTGACGACCGGGAAGGCCGCCGAGCGCCACGGTTCGACGTCGATCACGTCGCCGTCCTGGAAGTGCCGCATGTGCAGCTGGCAGGTGGTGGTCCGCTCCGGGCCGTGCGCCTGGCCGTTGATCACCATGCCGCAGGCGCCGCAGATGCCCTCGCGGCAGTCGTGGTCGAAGGCCACCGGCTCCTCGCCGCGCGGGATCAGCTCCTCGTTGAGGGTGTCCAGCATCTCCAGGAACGACATGTCCGGGCTGATCCCGGTGACCTGGTAGGTGGTCAGCGCGCCGGGCGCCTCCGGTCCGGCCTGCCGCCAGATCCGCAGGGTGAGGTTCATGCGTAACTCCGCTGGGTGGGGTGGACCTCGGTGAAGGTCAGTTCTTCGCGGTGCAGCACCGGTGCGCCGCCGTCGGTGTACTCCCAGGCGGCCACGTAGCCGAACTCCTCGTCCTTGCGGGCCGCTTCACCGCCCGGGGTCTGGCTCTCGGTGCGGAAGTGACCGCCGCAGGACTCGGTGCGGTGCAGCGCGTCCAGGCACATCAGTTCGGCCAGCTCGAAGTAGTCGACCAGCCGGTTGGCCTTCTCCAGTGTCTGGTTGAGCTCCTCGCCGGTGCCCGGCACGGCGAGCCGGCGCCAGAACTCCGCGCGCAGCTCGGGGATCCTGGCGAGCGCCCGGCGCAGCCCGGCCTCGTCGCGGGCCATCCCGCACTCGTCCCAGAGCAGTTGGCCCAGTTCGCGGTGGAAGGACTCCGGGCTGCGGTCGCCGTCCACGGCCAGCAGCCGCTTCAGCCGGTCCGTCACCTCGGCGATCACCGTGGTGACCTCCGGGTGGTCGGCGGCCACCGGGGTGCTCGGCGCCTGGGCGAGGTAGTCGGCCAGGGTGGCCGGCAGCACGAAGTAGCCGTCGGCCAGCCCCTGCATCAGGGCGCTGGCCCCCAGCCGGTTGGCGCCGTGGTCGGAGAAGTTGGCCTCGCCGATCGCGAACAGGCCCGGCACGGTGGTCTGCAGGTCGTAGTCGACCCACAGCCCGCCCATCGTGTAGTGGATCGCGGGGTAGATCCGCATCGGCACCCGGTACGGGTCCTCGGCGGTGATCCGCTGGTACATCTCGAAGAGGTTGCCGTACTTGGCCTCGACGGCCGCCCGCCCCAGCCGGGCGATCGCGTCGGCGAAGTCCAGGTAGACGCCCTGCCCGCCGGGCCCCACCCCGCGGCCCTCGTCACAGACGTTCTTCGCGGCCCGGGAGGCGATGTCGCGCGGCACCAGGTTGCCGAAGGCGGGGTAGATCCGCTCCAGGTAGTAGTCCCGCTCGGCCTCGGGGATCAGCTCCGGCGATCGGGTGTCGCCGGCGGTCCTGGGCACCCAGATCCGCCCGTCGTTGCGCAGCGACTCGCTCATCAGGGTGAGCTTGGCCTGGTGCTCGCCCGAGCGCGGGATGCAGGTCGGATGGATCTGGGTGAAGCAGGGGTTGGCGAAGTACGCGCCGCGCCGGTGCGCGCGCCAGATCGCGGTGGCGTTGGAGTTCTTGGCGTTGGTGGACAGGTGGAAGACGTTGCCGTAGCCGCCGGTGGCCAGCACCACGGCGTCGGCCAGGTGGGCGCTGACCGCGCCGGTCACCAGGTCGCGGGCCACGATGCCGCGGGCCCGGCCGTCGATCACCAGCAGGTCGAGCAGCTCGGTGCGCGGGTGCATCTCCACGTTCCCCGCCGCGATCTGCCGCGACAGCGCCTGGTAGGCGCCGAGCAGCAGTTGCTGTCCGGTCTGGCCGCGGGCGTAGAAGGTGCGGGACACCTGGACGCCGCCGAACGAGCGGGTGTCGAGCAGCCCGCCGTACTCGCGGGCGAACGGCACCCCCTGGGCCACGCACTGGTCGATGATCTGCACCGAGACCTCGGCCAGCCGGTGCACGTTGGACTCCCGGGCCCGGAAGTCGCCGCCCTTGACGGTGTCGTAGAAGAGCCGGCGCACCGAGTCGCCGTCGTTGCGGTAGTTCTTGGCCGCGTTGATGCCGCCCTGCGCGGCGATCGAGTGGGCCCGCCTGGGGGAGTCCTGGAAGCAGAACTGCACCACGTGGTAGCCCGCTTCGGCCAGGGTTGCGCCGGCCGAGCCGCCCGCCAGGCCGGTGCCCACCACGATCACGGTGCGCCCGCGCCGGTTGGCCGGGTTGACCAGCCTGGCCTCGAACCGGCGCCGGTCCCAGCGTCCGGCGATCGGGCCGTCCGGCGCCGTGGCGTCGGCGATCGGCGCGCCGATCGTGAAGTCGGAGTAGTCGGTGGGCAGTTCGGAGGTCATCGGACGATTCCCGTCATCACGGCGAGCGGCACGGAGAGGAAGCCGGCGGTCAGCACCAGCGCCAGCAGGTTCGCGGTGAGCTTCAACGCCCGGTCGCGGCGCGGGTTGTTGACGCCCAGCGTCTGTGCGGCGCTCCAGAAGCCGTGCCGCACGTGCAGGCCGACGGCCAGCATCGCCACGCAGTAGATCCCGCCGTCGTACCAGGTGCGGAAGGCACCCACCACGTTCTGGTACGGGTGCCCGGGGTCGGCCACCGGGTTCACGGTCAGGGTGGTCAGGTCCAGGATGTGCCAGACGATGAAGAGCGCCAGGATCACCCCGCCCCAGCGCATGGTCCGCGTCGCGTAGCCGGCCCGCGCCCTGGTGCGCCGGTAGCCGGTCGGCCGGGCGGCCAGATCGCGCCGGCTCAGCTGGTAGGCGGCCACCCCGTGCACCACCACGGCGAGCACCAGGCCGGTCCGGGCGATCCACAGGAACCACGCGTGGCCGAGGAAGGGCTGGCCGATGGTGCGCAGCCAGGCCGCGTAGCCGTTGAGGTCGCCGGCCCCGAAGAAGATCTTCAGATTGCCCAGCATGTGGAGGACCAGATAGGTCAGCATCGCCACACCGCTGACCGCCATCGCGGCCTTCTTGCCGATGGTCGAACCCCAGAGCACCGCCAGGGTGGACCGTTTCCGCGTCGACTCGCGGGGTCGCGCTCCCGTTGTCACTGCCATGGCGAGAACGTTAGGAACCGCAGTGGTGATCCGTCCAAGACATCTTCCGGCTCGCCACCATAGGCAGCGGCTATGATGGCTGCTGTGCAGTTCCACCAGCTCCGCTACTTCGTGGCCGTCGCCGAACTGCGGCACTTCACCAGGGCCGCTGAGCAGACCCGGGTCGCCCAGCCCTCGCTCTCCCAGCAGATCCGTTCGCTGGAGCGGGAGTTGGGTGCCGAGCTGTTCCACCGCGCGCGCGGCAACATCGCGCTCACCGACGCGGGTGCGGCGCTGCTGCCGCTGGCCCGGCGCATCCTGGCCGACGCCGAGAGCGCCCGGCTCGCTGTCCAGGAGACGGTGCAGCTGCGGCGCGGCCGGGTCCGGCTCGGTGCCCCGCCGAGCCTGTGCACCAGCCTGGTCCCCGACGTGCTGCGCGTCTACCGCTCCCGGCACCCGGGCGTCGAGCTGGTCGTACGCGAGGACGGTTCACGCGACCTGGTCCGCACGCTGACGGCCGGCGAACTGGACCTGGCGTTGATCATCACACCGCAGGCCGGCGAGGCGCCCGGACTCGCGGTCACCGAACTGCTCTACGAGGACCTGGTGCTGGTCTCGGCCACCCCGACGAGGCGTCGCCAGGCCCGGATCGAGGACCTGCGCGGCCGGCCGCTGGTGATGTTCCGGGAGGGCTACGACGTGCGCGAGGCCACCCTGGCGGCCTGCCGGGCAGCCGGCTTCGAACCTGAATTCGCCGTGGCGGGCGGGGAGATGGATGCCGTGCTCGGCTTCGTCCGAGCCGGCCTCGGACCCGCGGTGCTGCCCGGCATGGTGGCCGCCCGCAGCGGCCTGAGCGTCACCCCGTTCGCCGGCCCGGGCCTGGGCCGGGTGATCGCGCTGGCCAGCGGTGCCGAACTGCCGCTCAGCCGCGCGGCCGCGGCGCTGCGCGACGTGCTGCTCGATCACCTGGCCCAGGCCGGGCGAGTGGGGGCACTGCCGCCCGGCACCCGGCTGCTCGGCCCGGACTGACCTGACTGACCGGCCTGTCCGGACTGTCCGGCCGTCGCCCGGCCCGAATCGCCAGGTCCGGCCCACCTCGTCTGACGGTGTGTCAGCTGGGCGCCTCGGGTGACGCGACACCACCGGCTCGCCGTGCGAGGCGTGTCAGGCGGGCGCCGCAGCCCTGGGCGCGCCACAGTGGCAGCGGACAGGGTCAGGTGCGTGCAAGCCTCGAACGCCCACCCGTATCCTGGCCTACCAGCACGGACACCGGTGCGCGGGACTCGCTCCACCCGCCCCGGGCGCCGTCCCGCTCCGCCCCGCCGAAGCTTTACCCAGTCTTCTCCGAAAGCCCGCATTCCCCGCCACGAACCGGACGGTTCTCAATGACAGTACTTCCCGTGCAGAACGCCGATGTACCGCCGCAGGACCGCTCGGCCGGTCCCGCGGCCGACCGGGCGCCGGACCTCCGTGCGGACCTGCTCCGGTACGCCGAACTAGGCGGCTTCACACTCGCCGCCGACACCCATGCCTGGTACGCCGCGGCCGGCACCGTGACCAACCCCGAGGAGGCCAGGGCCGCCTCCACCGTGCTGGCCGAGGTACGCGGCGGCGACCTGGCCGTCCTGCAGGAGGCCGCCACGCGGCTGGCCGCCGAGGCGGCGCTGCGCGAACCGACGACCCTCGCCGAGGTGCTCACCCTGCTCGCGCTGCTGAGCCGGGTCCAGGAGACCGCCGCCACGTTGCGCTCGGGCGCCTACGGGGCGGACCTGGACGCGCTCGCCGCGGCCACCGCGAACGGCAGCTGGCGCAAGGAGCGCGGGCTGAAGATCTCCTGGGGCCGGCGCCGCAAGCTGCGGGCCGAGGCCAAGCGGCTGGCCGTCGCCGACCGCCCGCGCCGGGAGTCACTGCATGCCGCGCTGGTGGCGGCCGCCGCCGAGCGCGCCGAATGGCAGGCGCTCGCCCCGGCCGCCGGCACCACCGCCCGCCCGGTCGACGCCGAACTGCTGGAGGTCACCGGGCAGGCCGCCGAAACCCTGGCCGGCGCGCTGCGCGGGCTGGGACGGCTGCTGGCCGACCGCGAGCTGACCGGCCTGCCGTTCGAGGAACTGGCCGCGCTGGTCGACGCGCTGGCCGCCGACGAGGGCACCCTCTACCGCCTGCCCGAACTGCGTACCCTGCGTGCCGGGCTGGAGGCGGGCGCGCTCGGCGAGTTGCTCACCGAGCTCGCGGCCGCCCGGGCCGACCGCCCCGCCGCGCTGCTCGCCTACGAGCGCGCCACCGGGGAGGCGGAGGCCGAGGAGACGGCTGCGTTCGAGGCCGAGTTCGAGGCCGAGAGCGCGGTGGACGCCGAGGATGTCGAGGACGTCGAGGACGTCGTGACCGAGGCCGAGGCGGGGGAGGTGGCCGTCCCGCACATCACCATCCCGTCCCCGTCCCCGGAGCCGGCCGCCGAGACCATCGCCCGCACCGAGGAGCCGGTGGCCGAGGAGTCGGTGGTCGAGGAGTCGGTCGTCGAGGAAGCGGTCATCGAGGAGTCGGCTGCTGAGGAGCCGCTGGCCGAGGAGGGGGTCTCCGAAGAGCCTGCCGCCGAGGAGCTGGTGGTCGAGGAGGTGGCCATCGAGGCCGTCGAGGCGGTGGCCGAGACGCTGGTCGAGGAGCCCGTCGTCGAGGACGCCGAGGCCGAGGCCGTTGTGACCGAGGTCGCGGATGTCGAGGCCTCGCTCGTCGAGGAGTCGGCTGCTGAGGAGCCGGTCGTCGAGGAGCCCGCCACGGCGGAGCCGGTCGCCGAGGCCCCCGCCGCCGAGGAACTCCCCGCCCAGCCCGAGTCGGAGCTCACCCCCGAGCCCGAGCTGGAGGTCACTCCCGAGCCCGAGCCCGCCCCCGAGCCCGTCGCTGCCGCGGAGCCCGAGTCGGAGCCCGAGCCGGAGTCGGAGCCCGCCCCCAAGCGGGTGCGCCGGCCGAAGAAGCCCGACCTCGCCCCCGGCCGCCCGATCACCGCCTACTCCGCCGAGGAGCTGCTGGCCCTGGTCCGCTGGATCGACGGCGACTACGTCCAGCGCACCGACGACGAACTGCTGCGCGCCACCATGAAGGAGCTGGGGTTCGCCCGGCTCGGCCCGCGGATCAAGGAGGCGCTGAGCGTCGCCGTCGCCGCGGCCCGTCCCACCGACTGACCCACCGGCGGCCCCACCGCCACCCGGCGCACAACCGGCCCGGCCCGAGCGAGTCACTCGCTCGGGCCGGGCCGTTTCCGTCACTTCACCCCGTGCCTCAGCAACTGCGCAGCTCCGGTGTCTGGTTGAGCAGCTGGGCGCGCATCGAGACGAACGCCCGGTACTCCGCGCCCTGCTCCGCGCCGACCGGGAAGACCGCCACCCGGTGGCAGTTCATGAACGCCAGTCGCACGCCGAAGTGCCGCTCCAGGCTGCCCCGGATCGAGTCGCTGGCCATCGCGCGCAGCAGCTGCCCGCGCTCGGCGTCCGACGGCGGCTCCACCTGGTTGTCCGCGAATGCGACGCCGCCGGCGGCCAGTTCGAGGCTGAGCTGCTCGACCATGCCGTAGGCGTAGGGGAGCGAGTCGCGGACGGTGGCGACGAAGTCGGCTTCGGCCACCTCCCCGGCCTCGGCCTGGGCGAGCAGTTCGGGCGAGACGGTGAGAGACATGCGGTGGGGCTCCGTTCAGGACGCGGACGAGGGACCACTGAGTGAAATGAAATCCATTTCCATCAAGGATCGTGGCTTACCGCTGACGCCGTGTCAACCGACGACGCCGTGTCAACCGACGCCCCGAGCGCTCCGCCGTCCCGCGACGGCCGGGCCGGTGGCCGGGCCGCTCGCCGACCGACGACGAACGGCCCGGGCACGGCGGAGGACCGCCGTGCCCGGGCCGTGGCATCGCCTACGGCGGTACCGCCTACGGCAGCGGCACCGAGGAGAGTGACGACGGCGGCGTGCCCTGCAGCGCGCCGCTCATCGCGTCCCGCCAGACCGGCCCGGCCAGGGTGCCGCCGAAGGCCTGGTCGACGTACTTCCCGCCGATCCGCTGCCCGTCCAGCGAGGTCGGGTTATCGGTGTCGGTGACCACCGTGGCGCCCGACAGCTCGGGCGTGTAGCCGACGAACCAGACCTGCTGGCTGTCGTTGGTGGTACCGGTCTTGCCGGCGCTGTCCCGGTCGGTCAGGCCGGCGGGGCTGCCGGTGCCGTCCTGCACCACGCCCTTGAGCATCGTGGTGATCTCGTCCGCGGTGGTCGTCGACATCGCCTGGGTGCACTGGCTCTGCGGCACGTTCAGCGGCTTGCCGTCGGGGCCGGTGACGCTGGTGATCGCGGTCGGCGTGCAGTAGGTGCCGTGCGCGGCGAAGGTCGCGTAGACGTTCGCCATCTCCAGCGGGGTCAGGTCGTTGCTGCCGAGCGCCATCGAGGGCACCACGCTGAGCTTCTCGCCGCCGGCCTGCTGGGTGATGCCGAGCTTGTTGGTCATCTGCGCCACGCTGCACAGCCCGGCGTCCGCCTCCAGCGAGGCGAAGTAGGTGTTCACCGACTGGGCCATGGCCGGGGCCATGGTGAACGGGCCGACCAGCGAGGTGGCGTCGTTGTGCACGATGCTGGCGCTGGTGGACTTGTACTTGCCGCCGTCGCAGTCCGTCATGGCGGGCCACTGCATGCTGTACGGCGAGGGGTAGGACTGCGAGGGGTTGATGCCGTTCTCCAGCGCGGCCGCCGCCACGATCGGCTTGAAGGTCGAGCCGGTCGGGAACCCGATGCCGCCGCCCATCGACTTGGGGACGTTGTAGTTGATCTGGGTCTGGTTGGCGTTCACGCCGTACGGGCGGCTCTGGCCCATCGCGATGATCTTCCCGGTGCCCGGCTGGACCACCGTCATCGCGGTCGCCGCCTTGTCGGTGGCGTAGACGTGGCTGGTCACCGAGGCCTGCAGGGCGGTCTGCGCCTTGGGGTCCAGCGTGGTGTGGATCTGCAGGCCGCCGCGCTTCCACAGCGCCGCCCGGTCCGCCGAGCTGGCACCGAACGCCGGGTCGTTGAGCACCTGGTTCTTCACGTAGTCGCAGAAGAAGCCCTCGCCCTGCTGGGCGGTGATGCAGCCCTGGTTGGGCCGGCTGACGTTCAGCGTGACGGGGGTGGCGATCGCCTGGTCGGCCTGGGCCTGGGTGATCGTGCCGTACTGCGCCATCTTCTTCAGGACGGTGTCCCGGCGCTCCTTGGCGGCCTTGGGGTTGACGACCGGGTCGTACCCGCTGGGCGACTGCACCAGGCCGGCCAGCAGCGCGGCCTGCGGCAGGCTGAGGTCCTTGGCGTCGACGCTGAAGTAGCGCTGGGCGGCCGCCTGAATCCCGTAGGCCTGCTCACCGAAGAAGGTGATGTTGAGGTAGTTGGTCAGGATCTGGTCCTTGGTCAGGGTCTGCTCGACCTTGATCGCGTACTTCATCTCCTTGACCTTGCGGCCCACGTCCTGCGCCTGCGCCGCCTGGACGGCCGCCGAGTCGTTGCCGGCCTCCTCGACGAAGACGTTCTTCACGTACTGCTGGGTGAGCGTGGACGCACCCTGGGTGCCGCCGCCCGAGGCGTTGCTGCTCAGCGCCCGCAGCACGCCCTTCACGTCGATCGCGCCGTGCTGGTAGAAGCGGTTGTCCTCGATGTCCACCAGCGCGGACTTCATCAGCGGGGATATCTGGTCGCTCGGGACCACCGTGCGGTCGCGGTCGAAGACGGTGGCGATCACCCCGCCGTTGGCGTCGTAGATCGTGGACGCCTGGGAGAGCGCGGGCGTGGTGAAGTCGTCGGGCAGGCTGTTGAAGTCCCCGACGGCACTCTTGGCGCCCAGCCCGACCCCACCGACGGCGGGCAGCGCGAGCCCCGCGGTGAGTGCGCCGGCCACCACACTGACACCGAGGAAGGTGGCGGTGAGCTTGGTCTTGTGGACGAACGAGCCCGAATGCGACGAAGACATGCAGGGAAGCCTAAACAGTAAAAATGAGTAAATCGGACCAATCGGCGAGCGGGATCTGTCACAAGCCTGCGACAATCGCGTGCTCACGATCGGTGGGACAGCCGGTCCGTTCGTGCTCGCAGTGCTGCGGCGCAGGTCACCGGCCCCCTCCGCGCACGCCGACGCCGCCGCCCCTGGGCCAGGGCCCGGGGCGGCGGCGTCGGGAGGGGACGGCGGCTGGTCGACGTCAGGGGAGCACGCGCTCGACGGCGGCCGCGCCGTCCCGTTCCATGGCCTGGCGCGCCTTCTCGATCAGCGCCGGGGTCGGGTCCTGGCCGGAGGCCATCACCAGGTCCTCCGGGTCGATCGGATGCTCGGATCCGGTGTGCAGCAGGTGGTCGGGGGTGGGCGACTCGCTGTCGATGGGCTCGGACATGAATGCCTCCGTTGCTCGGGGCGTGGTCGGCCGGATGGCCCTGCTCTCACGAGTGTGGAACCGAAGCGGCCTCTCGCGCACCTTTGAGAGGGAACAAATCGGTACGAACTTCGTGAAGAGTTCGCCCCCTTGGCCCCCTCGAAGGCGCCCCGGCCGCGGCGGCGTGCTTAGTCTGCGGTCATGACCAGCCACGATGTGACGTCCCGAGTCGGGGCGCGTTCCCGGGAGCAGGTTGAGAGCGCGCTCGCGCGCCTGGAGTACATCGGCGACACCCCCTTCGAGCCCTCGCACGCCCGCGAGGGAGCCCTGGACGGCTACCGCTGGGCGCTCGGCCGAGGCCGGCTCGCCCCGGTCACCGCGAGTGTCGCCAGCGGGCCCGAGGGCCCCTGCCCGGCGCAGCTCGGCGCCGAGCAGCAGGCCGCCCAGGTGCGCCACCTGGACCTGCGCCTGGACGCCGAGGTGCGCGAGTACGCACGCGGGGTGCACGACGCGATCGCCTGGGTCTCCGGGCGCAGCGACGTCCAGCCGTAGGCAGGTCAGTCCAGGCCGAGGTGCCGCCTGAGGAACTCCAGCTGGTGCGCGAGCAGCTGCGGGAAGAGCGGTGAGGCCATGGCGGCGTGGCTCACCCCGCTGAGCGGCAGCACCTCGTGCGGCCGCCCGGCCGCCAGCAGGGTGCTGGACAGCCGCAGGGTGTTGGCGATGAACACGTTGTCGTCGGCCAGCCCGTGGATCAGCAGCAGCGGACGGCTCAGCTTCGGCGCCTCCGCGAGCAGCGAGCACGCCTCGTAGCGCTCCGGATGCTCCCGGGGGTCGCCCAGGAACCGCTCGCGCCAGTGCGTGTCGTAGAGCTCTTGGTCGCCGACCGGGGCGCCGGCCACCGCGGCGTGGAAGACGTCGGGGCGGCGCAGCACCGCCAGGGCGGCCAGGCCCCCGCTGAACGACCAGCCCCGGATGCCGACCCGCCCCAGGTCCAGCAGCCCCGGGTGCCGCCGGTGGACCTCGTGCAGGGCGTCCACCTGGTCGGTGAGGACCGGGCCCAGGGTGTCGCCGTGGATCTCCCGCTCCCAGGCCGGGCCGCGCCCGGTCACCCCGGCGCCGTCGGTGACCAGCACCGCGAAGCCCTGCTCGGCGAACCACTGCGATGTCAGCGTGTGCCCGGACTGCTGGGCGAGCACCTTCTGCATGGCCGGGCCCGCGTAGGGGTCGAGCAGCACCGGCAGTGCGGCGTCGCCCGTCCGGTGCCAGGAGGGCAGGTAGAGCATGGTGCGCAGCTCGCGCGGTCCGACCGCCTCCGCCAGGACACGCAGCGCCAGCACCGGGGTCTCGACGGACGAGGCGATCGGCACGGTGGGCCGCCCTGGGCGCCGCACGCTGGTGCGCGGGCCGGCCAGGTCGAGGGTGCGGGCGGTGTGCACCAGGGTGCCGCCGCTGAGCCGGCCGGTGTGCACGCCGGGCTCGGCGCTCAGCTGCTCGGTGCCGCGCTCCGGGTGGTAGGACCACAGGTGGATCTCGGTCGGCTCGGTGCCGGCGGTGAAGAGCACCGTGTCGCCGTCGGTGCCGAGCACCGCGCGCAGCTGGAGGCCGGGTCCGGTGACCGGGGTGTCGGCCACCGTCAGGCGCCGGGTGTCCGCTTCGTCGAGGTGGCCGAGCAGCGCGCCGCCGCCGGTGCGCGCGGGCAGGCCGTCGACCAGCTGGACCCAGTGCTCGTCGCGCTGCTCGTGCAGCACGGTGGTGGTGCCGTCGGCGGGGTCGATCGCCAGCACCCGTACGGTGCGCTGGTCGCGGGTCTGCACGGCGGCGAACGGGCCGTGCGCGTCCCAGCCGGCGGCCGGCAGGTACTCGAAGGCGCTCCGGTCCCAGTGGACCTCGCGCCGGGCGCCGTCCAGCTCGGTGAGCCAGAGGGTGACCTCGGCGTTGCGGCTGCCGGCCGCCGGGTAGCGCATGGCGCGCGGCGGGCGGTCCGGGTTGGCGGGGTCGGAGAGGTACCAGACCAGCACCTCGGCCGCGTCGACCCGGGCGACCAGCAGCCGCTCGCCGTCGGGGGCCCACCAGTAGCCGCGGTCGCGGTTCATCGACTCGGCGGCGACGTGCTCGGGCGCGCCGAAGGTCACCTCGGGCCCGTCCGGGGCGGCCAGCGCCCGGTCCCCGGTGCCGTCGGCGCCGATCACGCGCAGGGTGCCGCCGCTCAGGTAGGCGATCCGGCGCCCGGTGGGGTCGGGGCGCGGGTCGACCACCGCGCCCTCGGCGGGCAGCCGGCGGGCGGCGCCGGTGCCGGTGTCCACCGTCCACAGGCTGCCGGAGAGGGCGAAGACGGCCAGCGAGGCCGCGGTGTCCGTGACGTAGGAGGCGATGCCGCCGGTGTGCCGGCGGCTGCGCTCGCGTCGGGTCCGCTCCTCCTCCGAGAGCTGCTCGGGGGCGCCGCCGAGCAGCTCGGCGGGGTCGACCAGCAGGCGCTCGTCCCCGGAGTCGAGGTCCAGCGCCCACAGGCAGTTGACCGGGTCGTCCCCGGCTCGACTGCGCAGGAAGAGCACGGTGGTGCCGTCGGGGCTCACGGTGGCCTGATCGACGGCGCCGAAGGTGAATCCACGGGTCCGGGACAGCTGGTGGGGCAGCGAGATCATCGGCATGCCGACACTCTCGCATCCGGCGCACGGCCCGCGGCGGCCGGGTCCGGCGCCGGTGCGCGAACGCGACGGTCCGTCAGCTCGGCAGTCCCGGACCGGTGGTGAGCGTGCCGAGGGCCGCGTCCAGGGCCTGGCGGGCGGCCGGGTCCAGGCCGGCGGTCAGCTCCTCGTCCAGCTCCCGGGCGATGGCGGCGCAGCGGGTCAGCAACTCCTGGCCGGTGTCGGTCAGCACCAGCTGCTGACGTCGCCGGTCGCTCTGGTCGCGCAGGCGTCGCACGGCGCCCAGCACCTCCAGCCGGTCGGCCACCGTGACCACCAGGCTGGGGGCCACGCCCAGGCGCCGGGCCACCGTCAGCTGGGCCGTGGGGCCGTCGGACTGGAGCAGGCCGAGCAGGGCGACGTCCTTGGGCTTGAGGCGCAGCGATCCGATCCGTTCGGTGAAGCGGGCGCCGGCGAGGGCGCCGAGAAGGCCGAGCCGGTAGGTGGTGGTGGCGGTCAGCGGCACCGGGTCAGCGGCATTCATAGCGGGAACGGTAGCAGCGGGGGAACCGTTCGCCGGCGGAACGGTTGTGTCGGGTGCCGGGCCGGTGGGCTGGTCCCTGTTCGCCCCAGGGGTCGCACAGGACGGCCAATCTGTCCATCCGGGGTGCGCCGACGGCCCGGCAGGGCCAGTCTGAGCACATGGGCGGAGTCGAGCGGCCACACAGGGTGACCGAAGTCGATCCGCCCAGAACACTGGAGATCTCACCCTGGAGCTGACCCGATGACCTCGGACCTGACACCGCACCAGCTCACCGCCGCCCGGCCGCCGATCGCGATCGACTACCACCCGATCGACGGCCCTGCCCAGCAGTTGCTGGTCAGCGGTGAGCAGCTGCATGCCGACGCCTGCCTCTACTGCGGCACCGATCAGCAGCAGCTGCACACGGCCGGGCACGCCTACACCCACAGCGGCGGCCTCGCCTGGGTGGTGGTCGCCTGCGCCGCCCACCTCGCGCTCGGCCGCGCCGAAGTGCAGGCGGCCCAGGCCGCCCAGGCGAACGCGGCGGGCGCCGTGCCCGCCGGCGGCGCGGATCGCGGGGCGCCACCCGGGCCGGACGGGGTGACGCGGGCGAGCTGAGGGTCTGTCGAGGTCCTGCTCCGGGGTCGGAGCAGGACCTGTCCTATGCCCCCCTGCTGGGTCAGACCGGGTCAGGCCGGCTCAGGCCGGCTCAGACCGGTTCAGACCGGTTCAGACCGGGTCAGGCCGGGGAGCCGAAGTCCTGGGTCCACCAGGGGCCGCCGGTGCCGTAGTGGATGCCGATGCCGATCTCCTTGAAGGAGCAGTTGAGGATGTTGGCCCGGTGGCCCGAGCTGTTCATCCAACTGTCCATCACCGAGGACGCGCTGGCCTGACCGCGGGCGATGTTCTCGCCCCAGGTGCTCCACTGGTAGCCGGCCGCGTCGATCCGCTGCTGCGGTCCGGCGCCGTCCGGGTTGGTGTGGTCGAAGAACTGACGGGCCGCCATGTCGTCGGACTGGCCCTGGGCGGCCGCCTGCAGCTTGTTGTTCTCGGCGAGTGGGCCGCAACCGTTCTGCGCGCGCTGGGTGTTGACCAGGCTGAGCACCTGTTGGACGTCGTTGCCCGCGCGCTGGGCGGCGGCGGGCGTGGCCGGAGCGGTGGCGGACTGGGGCGGCGCCGCCTGGACGGCCGAGGGCGCGGCGGACGGCGACTGCGACGGGGCGGGCGACTGGGGCCCGGCCGTCGAGGGGGACGGGGAGGGCGAGGTCGCGGGCGCCACGCCGGGCACCGCGTCCAGCACCGCGCTGCCCGGGATCGTCAGGGCGGCGGGCTCGGCGGTGCTCCTGGGCGAGGCGCCCGTCGAGGTGGCGGTCTGCGGCCCCGGCCGCAGACCGTCCCAGACCAGGCCGGCCGCCACCAGGGCGGCCAGCGCCCCGAGGGCCAGCACCGTCAGGCGCCGACGCCCGCGCGGGCCCGCGGTCCGGCGCCGGCCGCCGCCGGGTCGGTGCCGCGAGCCGTGGCCCGCGGCGTGCTGCTGGGGGCCGGCGGACCGGGACGTCCGGCCGTTGCCGCCGTTGTTGCCGCTGCCGCTGCCGCTGCCGCTGCCGCTGCCGCTGCCGCTGCCGCTGCCGCTGCCGCTGCCGTGGGCGGTGCCGGTGGCGCTCGCCGTGGGCCGGGCGTGCAGGCGGCGGGGGAGCGGCAGCAGGGCCAGCCCGGCCAGCAGCCCCTCGGCCGGGACCAGGTCGTTCGCCCGCCCCTGGCAGGTGGCGCAGTCGCGTGCGTGGCGGGCGATCCGCTTGCGCCACAGCGTCCCCGGCTGCCCGTCCCAGTCGGCGGTGAGCGCGGCCAGCTCGGGGCAGGCGGGGCCGGCGGCCAGCGCCCGGACCACCACCCGGGCGGTGTCCAGACGCTCCTTGGCCCGTTGCACCCGCACGGCCGCGTGCTGCGGGGCCAGCTCCAGTGCGGCCGCCAGCTCGGCGCGGCTCAGCTCGCCCGCGGCCTCCTGCCACCACAGCGCCAGCAGCTCGCGCTCGGCCGGCTCCAGCCAGCGGGTGGCCTCGGCGACCTCGCGGCGCTGGCCGGACAGGCCCAGCCGGACGATCGTCAGGGAGACGAAGTCGCCGGCCGGATCGGCGATCTCGCGCGCCTCGTCGAGCCCGCCGCCGGTCTGGGCGGTCCGGGCGGTCTGCTGGGCGCGGTGCCGGTCGCGCACCTGGTTCATCGCGATCGCCACCAGCCAGGACCGGAAGGCGCCCGGCTCGCGCAGCTCGGGCAGGCCGTCCACCGCGCGCAGCATGGTCTCCTGGACCACGTCGTCGGTGTCCGGATGCCCGTTGAGCGCGCGCCCCACGATGTTGTAGACGAGCGGCAGGTGCCCGGAGAGCAGCTCCTGACGGGCACGCTCGTCGCCGGTCCGTGCCCGGTCCACCACGTCCTCGTCCACTGCCCTGTCCACCGTGCCCAGCCTCTTTCGTCAATCGACCTGTCCACCTTGGGGGACGCGTCCGGTACCGGCCGATAACGAAAACCTTCTCGCGGATCTCGCCTGACGGCAGAGAATCCTACGAGTGCTCAGCGCGCGACAGCGGCCCGGGGGCGCGGGACGGCGAGCGGCAGGCGCACGACCAGGCGGGCGCCCTGGTCGGCGGGCTCGGCGGTCAGCGTGCCGCCGTGGTGGGCGGCCAGGTCGCGGGCGATCGCCAGGCCCAGGCCGCTGCCGCCGTGATCGCGGCTGCGGGCGTCGTCCAGTCGGGTGAAGCGCTCGAAGACCCGCTCGCGGTCCGCCGCGGGAATGCCGGGGCCGTCGTCGCGCACCTCCAGGACCGCGGCCCGCCCGTCCTCGGCCGGCCGCAGCAGCACGGCGACCTCCCGCGCCGCGAAGCGCTGCGCGTTGTCCAGCAGGTTGGTCACCACCCGGGTCAGCCACAGGCCGCTGCCGGTGACCGCCACCCCTGGGGCCAGCTGGGCGCGGATCGGCAGCGGGTCGCCGCGCCGCTGGCCGATCGCCTCCTCGACCAGCTCGGTCAGGTCCAGCTCGTTGCTCGGCACCGGCTCGGCGGAGTCGATCCGGGCCAGCAGCAGCAGGTCGGCGGCCAGCTGCTGGAGCCGGTCGGTGTCCTCCAGCGCGCCGCTGATCAGCTCGGGCCGCAGCGCCGGGTCGTCCACCGCCAG
Organism: Kitasatospora sp. NPDC008050; assembly: GCF_042957465.1. NCBI lineage: Bacteria > Bacillati > Actinomycetota > Actinomycetes > Kitasatosporales > Streptomycetaceae > Kitasatospora > Kitasatospora sp. NPDC008050. Next base: position 359,446 of record NZ_JBIBIJ010000007.1, read on the forward strand.
GGCCACCTCCAGCTGGGTGCGCAGCACCGCGATCGGGCTGCGCAGCTCGTGCGAGGCGTCCGCGATGAACTGGCGCTGGCGCTGCCCGGAGGACTCCAGGCGGTCCAGGGTGCTGTTCATGGTGACGGCCAGTCGGGCGATCTCGTCGTGGGTGCGCGGCACCGAGACCCGGCGGTGCAGGTCGCGGTCGCTGATCTCGGCCACCTCGGCCCGGATCGCCTCCACCGGGCGCAGCGCCCGGCCGGTCACCCACCAGGTGACCCAGGCCACGGTGAGCAGCAGCAGCGGCCCGCCCACGGCGAGTGCCGCGGCCGTGGTCGAGTCGGCGGCGTCGGCGTCCCGCAGCGAGGTGCCGGCGTAGACGGTGACCAGGCCCGCGCGGGTCCGCGTGGTGACCTCCACCACCCGCTGCCGGTTGCCCCGGCCGAGTGGTCCGGTGTCCCAGGTGGTGCGCACGACGCCGGGGACGGTGGGCCGGTCGGTGGCCACCGGGGGGCGGCCGAGCAGGTTCTGGCTGGACGTGAGCACCTGCCCGTCGGCGGTCACCACCTGCAGGAAGTCGGCGCCGTGGGTGGGCGTCAGCAGCGGGTCGAGCGTCTCGGTGTCGGCGAGCTGGGCAACGGCGGTGGCCTGCGCCTCGGCGTCGCTCTCGGCGTTGTGCAGCAGGTTGGCGTCCAGCAGGCCGAGCAGCGCGAGCGAGGCGATGGCCAGCGCGATGGCCACCACGGCGCTGGCCCCCAGGGTGGCCCGGGCCCGTACCGTCATCGGGCGCAGCCGGCCCAGGCCGCGTCGTCGCGACGGCGGCCGGTCCTCGTCGGCAGCTCTGTCCGCGGCCGTGTCCCCCGCCACAACCGCCCCGTCCGCCGCCTCAGCCACCGTCGGCCGCCAGCCGGTAGCCGACACCGCGCACGGTCTCCAGCGCGCTGCGGCCGAACGGCGCGTCGATCTTTCGTCGCACCGCGCTGATGTGCACCTCGACCACGTTGGGGTCGCCCTCGAAGGCGCTGTCCCAGATCTGCTCCAGGATCTCGCGCTTGGCCACCACCTCGCCGGCCCGCTGTGCCAGGTACTCCAGCACGGCGAACTCGCGGGCGGTCAGCTTGACGGGGGTGCCGCCGCGGGTGCAGCTGTGCCGGGCCGGGTCGAGCACCAGATCGCCGAACTCCAGTGACTGCGGGCGCCGCCGCCCGGTGCGCCGGGCCAGCGCGCGCAGCCGGGCCACCAGGACCAGGTAGGAGAAGGGCTTGGAGAGGAAGTCGTCGGCCCCGGTGTCCAGCGCCTCGGCCTCGTCGTACTCGCCGTCCTTGGCGGTGAGCATCAGGATGCCGGCCTCGTTGCCCGCCGCCCGCAGCCGGGCGCAGACCCGGTAGCCGTTGACGCCGGGCAGCATGATGTCCAGCACGATCACGTCGTAGTCGTGCTCGCCCGCCAGCCAGAGGCCCTGAGGCCCGTCGTGGGCCACATCGACGGTCATGCCCTCGGCCTGCAGCCCGCGCTGCAGCGCCGCGGCCAGCCGCCGCTCGTCCTCCACCACCAGTACCCGCATACCGACCAGGATCCCAGGCCGTCCTCGGCGTTTGCTGAAGACCGCTTCAGCTGCCTTCAGCCCCGCTTCAGCAAGCGCCGCCCATGCTGTGCCGCAGCAGTCCACCAGGCCCGGCCCGGCACGATCCGCCGGACGGGCCCTGGGGCGGGTGACAGCCCGGGCGCCGATCAGCGGCATCCCGGTCATCCTGGGCGATTCGGCGCGCAGTTGGCCGACCCGTCGAGGGCCGGACACCTGGTGTCCGGTCAACCGCCACATGGACTCCCGCTGGGCGGCCTACCGTCACGTGTCTGATCGGCCCACCGGGCGGGTGGGGCGGACGTCGACACCGTGACCGTCCGGTCCGACCGGTTCGGACCGGTGTGCCGGGGACGGTTCCTCAGGTTCCCGACCGAGCCCGGCACGGGGGAGCGGGGGTGCTCGGCGCGCGGGTCAGGGATCGGCCCGCGCGCCGCCGGGCGCCCTGCTCTCCCACGTACATCCGTCAGACGCAGTGGAGTCGCGGGTGCGGTCTCCGCCGTCGGCGGTCGGCCGCGACCCGCTCTGGAAGGAGCCTGATGCGGTCGACACAGCCGCGCCGGATCGTCGTCGTGTCCGCGAGCGTGGGGGCGGGCCACGACGGCGCCGCCCGCGAACTGGTCCGCCGCCTGCGGACGGCCGGGTTCGACGCCGAGTGCCACGACTTCCTCGACCTGCTGCCGCGCGGCTGCGGGCGGCTGCTGCGCGGCAGTTACGCGCTGGAGCTCAAGGTCGCGCCCTGGGCCTGGGGCTGGCTGCTGCGCGGCCTGGAGAAGAACCGCCTCTCCGCGGCGCTGGTCGGCGCCCTGTTCGCGGTGGCCGGCGGCCGGCGGACCGCGAAGCTCGCCGGTGCCGGAACGGCCGCGATGGTCTCCACCTATCCGCTGGCCAGCCAGGCGCTGGGGCGGCTGCGCCGCCGCGGCCGGCTGACGGTGCCGGTGGCCACCTTCCTCACCGACATGTCGGTGCACCCGCTCTGGGTGGCCGAGGGCATCGACCTGCACCTCGCGCTGCACCCGGTCGCCGCCGACCAGGCGCAGCGCCACGGCGCCCGCCTGGTGGAGATCTGCGACCCGCTGGTCGGCCCGGCCTTCCGCCCGGCCCGCTCGGCGGCCGAGCGCCGGCGCGAGCGGGCCCGCTTCGGGCTGCCCGCCGAGGGCCCGATCGCGCTGGTCACGGCCGGCTCCTGGGGGGTCGGCGAGGTCGAGCAGACGGCCCGGGAGATCGCGGCCTCGGGCAGGGCCGTGCCGGTCACCGTCTGCGGGCACAACGAGGCACTGCGCGGGCGGCTGGCGGAGGCCGGTCACGGGGTGGCGCTCGGCTGGGTGGAGGACATGCCGGCCCTGCTGCGGGCCTGCGACGTGGTGGTGCAGAACGCCGGCGGCCTCACCTCGCTGGAGGCGATAGCCAGCGGCCTGCCGGTGGTCAGCTACCGCTGCCTGCCGGGGCACGGGGTGACCAACGCCGCCGCGCTGGACGAGGCCGGACTGGCCGACTGGATACGCGAGGAGAAGCGGCTGGGGAGCGGCCTGGCCGACGCGCTCGCCCAGGGCCCGGCGCCGCGCCGACGGGCCGCCGCCCGCCCCGACCACCTCGTGACCGATCTGGCCGGCGGCCTGCCCGCCCCCGCCACGATGCTGGAGGTGGCCTCGTGAGGCCGACCCGCGCCCTGGCGCTGACCGCCGGCGCCCTCGCGGTGGGCCACAGCCTGCCCGCGCTCACCTCGCTCGGCCCGCTGCGCCCGCTGCTCGCCCCGCGGCTGAGCGGCCCCGGCGCCCCGGGCCATGTCGCGCTGACCTTCGACGACGGCCCGGACCCGGACTCCACCCCGCTCTTCCTGGCCGAGCTGGCGAAGACCGGCACCAAGGCCACGTTCTTCCTGCTCGGCCGGATGCTGGAACGGGCTCCCGAGCTGGGCCGTGAACTGGTCGACGCCGGGCACGAGGTGGCGGTGCACGGCTGGGAGCACCGGCCGCTGCTGATCCGCTCGCCCCGGGCCACCTGCCAGGACGTGGCGCGGGCCCGGGACCTGGTGGCCTCCGTCACCGGGCAGCAGCCGCGCTGGTACCGGCCGCCGTACGGGGTGCTGAGCGCCTCGGCGCTCTACGCGGCGCGTACCAGCGGGCTGACGCCGGTGCTCTGGACCCACTGGGGCCGGGACTGGACGGCGACGGCCACGCCCGAGTCGGTGCTGCGCACCCTCACCCGCACCCCGCTGGCCGGCGCCACCGTGCTGCTGCACGACTCGGACTGCACCTCGGCGCCGATGTCCTGGCGTGCCACGCTCGGCGCGCTGCCCCGGCTGCTGGAGCTGTGCGCGGAGCGCGGGCTCACGGTCGGCCCGCTGCGCGACCACGGGATCTGAGCGGTTCCTCGGCCGGCGGCCGGGCCTGTGACGACAGGCCCTGGGGCCGGCCGAGGAGCTGTCAGCCGGCGGCCGGGCGCAGCACCACCGGCAGGTTCCGGTGGCCGTTGGAGATGAACGACTCCATCGAGGTCAGCTCGCCCTCGGCGAGTGCCAGGTCGGGGAACCGCTCGAAGAGCGCCGGCAGCGCGACGGCGGCCTCCAGGCGGGCCAGCGGGGCGCCCAGGCAGAAGTGCGCGCCGTGGCCGAAGGCGACGTGGTCCTTGACCTCGCGGGTGAGGTCGAAGACGTCCGCGTCCGTGCCGTGCACCGCCTCGTCACGCCCGGCGGCGGCGTAGGCCGCCATGATCGCCTCGCCCTTGCGGATCAGCACGTCGCCGGCCTGGATGTCCTCCAGTGCGTAGCGCAGCGGCAGGTTGGCCACCGGGGACTGCACCCGCAGCGTCTCGTCGATCACGTCGTTCCAGGAGGCCTGGCCCGACCGGACCAGGGCCAGCTGCTCGGGATGGGTCAGCAGCAGGTGGATCGCGTTGTCCAGCAGGTTGACCGTGGTCTCGTGGCCGGCGCTGATCACCAGCAGCAGGGTGTCGAGCAGCTCCTGCTCGGAGAGCGTGCTGCCGGTGCCCTCGGCGGTCTCCTCGCCGTCCACCTCGGTGTCCCGGGCGGCGATCAGCGCGCTGGTCAGGTCGTCGGCCGGCTCCTTGCGCTTGATCGCGACCAGCTCGCCGAGGATCCGGTAGACCTCCTCGGCGTTGGCCTGGGCGGCCTCGGGCGTGATGGTGGTGTCGAAGAAGCCGTCCACGCAGGCGCGCAGGCCCGGGTGGAGGTGCTCGGGGACGCCGAACAGCTCGCAGATCACCTGGATCGGCAGCGGGTAGGCGTACCCCTCGCGCAGGTCGGCGGCGGTGCCGGCGGGGGTGGCGGCGAGCGCGGTGAGCAGGTCCTCGGTGATCCGCTCGACGCGCGGACGCAGCGCCTCGGTACGCCGGTTGGTGAAGGAGCCGGCCACCAGGCGGCGCAGCCGGCGGTGCTCGGGGCCGTAGGCGGTGAACATGTTGTCCACCGCCACCCAGATCGTCAGCGGCCAGTCGGCGGGAATCTCACCGTTGACGAAGGCGGGCCAGTGCTGCCGGGCGCTCTTGGAGACCCGCGGGTCGGCGAGCAGCTGCTTGACCAGCTGCTGGCTGCCTACCGACCACGCAACCACCCCACCAACGAGCTCCACCTCGGCCACCGGGCCGTCCTGGTGGATGCGGCGGGCCTCGCCGTGGATGTCGCTCCCGCTCGGGTCGATCCGGTAGGGGCAGCGGTCGGGTTCCATGAACGGCCTCCAAGGGCGTTGTCGGGTGCGGTCGGTGCCGACTGCGGGGCGGCGGGCGCGGTGGGGATGGCCGCGGCCGTGCTGAGCGGGCTGCCGGCGGCCGCCGGGTGGGCGAGCGGCGCGGTGCCGGTGGCCGGCGGGAAGTGCACCGGAAGGTCGGCGAGGGCACGGTGGAACGGCCCCGGGCGCCAGCGGAGTTCATCGGGCTTGATGGCCAGCTCCAGGTCCGGCAGCCGGTCCAGCAGCTTCTCGACGGCCACCGCGGCGATCAGCCGGGCCGGTCCCTGGGCGGGGCAGGTGTGCGGGCCCGCGCTCCAGGCCAGGTGGGCCCGGTTGCCGCCGCGGGCGCGCCCGGCCAGCGCCGGGTCCGTGTTGGCGGCCGCGAAGCTGACCACCACCGGCTCGCCCTCCGGGAGCAGCACGCCGTCCAGCTCGACGTCCCGCACCGGGAAGTGCACCCCGTAGTTGGCCATCGGCGGGTCGGTCCACAGCACCTCGTCCAGCGCGTCGTCCACCGGCAGGGTGCCGCCGGCCAGGTCGCCGGCGAAGCGGTCGTCGGAGAGCAGCAGCCGCAGCGTGTTGCTGATCAGGTTGAGCTGCGGCTCGGTGCCCGCGCCCATCAGCAGCACCAGCTGGTGCAGCATCTCCTCGTCGGTCAGCCCGGCCGGGTGGGCCATCAGCCAGCTGGTCACGTCGGCGCCCGGCTCGGCCCGCTTGAGAGCCACCAACTCCAGCAGGGCACCGGTGAGTTCGGCGTTAGCCCGCTCGGCGTCGACGCCGTCGAAGATGCCCGTCATACCGGCCACCAGGCGGTCGCCCAGGTGTGCGGGGGAGCCGAACAGCTCGTTGAAGACCAGCAGCGGCAGCGCCCTGGCGTACTCGGCCACCAGGTCGGCGGTGCCGCGTGCGGCGAAGCGGTCGATCAGTCGGTCGGCGCTGCGCTCGACGTAGCCGCGCAGCGCGTTCGGGTCGATCCGGTCCAACGAGTCGGTCACCGCGCCGCGATGCCGGTCGTGCACGTCGCCGTCGCTGAACAGGGCGTTGGGCCGGTGCGCCATCATCGGCACGGCCGGGTTGTCGGGGGCGACCCGGCCGTCCGCCAGGCCCCGCCAGCGGCGGGAGTCCTTGGAGAAGGTCTCCGGGCTGCGCAGCACGGTGAGGGCCGCCTGGTAGGAGAGCACCAGGGTGGCGGTGGTGCCCGGGTAGAGCTCGACCGGGGCGAGCGGACCGTACGCCCGCAGCCGGGCGTAGACGGCGGCCGGGTCGGTGGCGAACTCCTCGCCGTAGAGCGGGAATCCGGCGGGCCGCGACTGGTGGGCCGGGCAACCGGGCGGTGGCGAAGGGGCGTTCACGCGGACTCCTGGTCGGTGTGGCTGAGCAGGTACTGGACGAGTGAGATCAGCGCGAGGGTGGCGGACTCCGGGTCGCGGGCGTCGCAGGTCACCAGCGGCGTGCTGGGCAGCAGGTCGAGCGCCTCGCGCAGCTCGTCCTCGGCGAACTCCGGTGCGCCGTCGAAGCGGTTGACCGCTACCGCGTACGGCAGCCCGTGCTCCTCCAGCAGGTCCATCACCGGGAAGGAGTGCTCCAGGCGCCGGGTGTCGGCGAGCACCAGCGCGCCCAGCGCGCCCAGCGTCATGTCCCGCCACAGCGGGGTGAAGCGCTGCTGGCCGGGGGCGCCGAACAGGTAGAGGACCAGGCTCTGACTGAGCGTCAGCCGGCCGAAGTCCATCGCGACCGTGGTGGTCTCCTTGTGCGGCACCCCGGTCAGGTCGTCGACCAGCACGCTGGCCTGGGTCATCGGCTCCTCGGTGCGCAGCGGCTCGATCTCCGAGAGGGTGCCGACGAAGGTGGTCTTGCCGACCGCGAAGTGCCCGGTGATCAGCAGCTTGACGGCGGTCCGGATGCCCTCGCCCAAGTAGCTGACCTGCTCCGGGGCGGGCGCGGCCAGCGGGCCGGCCACGGTGTCAGAGCCGGGCGCGGAGACCATCCAGAACCTCCTGGAGCAGTTGATAGGTGGGTAGTTGGGCACGTGGCACGGCTGCCCGGGTGATCAGGTGGCCGCTGTCGACCAGGTCGCCGAGCAGCACCTTGGTGACGCTGACCGGCAGGTGCAGGTGTGCGGCCACCTCGGCGAGCGAGAGCGAGCCGTGCAGGCACAGCTCCACCAGCCGCCGCTGCTCGGGGCCGAGACCGGCGGTGGGCCGGTCCGGCATCGCGGTGACCAGGGTGACCAGGTCGAAGGTGTTGCGGGTCGGCTCGAACCGCCCGTTCGTCACCACATAGGGCCGCACTAAGCCCCGGTCGCGCCGCGCCGCGCTCATCGGACGGCTCCCAGGTCCTGGCGGGGCGGCGTGCTCAGTTCCTTGCCGAGGCGGTCCACCAGCTTCTGCATCCGGTAGCTCACCGCCTCCATGTCCACCCGATCCCCGGCGGAGACGGCGAGATAGGCACCGGGGCCGGCGGCGACCAGGAAGACGTAGCCGCCGGCGAACTCGATCAGGGTCTGCTGCCAGGGGGTCGGGGCGGTGCCGAGGAAGCCGGCGGTGCTGCGGCTGATCGACTGGACCCCGGAGAGCGCGGCGGCCTGCCGGTCCGCCTCGTCCCGGCTGATGCCCGCCGAGTGCGCGCGCAGCAGGCCGTCGGCGGAGAGCAGGATCGCGTGCCGGGCCTCGGGAACGAGCAGGACGTCGTCGAGCATCCAGCCGAGATCGTTGGTCGGGTGGCTGTTCAGCCGGCTGTTCATCGCAGGGCTCCTAGGCGGGGGGCGGACGGCGGCTGTGCCGGGGGACCAGCCGCGGGTGGCTGCCAGGGGGTCAGCCGGTGAAGGGATCGTCTGAGGTGGTGCCGTCGGGGCGCGCGGCGTGGCGGCCGTAGCCCGGGGGTGGCAGATCGGGTTCGGACTCCCGCCCGGCCCGGGTGCCGCGGGCGAAGGCGCCGAGTCGGCGGGCGGTGGCCTGCGCGTCCCTGGTCCACTCCGCGGGCAGCTCGGCGGCGGGGGCCGCGCCGCCGAACTCCTCGGCGGCCTGCTGGGCCTCGGCGAGCTGGGCCTCGTCCAGCGGCTCGCGCCGGCGGCGCTTGGGCAGGCCGCCGGCGGTGCGTGGGGCGGGCGTGGTGGCCGTGACCGGGGCCGCGTGCGGGGGCTGTGGGGTGTGCGGGAGCTGCGGGGCGGGGCGCGGGGGCAGCGGGGCGGGGCGCCCGTAGCCGCGGTTGTTGAAGCCGAGGCTGCCCTGGGCAGGGGTGCTCTCGCCCGCGCCCGCGCCCGCGGCGGGCTGGTGGCCGAAGGCCGCGCCGTGTGCCGCGGCGGGCTGCGGGGCCGGCTGCCGGGGAGCGGGGTGCTGGGCGGCAGCGGGCTGGGCGGCGGCCTGCGGGGCCACGCTGTGTTGGGGCGTGGTCTGCGGGGTCACCGTGTGCTGGGGAGCATTCTGGGGGGCCGCAGTGTGCTGCGGAGCGGTCTGGGGCGCCACGCTGTGCTGCGGAGCACCGTACGCGGGGGCGACGGCGGGCTCGGGTGCCATCTGGCTGAGCAGCGCGGTCGGCAGGAAGACCACGGCGCGCACCCCGCCGTACGGCGAGCGGGTGTCCACCGAGACGCCGAACCCGTAGCGCGCCGCCAGCACGCCGATCACGGCGAAGCCGAACTGCGGCGGGTCGCCGAGCCGGGTGACGTCCACCGTGCGCTGCCCGGTCAGCAGTTGACCGGCGAACTGGGCCTCGCGCGGGTCCATCCCGACGCCGGCGTCGTCGATCACGATGCAGGCGCCGTTGTGCGCGGGCTGGAGGTTGACCTCGACGGTGGTGTTGGGCTGGGAGTGCCGGGCCGCGTTGTCCAGCAGCTCGGCCACCGCCAGCACCACCGGCTCGACGGCCCGGCTGACCACCGCCAGGTCGATCTGGGTGCGGACCTCGACGCGCTTGTAGTCGCGGACCCGGGACTTGGCCCCGCGCACCACGTCGCTCAGCGAGGAGGCCGCGCGCTGGCGCCCGGGCCAGGAGCCACAGAGCACCGCGATGGCCTGCGCCCGCCGCCCGAACTGCGAGTTGGCGTGGTCGATCTCCAGCAGGTCGCGCAGCACGGCGGGTTGGTCATGCCGCTCCTGCATCTCGGAGATCGCCACCTGCTGCTCGTTGGCCAGCCCCTGCAGCGACCGCATCGCGCTCTTCAGCGCGGACTTGGCGTTCTGGTCGGCGCGTGCCTGGGCCTGCTCCACCGCGCCGCGGAACTGCTCGGCGACCGCCAGCAGGCTGCGCTCGTAGTCGGTTCCGGCCAACAGCGGATCAACGGTGACCGGATCGGCGGGGACCGGGCTGGCGACGGCGGAATGCGCGAGCGAGGGCAACTGGCGGGTGGCCAGCCGGTGCGCCTCCTCGTCCCTGGCCCGGATGGCCTCCCGCAGTCCGGCCAGGGCCCGGGCCCTGGACCTGGCGGTGAGCCACTGGCGGATCAGCAGGCCGGCGGCCACCAGCAAGCCCGCACCCAGGCTCCAGGTCACCGCCTGCGGTATCTGTGACGACATCAAGTTCCTTGCACGAGCTGACGGTTCGTGGGGGCAGCACAGGAGGCCCGCGAGCGGCAGGCGCGGATCATCTAACCAGATTGACGACTGAATGTCAGAAGTCTGTCTCAGTAAGTGATCTGGTGAACAGTAAAGACCACGTCAGTGGCTGAAATTGATCGGTAGTCGATGTTGATGATGGACGGTCCCATGTGGGTCATCCGCAAGTACCATCCGGGCTATGACACAGGTAGCTCGGGGGGTGAACCCGGTCGCGGCGGAGCCGATGGCGCTCCGCTTCCGGGAGCACTACATCGTCTGCGGGGCCAATGCCTTGGCACACCGCCTGATCCTGGAACTGATCGAGCACTACGAGGTGCCCGTGGTGGCCCTGGTGCCGGATCGGATGCGCGACCACGCGCCGAGGATCGAACGGATCGACGGCGTGGCGGCCGTCCTGGAGTTCAGCAGCGTCACCCAGGAGGCGCTGCTGGCCGCGGGTGCCGGCGGCGCGCGCGGCATCGCCCTGGTGGACGGTGACGATCAGGCCAACATCCATGTCGCGCTCGCCGCACAGGGCCTCAACCCGGAGATCCGGATCGTGCTGCGGATCTTCAACCAGCGGCTCGGCGACCAGATCCAGGTGCTGCTGAAGAACTGCGCCGCGCTCTCCGGCTCGGCCACCGCCGCACCGGCCTTCGCCAACGGCGCACTGGCCCGCCCCAACTCGGTGCGGGTCGGCGACCGCTACCTCTACATCGCCTACGACGAGGACCTGCGCGCCGGCCACCTGTGCGTGGCCGCCGACCGGATCGACCGCCAGGACCTGACCAGGCTGCGGCTGCTGCCGGAGACCGAACCGGCCTCCAGCGACTTCATCCGGCTGGCCCAGGCCTTCGGCGAGGGCGCCCCGATCCCGGTCGCGGGGGCGTCCAGGGGCGTCGGCGGCCCAGGGCAGCCGGACGGCATGGCCGTGCTGCAGACCCTGCCCACCGAGCCGCGGCTGCGGGTGCCGCTCCGCTTCCGGCTGCTCTACCGGTTCCTGGACACCCTGCGGTTCTTCACCGGGGTCCGGATCCGGATGGTGCTGTTCGGCGCCTTCGCGGCGATCGCGACCTCTGCGTTGATCATCTGGTACTTCAACCGGAACTTCGGCTGGACGCTCTACCTCACCCTGCTCGACATGGCCGGCTCCGCCCAGCCCGACCAGATGGGCGACCCGACCGCCGGCACCGGCGGCCCCTGGCAGCGGGTCGCCCAGGTGATCATCACCTTCAGTGGCATCGCCCTGGTGCCGGTGCTCACCGCGATCGTGGTCGACTCGCTGGCCTCCGGGCGCCGCGGGCTGCCACGCGGGCCGAGCGCGGGCCTGCGCGGCCATGTGATCGTGGTCGGCCTCGGCAACGTCGGCACCCGGGTGGCCACCCTGATGCACGAACGCGGGGTGCCGGTGGCCGCGCTGGAGCGCGATCCACTGGCCCGCGGCATCGTCGCGATGCGGGCGCTGGGGATCCCGGTGGTGGTGGGGGACGGGCCGCTGGTCGAGCAGCTGCGCCTGGCCAGGGCCCGGCACGCCCGCGCGGTGGTCGCGGTGACCAGCGACGACGCGGTCAACCTGGAGGCGGCGCTGGAGGCCCGCGCGCTGCGCGAGGACGTCCGGATAGTGGTCCGCCTGTTCGACGACGACTTCGCGCAGCACGTCTACGCCACGCTCGGCAACGTCGCTTCGCGCTCCGTCTCCTACCTGGCCGCGCCCGCCTTCGCCGCCGCGCTGATGGGCCGGGAGGTGCTCGGTACCCTCTCGGTCTTCCGGCACGTGCTGCTGATCGCCGAACTGGTCGCCGAGGAGGGCGGGGCGCTGGTCGGGATGAACCGCAACGAGGTGGAGGCGATCGGGGGCCTGCGGGTGCTCGCGGTCCGGCTGGCCCGCTCGCCGCAGAGCTACCAGTGGGGCTACGCCGACCGCAGCCGGGGCTTCGCGGTGGGCGACCGGGTGGTGGTGGTCGCGACCCGCGGCGGCCTGGCCCGGCTCAACAACGCCGCGCCGGAGTCGCTGGTGGCCGAGTCGACGTAGCGCCTGCGCGGGTTCAGGTCAGCAGTCCGGCCCGCCGCCACATGGCCTCGCTGCGCCGGTCGATGATGCCCAGCTCGGTGAAGAAGGCGACCGCCTTGCGCGCCCAGTCCCGGCGGGCGGCCTGCCAGTGCGGGTTGGCGGCGGCCGCCGCCTTGGCCTGCCGGACGTCGAGCCCGGCCAGCGCGTAGATCCGCGGGTTGACGCACTCCAGCACCGCCTCGTACACCAGCACGCCGATCACCTGGCGGAACACCGCTCGCCGCGCCGGGCTCATCCGGGCCCAGCGCCGCTCCAACTCCGGCTTGGCGTAGCCGATGTGCCGGGCCTCCTCGATCACGTGGATCCTCGCCACCGAGCGGGCCAGCGGCTGCAGGCTCTCGTCGCGGATCATCTCGCGCTGCATCGCGTCGGTGAACTCCTCCACGAATATCGCGCCCGCGAAGGTCAATGTGGTGTCGTTGAGCAGCAGATGGAGCCGGCCGCGCCGCTCGGCCCGCCTGCTGGGCCGGGCGGTGGGGTAGCCGGTCCTGGTGATGTACTTGGCGAACATGGTGGAGTGCCGGCACTCGTCGGCCACTTCGGTCAGCGCGTACTGCGCGTGCTGGCTGGTCAGGTCGCTGTCGTAGACGTGCCGGACCAGGCCGTGCATCAGGATCAGCTCGAACCAGATGCCCGCCGCGGTGACGCTGGCCAGCTGGTGGGTGCTCAGTCCGACCTGCTGACGGAGCGTCAACTGCTCCCAGAGATGGGTTCCGTAGAGCGAGACCCGGTGCGGCGGCAGGGCGAACTGGTCGGGATCGATCGGCGCCTGCCAGTCGATCTCGGTGAGCGGATCGTGGGAGTGCCTGGCCGAGACGCGCAGCAGGCGTTCGGCGTTCTGTTCGCGGGCTGCCTGGGCGGTGGGGACGAGGTCTCGCATGCTACGGCTCCGGTTCGGGCTCGGGCTCGGTTCGTGCGTCGGGGTGGTCGGCTGCGCTGCGGTGGGCGGCCGCGTTGGGGTGGGTGGCCGCGTTGGGGTGGGTGGGGGTGCCGCCCAGGGCGCGCAGGGCGAAGGAGATCAGCGCGGGGATCAGGTCGTCGGGCGCGCGCCCGCCGTCCGCGAGCGGGCCCACCAGTGCCTCGCCCACCCCGCCGACCAGCAGGGCCGCGGTCAACTCGGCGTCCTGGGCGGGCAGTCGGCCGGCCGTCACGCCCTCGGCGATCCGGGCGGCGATCACGTCGCGAAACGCCCTGCGGAAGACCAGGCGCTCGGCCTCCACCTCGGGGTCGACCGGCTCGGCCAGCAGCGCGTACGCCAGTCGCGGATGGCCGAGCGCGCGGCCGGCGAAGGTGCCGATCACCGAGGCGACCTGGGCGTGCAGATCGCCGGCGAAGGCGGCCGCCTCGCGCACCGCCGCCACCTCCCGGCCGACCACGATGCCGAACACCTCGGCCACCAGCTCGGCCTTGCTCGGGAAGGAGCGGTACACGCTGCCGGTGGCGATCCCCGCCCGCTCCGCGACGGCGGCCACCGAGCAGGCGGCGTAACCGTGTTCGGCGAGCAGCTCGGTCGCGGCGGTCAGCACCGCCTCGCGCTGGGCGTCGAGCCGGGCTTGGACGGCGGGAGTCTTCCGATAGGCCACGGCAAGAAGTGAAGCAGCGATTCAGTTCTTCAGCAAGACCCTGCGAGACCTTGGGCCCCTCCGGCGAGATCCGCCGGACAGGCCCTTGGGCGGACACGAAAAACCGGGGCCCCGGCGCACTGCCGGGACCCCGGTCGGGTGTGCAACGGCCGGCCCGCCTACACCGGTTCGGCCAGCGACAGCCCGAACCGCCCCTCGGGGTCGGTCCACCAGTGCCGCAGTGCGAAGGAGGCCGCGGCCAGCTCGGTGGCCACCTTGTCGCGGCGGAACTTCGCCGAGATCTCGGTGCGCAGCTCCTCGCCCTCGGCGAAGTCCACCTCCAGCCCCAGCGCCGGGATCGCCACCCGCTGCGCCCGCCGCGAGCGCAGCCGCATCTCGATCCACTCCTGCTCGGCGTCCCAGTGGGCCACGTGCTCGAAGGCCTCCGGGTCGAAGCCGGCCTGCAGCTCGCGGTCCAGCACGTTGAGCACGTTCTTGTTGAACTCGGCGGTCACCCCGGCCGCGTCGTCGTAGGCGGCCACCAGTACGGCCGGGTCCTTGACCAGGTCGGTGCCGAGCAGCAGCGCGTCGCCCGGCGCCAGGTCGGCCCGCAGTGCGGTGAGGAAGCGGGCCCGCTCCTCGGGCAGCAGATTGCCGAGCGTCCCGCCGAGGAAGGCCACCAGCTTGGGCGCCTGCACCGCACGCGGCAGCCCGAGCCGCGCGGTGAAGTCGGAGACGACTCCGTGGATCGCCAGCGCCGGGTACTCGGCGGCCAGTTGGCGACCGGCCTCGTGCAGTGCGCTCTCCGAGACGTCGACCGGGACGTAGCTCTCCAGGGTGCCCAGCGACTGCAGCGCGTCCAGCAGCAGCCGGGTCTTCTCCGAGGAGCCCGAGCCCAGTTCGACCAGGGTGCGGGCCCGGGTGACGCTCGCGATCTCCTTGGCCCGCTCGGTCAGGATGGCCCGCTCGGCGCGGGTCGGGTAGTACTCCGGCAGTCGGGTGATGTCCTCGAACAGCTCACTGCCACGCTTGTCGTAGAACCACTTCGGCGGCAGCCACTTGGCGTCGGCGGTCAGCCCCTGGCGGACGTCCGCGCGCAGCGCCTGGGCGAAGTGGTCGGCGGGGAGCAGGCGGGTGAGCTCGAAGGTGGTCATCGGGATGGGGTCCTCTCGTGGTGCGGCCCAGCGGGCAGTTCAGGAGGTGGCGGAGGTGGGGGTGGCGGCCAGCGGACGGATGGTCACGGCGTCGGGGGTGGCCAGCAGGACGGACCGGTCGGGGACCGGCACCCAGCCGGGCCCGTCGTCGCCCGGCTCGGAGGCGACCAGCACGCTGCGCCCCAGCTCCAGGCGGTGGAAGAGGGTGTCGCCCCAGGTGGTCGCGGCTATCACCCGGCCGTCGGTGACCAGCAGGTTGAGCCGGGCCTCGGTGTGCGCGGCGACCTCGGCGACGGTGTCGGCCAGGGCCGCACCCACCTCCTGGCCGCCCAGCAGCCGCCGCCGCAGCAGTGCCCAGACCAGCGCGGAGTCACAGCGGGCCGCCAGTTCCAGCAGCTCGCCCGGCTCCAGCAGCCCGGCCAGCGCGCCCGCCGCGCCCGGCCAGCCGCCGAGCGCGCCGTTGTGGCTGAACAGCCAGCCGTCACTGCGGTAGGGGGCGGCGGCGCTCTCGTCCGCGCTGGTGCCGGGCGTGGCCGAGCGGACGGCGGCCAGCAGGGCCGGGGTGCGGATCGCCCGGGCCAGGTCGGTGAGGTTCTCGTCCGCCCAGATCGGCACCGCCCGGCGGTAGCGGGCCGGTTGCGGGTCGCCCTCGACATACCAGCCCAGACCGAAGCCGTCCGCGTTCACCGTGCCGTGGCGCTGCAGTCGCGGCGCCCAGGACTGCCGGTAGAGCCCGTAGGGCGGTTCGAGGAGCACCTCGGCCACGGCCACCGGGACCCCCAGGTAGGCGAGATGACGGCACATCAGGCGACATCCAGATCCCGGGCGGTCCGGAAGCCGGCGAAGATCTGCCGGCGGATCGGGTAGTCCCAGTTGCGGAAGGTGCCCCGGCAGGCCACCGGTGCGACCGCGAAACTGCCGCCGCGCAGCACCTTGTACTCGGCCCGCTCGCCGGGGGCGGCGAAGAAGACCTGCGAGTACTCCCGGTAGGGCCAGGCCCGAAAGCCCGGGTAGGGGGCGAAGTCGCTGGCCGTCCACTCCCACACGTCACCGATCAACTGCCGTACCCCGTAGGGCGATGCGCCCTGCGGGTAGCTGCCGACCGGGGCCGGCTGCAGATGGCGCTGGCCGAGGTTGGCGTGCTGCGGCCCGGGCGGTGTATCGCCCCAGGGGAAGCGGCGTGAGCGGCCGGTGGCCGGGTCGTGCCGGGCCGCCTTCTCCCACTCCGCCTCGCTGGGCAGCCGCCGCCCGGCCCAGCGCGCGTAGGCGTCCGCCTCGTACCAGGTCACGTGCAGCACCGGTTCGGCGGCCGGTACCGGTTCGAGGTGGCCGAACCGGCGGCGCAGCCACTGGCCGTCCGTGCGACTCCAGAACAGTGGCGCGGTCAGCTTCGCGGTCGTCCGGTGCGCCCAGCCCTGCGGGCTCCACCAGCGCGGCTCCTGGTAGCCGCCGTCCTCGATGAAGCGCTGGTAGTCGGCGTTGCTGACCGGGGTGGTGTCGATTGCGAAGCCCGGCAGGTCCACCTGGTGCGCGGGGCGTTCGTTGTCCAGCGCCCATGGCTCGGTGTCCGTGCCCATGGTGAACGGGCCTGCCGGGATGATGACTTCGCTCGGCAGCAGCCCGATGGGGGCGGGCTCGGGCGCCGGGGCGCAGAGCACGGCGGCGCCGCTGCGCAGCTGGTGGGTGATCAGCATCGTTTCGTCGTGCTGCTGTTCGTGCTGGGCGATCAGCCCGAAGGCGAAGCCCGCCTGGAGCAGCGGCGGGCCGGCCAGTTCGACGCCGGCCAGCAGGTCGAGCACCCGGCCGCGCACCTCGTGGGCGTAGCCGCGGGCCTCGGCGGGCGGCAGCAGCGGCAGGGTGGGGCGCTCGGCGCGCGGGTGCTCGAAGGCGTCGTAGAGCGGGTCGATCTCGGGGTGCATCGGCTCGCGGCCGCCGACGTTGCGCAGCAGCCAGAGTTCCTCCTGGTTGCCGATGTGGGCCAGGTCCCAGACCAGCGGCGACATCAACCGCGAGTGCTGGGCGGCAAGTTCGGCGTCGTCCAGGCAGTCGGTCAGACCGCTGGTGCGGTCCCGGGCGGCCAGCAGTTCGGTGGCGATGGCCTCGCGCAGCTGCTCGTCGGTCAGTTCGGTGGTCAGTTCGGTGGTCAGCTCGGTGCGGCCCGGTGCGTTGCTCCGCGCGGGGCCCGGTTCGGCGTTCAGCACGGTGTGTCCTCCTCGGACTGCGGGGAGCCCTCGGGCCGGTGCGTCGCGGCGCGCGGCGCAGCGGCCGCCTCCAGCAGGTCGTCCGCCGGGCAGCGTCCCCTGGCGGTGTAGCGGTCGGCGAACTCGCTCACGGTGGCCCGCAGTCGGCCCTCGCCGGGCCGGTCGGCGAGTACCGCGTCGGCGGCGGCGAAGCAGCCGAGCGCGGCCTGGCGCAGCACCGGATCGTCCATGCCGCGGGTGGCCGCCCGGCTCCAGGCCGGTCCGCGCGGGCCCGGTTCGGCGGCGGTGACGGTGGCGGCCAGCGGCTCCAGTGCGGCGAGCGCGGCGTCCACGGACCGGGAGTCGGCGAACAGGGCGGCCGTGAGTGCGGCGGGGACCACCCAGCCGTCGCCGGGCTGCGCGTCGATCATCCGCAGCTCCAGATAGCCGCGCGGGCGCACCGGCGGGAAGAGCGTGCTCAGGTGGTAGTCGAGATCGGCCAGGCTCGGGCGTTCGGCCTCGGGCCGCCGCAGCCAGGCGCGGAAGGTGAGCCCGACCGGCGCGTTCCACGGCCGCCCCTCGGGCCGGCGCACGCACAGCACCGCCGCCTCCAGCACGTAGCGGGCCCAGGCCGCGCGCGGATCGCCGTCCGCGCCGGCGCCGTGCACGCCGCCGGGGGCCAGTGTGCGGCTGGGGTCCATCCGGGCCCAGACCGCCTGCCGGGTGGACCGGTAGCCGGTCGGCCGCCCGTCCAGCAGCGGGGAGTTGGCGAAGGCGGCGACCAGGACCGGGCCGAGCAGATGGGCCAGTCGCCAGCGGGCGCGGAAGCCGTCCGGGCCGCCGGTGTCGGTGCCCGCGTCCAGGCAGACCTGGGTGGAGGCGGTGGCACACATCATGATCTTGCCCCAGGGGCCGGTGCGGCCGAAGAACTCCTCCATCGCCAGATAGCGCGGCTGACGCAGGGTCACCCGGCGTTCCTTGGGGTGGGGTTCGGTGCCGTAGCCGGCGAGGTCCAGGCCCTGGGCGGCGAAGGCGGCGCGCAGGGCGGTCAGGTCCTGGTGGGTGGTGTCCACGCAGCCGGCGAGGTCGGCGGCGGCCGGGGAGCTGAGCTCGACCTGGCCGCCGGGCTCCTGGGTCAGTCGGGAGCCGTTGGGGAGGAACGGGTGGTCGGGGGGCAGGTGCAGCGCGTCGAGAGCGGCGCGCACCCGCGCGGGGTCGGGGGCGGTGTGGGGTCGACAGGAGTCATGGACGAACCACTCCAGCTCGACCCCGACCCGTCCGGGAGGTCCGATCTTGAAGCAGGTGCTGGCCACGTACGCCTCGGCGGACGATTCGGTCAGCGGTGTCACCGTCGGTGGCGCCTGCGGTTCGGTGTCGAGTGAGAGGCTCGACGGTCGTGCGAGGTTCACGTTGTTCACCGTCCTCGTCATCGGGCTCACGACAACCTGGTGTTCTTGCCCAGTCTGCGGCGGCCCATACGGCACTGCCCGGCGCTCGGGCCGTAACCCATGGATTCCCGCTGGTCAGGTCGGGCAACCGGGTGAGGTGAGCTGTCTCACATCTCACGGAACAGCCGCCCGGGCGGAAATATCCGGGGAGGTTCTCCCCGTTTGCCGTACAGTCGATGGAAGTGGGGACGGACTCCCCGGAAAGGAGCGCAGCCATGGACACCCTGCAGGCGGGGACATGCACCCCCGACACGTCGCCGTGTGCCCGTGCCGCCGCGCCCCGGCTCCGGGCGGACGCCACCCGCAACCGCGAGCGGATCCTGGCCGCGGCCCGCGAGCTCTTCGCCGACGAGGGCGCACTGGTCCCGCTGGACGAGATCGCCAAGCGCGCCGCGGTCGGCAACGCGACCCTCTACCGTAACTTCCCGGACCGGGTGACCCTGATCCACCAGGTCGTGCTCTCCGTACTGAGGGGCGTACTGGAGCACGCCGAGCAGGCGCTGGCCGACGAAGGCGACCCCTTCGAGGCGATCAGCCGCTACGTGCACGCGGCTGCCGGCGAACGGATCGGCGCGCTCTGCTCGCTCCTGTCCGACCACCTGAAGCTCCACGAGGACGAGGAGCTGCTCGCCACCCGGGCCGAGCTGGAACGCGTGGTCGAGCAGCTGCTCGACCGGGCCCGGCGGGCCGGCCGGCTGCGGCCCGACGTCGGTCCCGGCGACCTGTTCGTCGCGCTGGCCCGGCTGACCCGTCCGCTGCCGGGCAAGGAGTGCCTGGAGGACGAGATGTTCGTCCATCGGCACCTCCAGCTCTTCCTGGACGGGATGCGCGCCCCGGCGCCGTCCATCCTGCCCGGGCGCCCCGCCACCATGGAGGACCTGCGGCGCGCGTGACCGCCCTGCTCGACCACTGACCTGCTGAACCGCTGAACACCCAAGCCCGCTGAACGCTCAAGCCGGCTGAACACCCCAGCTTCCCGCGGACGCGGCACCTCGTGCCCCGCCGTCAGCTACTCCTGCCGTTAGGTGTGTACAACCATGTCTCAAACCGTCCCGCAGGCCGACCCCAGGCGCTGGAAGGCACTGGGCTTCATCGCCCTGGCTCAGCTCATGGTGGTGCTGGACGCCACCATCGTGAACATCGCCCTGCCCTCGGCCCAGCGCAGCCTCGGCTTCTCCGACACCAACCGCCAGTGGGTGATCACCGCCTACGCGCTGGCCTTCGGTGGCCTGCTGCTCTTCGGCGGCCGGATCGCCGACCTGTGGGGTCGCCGCCGCACCTTCATAACCGGTCTGATCGGCTTCGCCCTGGCCTCGGCGCTCGGTGGCGCCGCGCAGAGCACCGGGATGCTGATGGGCGCCCGTGCCCTGCAGGGCCTCTTCGGCGCGCTGCTCGCCCCCGCCGCCCTCTCGCTGCTGACCGTGACGTTCACCGAGGCGAAGGAGCGGGCCAAGGCCTTCGGTATCTTCGGCGCGGTGGCCGGCGGTGGCGGCGCGATCGGCCTGATCCTGGGCGGCGTGCTCACCGAGTACCTGAACTGGCGCTGGACCTTCTTCATCAACGTGCCGTTCGCGATCATCGCGGTGACCGGCGCCGTCCTGGTGATCCGGGAGCCGGCCGGCACCCGTAACCGCAACCGCCTCGACATCCCCGGCGTGCTGCTCGTCTCCACCGGCCTGGTTTCCCTGGTCTACGGCTTCACCAAGGCCTCGGAGGACGGCTGGACCTCGCACGTGACGCTGGCCCTGTTCGCCGCCGCCGTCGTGCTGCTCACCGCGTTCGTCCTCGTCGAGAGCAAGGTCAGCGCGCCGCTGCTGCCGCTGCGCGTGGTGCTCGACCGCAACCGCGGCGGTGCCTACCTCGCGCTCGGCCTGGCCGTGATCGGGATGTTCGGGCTCTTCCTCTTCCTGACCTACTACATGCAGACCGTGCTGGGCTACTCCCCGGTCATGACCGGCGTCGCCTTCCTGCCGATGGTGGCCGGCATGATCACCGGCTCCACCCAGATCGGCGCCCGGCTGATGAACCGGCTGCCGGCCCGGGCGCTGATGGGCCCCGGCTTCCTGGTCGCCTCGATGGGCATGCTGATCCTGACCCAGATCAAGGTGGACTCCTCGTACTGGCTGATCCTGCCCGGTCTGGTCCTGATGGGCCTGGGCATGGGCACCGCGTTCATGCCGGCGATGAGCCTGGCCACCTTCCGGGTCCGGCCGCAGGACGCCGGTGTCGCCTCCGCGATGGTCAACACCTCGCAGCAGGTCGGCGGCGCGATCGGCACCGCGGCGCTGAGCACGGTGGCCACCAGCGCCTCCAAGGCCTTCGCCACGTCGCACCCGATCGACCCCAAGTCGCCGCTCCAGCTGCAGATGCTGGTGCACGCGCAGACCGCGGTGCACGGCTTCGCCACCGCGATCTGGTTCTCCTTCGGCATCCTGGTGGCGGCCGCGGTGATCGCCACGGCGCTGCTCAACGGCGGCGGCAAGGCGAACCTGGTGACCGCCGACGCCGACGGCGAGGTCGTCGACATCCCGGTGATGGCGCACTGACGCCTGCGCGGCAGGAGCGCTGACGCGGCGTCGTAGGCAGTGACGGCGGGCCGGATCCCCTCGGGGGTCCGGCCCGCCGTCGTTCGTTCCGGTGGTCGTTCGTTCTGCTGGTCGTTCGTTCTGGGGGTCGGGTGTCCGGGTGGGCCCGGAAACCCGGTGGACGCTGGCGGCCGCCTCGTGATCGACTCCTGCGTCGGCACCGCGGACAGAGGAGAACCTGATGACCACGACCCCCGTGGAGCGGCTGCGACTGGCCGTGGCCAGGACCGCCGCGCTGGTGGACGGCCGGGCCGCCACCGGGCTGACCCATGACGACGCCGACGACCAGCAGGGCACCGTCGCCACCGACGACGCGATCGGCTTCGACCCGCTGCCGCTGCTGGCCGAACTCGACTGCCGGGGCGCCGAGGTCGTGGTGATCGGGCAGGTGGCCGGCATCCTGCACGGCTCGCAGGAGCTGACCGGCGACCTGGACCTGCTCTGGGACGGCGCGCCCGAGCGGGCCGCGGCGATGGCCGCTGCCTTCGCCGCCGTCGGGGCGCGGCTGACCGACGACGACGGCGCCGAACTGCCTTGCACGGCGGCCGCCTTCCGGCTGCCGAAGATCGACTTCGCCACCGTGAACGCGAGCGGCGACTGCTGCACCCCGGCGCTGCCCTGGGGCGAGCTGGACGTCTCGGCCTTCGCCGCCCGCGCGCTGACCGCACCGGGCCCGGACGGCACGGTGATCCGCTACCTCACCCGGGCGGACCTGATCGCGATGCGGCGGGCGATCGGCCGGCCCAAGGACCTGCGCCGCGCGGCGGAGCTGGCGGCGCTGGACCGAGACCGTCCGGCAGTGGAAATGCGTTGGGCGCAGGACACCGGGCGTTCATAGGATCGGCGCCATGACGGCACCCGCACCCGTACCCGCACCTGTACCCGTATACCCGGCCAAGCCCCGGCTCGGCGACCGCGTCGCGATCCTCTCGCCCTCCGCCGCGCTGCCCGGGCTCTTCCCGCACCCCTACGAGCTGGGGCTGCGCCGGCTGCGCGAGGAGTTCGGCCTCGAACCCGTGGAGTACCCGGGCACCCGCAAGCTCGGCGCCACCGCCGAGGAGCGCGCGGCCGATCTGCACGCGGCCTTCGCCGACCCGGGCATCAAGGCGGTGATCGCCACCATCGGGGGCGAGGACCAGATCACCGTGCTGCCGCACCTGGACCGGGAGCTGATCCGGGCCAACCCCAAGCCGTTCTTCGGCTACAGCGACAACACCAACCTGCTGCTCTTCCTGCGCAACCTGGGCATCGTCAGCTATCACGGCTGCTCGGTGATGGTGCAGCTGGGCCGTGGCGGCGCGGTCAACCCGGCCACCGCCGAGTCGCTGCGCGCGGCGCTGCTCGGCTCCGGTGAGTACGAGCTGCGGCCCAGCGCCGAGGTCGGCGACGTGGAGCTGCCCTGGACCGAGCCCGAGCTGCTGGCGGGCGAGCCGGTGATGGAGGCGGGCGAGGGCTGGAGCTGGCACAACGCGGACCGGGTGGTCGAGGGCCTGGGCTGGGGCGGCAACCTGGAGATCCTCTCCTGGATGGCGATGGCCGACCGGGAGATCGGCCCGGCGGAGCAGTACGCCGGCCAGGTGCTCTACCTGGAGACCTCCGAGGAGCTGCCGCGGGCGGAGGAGGTCTACCGGATCCTGCGCAACCTGGGCGAGCGCGGGCTGCTGCGCCAGTTCCCCGCGCTGCTGATGGCCCGGGCCAAGAGCTGGAGCTTCGACCAGCGCCTGGAGCCGGCCGCCAAGGTCGAGTACCGCAAGGACCAGCGGGCGGCGGTGCTGCGCGCGCTGGCCGAGTACGCGCCGCAGACGATGGCGGTCTTCGACGTCGACTTCGGGCACACCGACCCGCAGCTGATCCTGCCCTGCGGCGGCCGGATCCGGGTGGACGGCCCGGCCCGGCGGATCACCGTCTGGTACTGAGCCGTTCCGGAACCGCGGGCGCTGCTGCTCCGCTGATCAGCCGCGCAGCGTGCCGACCACGGTGCTCAGGTCCGCGGCCAGGCGCACCTCGGTGGCCCGCAGTGCCGGGTGCTCCAGCCAGTGCAGGCGCGCGGTGTCCGGCCGGCCCTCGTGCAGCGGGGGCCAATCGGCGCAGGGCGTGAAGTCGTCCACCGTCACCGTGCCGCCCGGGGCCAGCAGCCGGGCCGGGTCGGCCGGGGCCTCGGCGCCCTTGCCCTGGCCGCCGCCGTCCAGCACCAGCAGGTCGAACGGCCCGCGCCGGTAGAGCTCGCTCCAGTCGCCGGTGACCACCTCCACCTGCGGCTGGTCGGCGAAGACCTCGGCCGCGACGGCGGCCCGGGCCGGATCCCGTTCGACGCTGACCAGCCGCACCCCTGGCTTGGCCCCGCTCGCCAGCCAGGCCAGGCCCACGCCGCACCCGGTGCCGCTCTCGCCGATCAGCGTGGCCGCACCGTGCGCCAACGCGCTGATCAACAGGCCCTGTTCGGGGCGGCAGGAGTTCTCGAAGCCGTGCGCCCGGGCCGCCGCCAGGGCGTGGCGGACCAGCGGCGGCAGCTCGATGGCGGAGCTCGGGGCGTCGTGCAGGGCGGTGCCGTTCAGGGACATGAGCGCGCTTCTCCCGGGGGCCGAAGTGGAGCCGACAGTTTGGGAACTGATGATTGATCAGCTGCCGTTTGTGTGGCAAGTGCGCGCAATGCGGGCCGGACATGTATGGACACCTTTTTCGCTGTCCCCGGGTCTTCCGCCGTTCATCCTCCGCTGGAATCATCCCCCTACCCGCAAGTAGCCCGCCGCGAAGCAGCCCGCCGCGCCCCCGCCTTCAGGAGGACCCGTGTCCCCGCTCTCCCGCCGCGCCCTGCTCGGTTCGGCCGCCGCCTCCGGTGCCGCCTTCGGCCTGGGCGCGCTGCCCGGGACCGTCCAGCAGGCGCTGGCCACGCCGGTCGCGCCCGGCACCATGGACGACGTCGAGCACGTCGTGGTGCTGATGCAGGAGAACCGGTCCTTCGACCACTACTTCGGCACCCTGAACGGCGTGCGCGGCTACGGCGACACCTCCAGAGTCCGGTTCCCCGGCGGCTCGGACGTGCTGCGCCAGAAGCTGCTCGGCACCGCCGGCGGCACCGACCTGCTGCCCTGGCACCTGGACACCTCCACCAGCGACGCCCAGCGGATCTTCGACCTCGACCACTCCTGGGGCGGTACCCACAGCGCCTGGGCCAACGGGCAGTGGAGCAACTGGGTCCCGGCCAAGACCTGGTACACCATGGGCTACTACACCCGCCAGGACATCCCCTTCCAGTACGCGCTCGCGGACAACTTCACCGTCTGCGACCAGTACTTCTGCTCCGCGATGACCTCCACCGACCCGAACCGGCTCTACCTGTGGTCCGGGACGATCGACCCGAACGGCAGCGCCGGCGGCCCGGCCACCGACAACAGCAAGTCCGGCTTCACCTGGACCACTTACCCGGAGCGGCTGCAGGCCGCGGGCATCTCCTGGAAGGTCTACCAGCAGCAGGACAATTTCGACGACAACGCCTTGGCCTGGTTCAAGAGCTTCCAGACCGCCCCGCAGGACTCCCCGCTCCACCAGCGCGGCATGGCCCGGGCCGGCGCCGACGACTTCGCGAACGACGTGGCGGCGGGCACCCTGCCGGCGGTCAGCTGGGTGGTCGCCCCCACCGCGCAGTCCGAGCACCCCAACTACCCGCCCGCCCAAGGCGCGGACTTCACCTCCGCGTACGTGCTCCAGGCGCTGGCCGCCCACCCGGAGGTCTGGGCGAAGACCGTGGTGCTGCTCAACTACGACGAGAACGACGGCTTCTTCGACCACGTCGTGCCACCGGTGGCACCCGACGGCACCCCCGACGAGTTCATCGGCGGCGTGCCGATCGGCCTCGGCCCGCGGGTGCCGATGATCGTCATCTCGCCGTGGAGCCGCGGCGGAAGGGTCAACTCCGAGGTGTTCGACCACACTTCGGTGCTGCGCTTCCTGGAGAACTGGACCGGCGTGAAGGAGACCAACATCTCCGCCTGGCGCCGCACCGTCTGCGGCGACCTGATGTCGGCCTTCGACTTCAGCACCAGCAACCGCACCTTCCCCGCGCTGCCCGACACCAAGCAACTGCTGGCCGACCTGGCGGAGCAGGACAAGAAGGTACTTCCGCCGCTCTTCCCGCCGATCATCCAGCACGCCCCCCAGGTCGAGCCCGGCGACCGGCCCGCGCTGCCGACCGGCTACCGCTTCGGCTCCTCCTCGCGCACCGACACCGGCACCGGACAGCTCTGGATCACCCTGGACAACCTGGGCGCGCTGGGCGCGGGCATCTCGATGTACACCGTGAACTTCCGCCAGTTCGGCGCCTGGCGCTACACCCTGCCGGTCGGCGGCACGGTCAGCGACTTCTTCAGCGCACTCGGCGTCAGCGGCGGTCCCTACGACATCGACGCGCACGGCCCCGACGGCTTCCTGCGCGGCTACCAGGGCGACGTGCGCACCTGGACGGACCCGGCGAAGGGCCACCCCGAGGTGGCCTCGGTGGAGGCGCCCGACGGCGTGCACCTCACCCTGAGCAACCAGGGTGGCAAGCCCGTGGTCTTCACCATCGGCGCCAACTCGGCCTTCGGCGCCAGCGGTTCAACCCCGTCCACGCTCACGGTGGCGCCCGGCGGCAGTGTCCGGTCCCGCCTCGCCCCCACCCCTGCCGGCCGCTACGACTGCACGGTCACAGCCGACACCGGCGACGCCTTCGCCCGCCGCTTCGCGGGCCGCCTGCAGCCCTGACGCCACGGCACCTCTGCCGACGGGATCGACGGCAGAGGTGCACGGACTTTTGGCTTGCCCGGCGGGGCCTCAGCCCTGCCCCACGCCACCCCGACGCCGTGCCGTCTCGCCGAGGGCGGCCAGGTCGCGCTCGCCGTCGCCGTGGGCGATGCTCTCCTGCAGGGCCTCGCGCAGCACGCCCGCGATCGGCAGCGGAACGTGGGCGGCGGCGCCCGCGTCGAGGGCCAGGCCCACGTCCTTGAGGCCCAGCACGAGTCGGAAAGCCGCCGGGTCGTACCGCCGTTCGGCGATCATCGAGCCGTAGCCGGCGTAGACCGGGCCGGGGAAGAGCGTGCCGGCGAGCAGTTCCACCAACTGGTCCGCCGCCAGGCCGTTGGCCTCGGCCAGCGCCGTTGCCTCCGACAGGGCCTCGATGGCGGAGACCAGCAGGAAGTTGGCGCTGATCTTCGCGATGTTCGCCAACTCCGGTCGCTCACCGAGTCGGTAGGTCTTACGGCCCATCGCCTCGAACAGCGGCGCCACCTGGTCGATCAGCGAACTCTCGCCCGCCGCGAGGATGTTGAGGTTCCCGGCGGCGGCCACGTCGGTGCGGCCCAGCACCGGCGCCGCGAGGTAGCCGATCCCGTGCCGCTGGTGCAGCTCGGCGGCGCGGCGGGCCAACTCCGGTGACACGGTTGCCATGTTGACGTGCACGGTCGCGCTCGCCGCCGCCAGCAGTCGCTCGTCGAGCAGCAGATCGGTCACCGCCGCGTCGTCCGCGAGCATCGAGACCACCACCTCGGCATCCATTGCCTCGGCCGGTGTCGCCGCCGCCGCGGCGCCCAGCTCGACCAGTGCGGCCACCGGCGCGGGGGAGCGGTTCCAGACCCGCACCCGATGGCCGGCCTTGACCAACTGGGCGGCCATCTCCCGTCCCATGGAACCCAGTCCGATGAAACCGACATCCAGTCCGGCATTCATTGATATGCCTCCTTGCCTCGATGGTGACTCCCCGGTTACGGATTGTCTCGCATCCTAGATACTCCGCGCCCCTGTCCGGCGGCGGTGCCGCGCGCGCCGATGAGCGGCGGCCGGGAACAGGTGCACCGGGAAGCGATGATCGGTCAACTCTTTTTGTATGAAAGGCACCAGGTGTGTGCACGGTGAAGAAATGGCGAGCGCCCGATCCGTGGTTCTTGCTCGTGCTTCGTCCGGTTCGCCCGCAAAGTCGAGGGTTGCCTGCCGATGATCGCGTGGGTAGTGTCGGGACCTGCGTCAGGGAGACCGTCACGGGGGTGAATTCATGGTCATTCAAGCATTTCGCACGAGCTGACTGGACATCAGATTGTCGTCGGCTCCGGTCTTCGGGTGAGTATCGCCAGGCGCGTTCAGTCGATGTCGCCTTGTTCCGCCCCTGACCTCGGTCGTCGCAACGCTGACCCCCCGTAAAACAAGGAACACTCTCCGAGTGTTCTGTCCTGCCCGGACGTGTTTCACATAACGAGGGAGGAACTGTCATGGACAACAACAAGTCCGTGGAGACCCTGGAGCTCCAGGCTTACGAGACCCCCGAGGTCTTCGAGGTCGGGTCTTTCCGCGAGGACACCGGCTACATCGGCACCGTCGGCGGCGAGCCGTGGCTGCCGTCGATCCCGTCCAGCTGGTGGTAAATCCGCGACAGGTATGAGTTCGGCGTGGTAGTCCGTTAAGGGGGAGGCTGGGTCGGTGGATTTTGGTGAGCAGTACTTCGTGGTCCTTCCGGACCAGCAGAGGGCAGTCGCCGCCGCCGACCGGATTCCTCCGGATGCCACGCCACTCATGTCGCACCGATCCGGCCGGCCCTGCCTGGTCGGCCGGATCGCCGCGGGACAGCTCCTGGTGGCGCAGGCGGGGGAGACCGTCCTCGCCGTCGTGGGGGTCTGTTCCGCCACTCAGGCCGAACTGGCCGCCCAGGCCGCGCGGATCACCGATCCGGCCCAGCTGGACGCGGTGTCGCTGCGCTGGTCGGGCAGCTACCACCTGATCGCCTCGATCAAGGGACGGCTGCGGATCCAGGGCACCGCCTCGGGCCTGCGCCGGATCAGCCACGGCAGCCTGGACGGGCTGACGATCGCCGCCGACCGCGCCGACCTGCTGGCTCAACTGATCGGACCCAAGCCGGACTTGGGTGTTCTCGCGGTGCGCCTGCTGGAGAGCCTGCCGCACCCGCTGCCCGAACGCTCCCTCTGGCAGGGAGTCGAGACCGTGCCGCCCGGCAGCTACCTGGCCGTGCCGGCGGACGGACGGGGCGGCACCGTACACCGCTGGTGGGAGCCGCCCCAGGGCGAACTCTCCGTCGCCGAGGCCGCGGTAGCGCTGCGCGCCGAGCTGGCAGCCGCTGTCGCCGCGCGGTCCGCCCTGACCACACAGCTGACCGGCGACTTCTCCGGCGGCCTGGACTCCACCTCACTGGTCGCCCTGGCCGCGCACCAGGATGTGCCGGTCGTCGGCTTCACCATGGCCAGCGACGACCAGGCGGACGACGACGTCCACTGGGCCAAGATCGCCGCCGCCGACATGCCCCAGCTCAAACACGTCATCTTCGCGCGCCAGGAGGTGCCGGGCTTCTTCGAGAGCCTGACCGGCCTCCCGGCGGTCACCGACGAACCCAGCCTCGCCCTGCTGAGCATGCCCCGGCTGCGCGCCATGCGGGAGCTGGCCGTCGGCCACGGCTCCACCCTGCACCTGGACGGGCTGGGCGGCGACCAGATGCTGACCGGCCACTACGCCTACTACCACGACATGCTGCGGCGCAATCCGGTGATGGCCGTCCAACGGCTGCGGACCATCCGCCTGTTGAGCCGGATGGACCTCGGATCCTCGCTGCGCACTCTGCTGGACGGCTCCTCCTACCGGTCCTGGTTCGCCGCAGAGGTCCGCACACTGACCTCCGGTCAGGTCCGGCGTCGCAACCGGGTCTTCGACTGGGCCGGCGGGCTGGCCATCCCGCACTGGCTGACCGCCGAGGCGACGGAGCTGGTGGTCGCCGAACTGCGTGCGGCCGCCGAGCGCGCCCAGCCGCTGGACCCCAGGCGTGGTCGCCACGGCGACCTGGCGGCGATCCGGGAGGCCGGTCAGCTCGTCCGTTCCCTGCACCAGGTGGTGGCCGCCTCGGGCTACAGCGCCTCCTCGCCGTTCCTGGACGACCGGGTGATCGCGGCCTGCCTCGCGGTCCGTCCCGAAGAGCGGGTGACGCCTTGGGAGTTCAAGCCGCTGATCAAGAGCGCCATGGCCGGCGTGCTGCCCCAGCGGCTGCTGGAGCGGCGGACCAAGGCGGACGGCTCGATGCTCGCCGCCGAGGGGTTCGTCCGGCACCGGCTCGAACTCGACCAGCTCTGGCAGACCTCCCGGCTGGCCGAGTTGGGGCTGATCGACCCGGCCCCGCTGCGCGAGCTGTCCCGTCGCCCGTACGCGGCCGCCTCGCATGAAGGGCGGATGCCCGTCGCCCTGAGCACCGAGCTCTGGGCCAGGGACCGGCTCGCCTGAGCTGCCGGACCCCCGACGGCCCGCCGGAACGCGCTCGACCACGAGGAGAGAGAGCAGCATGACCTTCAAGCTTCATCCGGAGGTGTCCACCGCCGACACCGAGTACGGGATCGTGCTGCTGGACGGCCGGGACGGCCGCTACTTCCAGCTCAACGGCACCGCGGCCGCGGCGTTCCAGGCGCTGCTCGACGGCGGGACCGTCGAGCAGGCCGCCGAGCGGCTGACGGCCTCCTTCGACGTGCAACTCGACCGGGCCAGGCAGGACGTCGAGCAGCTGGTGGCCAAGCTGGTGGCGGTCAAGGTGGTGGCGGCGTGAGCAATGCGGTGGTGCCCGCGCGGACCGGTAAGGCTCTGACGGTCAGTCAGAAACTCGGCGCCAGAACGGCTGTGGGGCTCGCCCGGCTGCTGGCCCGCAAGCCGCCCGCCAAGATCCGCGCGCTGCTGACCCGGCTGAGCAAGGGCGCCCGCCCTGCCACCTACGCCGAGGCCGAGGCGGCGCGCAACGCCGTCGTCGCGGTCAGCCTGCGCTGCGCGGCCTTCGAGGGCTGCCTGCCGCGCTCACTGGCGACGATCCTGATCTGCCGGGCCCGCGGCACCTGGCCCACCTGGGTGGTGGGGGTCCGGGCGCGGCCGCCGTTCGGCGCGCACGCCTGGGTGGAGGCCGAGGGGCGGATGGTGGACGAGGGCGTGGACCCGGCGTACTTCCGCAGCCTCTTCACCGTCCCCGCACCCGCCGACCAGGCCTGAGGGCCGGCCGCCGCGACACCGCGGCCGGCCGCCTCAGCCCTGACCGGCCGTCGCGGGCACGACGGCCAGCGCCTCGACCTCGAACAGGAACTCGGGCCGGACCAGCGCCGTCACCACCATCGCGCTGCAGGCCGGCAGCCGCTCGGCGTCGAACACGGCGTCCCTCGCCGCGCGGATCGCGGGCAGGTGGGCGAGGTCGGTGAGGAAGAAGGTCAGCTTGATCACGTCGTCGAAGCCGGCCCCGGCCTCGGCCAGGCAGCGGCGGATGTTCTCGAAGACCTGCGCGGCCTGGGCGGCCGGGTCGCCGACGCCGACCAGCTCGCCGTGCTCGTCCAGGGCGATCTGCCCGGAGACGGCGACCAGCCGGCCGGTCCCCCAGGCGACCTGGCTGTAGCCGTTGCCGGGCGCGACCCCGGCGGGCGCGAGCACATGGACGTTGTCGGACATGCGGAACCCGCTTTCATGGCGTGAGAACTTGATCAAGCCCGGCCACGCTAGCGGAATCGGGTGCGGGAGGGCAGGGCCCGGCTACCGTTGCCCCGTGACGCCTCCCGCCACCCCCGACCCTGCCCCCGCCGCGCTCGCCCTCGCGCTCGCCGAACTGCGCCGCGCGCTCGGCCCCGACCGGGTGCTCGCGCCGGACGACGCGGCGGCCGGCTTCGTGCGCGACGAGCGCGGCCTGCTGCCGGCCCACCCCGCCGCCGTGCTGCGTCCGCGCAGTACGGCCGAGGTGGCCACGGCCGTCTCGGTCTGCGCCCGCCACCGGGTGCCGGTGGTGCCGTTCGCCGGCGGCACCGGTCTGGTCGGCGGCGCGATCCCGCTCGGTGAGGGCACCCAGGTGGTGCTGAGCGTGCGCGAGTTGAACCGGATCCGCAGCGTCGACGTGCCCGACTTCGCACTCACCGCCGAGGCCGGCTGTGTGGTGGCCGACGTGCAACAGGCCGCCGCCGAGGCCGGGCTGCTCTTCCCGCTCCGCCTCGCCTCCGAGGGCAGCTGCCGGATCGGCGGGGTGGTGGCCACCAACGCGGGCGGCAGCAACGTGCTGCGCTACGGCATGACCCGGGAGCTGGTGCTGGGCCTGGAGGCGGTGCTGCCGGACGGCCGGATCTGGCACGGGCTGCGCACCCTGCGCAAGGACAACACCGGCTACGACCTCAAGCAGCTGCTGATCGGCTCCGAGGGCACCCTCGGCGTGGTCACCGCCGCCACCCTGCGCCTGTTCCCCCGGCCCCGGCACCGCGCGGTGGCCCTGCTCGCGCTGCCCGGACTCGACGTGCTGCCCGGACTGCTCGCCCTCGCCCGCGAGTTGCTGGAGGAGCGGCTCAGCGCGCTGGAGCTGTTCAGCCGCACCGGACTTGGCCTGGTGCTCGCCGAACTGCCCGGCACCAAGGACCCGTTCGACCGACCGCACCCGCAGTACGTCCTGGTCGAGGCCACCGCCACCCGGGACGGCGCCGCGCTGGCCGCCGCCCTGGAGGCGCTGCCGGCCGAGGCGATCGAGCGCGGCCTGGCCACGGATGCCGTCCCGGCCCTGGACCCGGCCCAGGCCCGGGCGCTCTGGGCGCTGCGCGAGGCACTGCCGGAGGCGGAGAAGCGGGCGGGCGGCGCGGTCAAGCACGATGTGAGCGTGCCGCTGGGTGCCATCGGCGCGTTCATCGAGGCCGCCGAGCAGGCGGTGGCAGCGGCCTGCCCGGGAGCGGTGGTGAACGCCTTCGGGCATGTCGGCGACGGCAATGTGCACTTCAACGTTCTCGCCGGGGACGGGAGTTCGGCTATCGTCCACCGCCTGGTCGGCGAGTTCCACGGCAGCGTCAGCGCCGAGCACGGCATCGGCGTACTCAAGCGCGAGGCGCTGGCCGCCGCCCGCTCGCCACTGGAACTCGCCCTGCTGCGCACGGTGAAGACGGCGCTCGACCCGCAGGGGATCATGAACCCGGGCAAGCTGCTCCCCTGAACCTCCTCAGAGCGCCCGGTAGTGACGCAGCGTCAGCTCAACGGCGGCTGCCAGGTCGGTCACCTGCCAGCCCAGCGCCTGCCGGGCCAGCCGCGCGTCCGGGTTGACCTCCGAGGTGAGGAAGTGCAGCTCGCTGAAGGAGATCTGCGGCGCGGTGCCGGTGACCTTCGCGGTCAGCTCGCCCATCGCCGCGTAGACCCAGGCGACCGGGGCGCCCAGCGTCATCGGCACCCGGGCCGAGGGGTGCACCGACTTCACCAGCTCGGCGATGGCCGGCAGCTCCAGGAACCGGTCGCTGAACAGGTAGCGCGAGCCGATCGGCGCCTCGGCGGCCAGCAGGTGCCCGCGGGCCAGGTCCTCGTTGAAGACCACCGCCATGCCGCCCGGCGGCAGCATCGGCACCCGGCCCCTGGCCAGGTCGACCAGCATCCGGTTGAGCGCGGCCGGTCGGGCCGGGCCGGGCCCGAAGACCGCCGCCGGGTGGGTGATCCGGGCGGGCAGCCCGCGCTCGGCCACCGCCGCGGTCACCAGCCGGTCGGCCTCCTGCTTGGAGCGCTCGTAGGCGGTGCCCAGCGGCTCGGTGGCGAGCACCGACTCGTCGAAGGCCCGGTCGTGCGGCCGCTCGAAGACGTCCATGGTGCTGGTGTGGACGAAGCACTCGACGCCCTCGGCCAGCGCGGCCGCCACCAGCTGCTCGGTCCCGGCCACATTGACCCGGTGGAACTCGCTCTTGTCGCGCAGCCACTGCTCGGCCAGCCCGGCGGTGTGGAAGACGGTGTCGCACCCGGCGATGGCCGCCCGCAGCGAGGCCGCCTCCGTGAGGTCGCCGGCCACCGCCGTCACGCCCTCGGGCAGCAGCCGCGCGGCCCGCGCCGGATCCCGCACCAGCGCCCGCACCTCGTCGCCGCGCTCGACCAGCAGGCGGGCCAGCGGCCGGCCGACGGTGCCGGTCGCACCGGTGATCAGGACCTTGCGCATGGCTACTCCTGGTATCTGGTCAGGGCAGGGCCGGGTGTCCCCGATCATGCCGCATCGACGCCCGTGGCCCCACCCCACCGGCGGACGGCGGGGCGGGGCCACGGGGGTTCAGCCGGGGAGCGGGGTCAGCTGATCGCGAAGTCGTCCGCGTAGACGTTCGCCTGGCCGTACCAGCCGTGCACGTACACGGTGGCCTTGCCGGTGGCGTCGGTGGTGAACGGCACGCTCAGCTGGGTCCAACTGCTGCTGTTGGTCCAGGCGGAGCCGGTGGCGCCGCCGCTGACCCCGATGTAGGCGTACGAGCCCTGCACCCAACCGGTCAGCGTGTAGGCGTGGTTGGGCAGCAGGGTGACGCTCTGGTCGCACTCGCCGGTCTGGCTCGCGCTCGGCGTCACCTGCAGGGCGTGGCTGCCGGAGTGGACCGGCGCGGCGACCACGGCGCTGCCGGCCTGGCAGGTCCACGGGCTGAGGCTGCCGCTCTCGAAGCCGCCGTTGGCCAGCCCGCTGGTGGTGGCACCGGTGACGGTCAGGGTGTAAATGGCGGTGTGGCTGCCGGAGGCGGCGGTGCCGGTGACGGTCAGCGGGTAGCTGCCGGCCGGGGTGGCGGCGGTGGTGCTGATGTTCAGCGTGGAGCCGGCGCCGGCGGTGACGGTGGCCGGGCTGAGGGTGGCGGTGACGCCGGCGGGGGCGCCGGAGACGGCCAGGGCCACGCTCTGCGCGCTGCCGGAGGTGACCGCCGTGCTGACGGTGGCGCTGGTGGCGGAGCCCGGCTGCACCGAGCCGCTCGCGGGGGAGGCGGAGAGCGAGAAGTCGTTGGTCACCACGCCGCCGCCGGAGGTGAAGGGCTCACCGGCGTGGCTGAAGTCCCAGGTGTTCTGCGCGATGCCGGAGCAGGTGTCCGAGCCGGCGGTGCCCACGCAGCCGCCGTTGTCGCGCTCCAGCGCCCAGAAGGACAGGGTGTTGACGCCCTTCGCGGTGGCCCAGCTCTGCACGTTGGCCATGTCCGCGACGGTGGTGGTCTCGCCCGCGCCGAAGTCATCGATGCCCGGCATCATCGTGATGCCGATCGAACTCCACAGCTGGGCAGGCGTCTTGCTCGGGTACAGGCTCGCCAGCTGGCTGTACAGGCCACTGGCCGCGTTCTCGGCGTCGGTGCCCATCTCGTGGCTGGCGCCGTCGTAGTAGTCGAACGTCATGATGTTGACGACGTCGATCCGGGCGCCGTTGGTCACCGCGTTGCGCAGCACCGCCAGCCCGCTGTCCGCCAGCCCGCTGGTGGTGGTGGGCAGGGTGTAGGAGAACTGGACGGTGCGTCCGTTCGCCGCCGCCCAGTCCTCGACCAGCTTGACCGCCTTGTTGCGGCGGTCGATGCCGGCGGTGTTGGTCAGCGAGTTGTCCTCGGTGTCGAGGTCGATCCGGCTGACGTTGTAGGTGGTGATGACCGACTCGTACTGCGCCGCGATCTGGTTGACGTCGGTGCAGCTGTCGGCGATCTCGGTGCCGCCGTTGTCGGCCGCGTAGCCACCGAAGGACGGGATCACGTCGCCGCCCGCCGCCTGGATCGAGCTGATCTGGCTGCCGTAGGCCGAGGCGGCGATCGGGGTGCTGGTGGCACCGTTCCAGTAGGCGGTACAGGAACCCTTGGTGGCGGCCTGGACGAACGCCATCGAGAGGTACTTGTTGCCCGACTGGCCGGCCAGGGTGGCCGGGTTGTCGCTGCTGTAGGCCTCGAAGTAGGGCGCGAAGACGTGCGCCGGCAGCGGGGTGGCGGCGGGCGCGGCGGTGGCGGCGGTGCCGACACCGGCCATCAGGCCGGCCGAGGCGGCCAGGGTGGCTCCGGCGGTCAGCACCGCCTGGACGGATCTGTGAAGTCGCATCAGTGCTCCAGCAGACGTAACGGAAAGGGCGGGACAAAAGGGATTTGTGCATGACAACAACCGGCGTCCGGGCAACAGCCGCGAGCCAGAAGGTGCTGTGAACGAATAGGGGGCGGTGGGCAGATCAAGGCAGGGCAAGCCCTGCCGGCCGGTGGTCACACCCCCACAGTGCATCCCGGTCGGATGGACAGACCTTATGGTTGGACTAGACCACTGTGCTGTCAAGAGTGCTGACCGTCCCTCAGGGAGATCGGCGTCCCATGACCGGCTGGTGCGCATACGGTGCCTGACCGGCCGTCGGGCCACGGCGCTCGCCGCGGGGCTGAGCGACTCCGTACAGCGCCCGCCCGGGCACTCATGGTGACCGCACTGGTGACAACGACCACAGGCCGATCGGGACTACGGTCGGGCATCGTGGCCCCGCACGGCGGCGACACGGGGCCGACACGGCCCTGCGGCGGGCCGACCTACGATCGACCGTCGTAGGTCCGGGGTTTGCCGCCCCCGGAGCGCTCGGGTTAAACCTGGACGAGTCGCCAAGCGCGCCGCCCGCACCGGGCCGATCGGTTCCGGTGCCGTCCTTCCGTGGTGGAGCGCTTCCGTACGGCACCGACCGACACCGGGGTGCCCACGGTTCCGATGTGCCCGCAACAGCCTGCGGCCTGCCGCCGCGCTGCTGTCGTGCGCCCGGGACCGGCTACACGAACGAGGTAGAACCAGCATGCGCAGCGCCCTGATGTCCACCGTGCGTCGACGATCCTCCGTGGTCCTCGCCTCGGCCGGCCTCGCCGCCACCTGTGCCGCCTCCGCCGTGGCCTTCGCGCTCCCCTCCGACGCCGCCACCACGGCCGCGCCGGCCGTGGGCACCCAGGCCGCCGAGGTCGCCGGTGCCTCGCTCGACCTCTCGACCAAGGCGGCGCCCGCCGCCGTCGCGCCGCTGGCCGCCGCCGGCGACACCGGCAAGATCGACGCCGCGTCCTACCTGAAGCCGAACGCTCCGCAGGGCGGCTACCTGCTGACCGCCGAGCCGTTCAGCACCCCCGAGCAGCCGCAGGCCGCCCCGACCGGCGAGGCCCCGCCGCAGCAGGAGCAGCCGCAGCCAGAGCAGCAGGTCGAGCAGCAGCCGGCCCCGGCCGAGCAGCCCGCCCCGGCCCCCGCGCCCGCCGCGCAGCCGGCCCCCGCCCCCGCTCCGGCCCCGCAGCCCGTGGTGGCCACCGACACCAGCCCCAGCGGCATCCGCGCGCTGGCCCAGAGCATGGTGCCGGCCAACCAGTGGGCCTCGTTCGCCAACATCGTCAGCCACGAGAGCAGCTGGAACTTCCAGGCCACCAACCCGTCCTCCGGCTCCTACGGCCTGGGCCAGGCGCTGCCCGCGAGCAAGATGGCCTCGGCCGGCTCGGACTGGCGCAGCAACCCGGTGACCCAGATCAAGTGGACGCTGAACTACATGAACGAGCGCTACGGCAGCCCGAACGCCGCCTGGTCGTTCTGGCAGTCCCACCACTGGTACTGAGCCACCAGCGGCACGAGCACGAGCACGAGCACGAGCACGAGCACGAGCACGAGCACGAGCACGACACGGCGCGGGCCCGGGACGGAGCGATCCGTCCCGGGCCCGCGCCGTGTGCGCTCCGGGGTCAGCCCAGCCCGCTGGTCTTGACCCAGTCCTTGGCCACCGCCTGCGGGTCGTCCTTGTCGATGGAGACCTTCTTCATCAGCGCGACCAGCGTCGCCGTGTCCAGCTTCGCCGAGACCGCGTTCAGCGCCGCGCTCGCGGTGTCGTTCACCCCCGCCTTGTAGACCAGCGGGGTCACGTTCTGCGCGCCGAACACGTTCTTCGGGTCGGCCAGCGAGACCAGGCCCAGCTGTAGCAGCTTCGGGTCGGTGGTGAAGACGTCGCCGACCTGGATCGTGCCGTCCTTGATCGCGTTGGGCGTGGCGTCGGCGGTCGGCTTCCAGTCCTTGAAGTTCAGCCCGTAGACGT
Source organism: Kitasatospora sp. NPDC008050 (assembly GCF_042957465.1). Classification (NCBI taxonomy): domain Bacteria; kingdom Bacillati; phylum Actinomycetota; class Actinomycetes; order Kitasatosporales; family Streptomycetaceae; genus Kitasatospora; species Kitasatospora sp. NPDC008050. The sequence goes on from NZ_JBIBIJ010000007.1 coordinate 396,015, forward strand.
CCTTGAACTGCTGCTCGCGGCGGGACTTGAACTCCGCCATGCCACCGACGGTGAAGTTCGGGGCCTGCGTGGCCAGATCGGCGATGCTCTTCAGGTTGTACTTGGCCGCGGTGTCCTGGGTGACCGTGAGCGAGTCCTTGTCCTCGGCGGCCGAGGAGTCGAGGATGCCCAGGCTGCCGGGCAGTTCCTTGGTCAGCGCGGCGTTGACGTCGGCCTCGGTGGCGGCGGTCGACTTGTTGTCCACATAGGCCAGCAGTGCGCCGTTGTACTCGGGCAGCACGGTCAGCTTGCCGTCCTTGATCTGCCCGTAGAGCAGCTCGCGGCTGCCGATGTTGAACTTCTCGGTCACCTTGACGCCCTTGGCCTGCAGCGCCTGCGAGTAGATCGAGGCCAGCAGTACGTTCTCCGGGTAGTTCGCCGACCCGACCACCACGCTCGAACCATCGCCGGAGGCTTTGGAGCCGCCACCGAGCGGATTGTTCGAGGACGAGCTGGAGCAGGCGCCGGCGGCCAGGGCGACGGCGCTGAGCAGGACGACGGAACTGACGGCACGCGAACGCGAACGCATGAAAAGGGTCCTTTCAGGAACAGGAGAAGAGAGAAGGAGCGGTGGTCAGCGCCGCCGCAGTCCGGCGGGCAGCGCCCAGCGGCCGAGCGCCGCGAAGAACAGCTGGGCGGCCACCGCGAGCAGCACCACGAGCAGCGCGCCGCCCAGGGTCTGCGGGAAGTCCTGGGTGGCCAGCCCGTCGACCACGTAGCGGCCCAGGCCGCCCAGGCCCACGTAGGCGGCCACCGTGGCGGTGGCGATCACCTGGACGGTGGCGGTGCGCAGGCCCGCCAGCAGCGCGGGCAGCGCCCACGGCACGCAGACCTGCCAGAGCACCTGGGGGTGGGTGAGGCCGATGCCCCGGGCGGCGTCGCGCAGGTCGGGGTCGGTGCCGCGCACGCCCTCGCAGGCGGCGACCAGCAGCACCGGCGCGGCCAGTGCCACCAGCGGTACCAGCACGGCGGTGTCGCCGACCCCGGCCACCAGCACCGAGAGGGTCACCAGGCCCAGGGTGGGCAGCGCGCGGGCCGCCCCGGTCAGTGCGGTCACCAGCGCGGCCGCCCGCCCGGTGTAGCCGAGCAGCAGGCCCAGCGGCACCGCGATCAGGAAGGCGAGACCGAGCGCCTCGCCGCAGAGCAGCAGGTGCTCGGTGACCCGGTGCACGATCGAGTCCGGGCCGTGCAGCCGGTCCGGATCGGTGAAGAACTTCGACAGCCAGCCGCCCCAGTTCATCGGCCCACCGCCTGGTCCCGGACCGCCCACGGCGCGAGCAGCCGGCGGGCCAGCAGCAGCACCGCGTCGGTGACCAGCGCCAGCACCGCCACCAGCACGATGCCCGCCACGATCGGGGTCGGGAAGGTGCGCTGGAAGCCGTCGATGAAGAGGTAGCCCAGCCCGCCGCGCCCGACCAGCGCGCCCACGCTGGCCAGCGAGATGCTGGAGACCGCCGCCACCCGCAGGCCCGCCATCAGGTAGGGCACGGCGGCGGGCAGCTCGACCGCGGCCAGTCGCCGCCAGGGGCCGTAGCCCAGCGCGGTGGCCGCCTGCCGGACCGGCTCGGGCACCGCGCGCAGCCCGTCCACCGTGGTGGGCAGCAGCACGGCGAGCGCGTAGCAGGTCAGCGGGATCATCACGGTGGCCTGGGTGGCCAGCCCGGTGTACGGGATCAGCACGACGAAGACCGCGAGCGAGGGCAGCGCGTAGACCACGTTGAAGACCGCGGCCAGCGGCTGGTAGAGCCGCGGGAAGCGGGTGCAGAGCAGGCCGAGCGGGAGCGCGATCAGCAGGCCGAGCAGCACCGGGACCAGCGAGATCACCGCGTGGTCGCGCAGCAGGTCCCAGAGGTAGCCGAGGTGGTCGCGGATCCAGTTCCAGCGGACCAGGGGCTCACCGTCCATGGCCGGCTCCGCTGTTGGTGGCCGGGTCGGCGGCTATGCCGCCGGCGCCCGGGGCCGCGTCGGCGGCGGCCGGTTCGGCAGTCGCCGGGCCGGCCTTGTCGGTCAGCGCGGGCGCCTGCGGCCCGGCCGCGTCGAGCGCGTCGAGCACGGCCGCGCGCGGGGCCAGCCCCAGCACCCGGCCCGCCGCGTCCACCGCCACCGCCGCACGGGCGGGGGAGAGCACGGCGCTGTCCAGCGCGGTGCGCAGGGTGTCCACGCCCGGCCGGTAGACGGCGACCTGGTGGCGGCCGTCGGCGGCGTCGGTGGGCTGCTCGGCGGTGTCGCCCAGGCCGGACGGGTGCCACCCGGCGGGCCGCCCGTCCGCGTCCACGGTCAGCGTCCAGCCCTCGAACGGCAGGGTGTGCGGTACCAGGGTGATCCCCTCCGCCGGGCGCAGTCCGAGCGCCCGCAGGCCCCGGTCCCGGCCGAGGAAGGCGGCCACCAGCTCGTCGGCGGGCGCGCTGAGCAGGGTGGCCGGGTCGGCCACCTGCCCGATCAGGCCGTGCTCGCGCAGCACCACGATCTGGTCGCCGAGCCGCACCGCCTCCTCGATGTCATGGGTGACGAAGAGCACGGTCTTGTTCAGCTCGGCCTGCAGCCGCAGCAGTTCCTCCTGCAGCCCGGCCCGCACCACCGGGTCGACGGCGCTGAACGGCTCGTCCATCAGCAGCAGCGGCGGGTCGGCGGCCAGCGCCCTGGCCACCCCGACCCGCTGCTGCTGGCCGCCGGAGAGCTGGAACGGGTAGCGCTTGGCGGTCTCCGGGGCCAGGCCGACCAGTTCGAGCAGCTCCATCGCCCGGGTCCGGGCCCGCTTGCGGTCCCAGCCGAGCAGGTACGGCACGGTGGCGATGTTGTCCAGCACCCGGCGGTGCGGGAAGAGACCGGCCTGCTGGATCACGTAGCCGATGCCGCGGCGCAGTTTGGCGGCCTCCAGCTGGGCGACGTCGGTCCCGTCGAGCAGCACCCGGCCCGAGGTGGGCTCGACCATCCGGTTGACCATGCGCAGGATGGTCGTCTTGCCGCAGCCGGAGGGCCCGACCAGGACGGTGGTCTGCCCGGCGGGCACGGTGAGATCCAGGCCCGCCACGGCGATGGTGCCGTCGGGATGGCGCTTGCCGGCGCCGTCAAATCTGATCACGAGAAGTTCCTAGCTGGGGTGCCGGGGCACCGTCGTCGGTGGGGCGAGTGCGGCGTTGTCAGGGCGGACACCCGTGGCTGCCTGCCCCCGACTGCACCAAGGGAAACCCTGAACGGTGATCGGTGACGGATCCGACACGCCGTCCGGACCTGGCGCGATGTCAGAATCGCGACAAGATTCGGCCGATCCAGGACGGAAGAGGCACAGGTTCTGACCGGATGGGCTACGTTCCATCCGGCTCCGACACCGTGGGCAGTCCTGCGGCGGCCCAGGCGACGAAGCCGCCGGCCAGGTCGGTGGCCCGGTGCAGGCCCAGCTCGCGCAGCGAGGCGGCGGCCAGCGAGGAGGCGTAGCCCTCGGAGCAGACCAGCACCACCGGCAGGTCGTAGCCGGTCGCCTCCGGGATCCGGTGGCTGCCGGCCGGGTCGAGCCGCCACTCCAGCACATTGCGCTCGATCACCAGCGCGCCGGGCAGCCGGCCCTCGCGGGCCCGCTGGGCGGCCGGGCGGATGTCGACCAGCAGCGCCTCCTCGCGCTGCCAGGCGCGGTGGGCCTCCTCGGGCCCGGGGCGGTGCACGCCCTCACGGGCCCTGGCCACCAGATCGTCGACGGTCGTCACCACTGCTCCTTCCCCTCCCGTGCGGTCAGCCGCAGGCCGCTTGCCCGCAGTTCGTAACGGGACATCTCGTCCAACGGTGGAGAGTACGCGTGCAGAGTGACAGCCGGGCCGCCCGCGGTGTTGCGCACGTCGTGCAGGAACTCCGGCCCGAACGCGCGGGCCGTGCCGGTCGGCAGCCTCCGGGTGCGCAGCTCACCGTCCGCGCCGCCGATCGAGAGCTCCTCCAGCTCGCCGAGCGCCACGGTGAACGCGCCGCGCGAGCCGCCGTGGTCGTGGAACCCGGTGGACTGGCCGGGCAGCCAGCTGATCAGCCAGACCTCGTGGTCCTCCGTCAGGCTCAGCCGCTCGTACCAGCGTTCCTCGACCGACAGGCGGACCTTGTGGATCCACTCCTGCGGCCGCTCGGCCAGCTCGGTGACGATGGCGCGCAGCGCGGCGGGGCTGAGCGGGGCGGGGTCGAGTGCGATGGGGCCGAGTGCGGTGGGCTCGCCCGTCGGTGGGGCGGCCGGGGCGGACGGGGGATCGGTGCTCACGAGTTCGACACTCATGGGGAGTCCTCACGGAAGCTCGGGGTGCGCGCGGCGGCCGGCACCCGCAGCCGCGGCCGCCCAAGGTGCGGCTACGGACGAGCGGGACGGGCCCGATGACGGTGATGAGTGGTGGGCCGCACACCCCGGCAACTGGTCACGGGGCTGGATGCGGCGAAGCGGAGCGCGCCGGAACGCGGGCTCGTCAGGTCAGCAGGCACACATGTCGCTCGCCTGGCGTCGCAGATCGACGTGCAGGCGGCAGACGAGCTCGGTGCCGTGGTCCATGCCCGAGATAGTGGTAGATCGCCCACCGGGACGTCAAGCCGACGGACGGCGGGTCCTGACAGATGGACCTGCCCGATCGGACGGTCGCCGACGATGGCGGACGGCTATCGTGTCAGTACGCCGTGCGACGCGGCCGAGCTCGCGACGAGGAGGGGACTCCCGTGGACATCGTTTCCGCCGGCACCATCACCGAGGCGATCACCGCCGCCGCCGGAGCGGCCGGCACCGCCGTGGGGCGGCAGGCCTGGGAGGCGCTGCTGACCGTGGCCCGCCGGGTCCGCCACCGCGGCGCGGTCGAGCCGGCGGCGGGCGAATCGGCGACCGCCGAGTTGGCGCCGGTCGTCCCGCTGCCCGTCGACCCGGCCAGCGAGCCGCAGGTGCGCGAGCTGATCACCACCCTGGTCGAGCACCAGCGCCAGGACCCCGGGCTCGCGGCCGACCTGGCCGGCTGGGCCCGCGAGCACGCCGCGGCGCTCCACGTGACGGTGCACTACGACCGGAGCGAGGACCACAGCAGCGTGTCCAACGTGGTGTCGGGCAACGCCAGGGTGGCGAAGCTGATCCAGGGGCGCGACTTCAACGGGACGATCAACTTCTGACCCGGGTGAGCGGTTTCTGATGTGCCGCCGGCGCCCAGCCCCGGTGAACGGGGGCTGGGCGCTGAGTGGTGGTCAGTTGTTCTGCGCGGCATCCGAGTCGGCGGCGGAGACGGCGCTCTCGGCCGCGTCGAGCTTCTGCCGCATGTCCTTCAGCTGCTGATCGGCCGGGGTGCCGCCGCCGGCCGTCGCGCCGGGCGCGGGTGTGGCCGGCACCTGAGCGCCGCCGCCGGACCCCGCGTTCGCGCCGGAGCCGCCGCAGGCGGTCAGGGTCAGCACGGCGAGCACGGCGAGCACGGCGGCCGCCGCCAGCGCGGCGGTGCGCCGGGCCCGGGCCCGGGCCGTCGGCGGCCGGCTCACCGGGCGGTGCCGCTCGGGGTGGCCAGGCCCTGCGAGGAGCACCAGGTGGCCACCGCCTGGAGGTCGGACTGCCGGGTGGTCAGGGTCGGCAGCAGGCTCTTGCGGTAGGTCAGCCGGTCGTTGAGGTAGGTGTAGATCGCGGTCTGCCCGGCGTTCTTGGCGTTGTCCACCCGCTGCTGGAGCCGGGCGACCGAACCGTTCTCGGTGGCCGGACCGTTCAGCCGGTCCAGGGACTTCTGGACCCGCTGCTCGGTCTTCGGCAGCCGCTTGCAGATGCCCTTGGCGCCGTCGCCGGTGGGGGCGCCGCTCGGCGCCGAGCTCGCGGCCTGGGCGGGGGCGGCGGCCGCGAGCAGCGTGCCGCCGAGCGCGAGGGCGCCGAGGGTGGCGCCGGCCTTGCGGTAGGAGAGCATGACGTGGTCCTCCAGGTCCTGGATGGCGTGGCGCCGGGCCCGTGGGCGGCCCGGCTGAGCAGGACGGTAGAGGGGCTCTTTGTGGATTCCTTGTGAGCCGCGAGCCCGGCCGGTCAGCCGGTGGCGCCGATCCAGTCCCGGCGGGCCGGCAGCGGCAGCGTCGGCGCGTCCGGGGAGACCAGCAGCGGCAGCCGGACCTCGAACCGGCAGCCGCTTCCCGAGGGCGGTGTCGTCACGGTCACCGAGCCCCGGTGCAGGGCCACCTGCTGGGCCACCAGGGTCAGCCCGAGGCCGGAGCCCGGGCTGTCCCGCCGGCGGTGGAACCGGTCGAAGACGGCCGCGCGCTCGGCCTGCGGGATGCCCGGGCCCGCGTCGTCCACCGTCAGCACCACCTGGTCGGCCTCCCGCCGCACCGCCACCCCGATCCGCCCCGGGCGGCCGGGCGGCTGCCCGTGCACGACGGCGTTGGCGAGCAGGTTGTCGCAGACGATCCGCAGCCCCGCCTCCCAGCCGAACACCCGCGGGGTGCCGGTCGGCCCGGCCGGGTCGGGAAGCTCGGTGACGATCTCCAACTCGGGGCGGCGCCGACGCAGTTCGGCCACCGAGGCGGTGATCTGGTCGGCCGGATCCAAGGGCCCGAAGGCCTCCTGCTCCACCAGGTCACCACGGGCCAGCGTGCGCAGCGCGGTGAGCAGGTCGAGCATCCGGCGGTGGTCGCCGCGCAGGTCGGCGAGGATCTCCGCGCGGTCGGCGGGCGGCAGGTCGGGGTGGGCGCTGAGCACGTCCAGGTTGGTCTGCAGGCTCATCAGCGGCGTCCGCAGCTCGTGCGAGGCGGCCGCCGAGAACGAGCGCGCGGTCTCCAGCGCCTGGGCGGTGCGCGCCGCCTGCTCGTCGTAGCGGGCCAGCGCGCCGGCCAGCGCCGCGGCCAGCTCGTCCACCTCGCCGATCCCGCTGTGCCGGTGGTCGAAGCCGGCCGCCCCGGCCCCCGGGTCCAGCGCGGCCGCCCGGCGCCCGAGCCGGCTCAGCGGGGCGGTGGCCCGGCGGGCCAGCCCGTAGGCGAGCAGACCGGCGAGCGGCGCGGCCAGCAGGGTGACCAGGATGATCCGCCCGCGTACCGCGCTGACCTGCGCGGCCGTGGCGGAGGCCGGGGCGGCCACCCAGAGTGTGCCGGGGTCGGCGCCGCTCACCGGGCGGGCCAGTACTCGCCAGGCCTGGCCGGCGGCGCGCACGGTCACCGGGCCCGCGGTGTCGGTGGTGGCCGGCGGCAGGGCGGCCGCGGAGGGCAGCCGGCCCTCCGCCAGCAGCTGGGCCCCGCTCGCGTCGGCCACCTTGATGCCGACGTCCAGCGCGGCCCCCAGGACCTTCTGGTGCTGGTTCTGCTCGACCCTGGTCCGGCCCTGGTGGTCGGCGTCGAGGTAGGCGCGGACGTAGGGCAGCTCCACCTGCGCCCGGTCGCGCAGCTTCGCATCCTGCTCGTTGCGCAGGTCATGGGTGACCAGGCCGAGCAGCAGCGCGCTGGTGCCCAGCACCAGCAGCGGCAGCAGCACGGCGGCCCAGATCGCGATCCGGGTGGCGAGCCTCATCGCGCCGCCCCCGTCCCGTCGCCCGGCGCGGGCACGCGCAGCACGAAGCCGACCCCGCGCACGGTGTGGATCAGGCGCGGGCGGCCGCCGTCCTCCAGCTTGCGGCGCAGATAGCTGACGAAGGTGTCGACCGCGTCGGTGCGCACCTCGAAGTCGTATCCCCAGACCCGGTCGAGCAGTTGGTCCCTGGTCAGGACCAGGTTGGCGTTGCGGGCCAGGTGTTCCAGCAGCTCGAACTCGCGGCGGGTCAGGTGCACCGGCTCACCGTCGCGGTGCACCTCGCGGGTGTGCGGGGCGATGGCGAGCGGACCGACCCGCAGCACGCCGTCGTCGGCCACCGGCGGGCGGCGGCGCAGCAGTGCGCGCAGCCGCAGTACCAGTTCCTCCAGGGCGAACGGTTTGACCAGGTAGTCGTCCGCCCCGGCCTGCAGGCCGGCCACCCGGTCGGCCAGCTCGTCCAGGGCCGAGAGCATCAGGACCGGGATGTCGCTGCCACGCTCGCGCAGCCGGCGGCAGACCTCGGTGCCGGTCAGGTCCGGCATCGAGACGTCGAGCACCAGCACGTCCGGCGGTTCGGCGGCGAGCAGTTCCAGTGCGGGCAGCCCGCCGTCCGCCGAGCGCACCGCGAAGCCGCTCAGTCGCAGACCGCGCTCCAGCGAGCGGCGGATGGTGTCGTCGTCGTCGACCACCAGCACTCTTCCCAGGGGCTCGGCGCCGGCCATCGGTGTTCTCCTCGTGAGTCGCGCGTGCTGCGTGCTGCGTGCTGCGTCACGCCTGCCCGGCTGCCCGGGCGACCGCCCAGCGTGGCAGGTCAGCATGAGAGCGTTCTCAGGAAGGCCGGACGCAACCGGAGCCGGGTGTCCCGGCGTCTGGGTGGGCAGACTGCCGCGTACGAGGACAGAAGGGGGAGAGGAACATGGGCGTCATCAGTTGGATCGTGCTGGGTCTGGTGGCCGGGGCCATCGCCAAGCTGCTGCTGCCCGGGCGCGACCCGGGAGGCCTCATCATCACCACACTGATCGGCATCGCCGGGTCGTTCGTCGGCGGCTGGCTCTCCGTGCGCTTCCTGCACCGGTCGGTCGCCCACCACTTCTACGACCCGGCCACCTGGGGCTCGGCCATCGCGGGCTCGCTGGTGCTGCTGATCATCTACCGGCTGCTGTTCGGCAACTCGCGCAACTGAAGCGCGAGTTGCCGACGCACAACAGCGGGGGCGGGCCAGTTGGCCCGCCCCCGCTGCGCCGTGGTGGTGCCGTGCCGAGGCCGGATCGGCACGGAGTTCAGCGCCGGCTCAGCGCCGGATCAGGCTCGTGGCTCAGCTCGCGTTCAGCGCCGTGTCGTCGATCACGAAGCTGGTCTGCGCGGAGGAGGAGTTCTCCACACCGCTGAACTTCACCGTGACGCTCTTGCCGGCGAACGCGGAGAGGTCGTAGCTCTCCTGGACGTAGCCGTTGTTGGCGTTCAGGTTGGAGAAGGTGGCCAGCGTGGTGGAGCCCGCCGTGACGGTCAGCTTGTCGGCCGCGGTCTTGCCGGTCTTGGCGGTGTCGATGTGCAGCCAGAAGCTGAAGGTGGCCTTGCAGCCGGTCGGCACGGTCACCGTCTGCGAGAGGGTGTCGGTGTGCGCGGCGCCGTAGCCGTCGAGCCAGGCGTCGTAGTTGCCGGAGTGGGCCGGCTCGGAGACGGTGTCGCTGTTGATCACACCGGCGGTGGCGGTCCACGGCGAGGCGCTGCCGGACTCGAAGCCGGCGTTGCCGAGCAGCTGGCCGGCGCCGGAGCAGCCGCCACCGGAGGTGGAGACGGTCCAGCCGAAGGTGGTGGAGCCGCTGGCACCGGTCGAGTCGGTGACGGTGACGGTCACCGAGTAGCTGCCCGCGGTGCTCGCGGTGCCGCTGATCAGGCCGGTGCTGGAGTTGATCGACAGGCCGGTGGGCAGGCCGCTGGCCGAGTAGCTCAGGGTCTGGCCGGAGGCGCTGTCACTGGCCTTGATCTGCAGGCCGGCCGCACTGCCGGTGGCGGTGGACTGGCTGCCCGGGTTGCTGACGGTCACCGTGTTGCCGCCGGTGCTGCCGCCCGAGGTGAACGCGGCGGTGCCGTTCGGGGTGCCCCAGCCGGTCGGGCCGTCGTAGCCGGTGCCCGCGGTGCACAGGTAGGTCGGCGAGCAGGTGCCGTTGCTGCCGCTGGTCACGTCGTTCAGCGCGCTGGTGTGCGCGTAGGGGTACGAGGCCGGGTCGGTGTTCGCGGCCGGAGTGCCGGCCAGCGCGTACACCGAGGCGATGATCGGCGAGGAGGCGCTGGTGCCGCCGTAGACGGCCCAGCCCGAGCCGCCGTAGGTCTGGTAGACCGCGACGCCGGTGGCCGGGTCGGCGACCGCGGAGACGTCGGAGACGGTGCGGTTGCTGCAGCCGCTGTCGGTCTGCCAGCTCGGCTTGGGGTCGTAGGCCGAGCAGCCGGAGCCGGTGCCCTCGGTGCTGCTGGTGTTCCACACGCTCTCGCTCCAGCCGCGCGCGCTGGAGTCCTTGGTCAGCGAGGTGCCGCCGACCGCGGTCACGTACTGCGAGGAGGCCGGGTACTCGGCGCCGTAGCCGCCGTCACCCGCGGAGACCGTGATGGCCACGCCGGGGTGGTCGAAGTACTGGCTGTCCGAGCTGGTGTCGGTGGAGTCCTCGGAGCCGCCGTAGCTGTTGGAGACGAACTTGGCGCCCTGGGCGACGGCCTGGTTGACCGCGGTGCCCAGGTCGCTCATGTTCGCCGAGGTGGCCTCGACCAGCACGATGTGGCAGTTCGGGCAGACCGCGCTGACCATGTCGAGGTCGAGCGAGATCTCACCGGCCCAGCCGGTGTCACCGGTCGGGTAGCTGGTCCCGCCGTTCTCGTCGACCTTCTTGAAGCAGCCGTTCGCCGTGGTGCAGGCCGGCAGCCCGTACTGGGAACGGTAGGCGGCCAGGTCCGACTCGGCGTTCGGGTCGTCCTGGGCGTCCACGATCCCGACCGTCTGGCCGGAGCCGGCGCTGGTCGGCAGGTTGTAGGCGCTGGCCAGGTCGCTGGGGCCGTAGCCGGAGGGAGCCGCGTTCGGGGAGATCGCGTGCGGCTCGACCACGTTGGTGCGCGCCAGGGCGAGACAGGCCATCTGGCCCGGGTGCGTCGGCGCGGCGCAGACCCGCTTGACCCCGGCGCTGTCGCTCGTGGTGGTCGGGGCGGCGGCGTGGGCGGCGGGCGCGAGCAGGCCCAGGGCGACCAGTGTCGCCGACGGGAGCAGGGCGGTCAGCGCGCGCAGCCTGCGCGGGCGTGGACCGGCCGTGGGATTTGTGCGCAAGATTGAACCCTCCGTGGGGGTCGGGGCGTCGCCCGGCCGGTCCGGGGTGCGACTGGCGGTTGGGCGGGCCCGGTGCTGGTGGATCTCGGCACGTGCGGACGGCTCGACGACTCGTGGCCGCGAGCCGGGGGTACGCCGCGCACGGGCGCATGCCGTGTGCGGCGCAGAGGAGAAGCAACGCGCTGATCTGGACGACGCACCGGGCCGCCGACCGCGGACCGGGCACGTGGGTGGGGCAGTGAGCGCGCGAAACGAGGGGCCGACGACCGTCCGGCGCCGGACACCGCTCCGGGGGCGGTCCGACGCAGGTCGGTCCGACCGAGGTCAGCTCGGTGGCACGGTCATGACAGAAGAAGGCCCCACACCTGTCCCGCCGGTCAGGGCTGGGCTGGTGTGGGGCAGACGCTAGTGCGCGTTCACGTCAAGCGGCAAGGTGCGGGCAGCATCCTTTACCTGCTTGAAACGCTCAACTCATGTGCCAAATGGACTAGTTCGCGATCAACTCGATGACTGACCGTCACTTGCCGGTGGTGCGGGGCTTCGGCTCGGGGGTGCCCCAGGGGCCGCGCAGGCCGGCGTGCAGCAGCGCCCACAGCGCCTCGAAGTCCGCCGTCGAGCGGCGCTCGTCGGTCCACTCGGCCGCGTAGCCGGGGTCGTGGAAGTGCGCGCTGGCGTGGAACACCGCGCGGGCCGTGGGGGCCACCGGAACCGGGCTGAACTCGCCCTGCCAGACGCCGTCCTGGACGATGTGCGCGATCTGCTCGGTGAGCGTCCGCAGGTGCGCGTCCACGGTGTTGCTGTGCTCGGCGACCAGGGTCAGATAGGTGGCGAACAGCTCCGGGTCGTCCAGCGCCTTCTTGCGCTTGGCGGCGAACAGGGTGGTCAGCCAGCGGTGCAGCCGCTCCCCGGCCGGGCCGGACTCGATGCTGATCGAGTGCAGGCTCTCGTGCGCCTGGTCCAGCCAGCGCTGGGTGACGGCCTCGCGCAGCGCGGCCTTGCTGGGGAAGTGGCGGTAGACACTGCCGTGGCTGACCCCGAGCGAGCGGGCGATGTCGACCACGGTGGCCTTGGCCGGGCCGAACCGGCGCAGCACGTCCTCCGCCGCGCTCAGGATCTGCTCGGGGGTGAGGGTGGTCTCGGGGGTCACGGAGTGCTACGTCCTTACTGGGTCCGGCGGGTGTGGCGGTGGCCGCTGCCGCCGGGCCCCGGGGCGGGGCGCCCCGGGGCCCGCCGTTCGACTCAGTGCGCGCCGGGCGCGCTCTGCTCGCTGTCGAGGGAGGCCATCTGTGCGGCAGCGTACCGCTCGCCTGCGGCGGCCCCGGCCGGGACGGCCGCCTCGATGGCCGCGAGGTCGGCGGCGTCCAGCTCGATCCGCAGTGCGCCGAGCGCCTCGGTCAGCCGCTCGCGGCGCCGGGCGCCGACCAGCGCGACGATGTCCTGGCCCTGGGCGGCGACCCAGGCGATCGCCACCTGCGCGACGGTGGCGCCCTTGGCCTCGGCGATCTTGCGCAGCGCCTCGACCAAGGTGAGGTTGTGGGTCAGGTTCTCGCCCTGGAAGCGCGGGCTGTGGCCGCGGAAGTCGCTGCCGTCCATCGCCCGGTCGGCGCTCCAGTGGCCGCTGAGCAGGCCGCGGGAGAGCACGCCGTAGGCGGTGACGGCGATGCCCAGCTCGCGGGCGGTGGGCAGCACCTCGGCCTCCAGGGTGCGGGAGAGCAGCGAGTACTCGATCTGCAGGTCGCTGATCGGGTGCACCGCGGCGGCCCGGCGCAGGGTGGCGGCGCCGACCTCGGAGAGGCCGATGTGGCGCACGTAGCCGGCCTCGACCAGCTCGGCGATGGCGCCCACGGTCTCCTCGATCGGGACGTTCGGGTCGAGCCGGGCCGGGCGGTAGACGTCGACGTAGTCGGTGCCCAGGCGGCGCAGCGTGTAGGCCAGGGCGGTCTTGGTGGCGGCGGGGCGGGTGTCGACGCCGATCCAGGAGCCGTCCGGGCCGCGCTGGGCGCCGTACTTCACGCTCAGCTCGACCGAGGCACGGTCGCGCCCGCGCAGCGCCTGGTTGATCAGCAGCTCGTTGTGGCCCATGCCGTAGAAGTCGCCGGTGTCGATCAGGGTGATCCCGGCGTCCAGCGCGGCGTGGACGGTCGCGATGCTCTCGGCCTCGTCGGCGGGGCCGTAGAGGTCGGACATGCCCATCGCGCCCAGGCCGAGCGCGGAGGTGACGGGGCCGGTGCGGCCGAGCTTGCGGGTGGCGATGGCGGTCATGGGTGCCTCCGGGGCGGTCGTGCGGGGGGGTTGTGTGGTGCCTTCGAGGACAACTTTGGCATGACGGATGACAGATTTCAATATCTGTCATCCGTCATCTGTTTGGCAGAGTCCGTCATCCGTTCTCCCGACATGCGGAACTGTCGATCGGCGCACAGTTCTTGACGCCATGTCGGCGCATCCCTACCGTTTGCTTTTGCTCGGTCGCGTTTGGTTTTTCGCGAGCAGCGATCACAATCCATCACGGCGAACCACGGGAGGACTGCACCTGATGCGCACCGACCCCCGCACCCCGCCCCTTCACCTCGCGCGCCCTCTGAGGCGGGGCGCTCCCGCCGCCGTCCTCGCCCTGTGCTTCGCGCTCTGCCTCGCGCTGCTGGTCGGCCGGGCCCCGACCGCCCAGGCCTCGCCCGCCGCCCCCGGCTCCCGCGCCGCGCTGTCTCCCACCGACATCACCGTGGACGGCACCTCGCCCGGGCGCACCTTCGACGGCGTCGGCGCCATCAGCGGCGGCGGTGGCAACTCCCGGCTGCTGCTCGACTACCCCGAGCCCCAGCGCAGCCAGATCCTCGACTACCTCTTCAAGCCCGGCTACGGCGCCGCCCTGCAGATCCTCAAGGCCGAGATCGGTGGCGACACCAACTCCACCGACGGCGCCGAGTCCTCCATCGAGCACACCCGCGGCACCGTCGACTGCGACAACGGCTACGAGTGGTGGCTGATGGAGCAGGCCAAGGCCCGCAACCCCGCGATCAAGCTCTACGCCCTCTCCTGGGGCGCCCCCGGCTGGATCGGCAACGGGAACTTCTGGTCGCAGGACATGATCGACTACCTGATGAGCTGGCTCGGCTGCGCCAAACAGCACGGCCTGCCCATCGACTACCTCGGCGGCTGGAACGAGCGCGGCTACAACGCCGCCTGGTACGAGAACCTGCACGCCGCCCTCGCCGCCCACGGCTTCGGCACCACCCAGGTGGTCGGCGCCGACGACACCTGGGCGATCGCCACCTCGATGCGCTCCGACAGCGCGCTGGACAACGCCGTCGACATCGTCGGCACCCACTACCCCTGCGGCTACATGTCCGCGATGACCAGCTGCAGCAGCACCGCCGACGCGCTGGCCACCGGCAAACCGCTCTGGGCCAGCGAGAACGGCTCCGAGGACGCCGACACCGGAGCCGCCCCGATCGTGCGCGGGATCAACCGCGGCTACCTGGACGCCAAGCTCACCGCCTTCATCAACTGGCCGGTGGTCGCCGCCCTCTACCCCAACCTCGGCTTCAACACGATGGGCCTGGTGACGGCGAACCAGCCCTGGTCCGGCGCCTACGCGGTGGGCCGCAGCACCTGGGCGATCGCCCAGACCACCCAGTTCACCGCGCCCGGCTGGCAGTACCTGGACACCGCCTCCGGCTATCTCGGCGGCGACCGCGCGAACGGCAGCTACGTCAGCTACGCCGCCCCGGACCGCTCCGCCTGGAGCACCGTCATCGAGGCGCTGGACGCCACCGCGCCGCAGACCGTCACGCTTCGGGTCACCGGCGGCCTGCCGGCCGGCGCGCTGCACGTCTGGTCCACCGACTTCTCGTCCAACGCCGCCACCGACCACCTGGTCCCCGGCCCGGACCTCACGCCGAGCGCCGGCGGTTACCAGCTGACCCTCCAGCCCGGCCACGTCTACACCGTGACCACCACGGCCGCGGCGGGCGCCGGCACCGCCGCCTCCCCCCAGCGCGGCCTGCTCGCGCTGCCCTACCACGACAGCCTCGCCGGCACCGGGACCGGCCAGGAGGCCCGCTACTTCAGTGCCATGAACGGCGCCTTCGAGACCGCGCCGTGCGCCGGCGGCCGGCCGGGCAGCTGCCTGCGCCAGCAGGCCCCGGCCACCCCGATCCGGTGGACCGACGAGACCGGCGACCAGCCCTACGCCACCATGGGCGATCTGAGCTGGTCCAACTACACGGTCAGCGCCGACGTGCTGCTCGAACAGTCGGGCACCGCCGAACTGCTCGGCCGGGTCGGCACCCAGGGCCGCAACAACGGCGGCCTGAACGCCTACAACCTGCGGGTCGGCGACAACGGCGCCTGGACGATCCTCAAGGACGGCCAGGGCTGGAGCTTCACCACGCTGGCTTCCGGCAGCGTCCCGGCGCTCGGCCTGAACACCTGGCACCACGTCGAGTTGAGCTTCCAGGGCAGCACCATCACCGCCCGACTGGACGGCGTCACCCTGGGCACCGTCACCGACGGCTCCTACGGCGCCGGCCAGATCGCGCTCGGCACCGGCGGCTACTACAACGCGCAGTTCAGCAACCTCGCCATCACTCCGGGCGCCGCCGCCCCGCTGGACGGCACCTACCACCTGGTCAACGGCTACAGCGGTCAACTGCTGGACGCCGCCAACCAGGGCACCGCCGACGGCACCCCGGTGATCCAGTGGCCCGGCAACGGCGGCACCAACCAGCAGTGGCGGCTGACCGGCACCGGGGACGGCTACTACACGATCACCGGCGTGGCCAGCGGCAAGGCGCTGGACGTGCCGAACGGCACCGCGGTGCCGGGCACCCAGCTCGACCTGTCGACGCCGAACGGCGGGACCGGCCAGCAGTGGCTGGTGGTCCCGGCCGGCGGTGGCCGCTACACCCTGGAGTCCCGCTCGGACGGCGACCGCACCGACGTCCAGGGCGCCTCGCTGACCATGGGCGCCCCGGTGATCCAGTGGCCGGCCAACGGCGGCGGCAACCAGGGCTGGCAACTCGCGCCGGTGGGCTAGTGCTTGTCGGACAAGCCCGCGGGCCTGTCCGGCAGCAGGGGGCCGAGCCACTTCCCCGTGGCCCGGCCCCTCGGCCTTTCCGCTCGGCCTCTCCCGCTCGGTCTTTCCCGCGCCGTTGGCGATTCGCCATGCCGAAGCGCCCCGGCGGGTCCATCGTGGGAGATGGCCGCAGGTAAGGGCCACCTCGCCGGAAAGCGACGCGTTCTTCTAGGCTCACTTCGGCTTCCCCTGCCTGGAGGCCGGTGTCCACGGGGGTTCCGCAGACGCGGGGCCGCCGGATCGAGCGAGGAGGACGTATGCCGACCAGCCGTTCCGCCGCACCATACTGCTCAGCCGCACCAGGGGTCCTTCGGCCACCAACCACTCGGCGTGCCACGTCGGTCAGCGGCACGCTGAGTACGGACTGCCGCCGCGGAGGTGCCCGGTGAGCCAACGCGTGACGACGCCGCCGGCCGACCCCGCCTCCAGGGCCGAGGCACTGCCCGGCTTGCCGAGCACCCTCGCCGCCCAGGCCAAGGCGCGCTCCGCCGGTGTCCGCCGCCGGTGTGCCGCGCTGGCCGCCATCGAGTCGCCGAGTGGCGACGCGACCCGCCTGAACAACCTGGCCGAGGAGCTGTCGGCCGGCTACCGGGCCACCGGCGCCGAGGTCGGCCGGGTTCCGGGCGCGGCCGGCGACCATCTCCAACTGCACTGGCGGGGCCAGGACGAGAGCCTTCCGCATCTGCTCTTCGTCGGTCACCACGACACCGTCTGGCCCGCCGGCACGCTGGCGGACTGGCCGGTCAGCGAGCACAACGGCGTGCTCAGCGGACCTGGCGTGCTCGACATGAAGGCCGGCCTGGCCCTCCTCGAAGGCGCCTTCGCCCTCCTCGCCGACCTCGGCCTGCGCCCGTACCACTCGGTGCGGGTGGTGGTGACCGCGGACGAGGAGGTCGGCAGCCCGGACGGCCGCCGTGTGGTGGAGCGCCAGCTCCCCGGCGCCGCCGCCGTCCTGGGCCTGGAACCGCCGCACGAGGACGGTCGGCTGAAGACCGCGCGCCGGGGCTCGACCCGGGTGCGGCTGACGGTCACCGGCCATGAGGCGCACGCCGGCAACCACCCCGAGGACGGCACCTCGGCGGTGGACGAGCTGGTGGACCAGCTGGTCGCGGTGCGCGACCTGGCCCACCAGCCGGGCACCGAACTGAACACCGGCCGGATCCGTGGCGGGACCCGGGCGAACGTGGTGGCCGGTCAGGCCGAGGCGGAGCTGGGCCTGCGCTTCTCCACCCCCGAGGCCCAGCGCAGCACGCTGGACAGCCTGGCCCACCTGACCGCGCTGCGGCCGGGCGCGCTGGTCCGCACCGAGGTGCTCTCCAGCCGTCCCGCCTGGCCCGAGCGGGCCGGCGACAACGCGCTGCTGCACCATGTGCGCTCGCTGGCCGCCGTGCTCGGGCAGCAGCTGGACGGCGCCCCGGCGGGCGGCGCGGGGGACACCAACCTGGCCGGCGCCCGGGGGCTGCCCACCCTGGACGGCCTGGGCGCGGTCGGCGCGGGGCCGCACGCCCGTGACGAGCACATCGAGCTGGACCAGCTGGCGCCGCGGCTCGCGCTGCTGACCGGGCTGCTCGCGATGCCGCTGCCCCGGCTGGGCGCGCGCTAGCCGAACCGACCACCCCACACACCCCCGAGGGCGGGTCCGGACCACCGGGCCCGCCCTCGGGGTGTGTGCGGGCCAGGTCCGTGCTTGTCATCCGTAGGTCACTGGCTACACAATGGAACCGACCGAACGGTCAGTCGGGAGGATTTCTCATGGTGGCAGTGGACACGGCCGAGCCCGGGGCGTCCGGCGAGCCGGCCGAGCGTTTCGAGGCGGTGGTCGCCGCCGAGCAGCGGATCGAGCCGCGCGACTGGATGCCCGACGCCTACCGGGCCACCCTGATCCGGCAGATCGCCCAGCACGCGCACTCCGAGATCATCGGCATGCAGCCCGAGGGCAACTGGCTCACCCGGGCCCCCTCGCTGCGCCGCAAGGCGATCCTGCTGGCCAAGGCCCAGGACGAGGCGGGCCACGGCCTCTACCTCTACGCGGCCGCCGAGACGCTGGGCGTGGACCGCGCGGAGCTGACCGAGAAGCTGATCAGCGGCCGGCAGAAGTACTCCTCGATCTTCAACTACCCGACGCTGAGCTTCGCCGACGTCGGGGTGATCGGCTGGCTGGTGGACGGCGCGGCGATCTGCAACCAGGTCCCGCTCTGCCGCTGCAGCTACGGCCCGTACGCGCGGGCGATGGTGCGCATCTGCAAGGAGGAGTCCTTCCACCAGCGCCAGGGCTTCGAGCTGCTGATGACCCTGATGCGCGGCACCCCGGACCAGCGGCGGATGGTCCAGGACGCGGTGGACCGCTGGTGGTGGCCCTCGCTGATGATGTTCGGCCCGCCGGACGGCGACTCGCCGAACACCGCGCAGTCGATGGCCTGGCGGATCAAGCGGCACACCAACGACGAGCTGCGTCAGCGCTTTGTCGACATGACGATGCCGCAGGCCCAGCACCTCGGCGTCACCCTGCCCGACCCCGCGTTGAGCTGGAACGAGGCGCGCGGCGGCTGGGACTTCGGCGAGCCCGACTGGTCCGAGCTGCGGCAGGTGATCAAGGGCCAGGGGCCGTGCAACACCGAGCGGATCGACCGCCGCCGGGCCGCCCACGAGGAGGGCGCCTGGGTCCGCGAGGCCGCCGTGGCCTATGCGAGGAAGCGTGCCGTCGCGAGCAAGCACAAGGAGTCCCATGTCTGACCAGTCCTGGCCGCTCTACGAGGTCTTCGTGCGTCCGCGGCGCGGCCTCAACCACGTCCATGTCGGCTCGCTGCACGCCCCCGACGACCGGATGGCACTGCTCGCCGCCCGCGACCTCTACACCCGCCGCAACGAGGGGGTGAGCCTGTGGGTGGTCCGCTCGCAGGCCATCACCGCCTCCACGCCCGACGAGCGCGACCCGTTCTTCGAGCCCAGCGGCGACAAGGTCTACCGCCACCCGACCTTCTACGACATCCCCGAGGATGTCCCGCACATCTGACGGGGGACCCGATGACGGACGATCACGTCTACCTGACGCTCGCCGAAGGCGATCACGAGGCCGAGGCCCGCTGGGCCTACGGCACCGGCTTCGCCGACCCGCTGCTCGGCGTCGACACCACCGTGCCGCCGGAAGTCGACGGAGCCGACCTCTCGCTCTACTGCCAGTTGCTCGGTGACGACGCGCTGATCCTGGCGCAGCGCCTGATCGAGTGGTGCACCCGGGCGCCCGAGCTGGAGGAGGAGGTGGCGCTCGCCAACCTCGGCCTCGACCTGCTCGGCCAGGCCCGCCTGCTGCTCACCCGGGCCGGGCAGGCGGACGGAACCGGCCGCACCGAGGACGACTTCGCCTACTGGCGCGCCGAGCACGAGTTCCGCAACGTGCGCCTGGTGGAGCTGGCCAACGGCGACTTCGGCTTCTCGATCGCCCGCCTGCTGCTCTTCGCCACCGCCCGCCGCGCCCTCTACCAGCGGCTGGCCGCCGGACCCGACCCGGTGCTCGCGGCGGTGGCCGCGCGCGGCGTCAAGGAACTGGCCTACCACCAGGAGTACGCCGCCGCCTGGACGGTGCGCCTGGGCGACGGCACCGCGTACTCCGCGGCCCGGATGCAGGCCGGCCTGGACGCGGTCTGGCCGCTGCTGGACGAGCTGTTCACCGGGCACGAGGTCGAGCTGCGGCTCGGGCTGGACCCGGCCGACCTGCGCGAACCGGTGCTGGCCGAGCTCGCCGCCGTGATCGCCGAGGCCGGGCTGAGCGTGCCGAGCGCCGGGCCGCTGGCCCGGATCGGCGGCCGGGCCGGCCGGGAGGGCGTGCACACCGAGGCGCTGGGCCCGCTGCTGGCCGAGCTGCAGTGCGTGGCCCGCGAGCACCCGGGGGCGACATGGTGAGCACCCTGGCCGTGCCGGACGCCGCCCGGATCGCGGGCACCGTCCCCGACCCCGAGCTGCCCATGCTCACCCTGGCCGAGCTGGGCGTGCTGGCGGGCGTCGAGCAGCACGAGGACGGCGTGACGGTCTGGCTCACCCCGACCTACTCCGGCTGCCCGGCCGTCGCCGAGATGGCCGCCGACGTCGAACTGCGGCTGCGTGCGGCCGGCTTCACCGAGGTGCGGGTGCGGCTGCGGCTGGACCCGCCCTGGAGCACCGACCTGATCACCGAGGCCGGCCGGGCCAAGCTCGCCGCCGCCGGGATCGCCCCGCCGTCCTCGGGGCTGCTCCACCTGGGGCGGACCCGGCTCGCCGTCGACTGCCCGCAGTGCGGCTCGTCCGACACCGAGGAGCTGTCCCGGTTCGGCTCCACCGCCTGCAAGGCGCTCTGGCGTTGCCGCGCCTGCCGCGAGCCGTTCGAACGCATGAAGGAGATCTGATGGCGCCCCGCCGTGCGCAGTTCCACCCCCTGCGGATCGCCGCCCTGGAGCGGCTCTGCGACGATGCGGTGGCCGTCACCTTCGAGGTCCCGGCCGAGCTCGGCGAGGAGTACGTCTTCCAGGCCGGGCAGACCCTGACCCTGCGCCAGCTCGGCGACGGCGGCGACGAACGGCGCTCGTACTCGATCTGCTCCCCGGTCGGCGGGCCGCTGCGGATCGCGGTGCGCGAGGTGCCCGGCGGGCTCTTCTCCGAGCAGCTGGTGCGGCGCGCCGCCCCCGGCGACACGGTGGAGGTGCTGCCGCCCGCGGGCGCCTTCACCGCCGACCTCGACAGCCCGGCCCGGCACGTGCTGCTGGCTGCCGGGTCCGGCATCACCCCGATGGTCTCGATCGCCGGCACCGTGCTGGCCGCCCACCCCGAGTCCACGGTCACCCTGCTCTACGGCAACCGCCGCAGCGACACCGTGATGTTCGCCGACGAGCTGGCCGACCTGAAGGACCGCTACCTGGAGCGCTTCGAGCTGGTCCACGTGCTCTCCCGGGAGGCCCGGGACGCCGAGCTGCTGAGCGGGCGGCTGGACGCCGAGCGGGTGCGGGCGCTGCTGTCCGCGCTGGTCGACGTGCCGGCGGTGGGCCACTGGTGGCTCTGCGGCCCGTTCCAGATGGTCGCCGAGGCCCGCGCGCTGCTCGCCGGCCTCGGGGTCGCGCCCGGGACGGTGCACCAGGAGCTGTTCCACGCCGAGGACGAGCCGATCTCCGAGCGCGCGGAGGAGGAGCTCGGCGCCGAGGGGACCAGCGAGGTGACCGTGGTGCTGGACGGGCGGCGCAGCACGCTGCGGCTGCCGCGCGACCGCAGCGTGCTGGACGGCGCCCAGCACTCCCGCCCCGACCTGCCGTTCGCCTGCAAGGGCGGGGTCTGCGGCACCTGCCGGGCCCAGGTCACCGAGGGCGAGGTGACGATGCGCCGCAACTTCGCGCTGGAGGAGAAGGAGCTGGCGGCCGGCTACGTGCTCACCTGCCAGGCCCGCCCGGTCACCGACAAGGTGACGGTGGACTACGACGCCTGAGACCACGACGCCTGAGACCACGACGCCCGGGACAACGAGGCCCGGGACACCGGCTGGGCCGGGGCGCCGAGCAACGCGACGATCCGGTTGACGGCGGCCCGCCCGGCCCGGTTGGCGCCGACGGTGGAGGCCGAGGGTCCGTAGCCGACCAGCTGCACCCGGGCGTCGGCCACCGCCTCGGTGCCGTCCAGCCGGATGCCGCCGCCGGGCTCGCGCAGCCCGAGCGGCGCCAGGTGTCCGACCTCGGGGCGGAAACCGGTGGCCCAGACGATCGCGTCGACCGCCACCTCCCGCGTCCCCCAGGCCACGCCGTGCTCGGTGAGACGGTCGAACATCGGCTGCCGGTGCAGCGCGTCCAGCCGCTCGGCCCGGCGCAGCGCCACCGAGGGGCCGAGCCCGGTCACGCTCACCACGCTGCGCACCGGCAGGCCCTGCTGCACCCGCTCCGCCACCAGCGCCACGGCTGCCCGTCCGGCCTCGGGGCTGAAGGGGCCGTCGCGGAAGACCGGCTCGCGCCGGGTCACCCAGATCGTCCCGGCCACCTCGGCGACCTCCGAGAGCACCTGGATCGCCGAGGCCCCGCCGCCGACCACCACCACCTTCCGCCCCGCGAACTCGGCCGGACCCCGGTAGTCGGCGTAGTGCAGCTGCCGACCGCCGAAGTGGCCCGGGTAGTGCGGCAGGAAGGGCCTGGTCCAGGTGCCGGTGGCGTTGATCAGCGCGCGGGCCGACCAGGTGCCGGCCGAGGACTCCACCGTCAGGCGTCCGCCGGTGCCCTCGCGCACCGCCCGCACCGGCGCCGGGCGCACCACCGGCAGCGCGTGCCGCGCCTCGTAGGCGGCGAAGTACCCGGGGACCACCTCGCGGGCCGGCGCGGCCGGGTCGGGCGCTGGCAGCTCGAAGTCGGGCAGATCGTGGAAGCCGTGCACGGTGGCCATCCGCAGCGAGGGTGAGCGGTGCGCCCAGGCACCCCCGGGCGCCTGATCCGCGTCCAGCACGACGAAGCCCTGGTACGGCGCGAAGCCCCGCCGGCGCAGGTGGTAGGCGGCGGAGAGGCCCGCCTGGCCCGCGCCGACTACGACCACGTCGACCTCGGCGGGCGCTTTGGTTGCGGAATCAACAGTCACGCCCGTAAAACATCACGGGCGTGACCGGTTGTTCCCCTCGTCAGGCGGCCGGACCGATCACCACGGCAGTGCCGTAGGCGCAGATCTCGGTTCCGAGATCAGCAGCCTCGGTGACATCGAACCGCATCGCCAGCACCGCGTTCCCACCGCGCGCCTTGACCTGCTCGACCAGCCGCTCCATCGCCTGGTTGCGGCTCTCCACCAGGGTCTTGGTCAGGCCCTTCAGCTCGCCGCCCAGCATCGACTTGAAGGAGGCCCCGATCTGGGTGCCCAGGTGCCGACTGCGCACCGTGAGGCCGAACACCTCTCCGATCACCCGCTCCACCCGGTGGCCGGGCACCTCATTGGTCGTCACCACCAGCACATCCGCATTCGCCTGCGGGCCGCCGCCATATTCGTCAAGGTTGCTCATCTCGTCATCCTGCACGCCGGGTTGGGCCGTGTCCGGTAGCCGCGCCCGAAAACCTGGAGCCGCACCGGTGAGCGGCGACGCGAAAAGCCGTACCGTAGGCGCATGGGCGAGCGACGTGATCATCCACAAGGGCCGGGCGCGACGGACAATCCGGGGGCGCTGGAGGTCGAGGCCACCGTGGTCCTCGGGATCCGGGTGACCGACTGGCCGGCGCTGCGCGCCGCCGCGATGGCTGCCGTCGAGGAGCTCGACTTCGCCGGGATCGACCCGGCGGCCCAGCGCCTGGCACTGCTGCGCGAGGTCTCCGAGGACCCGCACGCCGCACTCGGCGCCCTGCTGCACCCGGACCGGCTGGTCGGCTCGCTGCCCGGCATCGAGGCGCTCGGCGGCACGCTGGAGATCAGCGCCACCGAGGACTTCGCGCCGGACTTCGCCGAGCTCTTCCCGCTGGACGGCGAGGACGGCGAGGCCGGCGACTGGACCCTCACCCCGCGTACCGCCTGCCTGCTGCACACCCAGCTGCTCGCCCTGGCCGACGCCGCCTACGACGACCTGGACGAGCACACCGACGAGCCGGTGACCGACGAGGACGACCAGGACTGGGCCGTCTTCGCCCGCCTGCCGCAGCGCAGTTGGCGGATGCACCGGTCCTGGCGCCGGGCCATGGCCCGGGCCTTCGACGACCTCGCCGAGGACCTCGGCCTCGGCGAGTGGCCGCTGCCGCGCTGCCCGGGCGAGGAGTTGGCGCTGCGCCTGGCGCTGGCCGACGCCCGCTCGCTGCTGGGTGCCCAGCCCCAGGCGGTGGCCGACCTGATGGGCGACCTGCCCGCCGACCTGTACGACTACGACTGGGACGGCTGCGCGGACGAGTTGCTCGGCGTCTACGACCTGGCCGGCCAGGAGGCGGAGGAGGACAGCGGCACCCGGCTGGAGACGCTGCTGTCCGCCACCCACCCCGAGGGCTGGTTCCTGCCCTACGAGGAGGCCGAGGAGCGGGAGCCCGGCCGCGGCTACCGCCGGTAGCCTGTCGGGGTGACTTCACCGTTCGACGCCCCGAGCCCCGCCGCCGACCCCGTGGACCGCGACGCCAGGCCGCAGTACGTACTGCCGCTGGTGGTCCGGCTGGAGAAGAGCGAGCCGCCGGCCCGCACCGACGCCCTGGCGACCTCGGCCCGCGCGGTGCTCACCTTCCTCGCCGACGAGCGGGTGAGCGGCGACGGCGAGTGGGCCGAGGCGGTGGCGGCCTGGGAGGACGCCCGGATCCGCAAGGTGGTGCGACGGGCCCGTGGCGGCGAGTGGCGCAAGGCCGGTGAGCTGCCCGGCATCACCGTCACCGGGGGCAGCGCCGAGGTGCGGGTCTTCCCGCCGATCCCGCTGGACGGCTGGCCCAAGGAGCTGGCCAAGCTCCAGGTCTCCGGCACCGAGCTGAGCGACCCCGAGGACTGGCAGCCGCCCGCCCCCGACCCCGAGCTGCCGGTGCTCTGGCTCAACCCCGAGCTGGAGATGAGCGCCGGCAAGACGATGGCGCAGACCGGCCACGCCGCCCAGCTCGCCTGGTGGCAGCTGGACGGGACGCGGCGCAAGGAGTGGGCCGCGAACGGCTTCGCGCTCGCCGTGCGCACCGCCGACCCCGACCGCTGGGCGGAACTGACCTCCGGCGACCTGCCGGTGGTGCGCGACGCCGGGTTCACCGAGATCGCGCCGGGCTCGTGCACGGTGGTCGCCGACCACCCGGCGCTGCGCCGAGGCCGCTGAGCCGCTGAGCCGCCGTGCCGCCGAGGCCTGGTCAGGCCGGGTACGCGTGGGTCTGCGCCGCCTTCACCGAGACCCAGACCCGCGCGCCCTGGCCGAGGTCCAGCTCGGCGGCGGCCGCCGGGGTGAGGTCGGCGGCCAGCGGCAGCGTCCCGGTCAGCTCGGCGCGCACCTGGTCGCCGTGCAGGTCGAGCCCGGCCACCGTCAGCTCCCAGACGTTGCGGGCGCTGCTGGTGGGCCGCTCCCGGTAGAGGGTCACGGCGCCGGGCGCGAAGGCCACGAAGGCCGGCCCGGACACCTCCTCGGCCACCGCCACCACCACCCCGTCCGGCAGCCGCACCGAGTGGCCCTCGCCGGTGCCCTGGTAGAGGTTGAGGCCCACCAGCCGGGCGATGTAGTCGGTGCGCGGGCGGCGCGCCACCTCGGCCGGAGTGCCGGACTGCACCTCGCCGCCGTCCTCGATCACCACCAGCCGGTCGGCCAGCACCATCGCGTCCAGCGGATCGTGGGTGACCAGCACCGCCACCGCCTCGAACTCGGCCAGATGCCGGCGCAGCTGGGCCCGCACGTCGAGCCGGGTACGGGCGTCCAGCGCGGCCAGCGGCTCGTCGAGGAGCAGCAGCCGGGGCCGCACCGCCAGCGCCCGGGCCAGCGCGACCCGCTGCGCCTGCCCGCCGGAGAGCCGGCCGGGGCGGGCGGCGGCGTGCTCCGCCAGGCCCATCCGCTCCAGCCACTCGCGCGCCTGGGCCCGCGACTCCTGCTTCGAGCGGCCCTGGCAGCGCGGCCCGAAGCCGACGTTGTCGAGCGCGCTCAGATGCGGGAAGAGCAGGTAGTCCTGGAAGACCACGCCGACCGGGCGGCGCTCGGCGGGCGTGTGCCGCCCGGCGGCCGGGTCCTCCAGCACCGCGCCGTCCAGGTGCAGGTGACCGCCGCCCAGCGGCAGCAGGCCGGCCAGCGCGCGCAGCGCGGTCGACTTGCCGGCGCCGTTCGGGCCGAGCAGCGCGATCACCTCGCCGGGGGCGGCCCGCAGTGCCAGATCGAGGGTGAAGCCGGGGCGTTCGACCCGCAGGTGGGCGTCGAGACCTGATCCCGTGCCGGGGCCGGGCTGCTGTGGGGTCACGGTGTGCTCATCCAGCGTCCGCGCAGCCCCGCCAGGACCGCGATCGAGACCGCGAGCAGCACCAGGCTGAGTGCGATCGCCGCTTCGGGATCGTTCTCCATCGCGAGGTAGACCGCCAGCGGCATGGTCTGGGTGGTGCCGGGGAAGTTCCCGGCGAAGGTGATCGTGGCGCCGAACTCGCCCAGCGCCCGCGCCCAGGCCAGCACCGCGCCCGCGCCCACCCCGGGCGCGATCAGCGGCAGGGTGACCCGCCGGAACGCGGTCAGCCGGGAGGCGCCCAGGGTTGCGGCCGCCTCCTCGTAGCGCGGGTCGGCGGCGCGCAGCGCGCCCTCCACGCTGATCACCAGGAACGGCATCGCCACGAAGGCCTCGGCGACCACCACCCCGGGCGTGGTGAACGGCAGCGTGATGCCGAACGCGGAGTCCAGCCAGCGCCCGACGATCCCGTTGCGCCCCAGCACCAGCAGCAGTGCCACGCCGCCGACCACCGGCGGCAGCACCAGCGGCAGCGTCACCAGCGCCCGGATCAGCCGCCGCCCGGGAAACTCGGTGCGCGCCAGCAGCCAGGCCAGCGGCACCCCGAGGACCAGCGCCACCGCCGTGGCGGCGGTGGCGCAGATCAGCGAGAGCCGCAGCGCCTGCCAGACCTCGGCGCCGGCCAGCTGCCCGGGCAGCGCCCGCCAGGGCGCGCGGATCACCAGCCCGAGCAGCGGCAGCACCAGGAAGAGCAGCCCGAGCAGGGCCGGCAGCAGCAGGGCGAACGGGATGCGGGCCGAACCGCGGCGGCGCACGCCCGTCACCGGTGGGCCGTCACGAGGCGGACGGCGCCGGGGAGGAGGCGGCGGCCGGGGTCTGGAACCCGGCGGCGGTCAGCACCGCGATGCCCTCGGGCGACTCCACGTACTGGACGAAGGCCTTGGCGCCGGTGGCGTTGGGGGCCTTGGCCAGGTCGGCCATCGGGTAGTCGTTGATCGCCTGGGCGGCCTCGGGGAAGTTGACCCCGTCCACCTTGCCGCCGGCGGCCTTCACATCGGTCTGGTAGACGATCGAGGCGTCCACCTCGCCCAGCTCGACCTTGGTCAGCGCGCTCTTCACGTCCTGCTCCAGCGAGACCGGCTTCAGGTCGACGTTGCCCGCCTTGAGCGCGGTCACCGCGGCCGCGCCGCACGGCACCTGCTGCGCGCAGAGCGCCACCTTGACGCCGGGGGCCGCGAGGTCCTTGAGCGAGGCGATGTGCTTCGGGTCGCCCTTGGGGACCGCGATCTCCAGGGTGTTGCGGACGAAGACCTTGGGGTCGCTCGCGTTGTCCTTGGCGTCGGTGACGGTCTTCATGGTGGCCGGCGAGGCGGCGGCGAAGACGTCGGCCGGCGCGCCCGAGACGATGCTCTGGGCCAGCGCGGAGCTGCCGCCGAAGTTGAACTTCACCGTGGTGCCGGGGTGGGCGGCCTCGAACTTCTTGCCGAGATCGGTGAAGGTGTCCTGCAGCGAGGCGGCGGCGAAGACGTTGATGGTGCCGCTCACGGCAGGGCCGGGGGAGCCCGTGGAGCCGCCGCTCGCGCTCGACTTCGCGCTGCTGCCGCAGGCGGTCAGGCCCCCGGCCAGCGCGAGCGCGGCCAGGGCGACGGCGGCGGTGCGGGTCCGGCTTGAGAACTGCATCGGGAATCCCCTCCTGCCGGGCCACGCGGGCCCGGCGGTGCGGTCAGGTGCGGGCCGGTCCGCCGCACTGCGCGACGGAAGGGGGCGACCCTGGACCTGCGGCCACGTGCGGCAGGCACCGCCGCGTTCGCCGGGGGTCTGCCGGGGGTTGCCGAGAGGCCTGGACCAGGCTGCGGGTGGGTCTGCGGTGCTCGTATCTGCGGTCGTTGTGGCGATCATAGTGCCGCAGATGCAAGCCTGAAATCCCTTGTGCCTTTGCACAGCATGGTTGCCCCAAGTTCCCCCGCCTGGCTGTGCGAACCCGAAAAACGGGTGGCCGCCGGGCCCCCGCGACCAGCACAGTTGCCCAATGTCCACACTGCGGGTCACCGTCGAGCGGCTGACCATCCATGAGCACCCGAACGCCGACGCACTGGAGCTGGCCCAGGTCGGCCTCTACCGCGCGGTCGTCGCCAAGGGCGCCTACCGCACCGGCGAGTACGCCGTCTACATACCCGAGCAGGCGGTGCTGCCCGCCGCGCTGATCGAGGAGCTGGGCCTGGCCGGCAAGCTGGCCGGCTCCGCATCCGACCGGGTGCGCGCGGTGCGGCTGCGCGGCGAGCTCTCCCAGGGCATCGTCTGCCGCCCGCGCGCGCTGGCCGGCACCGACCTGGCCGCGGCCGCCGCCGAGGGCCGCGACTTCGCCGGCCACCTGGGCATCACCAAGTGGCAGCCGCCGATCCCGACCGCGATGAACGGTGAGGTCGAGGCGGCCCCCGACCTGCTGCCCTGGGTCGACATCGAGAACCTGCAGCGCTTCCCGGAAGTCTTCGCGGCGGGTGAGCCGGTGGTGCTGACCGAGAAGCTGCACGGCAGTTGCTGCCTGCTCACCTACCACGCCGCCACCGGCCGGGTGCAGGTCTCCTCCAAGGGCATCGGCGCCCAGCACCTGGCGCTGCGCGAGGACGAGCGCAACCTGTACTGGCGCGCGGTGCGCGCACACGGCGTGCCCGAGGTGGCCGCGCGGCTGGCCGAGCAGCTGGGCGCCGAGAGCGTCGGCGTCTTCGGCGAGGTCTTCGGCGCCGGCGTGCAGGACCTGACGTACGGCGCCTCTGGGCGCACCGAGCTGCCGGGCTACGCGGTCTTCGACGTCTCGGCCCTGATCGAGGGTCAGCTGCGCTGGCTGTCGGCCGCCGAGCTGCTCACCGGCGAGCTGCCGCTGGTGCCGGAGGTCTGGCGCGGGCCCTTCGACCCGGCCGTGGTGCTGGCCCACGCCGAGGGCCGCGAGACCGTCTCGGGCCGGGCGCTGCACCTGCGCGAGGGTGTGGTGGTGCGGCCGCAGCAGGAGCGGCACAGCCCGCTGCTCGGCGGCCGGGCGATCGCCAAGGTGGTCAGCGGGGCGTATCTGACCCGCAAGGGCGGCACGGAGTACGAGTAGCGGCGGGTGTGCGGTGGGGGCGACGCACCGGGCCGACGCGAAGTCAGGAGTCGGCCCGGAATGGACCGTACGCTGACAAATATGATCACGCACGAGGAGTCGAAGGGCCGCGCGCCGGGGGCCGACCGCCGCTGGACCGAGTTGCTCGACAGCTACCGGCGCGCCCGCGCGGCCGCCGCCGTGTGCGGCGGTGAGCGGGCGGCGGTCGAGCGCAGCGCCGCCCTGGGCCACGAACTGGCCCTGGGCGCCCCGGCTCCGGTGGCCGCCGCCCTCTTCGACCCGGTGGCCGGCCTCGGCGCGGCGGGGGAGTCGGACGGCTGGGTGGGGCCGCTGTGGGAGGTGGTGGCGGCCCGTCAGCCCTGGGCGGTGCTGGCCGGGCTGAAGCTGCCGGAGCCGGTGCGCACCCTGATGGCGCACACTCGGGTGCTGCTCGGCGAGGATCTGACCGGCGGGCGGCCGGCGGTGCCACGGCCGCTCGGGGCGCCGGGTGCCGGCGGTGACCCGGGTGCGGGGCAGGCCCTGCCGCCCGCCGTGCCGCTGGTCCTGCTGCCCTGGGAGCAGGCGGGCTGGGAGGCGGTGGACCGGGTGACCGCCTACCGCGCGGACGGCGCGGCCACCCCGCACTTCCCGCTGCCCGACAGCCGCGAGGGCCTGGGCCCGACCCGGCTGCCCGAGCCGGGGCCACCGCTGCCCGGCCCCGAACAGCCCGCCACCGCCGCGCTGCGCGGCCTGTGCGGCTGGCTGGACGCGCGCTGCCTGCGCGGCACCGCCCCGCAGGCGGCCGCACTCCTCGCGCCGGCCGCGCTGCGCGCCGAGGCGACCGCCGGCTACCTCCCGTTCGCCGCCGCCTACCCCGCGCTGGTCCGGGCCGGCTCGGGCGCCGGCGCCTACGGCCGCTCCGGCGGCGCGGCCCGCGGCCGCCTCGCCGTCTGGCAGGCGCTGGCGGCGATGGCCGACCCGGCGGGGCACTGCACGCTCGCCGAACTGCTCGCCCTGGTGGCCCGGCTGCGCTGCTTCACCTGGTGCGAGCCCGCCGACGAGGTCTGGCACCTGCACCTCGCCCTGGAGGACCCGGCCACCGGCCTGGCCTGGGCGGTCAGCGGCTGCGACTACGACTGACCCCCCCCGCCCCACAACACCTCAACCCTCTCAGAGGGTCCGCCGGTAGGGGGCCGGCGGACCCTCTAGGGTGGAGCCCGCCAAGGTGTGCGGTCGGAATGGGGGGACCGGGCGTGACGCGCGTGCTGGTGGTGGACGACCAGATGCTGATCAGAGCCGGGCTCGCGGCGCTGCTGCGCGCGGCGCCGGGGATGCAGGTGGTCGGGGAGGCCGCCGACGGCGCGCAGGCGGTGGCGCTGGCCGCCTCCGAGCGCCCCGACATCGTGCTGATGGACATCCGGATGCCGGGGATGGACGGCATCACCGCGACCGACCGGATCCTGAGCGAGGCGCCGGAGCCCAAGCCCCGGGTCATCATCCTGACCACCTTCGACCTGGACGAGTACGTCTACTCCGCGCTGCGCGCCGGCGCCGCGGGCTTCCTGCTCAAGGACACCCCGCCGGAGCGCCTGCTGACCGCGGTCGAGACGGTGGCGGCCGGCGACATGCTCTTCGCGCCCAGTGTGGTCTGCCGGCTGATCGAGGCCTTCGCGCACCGTGCCGGCGGGCGGGCCGCCGCGTCGCCGTCCGGCCTGGACCCGTTGACCAACCGGGAGTTGGACGTGCTGCGGCTGGTCGGCCAGGGGCTGTCCAACCCGGAGATCGCCGGGCGGCTGGTGGTCAGTGTGGCCACGGTCAAGACCCATCTCAACCGGACCATGGCCAAGCTGAACCTGTCCAGCCGGGCCCAGGCGGTGGTGCTCGCCTACGAGAGCGGCCTGGTGATCCCGGGCGGAGCCGCCTGACGGCGGCTCATCGGTGGGAGCGCCTCTCGGCCATCACCTCGCCGGGCGCCTCCCGCGCCCGGGATCGGTGGCCTTGTCAGCGGAGCTGATGCTGCGTCAGGATCGGCCGCATGATCAAGGGAGTGATGTTCGATTTCTCCGGCACCCTGTTCCGCGTCGAGCCGACCGAGCGGTGGCTGGCCGCGGTGGCGGCCGCGGCCGGCCGGGAGCTGACGGCCGGGGAGCTGGCGGCGGGCGCGGCCCGGCTGACCGAGTACGGTGCGCTGCCCGGCGGCGCCGAGCCCCGGACCCTGCCGCCCGAGCTCGTCGAGGCCTGGGGGGCCAGGGACCTGAGCGCCGACCTGCACCGGGCGGCGTACGCCGGGCTGGCCCGGGCGGCCGGTTCGCCGGGGCGGGAGCTGGCCGACGCGCTGTACGACCGCCACATGACGCCCGAGGCCTGGCAGCCCTACCCCGACGCCGGGCCGGTGCTGCGCGAGCTGCGCCGGCGCGGCCTGCCGGTCGCGGTGGTGAGCAACATCGGCTGGGACCTGCGCCCGGTCTTCCGCCGGCACGGGCTGGACGAGCTGGTCGACGCCTACCTGCTCTCCTATGAGGTCGGGGTGCAGAAGCCCGACCCGGTGATCTTCCGGGCCGCCTGCGACCGGCTCGGCCTGGCGCCGGCCGACGTGCTGATGGTGGGCGACCACCGGGTGGCGGATGCGGGCGCCGAGGCGCTCGGCTGTCCGCTGCTGCTGGTCGACCACCTGCCCGTGGAGCGCCGCCCGGCCGGGCTGACCCCGCTGCTCGACCTGCTCGACCTGCTCGACTGAGAAGTCGGCGTGACCTGCGGGCGGGAGTGTCGTTGACAGGAGGGTGACCCTCGTCGTCGTGCCGGTGACTGACGGATCGTAAACTTAGGTTAGGCTAACCTAAGTTTACCGTCCCGCATCCTGGAGTCCACGGTGACCCTGACAGCCGAGTCCCCCCACCCTGTCGGCGACGCGATCCTGCGCCGTCAACGGGTCCGCGAGTCCGCCGCCCGCACCTATGCGCGCTCCTTCCCGATCGTCCCGGTGCGCGCCAGCGGCATGACGGTGGAGGGCGCCGACGGCCGTCGCTACCTCGACTGCCTCTCCGGCGCCGGCACCCTCGCGCTCGGCCACAACCACCCCGTGGTGCTGGCCGCGATCCGCCGCACGCTGGACAGCGGCGCCCCGCTGCACCTGCTCGACCTGGCCACCGCGGAGAAGGACGACTTCACCACCGCGCTCCTGGAGAGCCTGCCGGCGGCCTTCGCCGCCGATGCCCGGGTGCACTTCTGCGGCCCGGCCGGCACCGACGCCGTGGAGGCCGCGCTCAAGCTGATGCAGATCGCCACCGGGCGGCGCGGCGCCCTCGCCTTCACCGGCGCCTACCACGGCATGACGGCGGGCGCGCTGGCGGTGACCGGCAACGTCGCCGTCAAGGAACCGCTGCCCAGCGGCGGCGAGGTCACCCGGCTGCCCTACCCGTACTCCTACCGCTGCCCGTTCGGGGTCGGCGGCGAGGCCGGCGAGAAGCTGGCCGCGGTCTACACCGAGCGGCTGCTCGACGACCCGGCGGGCGGGGTGGTGCCGCCCGCCGCGATGATCGTGGAGGTGGTGCAGGGCGAGGGCGGCGCGGTGCCCGCGCCGGACGCCTGGCTGCGCGAACTGCGCCGGATCACCACCGAGCGCGGCATCCCGCTGATCGTGGACGAGGTGCAGACCGGGGTCGGGCGCACCGGCGCGATGTGGGCCGTCGAGCACAGCGGCATCGTCCCGGACGCGATGGTGCTCTCCAAGGCGATCGGCGGCAGCCTGCCGCTGGCGGTGGTGGCCTACCGTGCGGAGTACGACGGCTGGCGGCCCGGCGCGCACACCGGCACCTTCCGGGGCAACACCCTCGCCATGGCGGCCGGCGCCGCCACCCTGCGCCATGTCGCCGAGAACGGTCTGGCCGCCCGGGCCGAGCAGGTCGGGCAGTGGCTGCTGACCGAGCTGACGGCGCTTCAGGGGCGGCTGCCGGTGATCGGCGATGTGCGCGGGCGCGGGCTGATGCTCGGCGTCGAACTCGTCGACCCGGCCGGCCAGGCGGACGCCATCGGCTCCTACCCGCCGGACCCGGCGCTGGCCGTACGGGTCCGGGAGGCCTGCCTGGCTCGCGGGCTGATCGTCGAACTGGGCGGGCGGCACGACGCGGTGCTGCGCCTGCTGCCGCCGCTGACCATCACCGACGAACAGGCGCAGGCGGTCCTTACGCGGCTGGCCGAGGCGATCGAGGCGGCGGCCGGGGCCAGGCCGTGACGGAGCTGACGGATCGTCAGACTCTCGCACTGGCCCTCGATCCGACGGCGCTGGCCGGCGGGGAGGACGGGCCGGCGGCGCTGCGCCCGCTGCTGGAGCAGGTGCTGCAAGCGCTGGCCGCCGGCGCCGCCCGTCGCGGTGGTCCGGTGGCCGGCGGCGATCCGCGCGAGCTGGCCGAGCGGGTGGCCCGGGCCGTCCGGGCGCCGAGCGGGGCCGGCGCGCTGGGCGCGCTCACCGAACTGCTCGCCCACGGCGCCGCCGACCCCGCCGACCCCGCCTGCGCCGCGCATCTGCACTGCCCGCCGCTGGCCGTCGCGGTCGCCGCCGACCTCGCGGTCAGCGCGCTCAACCCCTCGCTGGACTCCTGGGACCAGGCACCGGCCGCCACCGTCCTGGAGACCGAGCTGCTGGCTGAACTGGCCGCGCTGGTCGGCTACCGGCCGGACCGGGCGGCGGGTGTGCTCACCTCCGGCGGCACCGAGTCCAACCTGCTCGGCCTGCTGCTGGCCCGCGACCGGCTGCTGCCCGGACAGCCGGAGCTGACCGGCGTCGACCCCGCCCGCCGTCCGCGGATCTTCGCCTCCCGGGCCGCCCACTTCTCGATCCAGCGCGCGGCCGCGGTGCTCGGCCTCGGCGAGCGGGCGGTGGTGCCGATCGAGGTCGACCGCGACCTGCGGATGGACCCCGAGGCGCTGGCCCGGGCGCTGGCCGCCGCCCGGCGCGCGGGCCAGCGCCCGCTCGCGGTGGTCGCCACCGCGGGCACCACCGACACCGGCGCGATCGACCCGCTGCACGCCTGCGCCGACCTGGCCGCCGAGTACTGCGCATGGCTGCACGTGGACGCCGCCTACGGCGGCGGCGCGCTGCTCTCCGCGCGACTGGCCCCGCTGCTGGACGGCCTGGGCCGGGCCGACTCGGTCTCGCTGGACTGGCACAAGCTGGGCTGGCAGCCGGTGGCCGCCGGGGTGTTCCTGGTCCGGCGGGCCGAGAACTACGACTCGCTGGCCCGCCGGGCGGCCTATCTCAACCCGGCGGACGACGAGGAGGCGGGCTATCCGAGCCTGCTGGGCCGCTCGCTGCGCACCACCCGCCGGGCCGACGCCTTCTCGCTCGCGGTCACCCTGCGCACGCTGGGCCGCGCGGGCCTGGGCAGCCTGGTCGACCGCTGCCACGAGCTGGCCCGGGCGGCGGCCGCCGGGATCCGGGCCAGGCCGGAGCTGGAGCTGCACGGCGACCCGCTGCTGACCACCGTGCTCTTCCGCCAACTGCCCGCCGACCCGCTGCTGCGGGCCGACCCGGCGGCCGTCGACGCCTTCAACGCCGCGCTGCGCCGGCGGCTGCTGGCCACCGGGCGGGCGGTCCTGGGGCGCACCGAACTGCCCTGCGCGGGAGGGAGGACGGCGGCGGGCCAGGTGCGGCTGAAGCTCACCCTGCTCAACCCGCGGGCCACAGAGGCGGACCTGGCCCGGCTGCTCGACCTGGTGGTCCGCACCGGCCGGGAGCTGGACTAGGGCCCGTCCCGGCGGGGGCGGGCTCAGTTCCGCAGGCCTAGGGCGAGACACGCCCCAGCAGGATCGCCCGGGTCCGCTCCCAGGTCTGCGGGTCGCAGGCGACCAGCAGGCCGTCCTCGCCGCCCGGCGGGTCGGCGCGGTAGGGGGCGCCGTCCAGCCGGGCCGAGACGCCGCCGGCCTCGCGCACCAGCAGTGAACCGGGGGCGTGATCCCAGGGCAGGGTGCGCCAGTACAGCAGGAAGTCCAACTCGCCGTCGGCGAGCAGCGGGTACTCCACGCCCGCCGCGCGCCGCCCCGGGGTCAGCTCGCCGAAGGCCGAGGTGCCGGGGGCGAGGCCGGGGAAGCGGCCCGGGTGGCGCAGGTAGGGCTTGACCGAGCCGCGCCAGCGGGCGGGGTCGGCGGGCGCCGGGGCCCGGGTCAGCCGGTGCCCGTCGCGCCAGGCACCGGAACCCAGCTCGGCGGCGTAGGCGATGCGGGTCATCGGCTGCCAGATCCAGGCGGCCACCGCCTGGCCGTCGCGCACCAGCGAGGCCATCACGGCGAAGTCCGGCCGACCGGCGACGAAGTTGGCGGTGCCGTCGACCGGGTCGACCAGCCAGCAGGCGGGCTCGTTGAGCAGCGCCCGGGCGAGCGCGGGATCGGCGGCCACCGCCTCCTCGCCGACCACCGGGACCGGCAGCAGCTCCTGCAGCCGACGGGTGATGATCGCCTCGGCCTCCCGGTCGGCGATGGTCACCACGTCGCCGGGGGCCTTCTCCATCACCTCGCCGGCCGTCAGCGCCCGAAAGCGCGGCTCGACGGCCTGGGCCGCGGCCTCGGTGAGGATCTCGGCCACCTTCTCCATCAGCACGCCGGTGCGCTCCCTTCACTCGGCTCCACTCTCGCACGCCTGCACCGATCCGACCTGCGCCGACCAGGGAGTGGAACCGGGCTGTCCAAGGGACGGCAGGGGCGGCCCGGTCAGCCGGCGGTGCGGCGCGCGGTCAGCTCGGCGATCTGACGGCGCCCCAGTTCGGTGGTCCGTTGCATGTGCCGGATCAGCAGCCGCAGCTCTTGCTCGCTGTCCCGGACGAAGAGCTCGTCCCAGTCGGCGCTCAGCTCGCGCCAGAGCTCGCCGAACCGGGCCATCGCGGCGGGCACCGGCCGGACCAGGACCCGGCGCCGGTCGTGGGTGTCGCGCTCCCGGGTGAGGTAGCCGGCCTTCTCCAGCCGGTCCACCAGCCGGGTGGCGGAGCCGCTGGTCAGGCCGGTCAGCTCGGCGATCCGCCCGGTGGTGACCGGTCCGGACTCCAGCGACAGCAGGTTGAGGCACTGCACATCGGTGGGGTGCAGGCCGAAATGGTCGGCGACCGCCTGGTTGAACAGGACGTAGGAGGCCATGTAGCGGCGCGAGGCGGCGCGCAGTTCGGCCAGCAGGTCGTCACCCGTCGTGTCACTCATGGTGGGCTTCTTCCCGTTTCGATCATTACTTGCGCCACGCAGGTAATGCGTTTTACGTTTGCTGCATGACACAGCAATTCTACTCAGGACCCGTTGCCGTCACCGGAGCCACCGGCGCCCAGGGCGGCGCCACGGTGCGCGCCCTGCTGCGCGCGGGCCTGCCGGTCCGCGCGCTCACCCGCTCCCCGCAGTCGCCCGCCGCTGCCGAACTGCGCGAGCTCGGCGCGGAAGTCGTCCAGGCCGACTTCTCGGACCAGGACTCGCTGCGCGTCGCGCTCACCGGAGCCGGCGCGCTGTTCGCGATGTCCACGCCGTTCGGCACCGACCTCGCCACCGAGACCGCCCAGGGCATCGGCCTGCTGGACGCGGCGGTGGCCGGCGGCACCGTCCGCTACGTGGTCTTCACCTCGGCCACCAACGCCGACCGCAGCACCGGCATCCCGCACTTCGACAGCAAGCAGGTGATCGAGCGGCACCTGGCCACGCTCGGCCTCGCCTGGACGGTGCTCGGCCCGGGCGCCTTCATGGAGAACTACGCCGGCGACTGGACGCTGGAATCGCTGCGCGAGGGCGTCTTCGCCCTGCCGATGCCGGGCGACAGCCCGCTGCCGGTGGTCGCGGCGGACGACATCGGCGCCTTCGCCGCCCTCGCGCTGGCGCAGCCCGAGCGCTTCGCCGGCCGCCGGATCGACCTCGCCTCGCAGTGGCGCACCCCGGTGCAGCTGGCGGCGGCGATCAGCGCGGCGAGCGGGCGCGAGATCGTCCACCGGGAGGTGCCGCTGGCGGAGGTCGAGGGCTACTCGCCGGACCTGGCGGCGATGTTCCGGTACATGCAGGAGGTCGGCCTGGAGGTGGACGTCGAGGAGTTGCACCGCGACCACCCCGAGGTGGACTGGCACACCATGGAGGGCTGGGCGGCCGCCCGGACCTGGGATCTGGCCGGCTGACCGGCCGGCCCGGGCCGTGTCCCGGCGGTGCGTTCAGCGCCGCCGGCGCAGGGCCTCGTCGTACTCGGCGTGCACCCGGCGGTCCAGGGCCAGGCCGAACTGGGCGTCCGCGACGGTGCGGGCCAGCGGGCGGATCCGGGTCAGCTGCTCGGTCAGGTGGGCGGCCTCGCCGGGCGGCAGCGGCTCCTCGCCGGTGAGCGCGCCGAGCAGCTGGTCGCGGATCAGGCCGACGAAGACCTCGGCCACCGCGTCCGCGTACTCCTGTGCCTTGCGGCTGGCGTCCAGGACGGCGGCCAGCGGGATGCCCTCGGCGATCAGCGCGGTGGTGGCGTCCATCAGGCGGCGGCTGACGTGGGTGATGCCGTCCTCGGTCACGGTGATGTAGCCCTGGGCCAGCGACTCGGCGGTGTTGGCCTCGGTGAGCTGGTCGCCGAAGGCCGTGCCCAGCTCGTCCCAGCTGACCGAGACCGGTGTCTCGTCCGACCAGGGGGAGATGATGGCGGCCTCCAGGCCGATCAGCTCGGCCACGTCCCGCCCGCTCTCGCCCGCGCCGATCAGCTCCGCGATGCCGCCCAGGGTGTGGCCGCGCTCCAGGAGTTCGGCGATCACCCGCAGCCGGGCCAGGTGCGCCTGGCCGTACCAGGCGATCCGGCCCTCCCGGCGCGGCGGCGGCAGCAGCTTGCGCTCGCGGTAGAAGCGCAGCGTGCGGGTGGTGATGCCGGCGGCCGAGGCCAGCTCCGCGACCCGGTACTCGCGGTCGCCGGCCACGTCGTTCTCGATCTCCGCCACGCCGTCAGCATAGGGCGCCGAGGGCGGGAAACCGGGTCGGTCGGACGTCTTCCTAGACACGCTGTCAACAGCTACCCTGCCAATCATGCCAGTAATCACTGGCGCGATTGGCCTCCTCGTACGCTTAGGCGCCCCCCAGAGAGGACCTGCCGCATGGCTGCCAGCAGCTCCGCGAAACGCACCCGGCCCAAGGCACCTGACGCCACCCCGCACGTCACGGTCGCCGTGATCGGCTCCGGCTTCGGCGGTATCGGCGCCGGCGTGCGGCTGCGCCGAGCCGGGATCACCGACTTCGTGATCCTGGAGCGGGCCGGCTCGGTCGGCGGCACCTGGCGGGACAACAGCTATCCGGGCTGCGCCTGCGACGTGCCCTCGCACCTCTACTCCTTCTCCTTCGCGCTCAACCCCGACTGGCCGCGCAGCTTCTCCGGCCAGGGCGACATCCGCGCCTACCTGGAGCAGGTCACCGACACCTTCGGCCTGCGCCCGCACCTGCGCTTCCACCACGAGGTCACCGAGGCCCGCTGGGAGCCCGAGCACACCCGCTGGCGGGTCACCACCACCGGCGGGGAGTGGACCGCCGACGCGCTGGTCTCCGCCACCGGTCCGCTCTCCGAACCGCAGATCCCCGCGCTGCCGGGCCTGGACGGGTTCCCGGGGCAGGTCTTCCACTCCTCGCGCTGGGACCACGAGCTGGACCTCAGCGGGAAGCGGGTCGCGGTGGTCGGCACCGGTGCCTCGGCGGTCCAGATCGTGCCCTCGATCCAGCCCGAGGTGGCCCGGCTGACGCTCTTCCAGCGCACCCCCGGCTGGGTGCTGCCCAAGGTGGACCGGGAGATCAGCGCCTTTGAGAAGCGGCTGCACCGGGCGGTGCCGGCCACCACCGCGCTGCGCCGGGCGGTGCTCTACGCCGTCCGC
Source organism: Kitasatospora sp. NPDC008050 (assembly GCF_042957465.1). Classification (NCBI taxonomy): domain Bacteria; kingdom Bacillati; phylum Actinomycetota; class Actinomycetes; order Kitasatosporales; family Streptomycetaceae; genus Kitasatospora; species Kitasatospora sp. NPDC008050. Next base: position 434,651 of record NZ_JBIBIJ010000007.1, read on the forward strand.
GAGCTGCAGGTGGACGCCTTCGTGCGCCGCCCCGGCACGCTCAAGCTGGTCCAGAAGCTGGCCGAACGGCACCTGGCCCAGCAGGTCCGCGACCCCGCCCTGCGGGCCAGGCTCACCCCCGACTACCGGATCGGCTGCAAGCGGATCCTGCTCAGCCAGACCTACTACCCGGCGCTGGCCGCGCCCAACAGCGAGGTGGCCCCCGGGCTGCGCGAGGTGCGCGGCTCGACCCTGGTGGCCGCCGACGGCAGCGAGCACCAGGCCGACGTGATCATCTTCGGCACCGGCTTCCACGTCACCGACATGCCGATCGGCGCCCGGGTCTTCGGCGCCGACGGACGCAGCCTGGCCGAGGAGTGGAAGGGAGGCATGGAGGCGCTGCGCGGCTCCACCGTGCGCGGCTTCCCCAATCTCTTCTTCGTGATCGGCCCCAACACCGGCCTCGGCAACAGCTCGATGATCCTGATGATCGAGTCCCAGCTGAACTACCTCATCGACGCGCTGACCACGCTGCGCTCGGTGGGCGCCACCGCCCTGCAGCCCACCGAGCGGGCCCAGCGGCACTGGAACCAGCGCCTCCAGCACCGGATGTCCCGCACGGTGTGGACCACCGGCGGCTGCCGCAGCTGGTACCTGACCGAGGACGGCAAGAACACCACGCTCTGGCCCGGCTCCACCGGCGCCTTCCGCCGCGCCACCCGCCGCCTCGACCTGGCCGAGTACGACCTGATCAAGCGCCAGGTCCCCGCCACCGCCGCCGAGGAGGTCCCCGCGTGAGCCGGTCCGCGTCCGTCCCGCCCGCCTCCGTCCCACCAGGGTTCGGCACGGACGAGTTCGTCCTGCCCGAGCCGGCCCAGCGGCTGCGGGTCCGCTCCGCCGACGGCAGCTGGCTGAACGCCGAGACCTTCGGCCCGACCGGCGCGCCGATCGTGGTGCTGGTGCACGGCTGGACCTGCAACACCGCGTTCTGGGCCCCGGTGGTGCACCGGCTGGCCGCCGACCACCAGGTGATCGCCTACGACCAGCGCGGCCACGGCCGCAGCGACATCCCGGTCAGCCGCTCCGGCTACAGCACCCGGGCGCTGGCCGAGGACCTCCAGGCCGTGGTCACCCGGCTGGTCCCCGAGGGCCGACGGGCCGTGCTGGCCGGCCACAGCATGGGCGGGATGACCATCATGGCCGCCGGCGGACGCCACGCGGTGGCCGAACGGACGGCGGCGGTCCTGCTGTGCAGCACCGGCGCCAGCGACCTCACCGACCACCTGCGGGTACTGCCGCCCCTCGTCCGCCCGCCCGCGCTGCGCCGGGCGCTGCACCGGCACGTGCTGCAGTCCGCCCTGCCGATGGGCCCGGTCACCGCGCTGTCCAAGGCGCTGCTCAAGCAGGGCACGATGGGGCCCGGCGCCACCGCCGAGCAGGTCGCCGCCTGCGCCGGGATCGTGCACGCCTGCCCCGCCGGAGTGCGGGCGGGGGCCGCGCGGATGCTCGGCGACCTGGACGTGCGCCCCGGTCTGACCATGCTGGAGGCGCCCACCGCGATCATGGTCGGCAGCCGCGACAAGCTCACCCCGCCGCCGCACGCGCACGCCATGTACGCCGCGCTGCGCCGCCCCGACGGCCTGCGGGAACTGCCCGGCACCGGCCACATGGCGCCGATCGAACGCCCCGACGAGGTCACCGCGGAGCTCCGCCGCCTCGTGCACACCCATCTGGCCGGTGACCAGCTGACCGGTGCTCATCCGACCGGTGCTCATCCGACCAGTGCTCATCCGACCAGTGAGAGGACCGAGGTCGTATGACCGTTCCGCCGTTGCACGCACAGGTCGTCGTCGTCACCGGCGCCGCCCGGGGCCTGGGGGCGCTGATGGCCCGCAAGCTGGCCGACCGGGGCGCCCGGGTGGCGCTGGTCGGCCTGGAGCCGGACGAACTCAAGGCGGCCGCCGAGCAGTGCGGCCCCGAGGCGTCCGCCTGGGAGGCCGACGTCACCGATCTGGTCGCGCTCAGCGCCGTGGCCCAGCAGGTCAAGGAGCGCTACGGGCGGATCGACACGGTGGTGGCCAACGCCGGCATCGCGATCGGCGGCCCGCTGCTGGACAGCGATCCGGCGGCCTACAACCGGGTGATCGAGGTCAACCTGCTCGGCAGCGTGACCACCGCCCGGGCCTTCCTGCCCGCGCTGATCGAGAGCCAGGGCTACCTGCTGCAGATCGCCTCGCTGGCCGCGATCACCCCCGCGCCGCTGATGAGCGCCTACTGCGCGAGCAAGGCGGGCGTCGAGTCCTTCGCCCACGCGCTGCGCGCCGAGGTCGCCTATCAGCAGGTGCGGGTCGGTGTCGGCTACCTGAGCTGGACCGACACCGACATGGTGCGCGGGGCCGACCAGGACGAGGTGCTGCGCGAGATGCGGGCCAAGCTGCCCTGGCCGGCCAACCGCACCTACCCGATCGAGCCGGCCGTGGACCGGCTGGTGGCCGGCATCGCCCGGCGCTCGGCACACGTCTACGCCCAGGCCTGGCTGCGCGGCATGCAGCCGGCCCGCTGGCTGCTGCCGCCGCTGATCGCCGCCGTCGGCTCCCGCGAGGTGGCCCGGCTGGCACCGCGGCTGGCGGCCACCGCGGCGGCCCGGCTGCGCCCGGTCGGCGCGGGCGGGGCGGCCGACGAGGCCACGCGCGGCGTGCGGGGGTAGGCCGGGCGGGGAGGTGCGGCAGGGGCCGTGCTGGGGCGGGGCAGGGGCGGGGGAGCGCGGCGGGCGGGCGGTAGGATCTGGGCACACCCCTGATCGAAAGGCCCGCGCAGCCGATGGCCCCCCGCCTGTCCGTCGTCGTCCCGATCTACAACGTCGAGCGCTACCTCGACGAGTGCCTCGACTCGATCGCCGCCCAGAGCTTCGACGACTTCGAGTGCGTCATGGTGGACGACGGCTCGACCGACTCCAGCGCGGCCATCGCCGAGGCGTTCGCCGCCAAGGACGCGCGGTTCCGGCTGGTCCGGCAGCAGAACAAGGGCCTCGGGGCGGCCCGCAACACCGGCTGGCGGCACCTGACCGAGGGCACCGAGTTCCTGGCCTTCGTGGACAGCGACGACAGCCTGCCGCCCGGCGCCTACCAGCTGATGATCAGCACGCTGGAGCAGAGCGGCTCGGACTTCGTGGCCGGCAACGTGCTGCGGTTCCGCTCGACCGGCTCCTACCAGTCGAACGCGCACATCAAGCCGTTCCGGGAGACCAGGCTCAAGACGCATGTGACCGAACTCCCGTCACTGGTCACCGACCGCACCGCGTGGAACAAGGTCTACCGGCGCGGCTTCTTCGACGCCGCGGGCATCCTGTACCCCGAGGGGATCCTGTACGAGGACGCCCCGGTCAGCGTGCCGCACCACTACCTCGCGGTCAGCGTGGACGTGCTCTGCGAGCACATCTACCACTGGCGCGAGCGCGAGCTCGACGACCCGTCGATCACCCAGGGGCGCACCAACCCGCGCGGGCTGGCCGACCGGGTCCGCTCGATGGAGCTGGTCCGCGAGTGGCTACTGGCCCGGCCGGAGCCGAAGTTCCGCGAGTACCTGCGCTCCTACGACCACAACTGCCTGGTCGAGGAGATCCCGATGTTCTTCTGGTGGGTGCCGGACGGCGACCGGGCCTACCGCGCGGTCTACCAGGAGCACGTCAGCCGGCTGCTGCGGCTGATCGGCACCGAGCGGCTGCGCGCGCTGCGTGCCCCGCTGCGGGTCAAGTACCAGCTCACGCTGACGAACCGGATGGAGGAGTTCGTCGCGCTGCAGCGGGTGCACCGCGCCTACCGGCGCCGGGTGACCCGGCTCAAGGCCCGCGCGGCGGCCGCCCGGGCCTAGCCGCGCCTGCACGCCCTGCGGCCTGCCCGTTCGGGGGCCGGCTGCCGCAGGCCCTGGCAGGTGCGGACCCTGACTGCCCATCAGCGGCGCGACCCGCTACGGTCGCGCCATGACAACTGCCCTCATCACCGGCGCGACCGCCGGAATCGGTGCCGCCTTCGCCCGCCGCCTGGCCACGGACGGCCATGACCTGGTGCTGGTCGCCCGCGACACCGGGCGGCTGACCGAGGCCGCCGCCGAGCTGGAGTCCCGCTTCGGGGTGCACGCCGAGGTGCTCACCGCCGACCTGGCCACCGAGGAGGGGATCGGTGCGGTCGAGCAGCGCCTTGCGGACGGCACCCGGCCGGTCGGCATCCTGATCAACAACGCCGGCTTCGGCAACCGCGGCAGCTACCTGAGCGTCCCGCTGGAGCAGGAGCTGGAGATGGTCAAGGTGCACATCGAGGCGGTGCTGCGGCTGACCAGCGCGGCGCTGCCCGGGATGCGCGAGCGCGGCTTCGGCGGGGTGGTGAACGTCGCCTCGGTCGCGGCCTTCGTGCCGCGCGGCACCTATGGGGCGAGCAAGGCCTGGATGGTCAACTTCACCCAGGGCGTGGCGCGCGACCTGGCCGGCAGCGGTGTGCGGCTGCTGGCGCTGTGCCCCGGCTTCACCCGCACCGAGTTCCACCAGCGGGCCGGGATGGGCACCAAGAACGTGCCGGCCTGGGGCTGGCTGTCCGCGGAGCGGGTGGTGGACGAGGCGCTGCGCGACCTGGCCAGGGGGCGGAGCCTCTCGGTGCCGAGCAAGCGCTACAAGGCGGTGGTGGCACTGGCCCGGGTGCTGCCGGCCGGCCGCTTCGGTGGACTCTCCTCCAAGGCCGCGCGCACGTACGGCAAGGACTGAGCTCCCGGCAGCAGGGACCTCCGGCGGCGAGCACCGGCCTGCGGTGCACGGAATGCCGGCGGGGTGGCGCTGGTTTTCGGGGATAGCTCATTATTAGCTCACCTAACAATGAGCTATCCTCGCCATGTCGCCTTCCGCTTGGAGGTTCCATGAGGCCCGACAGAATCGACTGGACGCCGCCCACCCGTGATCCGGACGAGCCGCGCCCCCCGGCGCAGCTGCGCCGGATCCTGGCGCTGTTCCGCCCGTACCGGGGGCGCCTGGCCGTGGTCGGGCTGCTGGTCGCGGCCTCGGCCGTGGTCTCGGTGGCCACCCCGTTCCTGCTGCGCGCCGTGCTGGACGTGGCGATCCCGCAGGGCCGCACCGGGCTGCTGAGCCTGCTGGCGCTGGGCATGATCGCCGCTGCCGTGGTGAACAGCGTCTTCAACGTGCTGCAGACGCTGATCTCCACCACCGTCGGCCAGCTGGTCATGCACGACCTGCGCACCAACGTCTACGGCCACCTGCAGCGGATGTCGCTGGCCTTCTTCACCCGGACCCGCACCGGCGAGGTGCAGTCCCGGATCGCCAACGACATCGGCGGCATGCAGTCCACCGTCACCTCCACCGCCACCTCGCTGGTCTCCAACCTGACCACGGTGGTGGCCACCGTGGTGGCCATGGCCGCGCTGGACTGGCGGCTGACCGTGGTCTCGCTGCTGCTGCTCCCGCTCTTCGTCTGGATCAGCCGCCGGGTGGGCAACGAGCGCCGCCGGATCACCACCGAGCGCCAGCGGCAGCTCGCCAAGCTCTCCTCGGCCGTCCAGGAGTCGCTCTCGGTCAGCGGCATCCTGCTCGGCCGCACCATGGGCCGCTCCGACTCGCTCGCCGGGGACTTCAGCCGGCAGAGCGAGGAGCTGGCCGACCTGGAGGTCCGCTCCAGCATGGCCGGGCGCTGGCGGATGAACGTGATCCAGATCGTGATGTCCGCGATGCCCGCCCTCATCTACTGGGCGGCCGGCCTGACCGCCGGCGGCGGTGGCACGCCGATCGTCTCGATCGGCACCCTGGTCGCCTTCGTGACGCTCCAGCAGGCGCTCTTCCGCCCCTCGGTCCAGCTGCTCTCCACCGGCGTGGACGTGCAGACTTCGCTGGCGCTGTTCCAGCGGATCTTCGAGTACCTCGACCTGCCGGTGGAGATCGCCGAGCCGGCCGACCCGGTGCGGCTGCCCGCCGTGCGCGGCGAGGTGCGCTTCGAGCACGTGGACTTCGGCTACGACCCCGAGCGCCCGGCCGGCACGCTGGCCGACATCGACCTGACGGTGCCGGCCGGCGGCTCGCTGGCGCTGGTGGGCGAGACCGGCTCCGGCAAGACCTCACTCAGCTACCTGGTGCCCCGGCTCTACGACGTCACCGGCGGGCGGGTCGCCATCGACGGCGTCGACGTGCGCGAGCTGGCGTTCGAGACGATCTCGGCGGCGGTCGGCGTGGTCTCCCAGGAGACCTACCTCTTCCACGCCTCGGTCGCCGAGAACCTGCGCTTCGCCAAGCCCGACGCCACCGACGAGGAGCTCGTCGAGGCGGCCCGGGCGGCCCAGATCCACGACCACATCGCGAGCCTGCCGGACGGCTACGACACCCTGGTCGGCGAGCGCGGCTACCGCTTCTCCGGCGGCGAGAAGCAGCGCCTGGCGATCGCCCGGACCGTGCTGCGCAACCCGCCGGTGCTGATCCTGGACGAGGCCACCAGCGCGCTGGACAACCAGACCGAGCGGGCCGTGCAGCAGGCGATCGACGCCCTGGCGGCAGGCCGCACCACGATCACCATCGCGCACCGGCTCTCCACCGTGCGCCGGGCCGACCAGATCGCGGTGCTGGACCACGGCCGGGTCGTCGAGCTGGGCACCCACGAGGAGCTGCTGGCGCTGGACGGCCGCTACGCCGCTCTGCTGCGCCGTGAGGCGCCCGGTGAGGCGCCCGGTGAGGCGCCCGGCGAGGGCGCGGCGGTGCCCGGCGGGGTCACGGCGGTGCCCGGCGGGGTCACGGAGGCGGCCGAGCCGGCGCTTCAAGCGGCCTTCGGCACCTCGTTGTAGACCTCGGCCGGCTCCTGGCCGGAGAGCTGCTGGATCGCCCGCATGATCTCGTCGGTCACCTGACGGCGTGCCTTGGCCGAGCCGGCCTGGCCGTGCAGGTCGGAGAAGTCCAGCGGCTCACCGAACTTCACCGTCACCTTGCGCAGCCGGGGCCGCCGCTTGCCCACCGGCAGGATCTTCTCGGTGCCGGCCAGTGCCACCGGCACCACCGGGACGCCCGCGGTCAGGGCCAGCCAGGCCACACCGGTCTTGCCCCGGTAGAGCCGCCCGTCCAGCGAGCGGGTGCCCTCGGGGTAGATGCCGAAGGCCCGGCCCCCCTCCAGGATCTCCAGGGCGGCGTTGAGCGCGGCCTGGGCCAGGTGGGCCTCGCCGCGCTGGACCGGGACGGCGTCGATGGCGCGGAAGAACGAGCGGGAGAGCCGGCCCTTGAAGCCGGTGCCGGTGAAGTACTCGGCCTTCGCCAGGAAGCTGATCGGCCGCGGGGCGGTCAGTGGGATCACCACGCTGTCGATGAACGACAGGTGATTGATCGCCAGGATCACCCCGCCCTTGCGCGGTACCTGGTCAAGACCCTCGATGACCGGCCGGTAGACGGCCTTCGCCACTGGCTTGAGCACCAGCTTGGTGATGATCTTGATCATGGGACCCTCCCCGGGGAGCCGGGCCTGCAGATGTCGACTTTCCCGGCTGGCGAACTTTCTGGAACGACCTTTCTTACCATCAGTACGCCGGGGCGCCGCCGCAGGGTGAGCGGAGTCACGGTGGTTCTGCCGGGCGGCCACCCGGGGCGTGACACCGCTACTTCGCGCCGCCGAGGCCCTTGCGCACGCCGGACTTGAGGGTGCGGGGCAGCCGGGCGGCGCGGCGCAGCTCGCCGTAGCCGCGCCAGGAGTCGCGGGCCGCCAGCCGGTACCGCAGGCCGGCGACGCCGCCGGGGTAGCGGTAGCCGGCCGGGCGGTGGGCGGCGAAGTGCGCGGCGATCCGGCCGAAGAAGTCCCGGCGCAGCTCGGCGGGGACCAGCCCCGGGGTGTCGTAGATGGTCAGCGCCTGCTTGACGGTGCGCTCGAAGACCAGGGTGCGCAGCCCGTCCGCCTCCGGGTGGCGGTCCAGGAAGGCGAAGATCGCGTCGTACTGGGCGAAGGCGTCGGCGTGCTTGGCGGAGGCGGTGGCGGTGATCGCGCCGGGGCGGCCGCGGCGGTAGTTGTAGCAGGAGCGGTCGAGGTAGCGCAGTCGGCGGGCGGTCAGCAGCGCCGGGTAGGTGACCGAGATGTCCTCGTAGAAGCCGCGGCCGAAGGAGACCTCCAGGCCGTCCAGGAAGGCGCGGCGGAAGACCTTGTTCCAGACCGAGAGCACGGTGCGCAGCAGCGGCTGGTGCTCGCGCAGCGTGCAGCCCTCGGCGCTCTCCAGCGGCGAGCCCGCCAGCAGGTGGCGCCAGGGGTTGGGCTCGGTGCTCTCGTCGGGGTAGACGTGGCTGAAGCCGGTGATCAGCAGGTCCAGCGGGGTGCCGCCGGCCGCCGCGCGCTCCCGCTCGGCCCGCAGCTCGGCCAGCACGGCGGTGAGGGCGCCCTCGGGGAGCCAGTCGTCGCTGTCCACGCACCAGAGGTACTCGCCGTGCGCCTCGGGCAGCGCGGCGATCCGGGCGCCGCCCAGGCCCTGGTTCTCGGCCAGGTGCAGCACCCGCAGGCGGGAGTCGCGGGCGGCGTACTCGTCCAGGATCGTGCCGCAGTCGTCGGGGGAGCGGTCGTCGACCGCGATCACCTCGAAGTCGGTGGCGTCCTGCCCGTCGAGCAGGGAGTCCAGGCAGCGGGGCAGGAAGCGCTCCACGCCGTGGACGGGAAGGACGATGCTGAGGAGGACTGGCACGTCGGTCACTGTACAGAGGCGCCGGTGCCGCGCCGGGAAGCGGGCGGCACCGGCGACCGTTGGCGGCCTGGCCGACCCTCAGCGGCCGGCCGCCGATCCTCCACTGCCTGAAGCCTGGCCGCCGCAACATTGGGGAGGCCCGACAGTGGACTCAGGAAGTGGTGGAAGCTGAGCTGGAGGCTCAGTGGTCATGCGTGTTCAGGTTTTGTGTTCATCAGTCGAACGCTCAGGTCGGCTGGGCGGCGACTGCTCCTGCTGGAACAGATACTGCTTGGACGGGTCGAGCCCGTCAATCCCCCTTAAGTATTCAGTTCCCGAACGATCGAGGGGGAGGTGGGTGGGGGTGTGGCAGCCCTGATGCGCCTGAGGCGGGGTTCTCGTGGCGGCGGGCCTGACGTACCGTGGGCTTGACGCTTCGTCAGTGGCTCGGATCGTGTGCGGGTTCGGTCGGGTTTGCCCGTATCGATGCCCACTCGTGACCGAGCCAGGGGTCCCTGATGCCACGTGAGTTGTCATCACACGATACGGTGGCAGAACTCCAGGACGGTTGCGTGAGGACCGTCTCTCCCGGATAGTCTTCGCCTCACGGCCCTGGCGCCTCGTAGGGGTGGGAATAGTCATGGAACAGTTGCAAGTGCGGAACAGGCCCCGCGTGCCGGCCATTCAATGCGGCGTGGGCGCGACCGGGCGGCGGATCGAACGCCACCTGTCCGTACTCGGCGCGCCCGCCGTTCCCGTGGTCGACACCGCGGAGGCCCTCGGCCTGATAAGGGAGCTGACGCCCCGCGGCGTGAGCCCGCACGCGGCCCCGCGCCGCACCACCCGGGTGCTGCTGCTGGCTCCGCTGCGCCGCCTCAAGCGCAGCCTCTTCGGGAGCCGTCACTAGGCCCTGTCCGTCATCTGGGCCTGTCCGGCCGATCCTGTCGGGCGGGTGCGTGCCCGGTAGGGCAGGCGGAGGTTGTCCCACGGCGGCGTGGCAGCGCAGGATGGCGCTATGGCCGACATGTTCCAGACCCGGACTTTCGAGATCACCACCGGCGACCGCGAGGTCGCCCTGGACATCACCGAGCGCTGCGCGGACTTCCTTGCCGAGGTGGCGGCCGGGCGCGACGGGCTGCTGAACGTCTTCGTCCCGCACGCCACGGCGGGCGTCGCCGTGCTGGAGACCGGTGCGGGCAGTGACGACGACCTGCTCGCCGTGCTGCGGGACCTGCTGCCGCCCGACGACCGCTGGCGCCACCGGCACGGCAGCCCGGGCCACGGCCGCGACCATGTGCTCCCGGGCCTGGTGGCCCCGCACGCCACGCTGCCGGTGATCGAGGGTCGGATGGCGCTCGGGGTCTGGCAGTCGGTGGTGCTGATCGACACCAACGGGGACAACCCGCGCCGCACGGTGCGGCTCTCCTTTCTGGGCTGAGGAGGATGGACCCCATGTCCGACGACGATGCCGCCTACTGCCCCGCTCCCGCCGCGGCCGATGCCGCGCTGACCGCACTGGCCCTCGCCGGCTCCGCCCCTCCCACCGCCGGCCCCCGGGCGGACTGCGTGCTGTGCGGCGAGGTCACCGAGTACCCGGCGGGCACCCCCGGCAGCACCCTGTGCGCCCGCTGCGCCTGGCAGCAGGCCCAGCGCGGGGCCTGCTCCGGCTGAGCCGTCCTCCGCGCGGCCCCGGCTAGCCCGCTTCCGGGCCGGTGAGGTGCAGGGTGGAGCCGTGCCGGGTCTTGCGGACCAGGAGCTGGGCGGGGACGCGCTGACGCAGGTCGGCGACGTGGCTGACGATGCCGACCGCGCGATCGCGCTCGCGCAGCCCGTCCAGCACGTCCATCACCTCCTCCAGCGCCTGCTCGTCCAGGGTGCCGAAGCCCTCGTCGATGAAGAGGGTGTCCAGCGGCATGCCGCCCGCCTCGTCGGTGACCACGTCGGCCAGGCCCAGGGCCAGCGCCAGGGAGGCGAAGAAGCTCTCGCCGCCGGAGAGCGTGGCGGTGTCCCGCTCGGTGCCCGTCCAGGCGTCGACCACCAGCAGGGACAGCCCCGAGCGCCGGCCGCCCGGGCCGCGTTCGTCGCTGTGCACCAGGGTGTAGCGCCCGCCGGACATCCGCACCAGCCGGGCGCTGGCCGCGGCCGCGACCTGTTCGAGGCGCGCGGCCAGCACGTAGGACTCCAGGCGCATCTTGAGCCGGTTGTCGCCGCTGGTGCCGCCGGCCAGCTGGGCGAGCCGGTTGATCTCGCCGAACGCCGCCAGCCGGGGCGCCAGGTCGGCGGCCAGCTCGGCCAGCCGGCGGCCGAGGGCGGCCAGCTCACGGCGGCGCCCGTCGGCGGCGTGCTCGGCGGCGGCAGCGGCCCGCAGCGCGCCGGTGGCCGCGTCCAGCGCCTGCTGTGCCAGCGCGGGATCGGCCGGCGGCAGCGCGGCGGCGGCCACCAGCTCCGGCCGGGCCAGCTCGTCGGCGACGGCGCGGCGCTCGGCCGCGCGCTCGGTGAGGCGTCGGCGCAGCGCCGCCAGCTGTTCGGCGGGCAGCCCCGCGGCCGCCGCCTGGTCCGCCGTGGCGAAGCCGGCGGTGCGGGCGGTCAGGGCCAGCTCCTGCTCGGCCTCGCACAGCTGGTCGGCGGCCTGCTCGGCCGCCCGGTCGGCCTGGACGGCGGCGGCCAGCGCCTGCGCCAGGCGGCCCAGCCGCTCGGCGCGGGCGGCCACCGACGGGGCGTCGCCGCGTGCCTCGGCGACCCGCTCGGCCAGCTCGGCCCGCTCGGCGGCCAGCGTGTCCAGCCGGGCGGTGCCGGCCGCCACCCGCTCGCGGCTCTCGTGCAGCTGGGCGCTGTACCGCTGCTGCTGCTCGGTCAGCCGCTCGCGCTGCTGGAGCAGCACGGTCAGCTGCTCGGCGGCCCGGAGCTCGCCGCGCAGCTGGTGGGTCAGCTCGTCCAGCTGCCCGGCCAGCACGGCGACCGGCTGCTCGCCCGCCGTGGCGTCCGCTGCGGCGGCGGCCACCTGGAGTCTGGTCAGCTCCGTCTCGGCGCCGGTGACCGCACGCTCGGCGCGCTGCTGGGCCGCGGCGGCCGCCTGCTCGTCGGCCTCGCGGACCGGGGCCCCGGCCGGGGCGGCGGGCGCCGGGTGCTCGGTGGAGCCGCAGACCAGGCAGGCCTCGCCGCCGCGCAGCCGGTCGGCCAGCTCGGCGGCGATCCCGTCCAGGCGGCGGCGGCGCAGCTCCAGACCGTGCTCGCGGGCGTCGAGCGCGTGCTGCCGGTGGTCCAGCAGGGTGCGCTCGGCCCGCTCGGTCGCGGTGCGCAGCTCGTCGCGGCGGTGCGCGGCGGCCAGCCGCTGCTCGGCCTCGGTGCGCCGGGGCCGCAGCTGCTCTGCGCGGGTGGCGGCGGCCCGGGCGGCCTCCTCGCGCTGCTCGCGCTCCTCGGCCTCGGCCTGCTGGGCGGCGAGCCAGCGCTCGGCCTCCTGCGCCGCCTCCTCGGCCCGGCGCAGCTCGGCGCTCTCGCGCTGCCCCTCGGCGGTCAGCGCGGCGGCGCGGCGCTCGTCGGCGGTCGCCGACTCCAGCCGCCCGATCGCGGCCCGCACCGCGGCCTCGGTGGCGACCAGGGCCTGTCCGGTGTGCTCGACGGGGGCTCCGGCTGCGGGCTCGGTTTCGGCCGCGCTTTGGGTTGCGTCGAGGGCGCCCGGCTGCCCGGCCGCGCTCCACAGCGGTGCCAGCGCACGCCGGGCGGCCTGGGCCGCCTGCTCGGTGCGCCGGCGGGTCGCCGTGGCGGCCGAGCGCCGGCGCAGCGCGGACTCCACCGTGAGGGCGGCCTGGGCCAGGGCCAGCCGCTGCTGCTCGGCGTTCTCCTGATCCAGCGTCCGGGCCAGCTCGGCGGAGCGGCGCAGCGCCTCGGCGTGCCGCCGCTGCCGGCCCGCCAGCTCCTGGCGGGCGGCCAGCTCGCGTTCGGCGTCGTGGTGGCGGGCCTCCGCCGTGGTGAGCGCGGCGTGGGCGATCGTGCGCGCCTCGGCGGCGTCGGAGCGCAGCAGCGCGGCCCAGCCCAGGGCCGCCTGGGCCAGGTCCGTCTCGGTGACCCGCGCTGTCGGCCCGGCGGCCGGCTGCTGGGGGATCGCCGCCCGGCGCCGGGTGCCGTCCTCGGGGTGCGGCTCGCCGTCGGCGGGGAGCCACCGCTCGGCCGGGTGGGCGGTGGGGCCGGCCGCCTGCTCGGTGCGTCCGACCAGCTCGCGCAGCCGGCGCCGGTCGGCCTGGACGGCCGCCTCGTGCTCGCGGCGGCGCTCGGTCAGCCAGGACTCCACCCGGCGGTAGCGCTCGGTGTCGAAGAGCCGGCCGAGCAGCTCGGCGCGCGCGGTGGCGTCCGCCTTCAGGAACCGGGCGAAGTCGCCCTGCGGCAGCAGCACCACCTGGCAGAACTGCTCGCGGCTCATCCCGATCAGGCGCAGCAGCTCCTCGCCGGTCTCCTGGTGCGAGCGGCTGGCCGCCTGCCAGCCGGGCTGCCCCTGGCCGGTGTCGGCGACCCACTCGCGCAGCAGGGTCTGGGCCTTCTCGGTGGTCCAGCCGCTGCCCTTCTTCTTGGGGCGCGGCTGCTCGGGCAGCCGGGTGATCTCCAGCCGCCGCCCGCCCAGGGTCAGCTCCAGCGTCACCTCGGTGAGCTCGTGCGGATCGGCGTGGTCGCTGCGCATCCGGTTGGCCCGGCGGCTGCCGGGCAGCTCGCCGTAGAGCGCGTAGCAGACCGCGTCGAGCACGCTGCTCTTGCCCGCGCCGGTGGCGCCGCGCAGCAGGAACAGGCCGCCGGCGGCGAGCGCGTCGAAGTCCACCTGCTGGCGGCCGGCGAACGGGCCGAAGGCGGTGACGGTCAGCTGGTGGAGTCTCATCGGGGCAGCTCCGCCCGGTCGTGCTGGTCCAGCCGGACCTGCTCGAACCCGGCGCGCAGCAGGGAGCGCTCGCCGGGGGCCAGCTCGACGCCCGGGCGGACGTGCCGCACGAAGCTCTCGGCCACCTCCAGCTCGGCCCGCCCGCGCACCCGCGCGGCGTAGGAGACGGGCGCCTCGGCGGGCTGCTCCGCCGGCTCGAAGAGCAGCTGCAGGGTGTGCGGGAAGCGGCGGCGCAGCCGTTCCATCGGCTCGCTGGGGCGCCCCGGGTCGGTGAGGGTGACCTGGACCCAGGACTGCTCGTGCTCGGCGTACCCGGGCTCCTCCAGCAGCTCCGCGAGCCGGCCGCGCAGGCAGGCCAGCGGGCGCGGCACCGGGCAGTCGATCCGCTCGGCGGAAACCTCGCCGTCGGCGGCCAGGTCGACCAGCCACATGGTCTTGCGCTGGCGGGCCTCGGAGAAGGAGTAGGCGAGCGGCGAGCCGCTGTAGCGCAGGTGCGGGGCGAGGGTCTGGGCGCCGTGCAGGTGGCCGAGCGCCGCGTAGTGCACGCCGTCGAAGACGCCCGCGGGCACACTGGCCACCCCGCCCACCGCGATGTCCCGCTCGCTGTCGCTGGGGGCACCGCCGGTGACGAAGGCATGCGCGAGCACCACCGCCCTGGTGCCCGCGGGACGGGCCGCCAGATCGGCCCTGACCTGGTCCATCGCCGCGCCGAGCACGGTGGCGTGGCCGCCGCGGGCCAGCCCGAACCGCTCCCGCACCAGGGCCGGCTCCAGGTAGGGCAGCCCGTAGACCGCGACCGGGCCGTGCTGGTCGGCGAGCAGCACCGGGGTGCCGCAGCCGTCGGGGTCGGTGCGCAGGTGGATGCCGGCCCGCTGGATCAGGCCGGCGCCCACGCCCAGGCGACGGGCCGAGTCGTGGTTGCCGCTGATGAAGACGGTGGGCACGCCGAGGTCGGCCAGCCGGTGCAGCACCTCGTCGAAGAGGGTGACCGCGTCCAGGCCGGGCAGCGCCCGGTCGTAGACGTCGCCCGCGACCAGCACGGCCTCCACGCCATGCGTCCGGACCACGGCCACCAGGTGGTCGAGGAAGGCGCGTTGGGCCTCGTGCAGGCTCTCCCGATGGAAGGAGCGGCCCAGGTGCCAGTCGGAGGTATGCAGCAGACGCATGGCGTCGACCCTAACGGGCTGCGCCGACAACCCACGCGTCCCGACGCCCGGCAAGATCCAGTAGCGGCGGCCCCGGGCCCGGCACACTGGTCCGGGAACGTCTTCGGCGCTGCCGCCCCGCGACCTGGGACAGCTGATGCCGGGGGGTGCCCCGAGCGGGCGTGAGGGCTGTTCATCGACCTCCTGTTCGGGGAAGATCAACAGGTCGGACCCCGCGCGGCCCCTTGATCCCCGCGCCGGTGCCGGCCAGCGCACCACGACCACCGGCCCGGCGGGCCCGACCCCGGAGGGAGAGCTATGCAGCGGATCGAGTACAGCGCGGAAATCGCCGAGCTGCTGGGCCGCATCCGGCGCCGCCCGGCGGCCGGCTGGCCCTGGCGGCCGGGCGAGGAGGTGCCGCCGGGGCTGCCGGTGAAGCAGTCCTGGGGCTGGCTCTTCGCACCGGACGGGCGCGTGCTGACGCTGGTGAACCCCAGGGACGGGATCGTCAGCCTGCCCGGCGGCTCGCTGGAGCCCGAGGACCGCGGCGATCCGGCGGCGGCGCTGGCCCGGGAGGCGGCCGAGGAGGCGCAGGCACTGATCGGCCCCGCGCACTACCTGGGCTACCTCTACGACCGGGTCGGCTCGGCCAACGGCGGCCACGAGTGCGCCCGGGTGCGGATGGCCGCCGCGCTGCGCGCGGTCGGGCCGAGCGAGCCCGATCCGGCCTCCGGGCGGCACTACCGGCGGCTGCTGGTGGCGCCGGGGCTGGCGGTGGAGCTGCTCGGCTGGGGCCCGCCCGGCCTGCGGCAGGCCCGGGCGGCGGTGCGCACGGCGGTGGCGCAGCTGGGGGTGCCGGCGGCGGCGAACGAGGTGATAGAGGAGCTGCCGCTGACCGGGTGCGAGGTGTTCCCGCTGGTGGGCTGAGGTGCGGCCGCTGGTCGGCTGAGGTGCGGCCGCCGGTCGGCTGGGGTGTTCCCGCTGGTCGGCTGGGGTGCGGCCGCCGGGTGTGCCGGTTCCGGGTGAGTGGTGTGCGCGTTTCGGGTGAGCGGCGGGAGCCGGTCGGCTAGGGTCGGTGGCGATCCGAGGGAGGACGCCCATGTCCGGGCCGCGCGGCTGTCTCATCCATCACGTCGAACTCTGGGTGGACGACCTGGTGTTGGCCGCCGAGCAGTGGGCTCCGGTGCTGCTCGCGCTCGGTTGCACCCCGTTCCAGAGCTGGGCCGCCGGGCGCAGTTGGCGTTTCGGCGAGAGCTATCTGGTGATCGAACAGTCGCCGGCGCTGCGCCCCGGCGGGCACGACCGGCTGCGCGCCGGGCTCAACCACCTTGCGGTGTACGGGTCGCGTGCGGCCGTCGGCGCCGCGCTGGCGGCCGGCTGGACGCTGCGGGTGGACACCGGCGAGACGGTGCACCTGGTCGACGGTCAGGGATTCGAGCTGGAAGTGGTCTGTGACTGACAGGGATTGACGCAATCGGTCACGGGAGGGTACCCAGCCGCCACTCAGCGCGCGCTCAGCGTCCTGCCAGCACATTTCCGACGATTCGTCAGGAAGTCGACAGTCGGCTGACATCGGGGCCAACTTCTGCTGCTGGAGTGAGAATTCCCGTCAACATCTTTGGCATGGGCACTTCCCGAGACCCGGCGCCACTGGTACCACGGAGTAACCCCAACACTCTCCCGTGGAGGTGCAATGCGCCCCGTTCGTGTTGTCTCCGGTGCCGCCGTGGCGTCGCTGCTCGCCGCCGGCACGATTTTCCTCGCCGGTCCGGCCGGCGCCGCAGGCGTCAACTACGTCGCCCTGGGCGACTCCTACTCGGCCGGCGTGGGGGCCGGCAACTACGACAGCTCCAGCGGCAACTGCAGCCGCAGCTACGACGCCTACCCGGAACTGTGGGCCGCCGCCAACAGTCCGGCCAGCTCCAGCTTCGTCGCCTGCTCCGGCGCGAAGACCGGTGATGTGCTCAACACCCAGCTCTCCGCGGTCAACTCCAGCACCAACCTGATCAGTCTCACCATCGGCGGCAACGACGCCGGGTTCTCCAGCACCATGGAGACCTGCGTACTGGACGGCACCAGCGCCTGTCAGAGCGCGGTGTCCACCGCCGAGTCGTACGCCACGAACACCCTGCCCGGCCAGCTGAGCAACCTGTACCAGGCGATCAGATCCAAGGCGCCCAGCGCCGAGGTCGTGGTGCTCGGCTACCCGAACCTCTACGAAGTCCCGGGCAGTTGTTGGTTCGGGATCAGCGACACCTCACGGACCGCCATCAACGGGGCGGCCGACACGCTGGACGGCGTGATCGCCAAGGCGGCGGCCAACGCCGGCTTCACCTTCGCCGACGTGCGTAATGCCTTCAGCGGGCACGAGATCTGCAGCGACGACGAGTGGCTGCACAGCACCACCCTGCCCATCGACGAAAGCTACCACCCCACCGCGGACGGACAGTCGCAGGGCTATCTGCCCGTCTTCTCCAACTCCCTCTGATTCCTGACGCCTCGTCAGCACTATAGCGCAGCCGCCGCACGGGTGCACCAGGCACCCGTGCGGCTTCGCCGTACCGTGTACCGCCGTGCGGTCCGGGTTCAGCAGGGGCCGTCGTCGGCCCAGACGCCGTACTGGCCGCTGGCGCTCGGCACCTCGTTCAGCGTCCACCACTTGGCGTGGTAGTTGTGCCCGCTGTAGGAGACCTTGTCGCCGGACACGTACGTGGTGCTCGCGCTCCAGGCCGGCGTGGTGCAGGTGCCGGGGGAGCTGGGCTGGGTGGTCGGCGGGGTGACCGGGGGCGTGACCGGGGGCGTCGTGGGCGGGGTCACCGGCGGGGTCGCGCCGGCGAACTGGGTGGTGAACTTGGTGAAGTCCCAGGGGTTCTGGGTCACCCCGGAGCAGGAGCCGGACAGACCGGGGTCGACCACCGGGGTGCACTGGCGGTCCCGGTTGACCGACCAGAAGGTGTAGCGGGCCAGCCCGTTGGTGGTCGCGAAGTTCAGCACCGTCTGGAAGTCGGCCTGGCTGAAGTACTCGGCGGTGTCGGTGCGCCCGTTCATCATCGAGACGCCCTCGTGGGCGTAGGCGGTGGCCGCGTTCCAGCCGAAGGTGGTCTGCAGGATGCCGTTGAACGCGGTCAGCGCGGCGACCTGGGCGGCGCCGCCGTTGAAGCCGCCGTCGAAGGGCATGATCGAGTAGTTGTCGGGCGTGAAGCCCTGCGACTTGGCCTCGTTCAGCATCTGGGTGCCGAACCAGCCGGTGCCGGCCGTGGTCCCGGCGGTGGTGATCGAGATGTAGAGGCCGGGGTTGCTCGCCTGCAGGATCTTCGCCGCGCCGATCTCGTTGTGGATCGCCGCGGTGTTCTCGTACTCCGGCTCCTCGAGGTCGAAGTCGATCGCGTGCAGCCCGTACTTGGCGATCACCTTCTGCTCGGCGGCGGCGGTGGCCTCCGGCGTGCCGCAGTCCTGGCCGAGCTTGTTGCCGCCGTAGCCGCCGAAGGAGACCGAGACGTCGCCGCCCCTGGCACGGATCTCCTGGATCACGGCCGGGATGGTGGTGTCGGTGTCGATCGAGGAGGTGCCGCCCCAGGCGGGGTTGCAGCCGCCGGAGTCGAGGATGAAGGCGAGCTGGAAGGCCTTCTGGCCGGTGGCGTCCATCACCGCGCCGGCGTCCGGCGCGCTGTTGTCCTCGGGCATCAGGTACGGCGCGGAGGCGTACCAGTTGCTGCTCAGGGCGCCACCGGTGGCAGGCGCGGTGCTGGAGGCGAGGGCCGAGCCGCCGCCGGCCAGGGTGGTGAGGGCGCCGGCCAGCAGGCCGAGGGTGGCCAGCCCGGTCAGGGCGGTGGTGCGGCGCCGGCGGTGCCGGGGTGCCGGGGCCGCCGCGGTGGCGGCAGGGGGGAGCTGGGCGCGTTCCATCGGAACCTCTCCAGGACAAGGGCAGTGGGGGACCGCCTCGGGCGCGCTGTGGGGGAGCGCGGAGGCGGGTGTCGCCTACCGGATCGGCAGAGACCCGTGCCCAATAAAGTGGACTAGACCAACTGTGAGGTCAAGAGTTCGGGCCCTGGATTAAGACTCATTAAGGTTCGCTTCAGAGGCCGGTCACATGCTGGGTCAGGTCCGGTAGAGCGCCTCGATGTCCGCCGCGAAGCGCTGGATGATGGCCTGCCGGCGCAGCTTGAGCGAGGGCGTCAGCAGCCCCTGCTCGACGGTGAACTCGCCCGGCAGCAGGCGGAAGGCGCGGATCGACTCGGCCCGGGAGACCGCGGTGTTGGCGGCCGCCACCGCGCGCTGGACCTCCGCGTGCAGCTCCTCGTCCGCCAGCGCCGTCCAGCTGTCCACCGGAGCCCGGCGCCGGGACAGCTGCCAGTGCTCGAAGGCCCGGGCGTCCAGCGTGATCAGCGCCGTCACATACGGGCGGTTGTCGCCCACCACCAGGCACTGCGCGACCAGCGGATGCGCCCGCACCCGCTCCTCCAGGGCGGCGGGCGCCAGGTTCTTGCCGCTGCTGGTGACGATCAGCTCCTTCTTGCGCCCGGTGATGCTCAGATACCCGTCCTCGTCCAGCGAACCCAGATCGCCGGTGGCCAGCCAGCCCTCGTGCAGCGCCTCGGCGGTGCAGCGCGGGTGGTTGAGGTAGCCGCCGAACACCCCGGGCCCGCGCACCCAGACCTCGCCGTCCGCCGCGATCGCCACCGCGGCGCCGGGGACCGGGCGGCCCACGGTGCCGAACTTGGGGCGCCCGACCGGGTTGGCGATGATCGCCGCGGTGGTCTCGGTCAGTCCGTAGCCCTCGTAGATGGTCATGCCGGCGCCGGCGAAGAAGAGGCCCAGGTCGCGGCTGAGCACGGAGCCGCCGCAGATCATGTTGCGCACCCGCCCGCCCAGCGCGGCCCGCAGCTTCTGGTAGACCAGCCGGTCGTAGGCCAGGTGCCGCATCCGCAACGAGGCGGTGGGCCCCGGGCCGTGCCCCAGACCGCGCCGCTCGGTCGCCTCCGCCCAGCGCATCGCCGTCTCGGTGGCCTGGGCGAAGTGGTCGCCGCGCCCGGCCGTCTCGGCCGCCAGCCGCGCCGAGGTGTACAGCTTCTCGAAGACATAGGGGACGGCCTGCAGGAAGGTGGGCCGGAAGGAGGCGAGGGCGTCCAGCAGCGGCCGGGCGCCGAGGTCGGCCAGATGGCCCAGGTGCATCCCGCCGCGCACGGCCGCCACCTGCACCATCCGTCCGTAGACGTGGGCCAGCGGCAGGATGAGCAGGGTGGCCGCCTGCTCGCCGGGGCCCTCGCTGAAGACCGGGCCCCAGCCCGCCAGCACGTTGTCCGCCTCGGCGGTGAAGTTGCCGTGCGTGAGCAGGCAGCCCTTGGGGTGCCCGGTGGTGCCGGAGGTGTAGATCACGGTGGCGATCGAGTCGGCGGTGACGGCGGAGCGCTGACGGTGCACCAGGCTCTCCGGCACGCCGGTGCCGTCGGCGGTGAGGGTGCGGACACAGCCCTGGTCCAGCTGCCAGATCCCGGTCAGCCTGGGCAGTGCGTCGCAGACCGCGCCGATCGTCATCGCGTGGTCCTCGTCCTCCACCACGCAGGCCACCGCGTCGGTCTCGGCCAGGATCCAGCGGACCTGCTCGGCGGCGGCCGTCGGGTAGACCGGGACCGGGATCGCGCCGATCGACCAGAGCGCGTAGTCGAACAGGGTCCACTCGTAGCGGGTCCGGGACATCAGCGCGACCCGGTCGCCGAACCGGATGCCGCGCGCCAGCAGGCCCTTGGCCAGGCCCAGCACCTCGTCCCGGAAGGCGGCGGCGGTGACCGGGGCCCAGCGCGCGGTGGGGCGTGAGCGGCGGGAGAACTGGACCAGCGCGGGGGTGAGTTCGGCGTTCTCGTAGACCGAGTCGGCCAACCCACCGGGCGCCGGTGGCGCCAGTGGTGGGGTGCTCAGCTCGCGCAGCATCGTCCCGGCCCTCTCCGGCCCCGCCACGACCACGCTCCGTGGCCCGTCCGGAGACCTTTGGTGACCTTCCGGGGGCTCACTGGCGACGGTAGCGGATCGCCGCCGCGCTGCCCAGGGTTGCGCGATTCCCCCACCGGAAAGTCACCGTCAGGGGTATTTCGTGCCAGGGCTTTCGCACCGGCGTGCGGCGGGTTCCGGTGCTGGTCGTTGGTCCGGTCCAGGGGCGGTGGTTGGTCCGGTCCAGGGGTGGTGCTCAGCAGCTCGGTTCAGGGGCGCTCGGCAGCCCGGTTGAGGGGCGTTCGGCGGTCCGGTTGAGGGGCGTTCGGCGGTCCGGTTCGGGGGTGGTCGGCAGCGGATCAGACAACGGCTAACAACAGATCAGGATCGATCTCCAAGAGGCGTCGAACACGTCAGGATCGAGTAGTAAGCTCGCGCAGAATCCCACCCGGGCACACCCGACCGAGGGCCCTCATGCGTCTGCGAAGCAGCTCGATCCGCGCGAAGATCATCGCGCTGCTCCTCGTGCCCATCGTGGCGCTGGTCGGCCTGTGGGCCTACGCCACCCTGGTCACCACCAGCGACTTCTGGAACCAGCTGAACGTGGCCTCGGCCATCCGCGCCTTCGCCGCGCCGGTCGACCAGGTCACCCGCGACCTGCAGGCCGAGCGCACGGCGGCGGTCGCCCGGCTGGCCGGCCCGCAGGCCGAGGACGTGCAGAACGACTACCTCGCCGCGCAGAAGACCACCGACCAGGACCTGCAGCTGCTGCAGCAGATGGCGTCCGGGTCGTCCGCCGGCAAGCTGAACGGCGCCGAGCGGGCCCAGCTGCAGAACGTGCTGAAGGTCGCCGGCCAACTCACCCAGCTACGCGGCCAGGTCGGGCAGCAGACGATCAACTGGGAGTACGCGATCGGCCAGTACAGCGAACTGGTCAAGCCCTCGTTTTCCTTCTTCACCTCCTTCGTCAGCCAGCAGGCCGGCCAACTGCCCCGTCAGGGCGAGGTCCTGATCCAGCTCAACCGGGCCAGGGAGTACCTGGCGCAGGAGGACTCGGCGATGCAGGGGCTGCTCGGCCCCAGCGCCCCGGACGCCACCGGGTACCAGGCCGTGCTCGACCCGATGCACAACCAGCAGGCCCTCTACACCGTCTTCATCGAGGAGCTGGACCAGCCCGACCAGAGCGACTACACCGCGCTGCGCGGCAGCTCCGACTGGAGCGCGCTGGACATGTTCGAGCGCGAGTTCCAGAGCGCGGCCTCGCCGACCGACGCGCAGCACAACATCAGCGAGGACAGCTGGCGGCAGACCGCCGGCCGGGTGCTCGGCGATCTCGCGCAGGAGAACGGCAAGCTGGCCGGCGTCCAGGCGGACCGGGCCGACTCCTACGCGATGGGGCTGCTCTGGCGCGGCGGGATCGCCGGTGTGGTCGGCCTGTTGGCGATCGTCATCTCGGTACTGGTCTCACTGCGGATCGGCCGCGGCATGGTGCGCGAACTGATCGGCCTGCGCAACGCCGCCAACGACCTGGCCGCCGCCCGGCTGCCCTCGGTGATGCAACGGCTGCGCGAGGGACGGCCGGTGGACGTCGCCGCCGAGGCGCCCGAACTCGACTTCGGCCCGGCCGAGATCGGCCAGGTCGGCCGGGCCTTCAACCAGGTCCAGCGCACCGCCGTGCGGGCCGCGGTCGAACAGGCCGAACTGCGGCGCGGGGTCTCGGCGGTCTTCGTCAACCTGGCCCGGCGCAGCCAGGTCCTGCTGCACCGGCAGCTGACCCTGCTGGACACCATGGAGCGGCGCACCGAGGACCCCGCCGAGCTGGAGGACCTCTTCAAGCTCGACCACCTGACCACGCGCATGCGACGGCACGCGGAGGGCCTGATCATCCTCTCCGGCGGCTCGCCCGGACGGGCCTGGCGCAAGCCGGTGCGGATGGTCGACGTGGTCCGCGCGGCGGTCGGCGAGGTGGAGGACTACGCCCGGGTGATCGTGCGCCCGTTCCCCGGCACCGGGCTGCTCGGCAGCGCGGTCGCCGACGTCACCCACCTGATCGCCGAACTGGTCGAGAACGCCGCGGTGTTCTCGCCGCCGCAGACCCAGGTGACGGTCCAGGGCGAGGTGGTGGCGCACGGCTTCGCGCTGGAGATCGACGACCGCGGGCTCGGGCTGAGCGAGCCGGCGCTGGCCGAGATCAACCAGCGTCTGGAGGTCGAGCAGGCCTTCGACCTGACCGACACCGACCGGCTCGGGCTCTTCGTGGTCAGCCGGCTGGCGCGGCGGCACGGGATCCGGGTGAGCCTGCGGGCCTCGCCGTACGGGGGGACCACGGCGGTGGTGCTGATACCCAGGGAGCTGCTGGCGGAGGTACCGGGGGGCGTTGCCGGGGGTGTTGGTGTCGGTGGTGGTGCCGGTGGTGCCGGTGGTGCCGGCGCGGGTGTCGGTGGTGGGGCCGGTGGGGCCGGCGGCGCGGCCGGTCAGGGGGTGCCGCGGCAGCGGGATCTGGTGGCGGTCGCCGGTGGGGCGCGGGCGGAGTCGCCGCGCCGAAGTGAAACGGCCAAGGGGCTCGGGGAGCCCAGGGGGCGTGGCGGCGAGGTCCGCCCGCGTGGCGCGTACCAGCGCCCGGCCACCGGGCCGCAGCCGGCCGACGCCGAGCCCGCCCGTACCCCCGGCGGGCTGCCGCGACGGCGGGCGGCCGGTGGGCCGGTGCTGGTCCCGGCGCCCGAGGGTGGGGGTGCTGCTGTCGGGGGCGCCGCTGTCGGCGGTGCCGCTGTGGGTGGTGCTTCCGCGGGTGGCGACGGGGGCAGGGGCGGCGGGCGCCACCGGCGGCAGGAGACCCGCACCGTGGTTGATGCACCGTCAGCTATGCCTCCCGCGGCCGAGGTTGAGCGACCGGCCGGTGGGCTGCTGCCGCGCCGGGTCCGGCAGGCCAATCTCGCGCCGCAGTTGAAGGAGGCGGCCGCCCGTCGGGCAGAGCGAGGGGCGCACCGCGCGGCCGAGCCGCCGATGGCGGAGCGGTCGCCGGAGGAGGCGCGTGCCGCCTTCAGCTCGTTCCAGCGCGGCTTCAGTCGGGGTCGGGCGGAGGTCGCGCCCGGTGCCTCGCCGTCGCCGTCGCCATCGCCGTCGCGGTCGCGGTCGCGAAGCACCGCGCCGTCGAGTGCGCCCTCGGGTGCGCCGCTGTCCGCCTCGCCGCCCGAACCGGCGTCCGGATCACCGTCCGCGGCCTCGCTTTCCGTTGTACCGTTGCCCGCCGCGCCCTCGCCCATCGAGGTCCGTTCGCTCTCCCCGGAGGCCCGCCGCGCGCTGGCGGCCCCGCCCGTACCGGCGGCCCTGCCGGCCGCTCCACGCCCCGCAGTACCCGCAGCATCGGAAGGACCTGATCGATGACCGCAATGACCCAGCCCGCCGGCGACCTCAACTGGCTTCTGGACGACCTGGTGGGACGCGTCGCGGCTCTTCGCCACGCGGTCATCCTCTCCAGCGACGGTCTGGCCACCGGGGCTTCGCAGGGGCTCGGCCGGGAGGACGCCGAGCATCTGGCCGCGGTCGCGGCCGGCTTCCACAGCCTGGCCAAGGGCGCGGGCCGCCACTTCGAGGTCGGCGGGGTGCGGCAGACCATGGTCGAGCTGGACGAGGCCTTCCTCTTCATCACGGCTGCGGGCGACGGCAGTTGCCTGGCCGTGCTGAGCGACGCGGACTCCGACATCGGTCAGATCGCCTACGAGATGGCGTTGTTGGTCAAGCGGGTCGGGGAGCACCTGGCCGCCGAGCCCCGGCACCCGGCCGGATGACCGGCCGGCCGCCGCGGCGGGTTCCGGGCGGGTCCGCCGAGCCTGCGCAGCCCGTCGGGTCCGCGTCCTCGGTTGGGTCCGCGTCCTCGGTCGGGACCGTCGAGCCCGCGCAGCCCGTCGGGACCGTCGAGCCGCTCGGGGGCGGGAAGTTGCCGGAGGCCGCCGACGAGGCCGGTCAACCACCTGACGAGCAGCAGTGGTTCGACGACGAGGCGGGCCCGATGGTGCGCCTCTTCGCGCTGACCAGGGGCCGGGCCAGACCGGTCGGCGACGGGTTCTTCGACCTGATCTCGATGATCTCGCTCGCCGACCCCGCCGCTCGGGACCCGTTCCAGTCCGAGCCGGTGCTGGACCCGGAGCACCAGGCGATCCTCGACCTGTGCGCCGACGGCCCGCTCTCGGTGGCCGAACTCGGCTCCTATACGGACCTGCCGGTGAGTGTCGTCCGGGTGCTGCTCGGTGACCTGGACGATGCCGAGCTGATCCACGTCACCAGACCCGTCCCGCTCGCCGAACTGCCCGACGAGCGCCTGCTGCGAGAAGTGATCAATGGCCTCCGCGCTCTCTGACGGACCGTCAGTCTCCGTACCGTTCCGGGCTCCCGACGGATCCCCGACGACCGCGCTGAAGATCCTGGTGGCCGGCGGCCTGGGGGTCGGCAAGACCACACTGGTCGGCGCGGTGAGCGAGATCCGGCCGCTGCGCACCGAGGAGCGGCTCAGCGAGCTGGGCCGCCCGGTGGACGACACCAGCGCGGTGACCGCCAAGCACACCACCACGGTGGCGATGGACTTCGGGCGGATCGATCTGCGGCCCGGGCTCGCGCTCTACCTCTTCGGCACCCCGGGACAGGACCGGTTCTGGTTCGTCTGGGACGAGCTGGCGCTGGGCGCGCTGGGAGCCGTGGTGCTGGCCGACACCCGTCGGCTGGCCGACTGCTTCCCCTCGGTGGACTTCTTCGAACGGCGCGGTCTGCCGTTCCTGGTCGCGGTGAACTGCTTCGAGGACACCGAGGTGTTCGACGTCGAGGATGTGCGGGCCGCGCTCGACCTGGATCCGGACGTCCCCGTGCTGCTCTGTGACGCCCGCCGCCGCGAGGACGGCCGCGAGGTGCTGATCCGGCTGGTGCAGCACGCGGCCCGGCTCCGGTCGTAGAGTGGCCCGTCCGGCCTGCGGACCGACGCTTGCCCTGAGCCCGGTCGGCATGGAACCCTCGGATCGCACGCCGCGGCGCGACCAGCGCGTCCGGCCGATCCACCCGGGGGAGGGCAGCACCATGACGGCGGAGCGGGGATACCTTCCAGGCCGGGTGGCGCGGCACGGCGCCCGGCGGATCTGCTTCAATGGGGGCATGCACACCACCGTGGACAGCAGCCGAGGCCGTCAGGACCTCGAGCCGTTCTGGCCGTCCCGGCAGCCGCACCTCTTCGACCAGACCTGTCCGGGCTCGCCCAGCGCGTCCCGGTTCGCCCGCAGCTGACTCCAGGTCACCGACTTGGGATCAGGTACGGACAGCTGAGTCCGGTCCGACGCGCAGACGACGTCCACCCGAAGCGTCCTGTGCGAAAGAGCTGCCATATGTCCTCCTCCTCGGCCATCCTGACCCCGCCCGCCGCCACCCCGCACCTGCGGGCCGTCCGTTCCGTGACCGCGGTGCCCGCAGGTGGCGACCGCTGGCATCCGGCCGCCGCCGGGCCCCCGTCGACGCCTGCCGCGGCGCCAACCTCCTCCGCGGTGACGGGCCGCGTCGCACCCGAGCTGTTCGGTGCGCTCCCCGAGGGCGCCACCGTCGTCGCCGCGCTGCCGCAGTCCGTTCTGCCGCAGGCGCTACTCGCCCAGTACGGAGCCCAGTTGGGCACTCAGGGCACCGGGCGGCCGCTGGTCGGCTACCTGGTGCTGGTGTCGGCCGAGTCCGTGCCGGGCGCGGTCGCCCCGCTGGGCCTGGCGCCGCTGGCGCCGCCCACCGCCCCGCCCGCCCCGGCACCCGAGTACGTGCCGGTGCCCGACTACGCCCCGCTGCCGGAGTTCGTGCCGCAGGCCGTGGCCGAGCGCGCGGCCCCGGTGGAGCCGGTCGCGTCCTTCCTGTCCGAGTTCGCACCGGAGCCGGCGGTGCAGCGGCCGGTCCGGCAGGCCGGCCGCGGCATCAGCGTCGACCTGGAGCGGCGCAGTGCCTACGTCGACGGCGAGCTGCTCGATCTCACCTACCTGGAGTTCGAGTTGCTCGCCCACCTCACCCAGCACCCGCAGCGGGTGCACACCCGTGACCACCTGGTCTCCGCGGTCTGGGGGTACGGTCACGTCGGCGACGGCCGGACGGTGGACGTCCATGTCGCGCGACTGCGCCGCAAGCTGGGGGCCGCGCACCGGGACAGCATCGTCACGGTGCGGCGGGTCGGCTACAAGTACGCGCCGATCGGGCGCGGCTGACGCTGCGTCATAGCTGGTGGCCGTAGGGTCCGGCTCCCGCGCGGGGCCGGACCCTACGGCTACTGCGGGCGCGGTCGCTGGTCCGGCGGCAGCAGCAGGACGCGCAGCGCGGCCGCGCAGCCGTGCGCCTCGCGCAGCGCCTCCGGCAGCCGCTCGGCGGTGAGCCGCTCGGGCGTGGAGCGCACGGCGAGCGCGAATCTGGCCTGCCCCTCGGCGTCCAGGACCGGCACGGCCACGGTGCGTACCCCGTCGGCTGACTCGCGGTCGTTCAGCGCGTGCCCGGCCTGCCGGACCCGGTCCAACTCGGCTGCCAGCTGGGCGGGATCGACGATGGTCCGGGCGGTGAAGGAGCGCAGCGGATGGCCGGCGGGCAGGCCGGGCACCGGGTCGGCCGGGTCCGGCCAGGCCAGCAGCACCTTGCCCAGCGCGGTGGAGTGCAGCGGTCGGCGCAGGCCCAGGCCGGAGTCCGGGCGCACCGAGTCGCCCACCAGGATCAGCGCGTGCTGTCCGCTGCGGATCGCCAGGTCCGCGGTGGCGCCGGTGCGCCGGGCCAGCACCGCCAGCTCGGGTGCGGCCAGGTGCAGGCCCCGCTGGTGGAAGCTGAGCTGGCCCAGTTCGGCGACCGCGGGCCCGAGTCGGTAGCGGGCGGTCAGCTGGTTCTGCTCCAGGAACTCCATGCTGACCAGGGTGCGGGCCAGCCGGTGTGCGGTGGAGACCGAGAGCCCGGTGCGTCTGGCCAGGTCGGAGGCGCTCAACTCCGGTCCGTTGTCCTGGAAGCAGTGCAGCAGACCGAGCGCGCGCTGGACCGCCTGCGCGCCGCTGGGCGGGGTGCGGGCGGCCGGCGGCGGGGGCGTGGCGGCGACGGCCTCGGCCATGGGTGCTCAGGTCCTCTGCTGCTGGGATGACGGGGAGCCGTACCTCCGCACGAGGGGAACCGGGGGTGGCGGTGGCCCGGGTGCGGAGTGATCGGTTCCCAGCCTATGGGAGGTTCGGCTGCCGCACTGTGGCGGCAATGTTTCATCACCATGGCATTGATGAACAGTGCATCCCATCATGTGGCAAAGCTTGCTCTGGCCGATCGGGCCGTGGAACGCTCGGCACATCGCGGCGCCGCTCTCCCCGGGCCGCCCCCTCTCATCCCGGTGCCCCCGACCGCAGTTGGCGGCCGGACTCGCGGCACCGCCGTGACCGCCGCGCCAGCAGCGGACGTCAGCCGAAACCAGCAGCAAAGGTTCCGCCACCATGCCCACGCCCGCCCCAGCCCAGGCACCCGACACGCTCTGGTTCACCCGCTGCCCGGTCCCCACCGCCACCGGCATCGCCGCCGACCAGGGCTGGCTGGCCGCCGAGTTCGCCGCCGAGGGGATCGCCGTCCGCTCGCTGCAGGACGTCCCCGCCGAGCAGGCCACCGACCACCACTACACCCACGCGCTGCCCGGACTCTTCCGTGAGGGCGGCAACGTCCCCGCGCTGTGGGCCCGTTCGCGTGGCGAGCGCACCAGGCTGATCGGCCTGACCTGGATCGA
The DNA here is from genome assembly GCF_042957465.1 of Kitasatospora sp. NPDC008050. Lineage (NCBI taxonomy): Bacteria > Bacillati > Actinomycetota > Actinomycetes > Kitasatosporales > Streptomycetaceae > Kitasatospora > Kitasatospora sp. NPDC008050. The sequence continues at coordinate 462,972 of NZ_JBIBIJ010000007.1, forward strand.
GGAGCGCCAGGTGGTGCTGGTGCGGGCCGGCAGCGGTCTGCGCGGCGCCCGTGCGCTGCGCGGCCTGCGGCTGGCGGTCCCGCGGCACCGGATCGGCATCGACTTCTGGCAGGCGATGGCGCTGGCCGGCTTCACCGGGGCGCTGGGATCGGTCGGACTCACCCTGGCCGACGCCGAGTTGACCGAGGTGGCGGCCGAGCCGGGGGCCGGCCAGTGGGCCGCCGAGCTGACCGCGCTGCGCGAGGGCCGGGTGGACGCCGTCTACGTCAAGGGTGCGCTGGCGGTGGAGGCGGCACAGCGGTTCGGGGCCGAGGTGGCCGTCGAGCTGGACGCCGAGCCGGACCCCCGCACCCGCGTCAACAACGGGACACCGCGCCCGGTGACGGTCCATCAGGACCTGCTGGACAGCCGGCCCGACCTGGTCGCCCGGTTCCTCGCGGTGCTGCTGAAGGCCGCCGACTGGGCGGCCGAGCGGCCGGCGGAGGTGGCCCGGATCCTCAGCGCGGAGACCGGCGCCGGCGCGGCCGGCGTCGCGGGTGCGTACGCCGCCGGCAGCCACCGCACCCTGCACCTCTCGCTCGCACCCGACCGCCTCGACCTGCTCGCCCAGCAGGAGCGGCTCTTGCGCCACCACGGCTTCCTGCCGGAGCCGGTGGACGTGGCCGCCTGGGCTGACCCCGAACCACTGCGCGCCGCCCAGGCGTTGCTCGCCGCGCGCGGCTGAGCGGCGGCGCCTCGTGCCGCCCGCCCCCGCCTGCCGTCCGCCCGCGCCGTGCGCCCCGGCGGCCTCCCGTGCCCGCCCCGCGCCGATCCCTGACCCGGAGCCCGAAGTGAACCTCTCCCGAACCCTGCGCACCGCGGCCGCCGCGCTGCTCACCCTCTCGCTCGCCGTCGCCTGCTCCTCCTCCCCGGCCACCGGTCACGGCGGCACCGGTGCCGCCGAGGTGACCCTGCGCATCCCCGACCCCGGCAACTCCGGCGTGCTGGCCCTCGGCAAGAAGGACGGCTCGCTGGACCGCGCGCTGTCCGCCGTGCACGCCAAGGTGGCGTGGACCGGCAGCGCGGGCCCGTTCGCCCCCGCCGCCCAGGAGTTGAACGCCGGCCAGCTCGACTTCGCGCTCGGCTCGATCACCTCCGCGGTGACCGCGCTCGCCACCAGGCCCGGCTTCAAGCTCTTCGCCGCCACCGACCCCGACCCGGTGGGGGAGGGCATCCTGGTCAAGGACGGCTCGCCGATCAGCTCGGTCAAGGACCTGGCGGGCAAGAAGGTCGCCGTCAACCAGGGCGGAACCGGTGAGTACCTGCTGCTCCAGGCGCTGGCCAGGAACGGCGTGCCGGCCGACCAGGTGCAGCGCGTCTACCTGCGCCCCGACCAGTCGGCCCCGGTCTTCAACTCCGGCCAGGTGGACGCCTGGGCGACCTGGAGCACTTACGCGGTCGCCGCGCTGGCCGGATCCGGGGCGCACTTCCTGGCCAACGGCCAGGCGCTCGGCTCGGACAACTACAGCGTCTGGGCGGTGCGGACCGCCTTCGCCGAGCAGCACCCCGAGGTGACCCGGGCGCTCTACCAGTACCTACACGACGGCGATGTGAAGGCCAAGGCCGACCCGGCGGCCTACCTCAACGTCTTCACCGACGCCGGACCGCAGGCGGTCAACGGGAAGACGAAGCAGATCAGCGTCGACTTCGGCCGGCAGAACGGCGTGCTCGGGCCGATCGACGACACGGTGGCCGCGCGCTTCGAGCGGGTCGCCGCCTTCTACGCCGACCAGAAGATCACCAAGAGCCAGGTGGCGGTCCGGCCCGACCTGCTGGACATCACCAAGCTGCCGGCCGCCGGGGGCGGCCCGGCTGCCGCCGGCCCGTCGGGTGGTGCCTGATGACGACAACCGCCGGCCCCGACGAGCGGGTCGCCGCAGTGGCCGGCCTGGTCACCCCGCGCGTCGCGCAGGCCCGGCCGAGGCCCCGCACCCTCTCGCTCACCCTGCGCGCGGTCGGCCCGCTCGCGCTGCTCGGTGCCTGGAGCGCCGCCTCGGCGAGTGGGCTGCTGACCCCGGACGTGCTCGCCTCGCCGGCCGGTGTGGTCCGCGCGGTGGGGGAGTTGTGGGGTAACGGCCAGCTCGGCGACGCGCTCACGGTCTCGCTCACCCGCTCCGGCCTCGGCCTGCTCTTCGGCCTGACGGCCGGGCTGCTGCTCGGCATCACCACCGGACTCTCCCGGCTGGGCGAGGAGTTGCTCGACTCGCCGATGCAAGTGCTGCGTACCGTGCCGTTCCTGGCGCTCGTCCCGCTCTTCATGGTCTGGTTCGGGATCAACGAGACCGCCAAGGTGGTGATCATCGCGGTGGCCACCACCTTCCCGATGTACGTCAACACCGCGCAGGGCGTGCGCGGCACCGACCGCAAGCTGATCGAGGCGGCACGCGCCTTCGGGCTCGGTCGGTTCGCGCTGGTCCGCGAGGTGGTGCTGCCGGCCGCGCTGCCCGCACTGCTGGCGGGCCTGCGGCTGTCGATGACGCTGAGCGTGATCGCGCTGATCGCCGCCGAGGAGATCAACTCCACCGCAGGAATCGGCTACTTGATGACCCAGGCGCAGAACTACGCGAGGACCGACATCCTGGCCGTCTGTATCCTGATCTACGGGCTGCTCGGGCTGCTCGCCGATCTGCTGGTGCGGCTGCTGGAACGGGTGCTGATGCCCTGGCGCACGGCGGGAGCGGGCCGATGACCGTCCAGCCTTCACTCGCCGTCCAACTGCGCGGCCTGCGGCGGGTCTTCGCCGGCCGGGCGGTGCTGGACGATCTCGATCTCGACCTGGCCCGCGGCGAGTTCACCGCGCTGCTCGGGGCCAGCGGCACCGGCAAGACCACCCTGCTGCGGATCCTCGGTGCGCTCGACGCGCCCGACGCGGGCCGGGTCCTGGTGCCGGAGGCCCGGACCGTGGTCTTCCAGGAGCCGCGGCTGGTGCCGTCCAAGCGGGTGCTGGCCAACGTCAGGCTGGGTCTGCCGCGCGGCCGGGAGACCGAGCTGCGAGCCCGCCGGGCACTGGCGGAGGTCGGCCTGGAGCAGCAGGCCGACGCCTGGCCGAGCACCCTGTCCGGCGGCGAGGCGCAGCGGGTCGCGCTGGCCCGGGCGCTCCTGCGTGAGCCCGAACTCCTGCTGCTGGACGAGCCGTTCGCCGCCCTGGACGCGCTGACCCGACTGCGCATGCAGGACCTGGTCGGCGAACTGTGCCGCAAGCACCGGCCCGCGGTTCTGCTGGTCACCCATGACGTGGACGAGGCGGTGCGGTTGGCCGACCGGGTGGCCGTGCTGCGCGACGGCCGGCTGATCCGCGACGAGCGGGTCGCGGTGGCGCGCCCGCGCGACCCGGCGGACCCCGCGTTCGCGGCGCTGCGCCGCCGGCTGCTCGCCGACCTCGGGGTCGCCCAGCCTTCGCCCGTCCCCGCGATTCCCGCCCCCGCACGTCCCGAACGTCCCGCACGTCCCGCACGTCCCGAACTTCCCACCGGAGCACACCGATGACCATCACCCTGGGCGTCCACCGCAGCAACCCCTCGCTCTACTACCTCTCCCGACTCGACTACCTGGAGGAGGAGTTGGCCAAGGTCGGGGAGAGCGGCCGGTTCCACCACTACAGCGACGGCACCCGCACCGGCGCCCTGCTCGCGGACGGCACCATCGACCTGGGCGGCACCGGCTCGACCCCGCCGATCACCGCCCAGGCGGCCGGGTACGACCTGGTCTACACCGCCGTCTCGGCCCCGCGCCCGGACCACGGCGCGCTGCTGGTGCGGGCGGACGGCCCGGTCCGCACCGTCACCGACCTCAAGGGCGCCACCGTGGTGCTCGGCGTCGGCTCCTGGCAGACCCACCTGCTGGCCAAGGCGCTGCACCGGGCGGGCCTGTCCTACCGTGACGACCTCACCGCGGAGCGTCCGGTGGGCACCGAGGCCGAGCGGCTGCGCGACGGCGAGATCGCCGGCTGGGTCGCGCAGGGCGCCGAGCTGGTCCGGGCGCTGCGCGAGGGCCAGGTCCGGGTGCTGATCCGGACCAGCGAGGTGATCACCGACCGCTCGGTCTTCTTCGCCCGCCGGGACTTCGCCACCGAGCGGCCCGAGGTGGTCGGCGCCGTCACCGCCGCGCTGCACCGCGCCGACCGATGGGTGGCCGAGCACCTGGACGAGGCCGCCGCGCTCGCCGCCGCCGACCGGGGCGGCGAGATCGCCGACCACCGGGAGGCGCTGTCCCGGCTGCCCTGGCGGCTGGAGGCGGTGGGCGCCGCGTTCATCGCCGAGCAGCAGGAGGCCGCCGACATCTTCCACGCGGTCGGCTTCATCGACCGCCCGGTCCGGCAGGCGGACGCGCACCTGCCCGAGCTGGCCGCTGCCGTGGCCGCCGCGCTGGAAGGGAACTGACCCGATGGCCAGCGAATTCCTCTGGTACCTGATCCCGCGCGAGGGCCACTACCCGTGGGAGCCGGCCGGGCGCCGTCCGGTCGACCTCGGCTATCTGCAGCGCCTGGCCGCCGACATCGAACGGCTCGGCTACAGCGGCGCGCTGCTGGCCACCGACCTGTACGACGTCTGGACCCTGGGCAGCGCCGTGGCCGCCGCCACCGGGCCCGGCTTCCAGCCGCTGCTCGCGGTGCACCCGGGGCTGGTCTCGCCCACGCTGCTGGCCAAGATGGCGCTCAGCTTCGAGCATCTGCACGGCCCCCGGCTGCGGTTCAACGTGGTCAACGGCTCGACCGGCCAGCTGCGCGAGTACGGGCTGGACGTCGAGCACGACGACCGCTACCGGTTGAGCGCCGAGTACTGGAGCCTGGTCAAGCGCCTGACCTCCGGTGAAGTCTTCGACCACGAGGGCGAGTTCTACCGGCTGAAGAACGCCGGCGCGAGCCTGCGGGAGCTGGCGCCCAAGCGCGAGGGGCACATCCCGCTCTGGTTCGGTGGCTCCTCGGCAGCCGGGATCGAGATGGCGGCCGAGCACGTCGACGTCTACCTCACCTGGGGCGAACCGCCGCACCTGCTCAAGGAGAAGCTGGCCAGGGTGCGCGAGCGGGCCGCCGCGCACGGGCGTACCCTGCGGATCGGCCTGCGCCTGCACCTGATCGTGCGGGACACCGAGGAGCAGGCCTGGGCCGCGGCCGACCGGCTGCTCGACGTCACCAGCCAGGCCACCTATGCCCGCCGGCTCGGCGGCCGGGACACCGAGGACGGGGTCGGCTGGCAGCGCCAGTTCCGTCAGCACGGCGGACAGGTCCCCGCCAGGGCACGGGAGTTGGAGACCTCGCCGAACCTCTGGCCGGGGATGGGCCTGTTCCGCCCGGGGCCGGGTACCGCGGTGGTCGGCAGCACCGCCCAGGTCGTCGAGCGCCTGCGGGAGTTCGAGGACCTGGGGGTGGACACGTTCATCCTCTCCGGCAACCCGTTGCTGGAGGAGGCCTACCGGGTGGCCGAGACGGTGCTGCCGGCCCTGCGGGGCACCGACCGGGCGACCGGCTGACAGCCGGCGGTCGGTGCGGTCGGTGGGGTCAGTCGGCGGTCAGGCGGACAGCCGGTCGATCTCGGCCAGTTCCTCGGCGCTCAGCGGTCCGGCCGCCAACGCGTCGAGGTTCTGGTCGAGTTGCGCCACGCTGCTGGCCCCGATGATCACCGACACCACCCGCGGGTCGCGCAGCACCCAGGCCAGCGCCAGCTGGGCCAGGCTCTGCCCACGCTGCCCGGCGAGCTTGTCCAGCGCCCGCAGTCGCTCCAGCTTCTCGTCGGTGAGCGCCTCCTGCCGCAGGAAGTGCCCCACCGACATCCGCGAGCCGTCCGGCACCTCGCCGCCCAGGTAGCGGTTGGTCAACAGGCCCTGGGCGAGCGGGGAGTAGGCGATCAGGCTGGTCTGGGTGTCGCCCACCGCGTCCAGCACGCCGTCCTCGACGTGGCGGTCCAGGATCGAGTAGCTGGACTGGTTGAGCAGTGCCGGGGTGCCCAGCTCGCGCAGGATCGCCACCGCCTCGCGGTGTTGCTCGGCCGGGTAGTTGGAGATCGACGCATAGAGCGCCTTGCCCTGCTGGACGGCCGAGGCGAGCGCGCCCATGGTCTCCTCCAGGGGCGTGTCGGGGTCGTAGCGGTGCGAGTAGAAGACGTCCACGTAGTCCAGGCCCATCCGGCCCAGCGACTGGTCCAGGCTGGCCAGCAGGTACTTGCGGCTGCCGCCGTTGCCGTACGGGCCGGGCCACATGTCGTAGCCGGCCTTGGAGGCGATGAACAACTCGTCGCGGTACGGGCGGAAGTCCTGGGCGAAGAGCGTGCCGAAGTTCTTCTCCGCCGACCCGTACGGGGGGCCGTAGTTGTTGGCGAGGTCGAAGTGGGTGACACCCCGGTCGAAGGCGCGGCGCAGCACCGCGCGCTGCACCTCCAGTGGGTGGGTGTCGCCGAAGTTGTGCCACAGCCCGAGCGAGATGGCGGGCAGCTGCACGCCGCTGCGTCCGGCGCGGCGGTAGGTCATCGAGGTGTAGCGGGACTCGGCCGCGAGGTAGCTCATGCGGGCATCCTGCCAGGTCGCGCCTGGTGCCGGGGCCGGCGCCACGGGCCCTTGCCGCGAGGGCGGGGGGCGAACTAAGATCAGTTGAATTTTGTCCAATCTTTGCTGTCGCTCAGCGGGAGGGGTGGGTCCGATGCGTTCGACCGCAGGCCGCCTCCCGCGCCGCTGTTGTTGTCGCGGCTCGTTGACGCGTTCGGCTCGTTGACACGTCATGCTCGTTGACGCGGTCGGTTCGCTGACGCGTCCGGCCCGCTGAGGAGCGCTCACCCCGGCTCCGGTCCGCCACGCATCCCGCGCTGCGCCGCCCTGCCCGGCCCTGCTTCACCCCTTCCCTCCCTTCTCAGTCCAGCGAGGAGCCACCGCCATGCGGTTCATCGTCTCGTCCCTGCTCTCCAACGGCCCCGACCCGGTCACCGGACGCCAGTACAGCGCGTACGAGAAGTACCAGAACGTCATCGACCAGGCCGTCACCGCCGAGGAGTTGGGCTATGACGGCTATGGCGTGGGGGAACGCCACGGCGCGCCCTTCCTGTCGCCGGCGCCGCCGGTGCTGCTGGCCACCATCGCCGCCCGGACCAGCGCCATCCGGCTCTTCACCACGGTGACGGTACTGAGCGTCCTGGACCCGGTCCGGGTCGCCGAGGACTACGCGATGCTCGACCAACTCTCGGCCGGGCGCCTCGAATTGATCATCGGAAAGGGCAACGACCCGCGCCACTTCGACCTGTTCGGGCTGAGCGAGGAACAGCAGTGGGACGCCCTCGCGGAGAACTACGGCCTGCTGCACCGGCTCTGGCGCGAGGAGGGGGTGACCTGGGAGGGCGGCACCCGCCCGGCGCTGACGGAGGTGACCAGCTACCCGCGGCCCTACCAGCAGCCGATCCCGGTGTGGCACGGCAGCGCCACCAGCCGGCAGTCCACCGATCTGGCCGCCCGCTACGGGGATCCGCTCTTCTCCGCCAACAGCTTCCACCCGCTGGAGAAGTACCAGACGCTGGTGGACCACTACCGCGAGCGTTGGGCGCACTACGGCCGCGACCCGCGCGAGGCCGTGGTGGGTACCGGCTTCGGTGGCCTCTTCCTCGCCAAGCGCTCGCAGGACGCGGTGGCGGGTTTCCGCCCCTACTGGGACGCGCTCTTCAACTCGGCGGCCGGCAAGCACAACAACTCGCCGTTCGCCTCGCTGGAGGACGCCCTGGAGCGCGGTTCGGCGCTGGTCGGCAGCCCGCAGCAGGTGATCGAGAAGATCCACCGCTACCACGAGGCCTTTGGCAACGAGGTGGTCGGGATCGGTGTGGACGCCCTGACCGAGGAGGTCCAGCACGATCAACTCGCGCTGTTCGCCGCGGAGGTGGCACCGGTGATCCGTCGGGAGCTGCCCGCGCCGGTGCGCGACTGACGGGGTGCCCCACCGGGGGCTAGCGGTCGACGGTGGCGAGGACGGCGGCGTAGACGGCGGTGACCGCCAGGCCGTGGTCCTGGATCACCCGCGCCGCCAGCCCCTGGCGCTGCTCGCGGGTCGGGCCGAGGGTGGCCTCCTGGAGCAGGCCGAGCAGCAGGTGGCCCGGCGTGATCGCTCTGTCCTTGCGGGCCACCGCGGCGCGCAGGCTCAGCTCGATGGCCTTCTTCGCGCGGGTGGTGAACCGCACCCGGCCACTGCCGGAGCCCGTGTTCCTGTCCTTCGCCGAGCGGCCCGCGGGGCCGTCCAGGGCGCCCGGGCCGAAGCCGGCCTCCACCGCCTCGCGCACCGCGGTCAGGTCGATGCCGATGCTCCCCAGTGCCTCGGCGTCGCCAGTGGCCGAGCCGTCGCCGAGCAGGCGGATCACGCCGGCCCTGGCGGTCGGCAGGTCGAGGCCGAGCCCGACCAGGACGGCGACCGAGGGATCCTCGGGGTGGTGCAGCAGGCCGAGCAGCAGGTGCTCGGTGCCGAGGTACGGGTGGTGCAGCCGGGCGGCCTCCGACTGGGCCACCGAGACCGCTTGGCGGGTGGCCGGGGTGAAACGGTCGAACATGGTCACTCTCCGTCCAGGAACAGCGGGTGTCGGGCATGTTTCTTGTGTACGGCCTGGCGGCTCACGCCCAGGCAGGCGGCGATCTCCTGCCAGGACCAGCCGTGCGCCCGCGCGTTGCCGACCTGGAGGTCCTCCAGCCGGTCGGCCAGGTCGCGCAGGGCCCGGACGGCCCGCAGGCCGACGGCGGGGTCGCGGCTGCTCGCGTCCGCGGCGAGCTGGTTGGTCTCACTCATGCTGTCAACATAGGTTGACGCCCGGAGGATGTCAACCAAGGTTGACAGTTACGGTTGGTGCCACGCGTCTGCTGGAGAGGAGGCCCCTGATGCCGCACCCGGACATCGCCACCCGGTCCGACCTGGAGCTCCTGCTGCGCCGCTTCTACGCCGCCGCCTTCGCCGACCCGCTGATCGGGCCGCACTTCACCGAGATCGCCCGGATGGACCTGGAGTCCCACCTCCCGCGGATCACCGACTTCTGGGAGAGCGCCCTGCTGCGCTCCGCCGCCTACCGCCGCAACGCCTTCGCCCCGCACGCCGCCCTGCACGAGCGCGAGCCGCTCACCGCCGCCCACTTCGGCCGCTGGGTCCAGCTCTGGAGCGCCACCATCGACGGCCTGCACCAGGGCCCGCTCGCCGACCGCGCCAGGGCCCAGGGCGAGCGCATCGCCCTGGCCATGCTGCGCCGCACCTCCGGCGAGGATCCGGCGACCGGCGGCAGCGGCGGCTTCGTCCCGCTCTCCGCCGTCCTGCTGCGTAGCGCCTGACCCCGTCAGGCCCCGGGCCCGGCCAGGGCCCGGCGGATGAGGGTCACCCGCTCGCTGAGCGGCGCGGCCGGGACCTCGATCAGCTCGAACCCGAAGGCCCGGTAGCTCTGTTCGTGGATCCGCTCGAAGTCCAGCGAGTCCGCGAAGCTGATCCGACGGGCGGCCGTGGGCTCGCAGAAGCCGAGATTGCGGACGAAGAAGACCTGCGGCTGGTACACGCCCTCGCGCGTGATCCGGTCGAGCTCGGCGGCGAGCACGGGCGAGACCGGACGTCCTTGGAAGACGCTCAACGCATGGGTGCAGACCGGCGAGCGGTCGTGGAACCGGATCCCGTCGCCGGCCGCGGGCGGTGGGGTGATGCTGGTCCTGTTCCTCCTCCTCGCCCGACTGCTCAGGGTGAGCGAGCCGCGCATGCTGCCCGGCCTCAGGTGAGGGGCCTACCCGCTGCGGTGCGTGGCCACTGCCCTGTGCGCTGGGAACCGTCATCACGCCAGCGTGTGGTAGATCCCGATGGCGAGGACCGGAACCGCGACCACCACACCGATCCAGGGATCGTAGGCCCTGGGCAGTCCCTTGACCGCGGTGACCTGCCGGGTGCCCGAGAGGACGAGCTGGGCCCGATAGTCGTGCCGTAGTTGCGAGGCCCTGATGACGATCACCCCGTACGTCGCCGTCGCATAGAGAAAGCCTGCGATCAGCGCCATGAACACGACGTCCGCGGCCTTGCGGCCGACGGCGGAATCCGTCGACTTCCAGACGCTCACCTCGACGGCGAGCGCCAGGATGACGCAGCCCATCAGGACCTCGAACCAGAAGATGGCCGCGAAGGTCTGCGCCCGGGCAAGTCGCTCCGGCCGAATGGGATTTCGCCGCGTCACCTCCGCACACGCGTCGGCGTCGGGCTCTGCGTGCTGGAGGAGCCGAAGGAGCAACCTCGGCACCAGGACACGCGCTCGGGACGCCGTCTCGAACTCAAAGGCCGCCACCGGGTCTCTCCTTGACTCTGTTCGGCTCCGGCCGGAACCTCCGGAGAGGTTCCGGCCGGAGCATCGACTACAGCTGGTGCGGCGCTGCCTCGGGTAGCTGCCCGACGCGGCGCCCGGCCTGGCTAGTTGACGTTGAACCCGTTTTCGAACTCCGTGATCGTATCGGAGGCCGTCCCCGCCATCAGGTTGAAGCCCATGGTGGCGAGGTTCCGCGAATCCGCAGCTACGTAGGCGCTCATCGCACTCCCGACCTCATCCACGCGTTTGAAGGAACGAGGCATCTGTTGGGCGAACTCACTGGCGTCCCGCAAGTCGGCCGAGGCCAGCAGATATTTGGTTTCCGCCAGCTTCCCGCCCAGGCGGCCGACCGAAGCCGTCGACAATCCGGCGGCTGCCAGTGCGGTTCCGGTGATATCCAGCCCCAGTTTGAGGCCTGAGGTTTTACTGTTCTGCAGGTCGTCCTTGACGTTCCAAGCTCCGTCGGCGACCGATATCGCGGTGGCGCCGATGGCGATCGCTCCGGTGATCTCACCCAAGCCCGGAATCTCGGCGGTCCCGAGGGCGAGCATGTCGAGTGCCGGTGTTGCCGCGGACACCGTGTCCATCGCCTTCTTGGCGCCCGAAACGAGCGACTTGGCCCAACCCCACGGCGAGCTCTTCTTCTTGGGCTTCGCCGGGGCCTTCGTCGTGGGCGGGGTGTCCGAGACGCAGGTGCTGCCGCTGAGGTGGGTGCCCGGACCGCAGTAGGGGAGGGGATCGGAGATCGGAACCGGGTCGTGGTAGTCGGGCGCGGACCGGATATCTGCCTCCCGCTTCTCGATGGCCTGGACGTTGCCGCCCTCCGCGCCGGTGTCCGGGTCGTAGAGGCTCAGGCCGGTCGGGTCGCTGTTGGTCACCGGGTTGCTGGCCGCGTAGGTGTAACCGCCGAGCTCGCCCGGGTTGTTGGCCTCCAGCACCGGGTCGGCGCTGATGAAGCGGCCGAGCGTGGGGTCGTACTTGCGGGCGCCGACGTCGGTGTAGCCGGTGGTGGTGTCGACGGGTTTGTTGAGGAACCCGCGGGTGGGGTCGGGCCAACTGGCACTCGTGGTGCCGCGGACCTCGCCGTAGGGCGTGTACTGCTGGCGGGTGGCCTGTTGGGTGGTGGTGTCCATGGTGAGTGTGGCGGTGCCGTGCGGGTCGCTGAGCACGTAGTCCACGCCGCCGCCGGGCAGGTTGGAGGCCTCGGCCACGACCTTGCCGCCCAGCGAATAGGTGCGCACCGCGCCGGCCAGGACGTTCGGGGTGACGGAGGTGTTGGCGACGATCTCGGTGTCGCCGGCGAAGAGCGTGGTCTGGCCGGGGTCGCGGCGGATCAGCTGGTTGCCGTCCGCGTCGTAGAGGTACTGGGTGGTGTTGCCTCCCTGGGTGATCTGGTCCAACTGGCCCTCGTCGTTCCAGTGCAGGACCTGGCCGGTGCCGACCGTGGGGGTGCGGCCGGTCATCGCGCCGGAGGCGGAGTAACCGAAGGCGGTGGTGCTGGTTCCGGCGGGTCCGGTGGTGCTGGTGCCGGTCAGCGTGTGCGGCTGGGTGCCGTTCGGGCAGGTGCCGGTGCAGCCGTTGGTGTAGCTGGTGGTGGTGTCACCGGTGGCGCCGTTGACGGCGTGGTCGGTGCTGCTGGTGCGGTCGCCGATCGCGTCGTAGCTGAAGGACTGCCAGTAGGCGGCGTTCTCGCTCGCCACGGTGGCGCTGGTGGGGCTGGTGTTGGCCGAGGGGCAGGCGGAGTTCGCCGTCCAGGCCTGGGTGAGCCGATCCAGGCCGTCGTACTGGTAGCACTGGGTGTCGGTGACCGTGCTGCCGGTCTCGGACTGCTTGCTGGTGGTGGAGGTCGGGTTACCCGAGGGGTCGTAGCTGTACGAGGTGTCGTCGACCATCGGGCCGGGTGCCTGGGTGCGGCTGGTGGACACGTCGGTGACCTGGCGGGTCTGGTCGTCGTAGCTGTAGGTCGACCAGGCCGGGTTGTTGGAGGGGCCGTAGGTCATCTGCGAGATCTCCCCGAGCGGGGTGTAACTCACGGGTCCGACATAGGCGTTGACGCTCTGCATGCTGGTCGGCTTGCCGAGCGTGTCGTAGCCGTAGAGGACGTCCTCGGTCAGCAGTCCGGCAACGCCCGGGTCGCGCTGGTCGAGGGGCTCCTCGGTGGTGGCGGAGTAGGCGATGCTGGTGGTGTAGCTGGTGGGCAGCGGCGCCTCGCCGGCCGGCAGTGTGATCTTGGTGCCGGTGGACTGGCCCAGCGCGGTGTAGCCGGTGGACTGCACGACGTACGGGCCGGTGACGCCGGGTACGTAGCGCGCCGAGTAGGTGAGCTTGCCGGCCTGCAGGGTGTCGTACTTCCACACCCCGAACTTGAAATTGCCGTTGCTCTTGTCCGTCGCGGTCAGCTTGCGACCCAACAGGTCGTAGCTGTAGTCCAGCTCGATGCCCCGGGCATCGACGGTGGACACCTGGTTGCCGGCGTCGTCGAAAACGTACTTCGACGTCCCGGTGTCGGGGTCCACCTCCGAGGTCTGCCGCCCCAGCAGGTCGTAGCCCGAGGTCCAGACGGCGTTGTCAGGGCCGGTGGTGGTGGCCTGCTTCCCGGCCGGAGTGAAGGTGTACTTGGTGGCGTTGGAGCTGCCCCCGCTCGCCGTCCAACCTGACAGCGCGGAGCCGCCGATCGTCGGCGCGGTGCTGTACTGGTCGAGTTCGGTGGTCCGGCCGCGGGCGTCGGTGACCGTGCGGGTCACCACACCGCCGGACTTCGGCACGACCGTCGACGTGTCGCCCGTGTAGGCGGTCTGCGTCGTCATCCCGGACGGGGTCGAGCTGTTGTGCTCCTCGTTGGTGGTCGTCGCGCGGCCCATCGCGTCGTGGTCGGTGACGGTGGTGTCGGGCAGGTTGTTCTGGATCGACATCACCAGCGAGGGGGCGGGCGAGCCGTTGACGCTGTAGGAGTTGTTGGTCAGTACGGTCCAGCCGTGCGAGTCGTACTGGGTGTCGTTGACCGTGGTGCTGTTGTCCTCGCCCGGGGCCTGCGTCTGCCGCTGGCGCAGCAGCGCGTCGTACAGGCTCACGGTGGAGGCGTAGGAGCCGTTCTCCAGCAGCTTGTTGGCGGTTACGGCGGTCGGTCCGCTGTTGGAGACCGCGTAGGAGTACGTCATCGTCGCGGCCTGGTTGGCGGCCTTGGACTGGGTCGGCAGCCAGACCGCGGTGAGGCGGCCCAGCGCGTCGTAGGTCAGGTCGGTGCGCAGGTTCGCGGCGTCGACCTTGGTCACCGGCACACCGCGCGCCGGGTCCAGTGTGACCGTCGTGGTCTGGTAGGTCGGTGAACTGCCGCCGGTGACCTGGACCTGGGTGGCGACGCCGGTGGGCAGCGCGCCCGTGGCCGGGGTGTAGCTGGTCGTGGTGGTCTGCGCCAGGCTGGATCCGTCCGGTGCCGTGGAGTTCGGCGTGCGGGTGACGGTCGCCGTGCGCCCGTAGGAGTCGTAGGTGTTGCGGGCGGTGGCCACGTACGCGGTCGCGCTCGCACCGCTGCTCGCCGAGGCGGTTTCGGTCAGCGTGGCCTCGCCCTTGCTCGGAGCGGTGCCGCCGCCGGCGCCGTCCCAGGTGAAGGCGTTGCCGTCGTAGGACGTTCTGCTGTCCGAGACCAGCGCGCCACTGGGGGTGGCGCCAGCGTTGGTGCAGTCCTGTGCGGTGACGATCGTTTCGGCGGTCTCCACCAGGTTTTCGGCCGGGTTCTCGGCGTAGCGGGTGAAGGTGCACGTGGCGATGTTGCCCGCCGCGCTCGGCTCGCCACGGTCGTCGACCTGGAGAGGCATGCCGGTGGTGGGCTGGCCGAGCGTGGTGTTGGAGAAGGTGTCGGTCTCGGTGTTGCGCCAGCCGTAGGAGACCGCCTGGCGGGTGTACTTGGTGGCCGGGCGCACCATCTGCGCGGTCAGCGGGGCGAGTCCGGTGCGGTTGCGGGAGGCGGTGGGGCCGATGATGGTGGGGATGGTGACGGTGGCGTGGTCGATGGTGCCGCCGTCGCCGGTGTAGGCGTC